>NZ_JXQZ01000040.1 GCF_000878135.1 Frigoribacterium sp. MEB024
CTCGGCGCCGGCGGCGCGCAGGGCGGCGACGACGGCGCGGGCGCGCGGCGGCAGGGCTGCGGCGTCGAGGTGCTCCGAGGAGGGGCGGTGCGCGTCGGTCATGCCCCGACGGTAGCCATGAGGGAGCCTCAAGGTCAGCAGCGACACGGGGACGTCCACCGGGCCCCGCGGAGTCCGGTACGCTGGTCTCGGTCGTGCGCCGGTTCGCCGTGTGCCCGCCCTGGAGGATTCGCCTAGTGGCCTATGGCGCACGCTTGGAAAGCGTGTTGGGTGCAAGCCCTCAGGGGTTCGAATCCCCTATCCTCCGCATCGAGATGGCTCTTCCCTTCGGGAGGGGCCATTTCTCGTTCCGTGTTCGGCTCCCGAGCCCGTCGCGGAGGTGGTGCTGCCCGGGCTCGGTGGGGTCTCGATCTGCCGCCGTCTGATAAGACGAGGAGAGATGCCACACGACGACCTGCCCCCTTCCCGTCCTTCCGCCGCTGCTCCCGGACTGTTCGCCGAGGACACTTCCTTGGAGTCCACCCGTCTCGGGGAGATCCTCCGCAAGGAGACAGTGGGGGGGATCGTCCTCGTCATCGCGGCGGTCGTCGCCGTCGTGTGGGCGAATTCACCGGCGTCCGGTGCGTACTTCGCCATCCGTGACTTCGAGTTCGGCCCGGAGGCCCTCGGGTTGCACCTGAGCGTGGGGGAGTGGGCCGCCGACGGGCTGCTGGCGATCTTCTTCTTCCTCGTCGGCCTGGAGCTCAAGCGCGAATTCGTCGCGGGAGAGCTGCGGAAGATCAGCAAAGCGATCGTGCCGGTGGCCGCCGCGTTCGGGGGAGTCCTCGTTCCTGCCCTGATCTTCACCGCCGTCAACCTCGGTGACCCGGAGGCGGTGCGCGGGTGGGCGATCCCCACCGCGACCGACATCGCCTTCGCCGTCGCGGTCCTCGCCATCGTCGGCTCGAGACTCCCTGCTGCGCTGCGGATCTTCCTCCTCACCCTCGCGGTCGTGGACGACCTGATCGCCATCGGCATCATCGCGTTCGTCTACACCAGTGCCATCGAGGTGCTCCCCTTGGCCCTGGCGATCGTGCCGCTCGGGGCGTACGTGTTCCTGACGCAGCGGTTCCGGCGGTTCTTCGGCCTGCACCCGGCTGCGAACTGGTTCATCCTGCTGCCGGTCGCCGTCCTGGTGTGGGGACTCCTCCACGCGTCGGGCGTCCACGCCACCGTCGCAGGGGTCCTCCTCGGCTTCGCCGTCCCCGTCATCCGCAGCCATGCCAGTGGCGGGCCGGGCACCGGCCCCGGGCTCTCCGAGGTCTTCGAGCACCGCTTCCGGCCCATCTCCACCGGTTTCGCCGTCCCCGTGTTCGCGTTCTTCTCCGCCGGCGTCGCCTTCGGTGGCCTCGACGGCCTGAGGACGGCGCTCTCCAGCCCCGTCACGATCGGCATCATCGCCGCCCTCGTCCTCGGGAAACCCGTCGGCATCCTCGCGACGACCTGGATCACGACCAGGATCACCCGGGCAGAACTCGACCGGAGCATCAAATGGGTGGACCTCACCGGCGTCGCCCTCCTCGGGGGCATCGGCTTCACCGTGTCCCTGCTCGTCGCCGAACTGAGCTACGGGCTCGGCAGCGCTCACGACGACGACGCCAAGGTCGCCATCCTCGTGGCGTCGGTGCTCGCCGCCGCCCTCGCGACGGCCGTCCTGCGACCCCGCAACCGGCACTATCGTCACCAGGATCGGTGACCCGGACGACGTCGTGATTGGGACGGCGGGCCCGTCGACCGGCACCATGGAGGCATGGCCACGACAACTCCGCCCTCTTCCGTGCCCCCCGCCGACCATCCCGCTTCCCCGACGGAGACCGTCTCGACCACCCCTCAACTGCGCCGCTGGGTCTTCTGGCCGGCCGCCGCCGTCGTCCTCGGCTTCGTCGCCTACACGCTGATCGCGCCCGCCTCGGCCGAGGCGCTGTTCCTCGGTCTGCAGAGCGGCATCGTCCGCAATTTCAGCTGGTACTACGTCCTGATCGCCGCCTTCTTCGTCGGCTTCAGCCTGTTCCTCGGGTTCAGCAGGTTCGGTGGCATCAAGCTGGGCAAGGACAAGGACGAGCCCGAGTTCTCGACCGGCTCGTGGTTCGCGCTCCTCTTCGCCGCGGGCATGGGCATCGGCCTCGTCTTCTACGGCGTCTCCGAGCCCCTCAGCCACTTCGCCTCGCCACGACCGGGCGTCACCGGCACCGAGGACCAGCTCGCGCAGCAGGCCCTGACCCAGACCTTCCTCCACTGGGGGCTGCACGCCTGGGCCATCTACGTCGTCCTCGGACTCGCCCTCGCCTACGCGATCCACCGGAGGGGTCGCCCCGTCTCCATCCGTTGGGCCCTCGAGCCCCTCCTCGGCGACCGCGTCCGCGGGGGCTGGGGCAACCTGATCGACGTCATCGCCCTCGTCGGCACGCTGTTCGGCGTCGCGACCTCGCTCGGCCTCGGCGTCATCCAGATCGGCGCCGGCCTCGAGGCGGCGGGCATCGCCGACAGCAGCATCGTGAGCCAGCTCGCGATCATCGCCGTCATCACGGCGGTCACCATCGTGTCGCTCGTCACCGGTGTGACCAAAGGCATGAAGATCCTCTCGAACTTCAACCTCATCCTCGCGGCCGCCCTGCTGCTGTTCATCCTGATCGTCGGACCCACGCAGTTCCTGTTGCGCGACTTCGTGCAGTCCATCGGCGCGTACCTGCAGAACGTCGTCGGGCTGTCCTTCAACGTCACCGCCCAGCAGGGCGCCGCCGGCGAGGAGTGGCAGGGCGCCTGGACCACGTTCTACTGGGGGTGGTGGATGTCGTGGGCGCCCTTCGTCGGCGTCTTCATCGCCCGCATCTCGAAGGGCCGCACGGTCCGCCAGTTCGTCTTCGGCGTGCTGCTCGTCCCGACCGCCCTCACCTTCCTGTGGTTCGCCGTCCTCGGTGGTGCGGCCATCCACCAGCAGACCGACGGCTCGGGTGGCCTCGTCGGAGCCGACGGCTCGGTCGACGTCGAGGGGTCGCTCTTCGCCCTGCTCGGCGGCCTGCCCGCCGGGACCGTCCTGACCTTCGGCGCGATCCTGCTCATCGGCGTGTTCTTCGTCACCTCGTCCGACTCCGGATCGCTCGTCATGGCGATGATCGCGTCGGGCGGCGACATCGAGCCGAAGAACTGGCTCCGGGTGTTCTTCGCCCTGGTGGCCGCCCTGCTCGCCGTCGCGCTCCTCCTGACCGGCGGTCTGGACGCCCTGAAGACCGCGGCGATCACGACGGCGCTGCCGTTCAGCATCGTCCTGCTGTTGACCTGTTGGTCGACGATCATCGCCTTCACCCGCGAACGTCGCGCGTACGACAAGGCCGAGCGCGACGTCCTCCTGGAGCACGTCGGTGCGTACTACGGTCTCGAGGTCGACGCCCCGGCCCAGGCCGGCGGCACACGCCTCGCCCGCCCGTGGGAGGCCGTCAAACGCCGGGTCCGGGGTGGCCGTGACGGCTCCCCGGCGAGCCGGGCGACGTCCGCCTCGGCCGTCGTCGCCGAGCCGCCGTTGCAGGTCGACGTCGTGTCGCCCGACCCGGCGATCGACGGCCGGCTCGACGCGACCGGTGACACCGGACAGGACGGCTCGGACGGACGCTGAGCTCACCGCTCCACCCACGACGGGCGTCGTCTCCTCGGAGGCGGCGCCCGTCGTCGTCCCGCCGCCTCGTCGTCCCGGCGCGTCCGGGTCAGGCGAGGCGGCGGGACATGTACCGGAGGTCGAGCCACTCGCCGAACTTCGTGCCGACCTCGCGCAGCACGCCGGCGTCCTCGAAGCCGAGCGACGCGTGCAGCCGCACCGACGCCTCGTTGCCCGCCTCGATCAGCGCCACCATGACGTGCAGGTCGTCCCGCGTCGCGCGCTCGACCAGCTCGGTCATCAGTGCTCGTCCGAGGCCCCTGCCCTGCTGCCCGGGGCGCACGTAGACCGAGTTCTCGCAGGTGTGCCGGTAGCCGTCCTTCGCGTGGAACGGCCCGTAGCTGCCGTAGCCGAGCACCTCGTCGCCGTCCACCGCGACGATCGCGCTGCGCCGCGCCTCCTGATGGCCGGTGAGCCACTCGCGTCGGCCCTCGAGGGTCGGCGTGACGTCGGTCCAGATGGCCTTGGAGTGCGCGACGGCGTCGGCGTGGATCTCGAGGACGCCGGGCAGGTCGGCCTCGGTCGCGGTGCGGATCTGCATGCCGACGAGCCTAGGAGACGTCTCGTGGCCTCCGCCAGCACGCTTCCCCGGCGGCTCGAAGGCTGCCGCCCGTAGGCTGGCGGGCGTGTCGACACGCATCTACATCACCTCTGCCGAAGGCCACACGGGCAAGTCCACGATCGCGCTGGGCGTGCTCGACACGCTCAGTCACGAGGTGGGCCGCGTGGGGGTGTTCCGACCCGTCGCCCGATCGACCGACGAGCGCGACTACGTGCTCGAGCTGCTGCTGTCGCACGACAGCGTCGACCTGGCCTACGACGAGTGCGTCGGCGTCAGCTACGACGCGGTGCACGCCGACCCCGACGCCGCCCTCGCCACGATCGTCAGCCGCTTCGCCGCCGTCGAGCGCCAGTGCGACGCGGTCGTCGTGATCGGCTCCGACTACACCGACGTCGGCAGCCCCACCGAGCTCTCGTACAACGCCCGCATCGCGGCCAACCTCGGCGCGCCCGTGCTGCTCGTGCTCGGCGGCCGCAGCGCCGACGGCCAGACGCGGCGCTCGGGCGTCGACATGCGCCAGGTCGCCGAACTGACCACCGCCGAGCTGCGTTCCGAGCACGCGAGCCTCCTGGCCGTCGTCGCCAACCGGGTCGACCCCGACCACCTCGACGAGGTCGTCGACGGCATCGGCCACGCCCTCGAGGCGTCACCCACCGGCCGCGTCCCCATCTGGACGCTCCCCGAAGACCGGGTGCTCGTCGCCCCGACGATGCGCGCCGTGCTGCAGGCCACCGGCGCGACCCTGTTGAGCGGCGACGACGCCCTGCTCGACCGCGAGGCGCTCGGGGTCGTCGTGGCCGCCATGTCGATGGAGAACGTGCTGCCGCGCCTCACCGAGGGCGCCGTCGTCGTCGTGCCGGGCGACCGCTCGGACGTGCTCGTCGCCACCGTGCTCGCGCACGCCTCCGAGACCTTCCCCTCGCTCGCGGGCATCGTGCTCAACGGCGGGTTCGCCCTGGCCCCCCAGGTCGAGCGCCTGCTCGAGGGGCTCGACAGCCCGCTGCCCATCGCCACCACGAGCACCGGCACCTACGACACCGCCCTCGCCATCACCCAGACGCGGGGCCGACTCGCCGCGGACTCGCCCCGCAAGTACGACCTCGCGCTCGCTCTCTTCGAGACGCACGTCGACGGAGCCGAACTGCTGCGCCTGCTGCAGGTCAGCCCGTCCGGCGTGGTCACCCCGCTCATGTTCGAGTACCAGCTGCTCGAGCGGGCACGAGGGGCGCAGAAGCACATCGTCATGCCCGAAGGCGACGACGACCGGGTGCTCCGAGCCGCCTCGACGTTGCTCCAGCGCGGCGTCGCCGCGATCACGCTGCTCGGCGACGAGACGGCCATCCGCGCCCGAGGGGCCGAACTCGGTCTCGACCTCGCCACCGCCCGTGTGCTCGACCCGTTCGACCCCAGCCTGCAGGTGCTCTTCGCGACCGAGTACGCCAAGCTGCGGGCGCACAAGGGCATCGCGGTCTCGCAGGCGATGGACACGGTCACCGACGTCTCGTACTTCGGCACCATGATGGTCAAGCTCGGTCTCGCCGACGGCATGGTGTCGGGCGCCAAGCACACCACGGCGCACACCATCCGACCGGCGTTCGAGGTGATCAAGACGCTGCCCGACGTCGGCGTCGTGTCGAGCGTGTTCCTCATGGCGCTCGCCGACCGGGTGCTCGTCTACGGCGACTGCGCCGTCATCCCCGACCCGACGGCCGAGCAACTGGCCGACATCGCCATCTCGTCGGCGCAGACCGCGCAGCAGTTCGGCATCGAGCCGCGCGTCGCGATGCTGAGCTACAGCACGGGCGACAGCGGCTCCGGTGCGGACGTCGAGAAGGTCCGCGCCGCCACGGCCCTCGTGCGCGAACGCCGACCCGACCTGCTCGTCGAGGGGCCGATCCAGTACGACGCCGCGGCCGACCCGACCGTGGCCGCCGCCAAGATGCCCGAGTCCGAGGTCGCCGGTCGGGCGACGGTGTTCATCTTCCCCGACCTCAACACGGGCAACAACACCTACAAGGCCGTGCAGCGCAGTGCGGGCGCCGTCGCGATCGGCCCGATCCTGCAGGGCCTCCGCAAGCCGATCAACGACCTGTCGCGGGGGGCGCTCGTGGGCGACATCGTCAACACCGTCGCCATCACCGCCATCCAGGCCGGCACGCAGGCCGCCGCAGCCGAGGCCACCAGCACCAGTACCAGTACCGCAACCAGCACCCAAGGAGCCTCCTCGTGAGCACCGTCCTCGTCGTCAACTCCGGCTCGTCGTCGTTCAAGTACCAGCTGATCGAGCTCGAGGGGGAGCGCACGCTCGCCAGCGGCCTCGTCGAGCGCATCGGCGAGGCGGTCGGGTCGACCCGCCACCGCAACGAGGTCACCGGCGACGAGACCCGCAACGACACCCAGCCGATCGCCGACCACGCCGCCGGCTTCGCCGCGATGCTGACCGCCTTCGACGCGCACGGCCCGTCGTTCGCCGAGTACCCGCCCGTCGCGGTCGGCCACCGCGTCGTCCACGGCGGAGAAGAGTTCGACCGCGCCACGGTCGTCACGACCGACGTCGAGAAGGCGATCGAGCGTCTGTCGGCCCTCGCCCCGCTGCACAACCCGGCCAACCTGCAGGGCATCCGCGCGGCGAAGGAGGCCTTCCCGGACGTGCCCCACGTCGCGGTCTTCGACACGGCGTTCCACCAGACGCTCGCCCCCGCGGCCTACACGTACGCGATCGACGCCGAGCTGGCGAAGCAGCACCACGTCCGCCGCTTCGGGTTCCACGGCACGTCGCACAAGTACGTCAGCGAGAAGACCGCCGAGTTCCTCGGTCGCCCCCTCGCCGAGCTGAAGACCATCGTGCTGCACCTCGGCAACGGTGCCTCGGCCGCCGCGATCGACGGCGGCCGGTCGATCGACACGAGCATGGGCATGACGCCCCTCGAGGGGCTCGTCATGGGCACGCGCTCGGGCGACATCGACCCCGCCGCCGTCTTCCACCTGCACCGCGAGGCCGGTCTCGACTTCGCCGAGCTCGAGACGCTGCTCAACAAGGGGAGCGGGCTGCTCGGCCTGACCGGCAGCGGCGACATGCGCGACGTGCAAGACAGCGCGTCCCGCGGCGACGCCGTGTCCGAGGCGGCGCTCGCCGTCTACCGGCACCGCCTGCGGCACTACATCGGTGCCTACGTCGCGCAGCTCGGTGGCCTCGACGCCGTGGTCTTCACGGCGGGAGTGGGCGAGAACAACGCCCTGCTGCGTCGGCGCACGTTGATGGGCCTCGAGTTCTTCGGCATCCACGTCGACGACGACCGCAACGAGCTCGCCTCCCGCGAGGCACGCTACATCTCGCCCGAGGGGTCGAAGGTCTCGGTCCTCGTCGTCCCGACGAACGAAGAGCTCGAGATCGCCCGTCAGGCCGCAGCCGTCAGCTGAGACGTCGGGCCGGGTGGACGACCCGGCCGCCCCGACGACACGAGAGAGCCCCGGTGCGCAGGTCGCGCCTCCGGGGCTCTCGTGTCTCGGTCGACGGCCTCCGGGCCGTCGGACGACGACCAGGAGGCGCGGGTCAGTACTTGATGGTCGCCAGCGCGTCCGAGACGGTGACGTCGCCCGAGACGGCCTCGAACTGCGTCTTGACGGCGGTGCCCTCGATCAGCGCCGTGGCGATGATCTCGGCCACGTCGGCGCGGGGGATGCTGCCACGGTCGACGGTCGTCCCGACCGTGACCTGGCCGGTGCCGGCGTCGTCGGTCAGGCCACCGGGTCGGACGATCGTCCAGTCCAGGCCCTCACGACGGCGGAGGTCGGCGTCGGCCTCGCTCTTCGCACGCATGTACACCTGGTACACGTCGTCGTCGTTCGTGGCGGGGAGCTCGGCGCGGGCCGGGTCGAAGTCGTCCGTGCCGATGGCCGAGACCATCACGTAGCGCGTGACGCCCGCCTTCTCGGCGGCGTCGGCCAGCAGGACGGCCCCGTCGCGGTCGATGGTCAGCTTGCGCTCGGCACCGCTGCCGCCGCCACCACCCGCGGCGAAGACGACGGCGTCGGCTCCGTCGAGGTGGCCGGCGAGCGTGTCGACGTCGGTGTTCTCGAGGTCGAGGACGAGGGCACGGGCCCCCGCGGTCTCGAGGTCTGCGGTGTGGTCGGGGTTGCGGACGATGCCGACGGGGTCGTGCCCGGCGTCGGCGAGTCGGCGTTCGAGGAGCTGGGCGATCTTGCCGTGTCCTCCGGCGATGACGATTCTCATGCCCCCAGGCAACACCCCGGGTCGCGGCGACCACTCAGTTGCCGCTAAACTCGTCGAGGCTCCTCACGTGGCGTCATCCAGGCCAACTCCCCCAGGGCAGAAATGCAGCAAGGGTAACCGGGCTCTGGCGGGTGCGTGAGGGGTCATCTTCTTTTAACGCGCCGCCGCCCCTGCGGCGCTTCGGCGCGGCGTCGTGCGTGGTGCGTGGGGTGTGGCCGCTCGCGTTCTGTGGGGGGTGCGCCGCCGCCCCTGCGGCGCTTCGGCGCGGCGTCGTGCGTGGTGCGCCGCCCCTCCTCCCGTCTTCGTCGCCGTGGCCCCCCTTCGTGGGGGTGCGCGATCCGGGTGCTCTCCGTCTATGCTCGGCACCACGACGAGACCGAACCAGCTCGTCGGGAGCGACCAACCACCGCTCCGGCCGCACCCCTCACCACGGTGCGACCATGCGCGACGGCGCCGTCGCACCCGCACCACACGATCAGGATCAGGACCGATGAGCCCCTCACCACGGCACGTCAGCAGCACCCGCACCAGGCGAACGAGCCCGCGCACCGCGCGGTAGTCCCGTTCGCCTCGTCGTCGTCCCCGGGCGGCGGCACCGCGGCTCACAACAGAACAGCAGCACCTCCTGCCTCACCAGCGGGAGTTCTTCGGATCAGGCGGCGGGCTCGTCCCGTCAGGAAGAGGCACACCCATGCGAAGCCAGGCGATCGAGCGCCCCCGGCGCTCCCACGCGTCCCGCGCACTGAAGGCGACGGCCGCGGCCGTCGTCGCGGCGGTGGTCGGGGCGCTCGTCGTCGTCGTCCCCGCCCAGGCGGCCACGACCGACCGCAGCGAGGCCGAGGCCTCGATGGTCGGCGGCTCGGGCATCGTCTCGCTCGACCAGGTCGCCGCCCTCGGCGGGGCCTACTCGGCCTTCGGCACGACGCAGAACCCGCCGACGTCCCGCAACCCCCTGAACCTCACCGCGGTGAACGCCCTCTCGGTCGGTCTCGGCAACGGCTTCCGCCTTCTGGGCGCGAACGGTCTGCTGCAGCTCGGCGTCGACGGCCAGTACGCGAGCGCCACCGCGACGGGTGCCACCGCCTCGGCCGGCCTGATCGGTGCCGACGGGTCGATCGCCGCAGGCAGTGGCACCCCCGGTGCCGGTGCGACGCTGAACCTGCAGCCCCTGCTGGCGTCGGTGCCCGCCACGAACGGCGTCCTCTCCGACGTCCGCCTGGGCCTCGGCTCCCTCTCGTCCCAGATCAGCCAGCAGCGTGGAGCCACGGCAGGGACGCCGACGACGGCGTACCAGGTCGCCGGCGCGCGCTACACGATGACGAGCCCGGCCGTCCAGGGCGTGACCACGTCGCTCCGCGGCACGGTGACCGGGCTCGGATCGACGGTCAACGCGGTCGCCGGCAGCGGTGCCGTGACCGGGCTCGCCACCTCGATCACCGCACCGCTCACCACGGCCGTGAACGGACTGCCCCTCGGGGGAGCGGTGACCCTCGGTCAGCCGGTCGTCGGGGTGACGGCGACCGTCGACCTCGACTCGACGATCTCGACCGAACTCGCGAGGCCCCTGACCTCGGGCCCGGTGACCATCACTCCGAGCACGGGGCAGGTGATCATCGACTTCGGCGCCCTCAACGGCCTGCCCGCGAACAGCGACCTCCTCAGTCCCGCGACGATCACCGCCATCACCAACGGCGTCACCGACATCTTGCAGAACCAGCTGCCGACGAACCTGGTCGCTGCGGCGAACGCCGCCGTCCGGGCCACCGCCGCGACCGTCGACCTCCGTGTCGGTCTGCGCATCGACCTCGGTCTCGCCACGGTGAACGAGACGCTCACGACCCGCACCGTGACGACGATCGGGCAGCTGCTCGACGGCACCACCCCGGCGACCGCCACGACCGTCACCGGGTCGGGTCTCGTCGGTGCGCTCGGCGCCACCGTCCTCCGCAACGCGCTCCTCCCCGTCGTCGGCACCCTGCTCGGCTCCGTGGGCGGCCTCTACTCACCGCTCGTGGACGGCACCGCGCTCGCCGCGACGACGACCACCCTGCGCACCACGACCGCCGCCGTCGTCACGACCCTCGCTCCGCTGACCACCCTGCTGAACCAGCTCGTCCGCGTCACGATCAACGCCCAGGACGGCGTCGGCTTCCGTGACGGCCGGGGCACCGACGCGGGCTCGAGCTCCGTCCACGCGGTCAGCCTCTCGGTCCTGCCGCTCGTGAACGCGTCCCGGGTCGACCTCGCCACCTCCACCGTCCGGGCCGCGGCCCTCACCCCCCTGAGCATCGCCACGCCCACCGCCGGCCAGGTGTTCGTCGTGCCGAACGCTCCCGGAGCCACCCGCAGCGTCGTGCTGACCGGTGCCGGCGAGCCCGGTGCCACCGTCAGCGTCGACCTCGGCGCCGGTCTCACGGGCACCGGCACGGTGGCCGCGGACGGCAACTGGATCGTGACCGTCGCGTCCGTGCCCGCGGGGGCCTACAGCGCCTCCGTGACCCAGGCCCTCGGCACCGCGACCACCGGTCCGGTCACGCGCGACTTCACCGTCGTCGCCCAGCAGCCGCTCGTCGTCACCGCGCCCACCGCCGGACGCGTCTTCACCGTCCTCGACGCCGACTCCACGACCCCCGTGATCGTCTCGGGCACCGCCACCCCCACGGCCACCGTCGCCGTCGACCTGGGCGGCGGCCGCACCGCCACCGCGCTCGTCGCCGCGGACGGCACCTGGACGACGACCGTCGCGGGCGTGCCCGTCGGGGGCTACACTGCGTCCGTGACGCAGGCCCTCGGTGGCGACGTCTCCGCCGCCGTGACGCGCGCCTTCAGCGTCGTCGCCGGTGCGGGGCTCACGATCACGAGCCCGACCTCCGGCACGCAGTACCGGCTGCCCGGCGCCGACTCGACCCGTGACGTCACCGTCTCGGGCACCGGTCAGGCCGATGCCCCCGTCGCCGTCTCGCTCGGCGGCGGCCGCGACCTCACCGCGACGGTCGCCGCCAACGGCACCTGGTCGGTGACCTTCCCGGCCCTGCCGGTCGCCGCCTACACGGCCACCGCGACGCAGACGGTGGGAGGCGCGGTGTCCGCCCCGCAGACCACCGACTTCACCCTCGTGGCCGCAACCGGCGTGACGATCTCCACGCCTGCGCCCGGTGCGACCCTCACGGTCGCCGACGCCACCTCGACCACCCCGGTCACGGTGACGGGAGCCGCCGAGCCGAACGCCCCCGTCCGGGTCGACCTGGGCGACGGCTACGTGGCCACGACGACGGCCGACGGCACGGGCGCCTGGTCGGCGACCGTCTCGTCCGTGCCCGTCGGGCCCCGGACGATCAGCGTCACGCAGACGGTCGCCGGCGTCGTCTCGGTGCCGGTCACGCAGCCGCTGACGGTCGCCGCCGGCGCGCCGCTCGACATCCTCGCCCCGGCCGAGGGCACCACGGTGCGCGTGGCCGACAGCGCCTCCTCGACCACCCTGACCGTCTCGGGCACCGCCCAGGCCGGCGCCGACGTCCGCGTCGACCTCGGTGACGGCCTGACCGGCCGGGTCACGGCGGACGCCACGACCGGCGCCTGGTCGGTGGACGTCGCCGGCGTGCCCGTCGGTCAGCGCACGATCTCGGCGACGCAGACCGTCGGCGGCACCGTGTCGCCGGCGCAGACGCGCGTCGTGACGATCGTCGCCGGGACCCCCGTCGCCATCTCGACGCCGCCCCCCGGGGCAACGATCCCGATCGTCGGCGGCACCACGGCCGACGTGACCGTCACCGGCACCGCCGACCCGGGGGCGACCGTCACGGTCGGCCTCGGCGCCGGCTTCGAGGTGCCGGCCACGGTCGACCCCGCCACGGGCGCCTGGACCGCGGTCATCCCCGACGTCCCCGCCGGTGTCCGCACGCTCGGTGCGACGCAGACCCTCGGCGGAACCACCTCCGCACCGGTGACCCAGCAGCTGACGATCGCGCAGGGAACGCCCCTGGCCGTCACGGCACCGCTCGACGGCGCCGAGTACTTCGTCCCGGGACCGCAGGACACGACGCCCGTCGTCGTCTCGGGCACGGGCCAGGTCGGGGCGACCGTCGCGGTCGACCTCGGCGACGGGCTCGTCGGCCAGGTGATCGTCCCGGCCTCGGGCCAGTGGTCCGTCACCGTCGCCGGCGTCCCGGTCGGTCCGCACACGGTCTCGGTGACCCAGAGCGTCAACGGCTCCACCTCGGACGCCGTCACGCGGGACGTCCGGGTCAGCGTCGGCGGTGACGTCGTCATCACGGCGCCCGTCCTCGGGGCCCAGCTGGTCGTCGCCGACGACCGAGGGACCGCCGCCGTGACCGTCTCGGGCACCGGCGTGACCGGTCTGCCCGTCGTCGTGACGGTCGACGGCGTCGACCAGGATCCGGCCGTGCCCGTGGTCCCCGACGCGCAGGGAGTATGGTCGCTCGAGCTCACCGGGGTCGCCGTCGGCGACCACGTCGTGGGCGCGAGCCAGCAACAGGGCCCGGACCTCCTCGAGGCCGAGCCGACGGACTTCTCGGTGGTCTCGGCCGAGGCCGACCTCACCATCACCGCACCCGGTGACGGCGACGTCATCACGGTCGCCGGCACCGGCAGCACCACCGCCGTCGTCGTGACCGGCACGGCCTACCCGGAGGCGTCGGTCGAGGTGACCCTGGCCGGTGTCGTCACCCCGACGACCGCCGGGCCCGACGGGCTCTGGACCGTCACGGTCCCGGGTGTCCCCGTCGGCGACCAGGTCGCCTCCGTGACCCAGACGGTCGGCGGCACGACGACCACCGAGCCCGTGACCCAGGCCTTCGAGGTCGCAGCCGGGGCGGACGTGGCCATCACGACCCCCGCCGCCGACGTCCGCTACGTCGTCGCCTCGCCCGCAGCCACGCAGGACGTCCCGGTCGCCGGGACCGCCCAGCCGGGCGCTCGGATCACCGTGACCCTCGACGGCGTCGAGGTCGGCAGCACCCTCGCCGACCCCACGACGGGCGCCTGGGCGGTCACCCTCGTCGGCGTCGGCGTCGGCGAGCGCATCCTCGGGGCCTCGCAGGCCGTTCGCGACACCGTCCAGCAGGCCGGCACGCGCGTCGTGACGATCGACCCGGCGGCCCCGCTCACCATCGTGGCCCCGGCCGACGGCGTCCCGATCGTCCTCGCCGACCCCGCCTCGACCACGACCCTCGTGGTGTCGGGCCAGGCCGAGCCGGGCGCGGTCGTCCGCGTCGACCTCGGCGACGGTGTCACCGACACGGTCACGGCCGGCACCACGACCGGCGCCTGGTCGATCTCGTTCGACGACGTCCCCGTCGGCACGCGGACGATCGTCGCGACCCAGACGGTCGGCACCTCGGTCTCGGTCCCCGAGACGCGGGTGGTGCAGATCCTCGCCGGTGCCCCCCTCGTCGTCGTCGCTCCCGCCGACGGTTCCGTCGTCGACGTGGCCGGGCCGGACGTCGTCTCGACGGTGACGGTCTCGGGTACCGCGGCCGCGGGCGCCACCGTCGACGTGGTCCTGGACCCCGCGACCGGTGCCGACCTCGTCGCGACCGTCGCGGCGGACCCCACCACGGGCGCCTGGTCGGTCGACGTGGCCGGCGTGCCCGTCGGTACGGTCGACCTGTCGGCGACGCAGAGCATCGGCGGGACCACCTCGCCGGCGCAGGAGAGCTCGTTCGAGGTCCGCGCGGCCACCCCGGTCGTCATCATCGACCCGGACGACTCCGTCTTCACCGTGCTCGACCCGGCCGGCACCATCGACGTCCCCGTCTCGGGTACGGCGTCACCGGGTGCCGAGGTCTCCGTCCGGCTGAACGGGGGAGTGGCCGTCACCACGACCGCCGACCCCGCCTCGGGTGACTGGTCCGTCGTCCTCGCCGACCTGCCCGTCGCCACCTACCAGGTGACGGCGTCGCAGGCCGTGGCCGGCACGACCTCCACCCCGGTCCTGGCGGCCTTCGAGATCGTGGTCGGCGACGAGCTGACCGTGTCGCAGCCCACGCCCGGTGCCGTCGTGACGGTCGCCGACCCGACCGCCTCGACCGCCGTCACGGTCAGCGGCACGGCCGAGCCGGGGGCGACCGTCCGCGTCGACCTCGGCGACGACCTCGTGGCCTCGACGATCGCCGACCCGACCACCGGCGCCTGGAGCGTCGTGGTGGCAGGCGTCACGGTCGGAGAACGCACGCTCACCGCCACCCAGGCGCTCGGCACCTCGGTGTCGGCCGCCGTCACCCAGCCCCTCTCGGTGGTCCCCGCCGCCGCGGTCGTCATCGAGGCCCCCGCCGTCGGGACCGTCGTGGCGGTGGCCACGCCGGACGCGACGACCGACCTGGTCGTGTCGGGCACGGCCGAGCCGGGCGCCTCGATCGACGTCGACCTCGGCGACGGCCTGACCGCCACCGCCCCGGCCGACGGCACGACCGGCGCGTGGAGCGTCACCGTGCCGGGAGTCCCGGTCGGCGACCGCACCATCGCGGTCACCCAGACCGTCGACGGCTCGACCTCGACCCCGGTCACGCGGGACGTGTCGATCGTCGTGGCCCCCGCCGCGCCCGTGATCGTCATGCCCATCCCCGGTGCGACGGTCTCCCTGCTGGACCCGGCCGGCACCACGTCGGTCGTCGTCTCGGGCACCGGTGAGGCCGGCGCCACCATCGCCGTCTCGCTCGGCACGGGCCTCACAGCCGGCGCCACCGTCGGGCCCGAGGGCGACTGGCAGACGACCGTCGACGGAGTCCCCGTCGGCGACCACACCCTGACCGCCACGCAGACGATTCGGGGCGCGACCTCGGCCGCGGCGTCGCAACCGTTCACGGTCGCGGCGGCGGCGGGTCTCGTCGTCGACCGGCCCACCGACGGCACGACGGTCGTCGTGCTCGCCGCGGGAGACACCGCCCCGGTGGTCGCGTCCGGCACGGCCCAGCCCGGAGCGACCGTCACGGTCGACCTCGGTGACGGCCTGGTCGGGACGGTCGTGGCCGACCCGACGACCGGCGCCTGGAGCGTCACGGTCGACGGCGTGCCGGTCGGCGACCGCACCGCCTCGGTCACCCAGACCGTCGACGGCGCCGTGTCGACCCCGATCACGCGGGACGTGTCGGTCGTCGTGGCCGCTCCGGTGACGATCACCTCGCCGCCCGCCGGGTCGTCGATCGTCGTGGAGGACGCCGACGACACCACGGACGTCACGGTCTCCGGCACGGGTCAGCCCGGCGCGACGGTCGTGGTGGCGGTGGGCGACGACCTCTCCGAGACGACCACGGTGACCCCCGAGGGCACGTGGACCGTCACGGTGGGCGACGTTCCCGTCGGCTCGTACCCGGTCGTCGTCACGCAGACGGTCCCGGCCGGTTCGACGACTCCCGCCACCCAGCAGCTCGACGTCGTGGTCGGCACGCCGGTCACGATCACCGAGCCGGCCCCGGGTGCCACCGTCGTCGTCCTCGACGGCCAGACCACGCCGGTCACCGTGTCGGGCACCGCCCAGCCCGGCGCGACCGTCACGGTCTCGCTCGGTGACGACCTGACCCGGGCCGTCCCGGCCGACCCGACGACGGGGGCGTGGACCGCGACCTTCGACGCCGTGCCGGTGGGCGCCGGACCGATCTCGGTGGTGCAGCAGTACGGCACCGTCACGACGGTCCCCGTGACCCAGCCGTTCGCGGTCGTCGCGGCAGACCCGATCGAGATCACCGACCCGGCGACGGGCACGCGCCTCCTCGTGCTGTCCGTCGACTCGACGGTGGACCTGCCGGTGACCGGTTCGGCTCAGGTCGGCGCGACCGTCGCGGTGACGCTCGACGACGGCACGGCCGTCACGGTCGACGTCGGCGACGACGGCACCTGGACGACCACCTTCACGGGGGTCGGCGTGGGCGAGCACGTGGTGTCCGCGACGCAGACGGTCGCCGGGTCCGAGTCGGCTCCGGTGACGACCACGGTCGTCGTCGAGGCCGCCGCCACGCTGACCGTCACGGCTCCGACCGACGGGCAGCAGTACCAGGCGGGCGACTCCGGCACCGCGCCGGTCGTCGTCCGCGGCCAGGGACAGCCGGGCGCGCCCGTCGCCGTCACGGTCGACGGGGGAGACCCCGTCACCACGACGGTCGACGACGCGGGCTCGTGGCAGGTGCCGGTCGTGCTCGCCACCGGGACGCACACCGTCTCGGTCGTGCAGACCGTCGGCGACGCGACCAGCGTCCCCGTCGAGGTGCAGGTCGTGATCGTGCCCGCCCCGGCCGACCCCGCCGTCGCCCCGACCATCACCTCGCCCGCCGACGGGCAGCTCGTGACGGACGCCGACGGCGACGGCTTCGTCGACCTGCCGGTCACCGGCACGGGCGAGCCAGGAGCCACCGTCACGGTCTCCGTCGGCGGCACCACGCAGACGGCGACCGTCACCGACGGGGGCACCTGGTCGGTGACCCTGCCGGCGGTCCCGGTCGGCACGCGGACCGTGGTCGTCGAGCAGACGGTCTCGGACGTGGTCACCGGCAGTGCTTCGGTGGACGTCGTCCTCGCCCCCGCCGCGGAGGTCGCCCCGCTCGTGGTGACCTCGCCCGAGCAGGGGTCGATCCTGCCCTCGGGCACGGAGGGCACGGCCGACGTCCTGGTCGGCGGCTCGGCCCAGCCGAACGCCTCCGTGGCCGTGAGCCTGGACGGCGGCCTGCCCGTCACGGTCGACGTGGACGCCGACGGCGCCTGGTCGACCACGCTGGTGGGCGTCGAGCCGGGGCAGCACGCCCTGTCGGTGACCCAGACCGTGGGAGGCGCGGTGTCGGCACCCGAGACCGTCGTGTTCACGGTCACCGCGGCCGCGAACACCGACGCCGTCGTCATCACCTCGCCCGCTCCGGACGCGTTGATCGCCGACGCCGACGACGACGGCGTCGAGGACGTCACGGTGACGGGCACCGGCACACCCGGTGCGCTCGTCACGGTCGACCTCGGACAGGGGACGACGCAGATCACGGTCGTCGCCGACGACGGCACCTGGACGGTGACGTTCGTGGGCGTCCCGGTCGCGGCCTACGTGCTCACCGCCACGCAGACCGCGGACGCGGGCACGACGACGGCCACCCAGGACCTCGTCATCGCCGCCATCGATCCGATCGTGATCACGAGTCCGCTGCCGGGCTCGGTGTTCCCGGCCGGTCAGGGCGGCACGACGACCGTCACGACCACGGGTACCGCCGAACCCGGCGCGACCGTCACGGTCCGGCTCGACGCGGGTGACGCCGCCGTCGGACCCGTCACCCGGGTCGCCGCGGTCCTCGCCGCGGATCGCGTCCTGGTCGTCACGGCGGACGCGGCGGGTGCCTGGACGGTCGTCTGGGAGGACGTGGCCGTCGGGCCGCACGTGGTCGACGCGACGCAGACCGTGGCGGGAGCCACCTCGGCCCCGGTCACGACCGGCTTCACGGTGACGGCCGCCGCCAGCACACCGGGCACGCCGGGCACGCCGGGTACGCCCGGTACGCCGGGCACGCCCGGGACCCCGGGCTTCCCGGGTCTGCCCGGTGCGGGTGGCGGCTCCGGCGACGGAACCGGCGGGGTCGCGACCGCGGGCGTCACGGGACTCGCGTACACGGGTTCCGACGTCCTCGGAGGGTTCTCCCTCGGGGCCTTCGCCCTCCTGCTCGGGCTGGCGCTGGTGCGTCTGCGTCGCCGGGGGAGGAACGTGGCGGAGTAGCCGGAACGGGCGCGTCACACCGGAGGGTCCGTCGTCTCGACGGGCCCTCCGGTGCGTCCGGCGGGCGCCGCACCGGACCGGGCGGAGCAGGGCCCGCGCCGTCGACCGTTGTCGGTCGCCCCGACTACTCTTGCTCTGTGGTCACCGCCCTGTATCGCCGTTACCGGCCAGAGAACTTCGCCGAGCTCATCGGGCAGACGCAGGTGACCGATCCGCTCCGCACGGCGCTGCGCACCAACCGCGTCAACCACGCCTACCTGTTCAGCGGCCCCCGCGGCTGCGGCAAGACGACGTCGGCCCGCATCCTGGCCCGCTGCCTGAACTGCGCCCAGGGCCCGACCGACACCCCGTGCGGCGTCTGCGCGTCGTGCGTCGAGCTCTCCCGCGACGGCGGCGGCTCGCTCGACGTCATCGAGATCGACGCGGCCAGCCACAACGGCGTCGACGACGCCCGCGACATCCGTGACCGGGCCGTGTTCGCCCCGGCCCGCGACCGGTTCAAGATCTTCATCCTCGACGAGGCCCACATGGTCACCCCGCAGGGCTTCAACGCCCTGCTGAAGGTCGTTGAAGAGCCGCCCGAGCACGTCAAGTTCATCTTCGCGACCACCGAGCCCGACAAGGTGATCGGCACGATCCGGTCGCGCACGCACCACTACCCGTTCCGCCTCGTGCCCCCGGCCCAGATGCTCGAGTACGTCCACGAGCTCTGCGAGAGCGAGTCGGTCGAGGCCGCCCCCGGCGTGCTCCCGCTCGTGGTCCGTGCCGGCGGCGGGTCCGTGCGTGACACCCTCTCCCTCCTCGACCAGTTGATGGCCGGCAGCGAGAACGGGGCGATCGAGTACGAGCGCGCCGTCGCCCTGCTCGGGTACACCCACGCCTCGCTGCTGGACGACGTCGTCGAGGCGCTCGGCGCCCGCGACGGCGCCGCGGCCTTCGCGGCCGTCGACCGGGTCGTCCAGACCGGTCAAGACCCCCGACGGTTCGTCGAAGACCTGCTCGAGCGCCTGCGCGACCTCATCGTCGTCGGCGCGACCGTCGAGGGCGCGTCGGCCGTGCTGCGGGGCGTCACCGCCGACGAGCTCGACCGTCTCGTGCACCAGTCGCACGCCTTCGGTGCCGCCGAGCTCTCCCGCTCGGCGGACGTCGTGAACCGCGCCCTCACCGACATGACCGGGGCGACGTCGCCGCGGCTCCACCTCGAACTGATGATCGCGCGCGTCCTCGTCCCCGAGAGCGACCAGACGGGTCGGGGTGCCCTCGCCCGGGTCGAGCGTCTCGAACGACGCGTCGGCGTCGAGGGCCCCGGCTCCGCCTCGTCGGTGGCGCCCGGCCCGTCGACCGAGGCCCGACCGGCCGAGGTCCGGCCCGCGTCGGGTCGACCGACGTCCTCCGTCGCGTCGTCGGCTCCGGTCTCGGCCGCTCCTGCCGCGACGTCTCCTTCCGCGGCACCGGTCGAGGCCACTCCGTCGACCGAGGCCGCGGGCGGTCCGTCGGCCGTCGAGAGCGCGACCGCGTCCTGGGCGACGGCCGCCCCGTCGGCCCCGGTCGAGCCCGTCGGCTCCGCCGCTCCGGCGACGAACGAACCCGCGCCTCCGTCCGCGCCGCACTCGGCCGCCTGGGCACAGACCCTCGACACCGGACAGGGCGCCGGGTCGGGCGCGGCTCCCGTCACGCTCCAGCAGATGCGCGACAGCTGGCCCGAGATCGTCGAGGTCGTCCAGAAGGCGCGGCGCACGGCCTGGATGGTCGTCGTCACGGCCACCGTCGTCGACTTCGCGGACGACGTGCTGACGCTCGCCTTCCCCAGCGCCAACGACGTCGAGAGCTTCAAGCGTCCCCAGGGGGCGGCCGAGGGCGTCAGCGAGTACCTGCGACGGGCGATCGTCGACGTGCTCGGCGTCAAGGTCAAGTACATCGCCCGGGTCGAGGGCGACGGGCCCGCGGGTCCCACCCCCACCGGTGCGCCGCCCGTCGACGCGTCCGTCCCGCCCGCGACGTCGACCCCGCAACGAGACACCAGCCGATCGGCCGCACCGGCGACCGACGCCGGGCGGCAGGCTTCCGCTCCGTCACCCCAGGGGTCGACACCGGCCGAGCCGGGCCGCACGACGGCCGCCACAGAACCGGCAGCGCGCCAGGACTCCGCCGCGAAGGCCGCGAGTCCTTCCCGGACCCCGGCGGCGGCCACGAAGCCGACGTCCGCCGAACGGGCCACGGCCCCGGCGTCGACCGAGCGACCCGGTTCCCCTGCGCCCGTCACCGGGTGGGACGTCGCCACCATCCCGCAGACCCCGCCCCCCGAGCCCGACGAGCCCGAGCACATCACCGAAGAGCCACCCGGGGGCGTCCCGACGGTCGACGCCGCGCCCCCGCCGCCCGAGGTCGACGCGGCCGCGGCAGGCCGTTCCGGCGCCGGTGCGTCGCCTCGGGCAGCCACGACCTCGACTGTGGCGTCGGCGGCTCCGGATCCCTCCACGGGTGCCGGCCCGTCGGTGGCCGAGCGTCGCGCCGCCACCGGCGACCCTCGTCGAGGCATCCCCACCGGGTCGCGCTACGGCGAGGCCGTCGTGCGCGAGATCCTCGGGGCCCAGTTCATCGAAGAAGAGACGATCGCCCCCCGGGTCACGCCTCAGAGAAGCGAGTAGCGCGTGTACGAAGGCATCGTCCAAGAACTCATCGACGAGTTCGGTCGCCTCCCCGGCATCGGGCCCAAGTCGGCGCAACGCATCGCGTTCCACATCGTGCAGAACGAGTCGTTCGACACGTCACGCCTCGCCGAGCTGCTCGTCGACGTCAAGACCAAGGTGCGTTTCTGCGAGATCTGCGGCAACGTCAGCGAACAAGAGACCTGCAACATCTGCCGAGACCCGCGTCGCTCGCCGGCCACGATCTGCGTCGTCGAAGAGGCCAAGGACGTCCAGGCCATCGAGCGCACGCGCGAGTTCCGCGGCCTCTACCACGTGCTCGGTGGGGCGATCAGCCCCATCGACGGCATCGGTCCCGACGACCTGCGCATCCGCCAGCTGGTGCAGCGTCTCGCCGACGACACCGTCCAAGAGGTCATTATCGCCACCGATCCCAACCTCGAGGGCGAGGCGACCGCGACGTACCTCTCCCGGATGCTCGCGCCCTTCGGCCTCCGGGTGACGCGACTGGCCTCGGGCTTGCCCGTGGGCGGCGACCTCGAGTACGCCGACGAGGTCACGCTCGGCCGCGCCTTCGAGGGCCGCCGGCTCGTCTCCGAGTGACGACCCGCGCCTCCTGAGGCCGTGCGGCGGGCGCCTGCCCGTCAGAGGCGGGCGCGCCGTGCCCGGACGACGCAGTACGCGCCGTAGGCCATGAGCCCCAGGGCGACGGCCGTCAGCACCACCACTCCGAAGGGCAGGGCCGCCAGGGCCCTCAGGGCGCCGTCGAGCCCCGTGGCCTCGCTCGGGTCCGAGGTGATCGCCGCGACCGCGAACAGCACGCCGACGACGGCCAAGGCGATCCCCTTGGCCACGTAACCCGTGACGCCCAGGGCGACCGTGCCACGTCCCGCCGCACCCCCCGGCAGCGTGAGGTCCTCGCGGAACTCCTGCTTCACGCCCTTCACGACGAAGTAGGCCCCGATCGCCACGATGGCGAGCGCGACGACGACGAGCAGCACGACGCCCCCAGGAGCGGAGAGCAGCCGGGCGCTGAGCGTCTGGGTCTGTCCGGAGCTGTCCGACGACGAGCCCCGGGCGAAGGTGAAGGCCGTGAACCCGACGGCGAGGTAGGCGACGCCCTTGCCGCCCTCCTTCGCGCGCTCGGCCCAGGCGTCCTTGTCGGTCCCCCGGACGAGAGCGGCTTCGAGCACCTGGAACAGGCCGAGGCCCCAGAGCCCCACGACGATCAGCCAGAGGAGGAAGACCCCGCCCGGACGGGACGCGAACTGCCCGAGGGCACCGCCCTGGTCGGCCTCGCCGCCACCGCCGAACGCGACGCCGAGGGCGATCACGCCGATCACGACGTGGAGCAGGCCGTTCATGGCGAAACCGACGCGGGCGGCGGTCGTGAGGGCGCGGCTGTCCTGGAGGCGGCTGGCGGCGCCGCGGGCCTGGTCGGTGGTGTCGGGCATCGGTCCACCGTAGGGGAGAGGCGTCGACGCCGCCCTCCGTGCTCCGATGCGCGACCCCTCGGGGCCGTCCGCGGGACACCGAGCCGTGTGCGTCACACGCCCTCGACACCGAATAGAATCGCCGGACGCAGGCGTGAGCCGTCCTCCGGCGCGCCCAGTCCCCTTCTCAGGAGTCACCGTGAGCTTGATCGTGCAGAAATTCGGCGGGTCGTCCGTCGCCGATGCCGAGAGCATCAAGCGCGTCGCCAAGCGCATCGTCGAGACGCGCAAGGCCGGCAACGACGTCGTCGTGGCCGTCAGTGCGATGGGCGACACCACCGACGAGCTGCTCGACCTGGCCAACGAGGTCAGTCCGCTCCCCGGCGGCCGCGAGCTCGACATGCTGCTCACCGCGGGCGAGCGCATCAGCATGGCCCTGCTCGCCATGGCGATCCGCAGCCTGGGCGTCGAGGCCCGCTCGTACACCGGCAGCCAGGCCGGCATGATCACCGACGCCCAGCACGGCAAGGCCCGCATCGTCGACGTGACACCCGGCCGGGTGCGCGACGCCCTCGACGCCGGGTACGTGGCCATCGTCGCCGGCTTCCAGGGGTTCAACCGATCCACGGGTGACATCACGACCCTCGGTCGAGGTGGCTCCGACACGACCGCCGTCGCCCTCGCGGCGGCGCTCGACGCCGACGTGTGCGAGATCTACACCGACGTCGACGGCGTCTTCACGGCCGACCCGCGCGTCGTGCCCAAGGCTCGCAAGCTCGACCGCGTCACGAGCGAAGAGATGCTCGAGCTCGCCGCCGCCGGGTCGAAGGTGCTCTACATCCGTGCCGTCGAGTACGCCCGGCGTCACGGGGTCACCCTGCACGTCCGCTCGTCGTTCAACAACAACGAGGGCACGCTCGTCGTCAACCCGAAAGAGGGAGAGAACGTGGAAGAACCCATCATCAGCGGGGTCGCGGGCGACCTCAGCGAGGGCAAGATCACCGTCGTCGGCGTCCCCGACGTGCCGGGCAAGGCCGCCCAGATCTTCCGCACGGTCGCCAAGACCGGCGCCAACATCGACATGATCGTGCAGAACGTGTCGGCGGCGTCGACCAGCCGCACCGACATCTCGTTCACCCTGCCGAAGTCCGAGGGCGCCGTCGTGCTCCAGGCCCTCGAGTCGGACCGCTCCGAGATCGGCTTCGAGTCGCTGCAGTACGACGACCAGATCGGCAAGCTCGCGCTCGTCGGTGCGGGCATGCGCACCAACGCCGGCGTCTCGGCGCGACTGTTCACGGCCCTCTTCGAGGCCGGCATCAACATCGAGATGATCTCGACCAGCGAGATCCGCATCTCGGTGGTCACAC
>NZ_JXQZ01000041.1 GCF_000878135.1 Frigoribacterium sp. MEB024
GGGGGCGAGGGGGCGAGGGGGCGAGGGGGCGAGGGGGCGACCGTGGGGATGGGACAGGTGGCCGCCGCACAGAGCTCGCGGCGGGACGGGGCTGGAGGGAACGGCGGCGCGACCGGGCAGGCTCGCGCCGGCGAGCGGACTCGCAGCGGGCGGGCCTACCGTCGGACGCATGACCCTCGACGACATCACCCTGACCACGATCCGCGGCGAGTCCACCACGTTCGGCGCCTACGCCGACAAGGTCGTGATGGTCGTGAACGTGGCCTCACGCTGCGGCCTCGCCCCTCAGTACGAGAAGCTCGAGGCGCTGCAGAAGCAGTACGGCGAGCAGGGCTTCACGGTGCTGGGGTTTCCCAGCAACCAGTTCTTCCAGGAGCTCTCGAGCGGCGAGGCCATCGAGGAGTACTGCTCGGCGACCTGGGGCGTGACCTTCCCGATGATGGAGAAGGTCAAGGTCAACGGTCGCGGTGAGCACCCGCTCTACACCGAGCTCAAGAAAGCCGCCGACGCCGACGGCAAGGCCGGCCGCGTCAAGTGGAACTTCGAGAAGTTCGTGATCACGCCCGGCGGCGCCGTGCACAGGTTCCGTCCGACGACCGAGCCCGACGCCCCCGAGGTCGTCGCGGTCATCGAGGAGGCGCTGGCCGGCTGACCGGGCGGCCGCCGTCGGTCAGCGGCCGGCCGCGTACCGGGCCTGGACGGCCGAGGCGGTCTGGGCCGAGTTGTTGTAGATCGTCGTGCCGTCGACCGAGCCGACGAAGAAGCCGTTCGTGGGAGCCGAGGGCAGGCCGCCGAGCGGGGCGTAGCCCACGCGCCAGTAACCGGCGGCCGTCTGCACGGTCTTGTTCGTGGTGTCGGTCACGACCGCGACACCGTCGACGTAGACGACCGTGCTCGTGCCCGAGAGGGTGGCGACCACGTGGTGCCAGGCGCCGTCGTTGTACGAGGCCGGGGTCGTCGTGGCCTTGGTCGTGCTCGAGGTGGGGCGCACGCCGAGGGCGATCTTGCCCGCCGTGGTCAGGTAGAGCGCACGGTCGGCGGTCGTGTTCGTGCCGGTCTGTGCGGCGGTGAACGCGGCCAGGGTCCCTCCGGCGGCGCTGGTCGTCCGGAACCAGGTCTCGATCGTGAAGGCGGCCTGACCGGTGAGGTTGACCGCCGTCGTGACCTGGCCGGTGCCGTCGAGCTGCAGGTAGGGGCTCTGGTTGGTGGCGCACGAACCGGCGACGAACGTCGCCCCGCCGCTCAGGGTGCCCACACGGGCGAACGAGCTGCCGTCGGCCGTGGTCGTGCCCGACGTCTCGTTGTACGGGAAGCCGTACGAGGTCTGCGAGTTGTAGGTGTCCTGCAGGCAGTCGTAGTTCCCGGCACCGAAGCTCGACGTCGGGTTCGCCGTGGGCGCGGCGAACGCCGCGTGCGCGCCGCCCGAGACGACGAGGGTGAGTGCGAGGCCGCCACCGATCGCTGCCAGGCCGATCGCGCCTCCTGCGGTCCGGAGGCGACGGAGGCGCCGCTCGCGTCGGCGCTGCACGCGGCGGCCGGCGGGGACGCTCACCCGCGGCGACGCGGGGCGTTCGTCACGGTCGTCACGCAGCAGGTACCGGTCGTTGCGGCTGAGCAGGACGACGAGGATCAGCAGTCCGCCGGTGACCAGCAGGTGGCCGTACTGGTGGCCCGCGGCCCAGACGAAGGGTGTTCCGACGTAGGGAACGCGCAGGAAGCCGACGCCGATGACGGCGCTGCGGTCGATCGGCGTCGAGTCGACGCTCGGGTTGGCGTCGCCCTTGGTGACGATCTGCCCGGCCTGGCCGTTGTCGTGGTAACGGTGCAGCCGCAGGTGCCCGGCCTGGTCGGGGTCGTCGAAGAGGAGGACCTGACCGCGGTGCACGTCGGACGCCGCCACGGGCTTCGCGACGACGACGTCGCCGGGGTGGATGCGGGGCTCCATCGAGCCGGTCATCACGGTGGTCGGGCTCCAGCCGAGGGCGGCGGGGGCGGCCGCGTAGACCATCAGGCCGAGCAGCGAGTACAACACGACGCGTGACGCGGTGCCGAGGGCCAGGCGCGTCCAGTCGAGCCACGAACGAGAGGCACCCAGGGGCACGGTGATCGAGGCCGCGGCTGCGGCGGCGGGCCGTAGCTTCAGGTCGATCGTGCTCATGGGTGCCTCTGCTCGGGGGATGCGGATGATGCGGTGTCGGGCCGCCTGATGCGGTGGTGCGGTGGTGCGATGCTGCTGCGGTGTCGCCGTGACGCGGGGGTCAGCCGCGGGACGGGCCTCAGCTGTTCTGGGCCTCCCAGGTGAGGCCGAGGCTCGCGGTGCCGCCCTGGGTCGTGTTGGGGGCGGTGTTCGAGACGGTGTAGGTCACCTGGTAGGTGCGGGTCTCGGACGCGGTGCCGGTGGGGGCCCAGGTGCCGACGCCGTTGGAGTAGTTGGTGTAGCTGGTGCCGAAGGCGGCCAGCGTGCCGCTGTAGAGGCTCGAGCCCGACGAGAGCGGGGTGAAGCCGGTGCACGAGCCGAAGCCGCCGCCGGTGCCCTGCACGACGCTCAGCGTGATGTTGGACGCGAGGTTGTTGGTCGTGGCGGCGCCCGTGCCGTAGAGCTTGACGGCCGAGGCGAGCGAGCCGGTGCTGGTGACGGCGATGCAGTTGCTGCCGGTCTGGCCGGGCTTGAGGTTGGTGGCCGTGAAGAGCGCGGTGTTGCTGTCGTCGTCGGCGAGGGCGACGGTGCCGGCGGTCCAGTTGCTGGTGGGGTTGACCGTGGTCGACGAGAAGGCCGAGTACGACGCCGTCGAGACGACGATGCCCGAGGCGACGAGGGCGGCGGGGATGGCGATCCAGGCGGCGATGCGGGCGATGCGGGGCGTGGGACGGGACATGGTGTGCTCCAGGGCGAGAGGGTGGAAGAGGGGGATGTCGGGGGCCACCCCGGCGAGGTGGTTCAGGGGCTTCGCCGGTGAGAAGCTCACCTCCCGAACCGTTCTGGTTTCGAGTGGTCGTTGTTCTCAAGTGGTACGACAGTCAAATTACTTGGAACTTGAGAGGCACGCAAGGCGAACCATGTCCCCAGTGGTGGGGGTGTCACGATCGTCGAGATTCTTGTTGACTGAGCCGGTGCCATGGACGGCACGCCCACACGCGTCACGGAGGACCCTCTTGTTCGTCTCCCCACCCCGGGCCGACCCCGGCCTCACCCCCGAGCCCGGCCTCGCGCCCAGCCCCGGCCTCACCCCCGACCCCGGCCTCGCCCCCGGCGACCTCGGCCGCCTGCTCGACTCGTTCCGCCTGCTGATGCTGAACCACTCGCGCGTGCTCGACCACCAGGGCGACCTCTTCGGCCTGGGCGACACCGACATCCGGTTCCTCTTCTACGTGTGGGCCACCGGCGACCTGGTCACCCCCAAGCGCGCGGCCGAGCACCTCGACCTGTCGTCGGGTGCGATGACCAACCTCGTCGACCGTCTCGTCGACGCCGGGCACCTCGACCGGCGGCGCAACCCCGACGACCGCCGCAGCGTCATCGTCAGCCGCACGCCGCGCGGCGTGGAGGTCACCACCGCCATCGCGAGCGCCTACGCCGCCGCGTTCGCCGAGGTCGTGCCGGCGTCGGGACACGGCGCCCTCGCCGACACGCTGCTCGACCTCGGCCGGGCGTTCGACCGCCACGGCGTCGGCGCCGTCGACGCTCCCCACGCCGCCGCCTGACCGGCCTCGGCCGCGGCGCCGGGCGCCAGAACGGGCGAGTCCGTGACGGACGGGCGAGCGCGACGGCCCGTCGACGACGAACTCGCCCGCCCTGGCCACAGGTCGCGGCCGCGGCCTACGGGATGAGGCGGCGCAGGCGTGCGGCGTCGGCCAGGTCGGCCCGGAAGCGGTCGAGCGTCGACAGCGTGTAGAGCCCGTCGATCTGCTGGTCGACCCAGAGCTGGTGGATGCGCTTGAGGTCGGCCTGGCGGCTCTTCCAGCCGATGCCGTCGATCACGGCCATGACGGTCTGTCGCGGCAGCCGGACGTCGGCCATCTCCTCGATCTCGCGCACGGCGTCGGTCAGCTTCGAGCCGGTCGAGTCGAACCCCTTCGCGGCGACCACGATCGCGGGCTCCTCCGCCGAGGGGATCACGAGGTCGCACGGCGCCGTGCGGTTCGCCCGACCGGTGAACCTCGTCCGCGTGCCGCAGGCGAGTCCGAGGTCGCGGGCGATGGCCTCGATCTCGTCCTCGAGCCTCCGCCCCGACACCCCGGCCCGGATCGCCGACGCCCGCGTGCCGGCCCGGGCCGACAGCAGGTCGCCGAAGTCGTACGTGCGGTGCCGCTGCGACGCGACGAGGCGCACGAGCTCGAACTCGTCGTCGAGGTGGGCGACCAGCTCGTCGGCTCGCCCCCGCGCGAGCGTCAGCCAGCTCGGGGTGTCGAAGGCGTGCCGCAGCGAGTTGCGCAGCTTTTCCTGCGACAGCCCGACGGCCAGGCCGAGGGCGGGCACCCACGCCGGGTGCTGCCGGGTCCACTCGGCCAGGTGGTCGCGGTCGACGACGGGCAGCTCGCCGAGGCTCGCCGCGGCCCGGCCGAGGTCGGTCGCCGCCGCCGAGGGGGCCGTGGGGTCGACGTGCGGGGTCATGCGGCCGAGCGACGCCACGTACTCGTCGAAGGTGGGGATCGTCACGGTCAGTCCCTCCCGACGAACACGTACTCGGTGGCCGCCGTGCGGGTCGCCGTGCGGTGCGTGCCGAAGCTGTAGGTGTGGTCGACCACGCGCACCTCGACGTGCGGCTTGACCGTGCGCATCAGCTGCTCGATGCGCTCGCGGCTCGGCACGGCGTTCGACGAGTACGACAGCACGAGCGCCCCCGCGTCGGAGAACTGCTCGAAGGTGCGCACGAGGGCGTCGTCGACCGTCCGCGGGTAGGCGAACGGCGTGAACAGCTTGGCGATCTTCTTGGTCTTGGTCTCGGTCATGATCGTCTGCCCCCGCCAGTACACGGCGAGCCCCTGCAGGAAGTGGTACCGCTTCATGTAGTCGGCGTCGTCCCGAGGAGGCGCGTAGGGCGGATCGAGGTACACCAGGTCGGCGGGCGGTCGCCTCAGATCGGCCACGTCGCCCTCGACGGCCTCGTGCGCGAGGCCGTCGTCGAACACGGTCGCGCCGTAGGCCCGGACGGCCGCCCGGAACTGCTCGGCCATGGTCATCCGCAGGTCGCGGCGCCCGTCGTCGTACCGCGCGCCCGTGAAGGTGAAGACGCCCCGGGGCTGCTTGCGCGCCGCGGCGAGCACGAGGCCGGCGATCGCCAGGTCGCGCTCGGCGCCGTCGAGCCGGTCGACGTGCGACCAGGCCGAGTCGAGGAACGCCCGGTCGTCGGCCGAGAAGAACACGCCGTCGAAGGTGCGGCGCACGACGTCGCGGTCGTCGGCGGGCGGGCCGCAGATCTCGTCGACGAGGTCGTCCGACAGCGTCGTCGACCCGTTGACGACGGAGGCGCGGGCGATGACCGCGGGGAACGCCAGGAAGTCGTTGCTCACGACCCGGCGACCCTCCGCCTTCATCAGGTACGAGACGACGCCCGACCCGCTGAAGGCGTCGATCGCGGTCGCGGGCCGCACCGCGCCTCCTTCGCCTTCGGGGTCGTCGGCCGACACGGGCGCGACGCTCGAGAAGACGTCGTGCAGCACGGGCAGAAGCGCGTACTTCGAGCCCATGTAGCGCAGGCGGGGGAAGGCCGCGACGCGGGCGGGCACGGAGGCAGCCACGGGGGCGGCGGCCTCGCTCGCGACGGAGGGCACGAGCTCGACGGTCACCGGGCAAGTCTGCCGCACGTCAGCGGTCGGACGGGCTCCGGGTGCGGGAGTCGAGGTCGACGCGCTCGGCGTGCGGGACGCTGCCGGTGGTCGTGCCGGCGATCCGCAGGCTCTCTTGTCGCAGCTCGAGCTGGGCGACGACCAGCGCCGCGAGGTCGGCGAGGTTGGCGACCTGCTCGTCGCTGGCCGTGCCCGGCTCGCGACCGATCACCGAGAGGGTGCCGATCGTGTGGCCGTCGCGCCGGGTGAGGGGCACGCTGACGTAGAACCGCATGCCGAGCGGACCGGTGACCAGCGGGCTCGATGCCACACGACGGTCGGTGGCGGCATCTTCGATGACCAG
This sequence comes from Frigoribacterium sp. MEB024, assembly GCF_000878135.1. GTDB lineage: Bacteria > Actinomycetota > Actinomycetes > Actinomycetales > Microbacteriaceae > Frigoribacterium. The sequence goes on from NZ_JXQZ01000041.1 coordinate 6,131, forward strand.
CGGTTCGGACGAGTGGACGGCCCCGAGCGAGAGGTCGATGTGCCGGGCGATGTCGCCCACGGCCGGGTCGTAGTGGGTCGTGAACCACGTGCGGTCGTCGTCGATGACGGTCGCCAGGGCGATGGGCGCCGAGAACAGGCGGGCCGCCATGGCGGTGACGCGGTCGAGCGCCTCGTTGGGCAGGGTGTCGAGCACCTCGCTGTGGTCGAACGGCTCGGTGTCGCCCCCGCGCATCGAGCCGTCGCCGGTCGACAGGTCGCCCACGGCGTCGCGGTGCTCGGTCGTCTCGGTGATGACCACGTCGCGCATCATCGCGACGAGCTCGGCCCGCGTCGGCCGTTGCGCGGGATCGCGGCTGGTCATGGCGCGCAGGGCGTGCCGCCAGTGCTCGGGCAGGGGCTCGGGCAGCACCGGGTCGCGCGACAGCCGGGCGACGGCGGACTCGACGAGCGATCCCGGGAACTCGCGCCGGCGGGTGAAGCACTGCAGCAGCACGAGGCCGAGGCTGTAGACGTCGCTCGGGGGGCCGACCTCGCCACCCACGGCCTGCTCGGGGCTGAGGTACGCGGCGGTGCCGGTGGTGACCCCCTCGGCGGTGAGTCGTTCGACGTCCTCGGTGAGGGCGATGCCGAAGTCGGCGAGCTTGGCCCGGGCACGGGCGGCCTCGTGGTCGCCGTAGTCGACGAGCAGGATGTTCGACGGCTTGATGTCACGGTGCACGACCGAGTGGCCGTGGATGTAGTCGAGCGCCTCGGCCATGTCGTAGCCGATCTCGGCGATGTGTCGCGCGGCGAGCGCTCCGTGCCGCAGACGGTCTTCGAGGTTGAGCCCGGCGATCAGCGGCATCACGAGGAATCGCTGGGGACCGTTCGGCCCCTGCTCGACCCCCGCGTCGAAGAGACCGACGAGGCCGTGGTGCTCGAGGCTCGACAGCACGCCGAGCTCGGCTTCTTGTCGGGCCGGGTCGACCATCGCACTGTGGAAGACCTTGATCGCGACGGTGCGGTTGAGGCTCTCGTCGACGGCCTTGTAGACGGTCGCCATGCCACCCCGGCCCACGACGGACTGCAGGCGGTAGCGCTCGGCGAGGACGCGATCGAGCGCGTCGTCCTGCTGTGGCGCGGCCATCGCCTCCCCCTCGTGACTGGTGTGGGGTCCATCCTGTCGCATGCGGGGCGATCTCGTGACGGTCCGGCGGATGACGATCGCATCACGACGAGGTCACGCCCACCGCCCGGGGACCCAGGCGCGAGCGGACCGGACCTTGCGATGCCCTGGGAGAACGCCGTCGTCGGGAAGGCATCGGGCGGGCCATCGGTTGCGTTGCGCATGACAACCTACGGAATCATCGGAGCAGGCAACATCGGCAGCCAGGTCGCCCGGGCGGTCATCGCCCACGGGCACGACGTCGTGATCAGCAACTCGCGCGGGCCCGAGACCCTCGCCGACCTCGTGGCCGACCTCGGCCCGAAGGCCCGGGCCGCCACGGCGACCGAGGCCGGTACGGCAGGCGACGTGGTCGTCGTCACCGTCCCCCTCAAGAACGTCGACCAGGTGCCGGTCGAGCCGCTCGCCGGCAAGACCGTGATCGACACGAACAACTACTACTTCGAGCGCGACGGTCACATCACCGCGCTCGACGAGGGCACCGACACGACCGCCGAGATGCTGCAGCGCCACCTGCCGACCAGCACGGTCGTCAAGGGCTTCAACCACATCCCGGCCGCCGACATCACGACCGACACCGCCCCGGCCGGCACCCCCGACCGCCGCGCCCTGGCCACGTCGAGCGACTCGCCCGAGGCCGTCGCCCTGATGACCGACCTCTACGACGAGCTCGGCTTCGACACCGTCGACGTCAGCCCGCTGTCCGAGAGCTGGCGCGTCGAGCGCGACCGTCCGGCCTACGTCGTGCGCCAGACGAAGGACGAGCTCGTCGCCAACCTCGCGAAGGCGAACCGGGTGCCGCAGGCCTCCTGACCCGGCCGGGCGGTGACGCCGCCCGACGAACGCGACCCGCGCCTCCTGCAGGAGGCGCGGGTCGCGTCGTTCGTGGAGGTGTCGGCGGCCTCGCGACCGGTCAGGGCACCCAGCAGCGGTAAGCGGAGCCGGTCACGGCACGCTCGCTCGTCACGAGCGAGGTCGTGTAGGTCTGGGTGAACGTGTCGACGGCGGGCAGGTCGACGACCTTCCACCCGACCACCGCGCGGTTCTCGTTCAGCGCCTGCACGGCGCAGGCGACGTCCGTGCCGCCCGCGACGTTGATCGTGTACTGCACCCGGACCGCGTCGTCACCCGCGACGGTGAACCCGTAGTGGCTCACCTCGAGCTCGGCCGAGTCGCCGTCGAAGGCGACGAGCACGACCCAGGCCGCGACCACGACGGCCACGGCGGCGCCCGCGACGAGGGCGATCAGTCGCGATCGACGGGTCCGGCCCGGCCGCCGACCGTACCGACTGTCGAGCCGTGAGGCCGGATCGGCGCGGGCCGGGTCGAGGGTCTGCATGGCGTCAAGGGTAGGAGGCGCCGGCTCGGAACCGTATGGACGTCGCGTCCCTGCGGGGTCAGGCCGCGTCGGCCTCGAAGAGCATCGACAGGTCGATGGGTTCGGTGGGGGCGAGTTCGACGTACGTCAGGTCGTCGTTCACAGGAAGAGCCCATTGCTGAGGAAGAGGGCGGCGACGAGGCTGGCGCTGGCACCGACGGCCGCCGTGGCGATGACGAAGAGGGTCGCCTGGCGTTCGGTCTCGCGGACCTCGGAGAAGGGGCTGCTGCCCGTGTCGGTGCGGCGACGCGACGGCGTGAGGAGTGTCATGGTGTGTCCGTTCTCGGCAGCCCTGTGCTGCCTGCCCGTGATGCTGGTCCTGAGTCGGCCGCGACTCGGTCGCGGCCCGCACCGCCCGTGAAGTCGGTACACACGAATGAAACCATGGGTTAGTTAGTCCATCTAGCTACTCGGCGAGGCTGTTCGCATTGCGGACAGTGCGTGCCTCCCGCAGCCCCTCGGTCACACCTCGGTAGCCCCTCCCGGCCCGGAATCCAGCCGGTTCGCACCGGCCCCTCCCCCAACGGGGGCCTGTCCTCCTTTGGGGGGACCGGCAGACTGTCCCGGGCCTCAGGACGAGGCCGACGGAGGCCGAGCCTCCTGCACTGCACGGATTGCGAACACACATGCCCCTGGTCGAGACCCCGACCCCCCGCCGACACGGCCGCCTGATCGCGGCGGTGGTCCGGGCCACCGCGCCTCTCTTCCACCTGCACCTCGCGCTCTACCGGCGCGAGGTGGCCCGGGCGCCCTACCCCCGCGACGCCCGCCGCATGACCGTGGACGGCCCCGACCCCGACCGCCTGCTCTTCGTCGGCAGCATCGCCGTCGAGGGGTTCGGCGTGCTCGCCCACGACCTGACCTGCGCCAGCCAGACCGCGCGCCTGGTCGGCTCGGCGCGGGGCCGTGGCGTCACGTGGCGCGAGGTCTCGGCACCCGTGCTGACGGCCGCCGAGGCCGCCCGGGTCGAGCTGCCGGCCGGACGCGCCGACGCGGCCGTGGTGCTGCTCGGCATCTGCGACGTCCTGCTCGCCACGAGCGGCTCGTCGTGGGAGGCCTCGCTCCGTCGCCTCGCCGTCCGGGTGCGCGAGACGGCCGGCCCGGACTGCCGCATCGTCTACGTCGGCATCCCGCCGATGGCGGAGTTCCGACCGATCCCGCCGGTCGCGAAGCGTCTGCTGACGCGGCAGATCGAGCGGCTCAACGCCCTGACGGCCCGGGTCGCGCTCACCACGCCCGGCGCCTCGTGGGTGCCGTTCCCCGAGTGGCGCTCGGAGGGGCAGTACCACCAGGAGCTCCTGTCGTGGGGCACCATGCACCGGCGGTGGGGGCAGGCGATCGCGCCGACCGTGGTGACGTCGCTGGTCGGCGCCGAAGCCGCCGACACGCCCTGCGAGAGCGGCGCCGGGTCCGGCGTCCCGGCCTAGACGCCCGAGTCCGCCAGGCTGCCGACGCGGGTCGTGCCGTAGGTGTACGCGTAGCAGACGACCGAGCGCTCGCCGTCGTCCCACCCCTTCTCCGTCGGGGCGAGCACGCCGTAGTCGGCGAGGGACTCGTCGTACGAGGCCCCGACGTAGTCGCCGAAGGCCGCGTCGCAGAGGGCGGCCGCCTCGTCGAGGACCTCATAGCCGCCGGGGAACGCGCCGCCGTCCAGCTCGTCCACCAGGTAGGCCTCCTCGTCGTGGGCCTCGTCGCAGGAGGCCGTCTCGACGTCGCCCGTGCCCTCGCGGCCGAGGTCGCCGACGGTGAAGCAGGTGCCGACGTCGAGGCCGTCCACGCTCGTCACCCCCGAGAAGTCGAGGGGGTAGAGGTAGTCGCCGTAGACCGCGTCCGAGCCGAAGTACGTGGTGGGGTCCTCGTCGGCGTACGACGAGCCGTCGTCGTAGCCGTAGCCCGCCGACCCGCCGGCGAGCGACATCCCGCCGAGCAGGCCGGCCCCGCCGCCGACGATCAGGGCGACGACGGCCGCGCCGACGATCGCGAGGACCCACGGGGTCTTCGAGGGCTGCACCGGCAAGGCGGGGAGGAAGGCAGGAGGCGCGGCGTAGGGGTCCTGCGTCGGCCACGGCTGCCAGGGCGCCTGGGCCTGGGGCTGCGACTGGGACGGCCAACCGGACGGCTGCTGCTCGGGCTGCGGCCAGCCCTGCGACTGCGGCTGCTGCCCGGGCTGCGGCTCGGGCTGCTGCCACCCCTGCGGTCGGGGCTGCTGGTCGGGCACGCCCGGCTCGATCGGTGTGCTCACGGTCGTTCCCCTTCGTCGACCAGGCCGTCGGATCACCGGGTCACGCCGGATCATATCCAGCGCCGGGCATCCCGCTCGACCCCCTGTCCGGGAAGACGGTCGTGATCTGGTTGCCCGCCCTCTCGGCCTGACCTACACTCGATCCGTTCGAACACACGTTCGAACGTGCAGGAGGACGACATGAGCACCCAGACCACCCACGAGCCCGTCGCGCTGTGGTTCGAGCGCGACCTGCCGGCGCGGCTGGTCTGGTCGTGCCGACGGTGGCGGGTGAGCGACACCCCGACCGAGCTACGGGTCGAGCCGGCGGTCACGCCCGCCTTCATCACGCACCCGCCCCGGCGCTTCGTCGGCTGGCGCTTCCAGGCCACGGACGACGACGGCACCACCCACATGTTCGAGGTCGTCCTCGGCGCCGACGGCGGCTGGGTGCTCGGCCGCGTCTACGACTGAGCCGGGACGACGACGAGCGACTGCGAGGATGACGTCATGACGGACCCCCTGCTCGAACGCATCGAGCGCTACATGGCCAGGTCACCGGTGAGCGAGTCGTCTCACCTCACCGCCTGGGCCCGGACGCTCGCCCTCGGCGAGCTGGTCCGCGTCCTGAGGACGGACGAGCCCACCGACGTCGGAGTGCAGACCCTCGAGTCGCAGCTGCGGCTCGCAGCGACGATCACACGGGACTGCGGCGGGGGCCTCGAGGTCGCGGCCTCGCACCACGATCGCCTCGCAGCCGATCTCACCGCCGTGCGACCGGATGCGGATCCGTACTCTCCCGTCCGCAACGCCGCCCGCGCCCATCGCATGGCGGCGGCCATCTGCCGTGGTGATCACTCGGACCTGCGCCGCTTCGCCTCCCACCCGAGGCACGGGGCCGACTACACCGCGGCGCTCCGGTTGCCGCCGGCCGAGTGACGGCCGGTCGTCGATCTGCCGGTAGGCGTCGGAGCGCATCGCTGCCCTGTCGAACGGCCTCGTTCAGGACGTCGGCGCCGCCGGCGCCCCGAGCTGCAGCGTCAGCTCCATGCACCGCAGCTGGGCCGGGGAGAACTCGTAGGGCATGCTCCTGATGACGTCCGCGGCGCTCCTGGCCTGGGTGGCCACGGCCGGGTCGGGACCGTTCTCCGCGTCGGCGCCTGCGATCGGATGGAACTCGTCCCAGGTGTCGAAGATCGCGTCGTCCTCCTCGAGCTGACCGGACACCTCGATGACGCGCATGAGCTCGGTCTCGAAGGCATGCCGCTCGGCGGCGACCTGCGCCACCCGGGGATCGTCGACGGCGACCGTGTCGTCGAGCGCCTCCTCGGCGGCGTCGACGCGGTCGGACTCGGCCCGCAGCTCGGGGTGGAGGGCCAGGACGAGGAAGCGGCTCGCCTGCAGGACGGCGCCGAGCGGACCGAAGATGCGCTCGGTGACCAGGAGGGTGTCCAGGTCGTCCTGACGCAGCGAGCCCCCGGGTGCGGCCTCGAGGCGGCCGGAGACGATGTCGTCGAGCAGTCCCAGGCGGCTGCCGAGGGTCCGCATGCGCTGCACCGAGGCACGCTTCCTCCGCAGCTCGGCCTCCTGCGCGGCAAGGGTGTCGTCCAGGCGCGCGAGGACGTCGGCGACCTCGTCCTCGTCGCCGGCACCACCCGGTGCGGTGTCGGTGAACGCGTCGCGGATGTCGTCGAGGGCGATCCCGGCGTCGGCCATGCGTCGGATCCAGAGCAGCCGGATGATCTCCGCGTAGCCGTAGCGGCGGCGGCCGTCGCCGCCTCGCTCACGCTCCGGGAGCAGGCCGACCTGGTGGTAGTGCCGGATCGCCCGCGGAGTGGTGCCGACGAACGCCGCGGCGTCGCCGATCAGGACCTGACGGGGCGGGGTCGGGAACGGATGCATGGCGGACCTCTCGAGGCGGGACGGGGCAGGCGGTACGTCGAGCAGACCACATGACGTAGCGGCAGGTGCAACCCGGTCGAGGCTGAGTCGGGACCGCTTCGAGCCTCTTCCGGAGCCGCCCCCGTCTCACGGTCTCAGCGTCCCGTCCCGGCCAGGGCCGCGTTGAGCTCGAGCACGTTCACGGTGGGCTCGCCCAGGTAGCCGAGGTCGCGGCCCTGGGTGTGCTCCTCCACGAGCGCCTCGACGTCCGCGACCGGCAGGTCGCGCGCCGCGGCGACCCGCTCGACCTGGATGCGCGCGTACTCGGGGCTGATGTGCGGGTCGAGCCCGGACGCGGAGGCGGTGAGCGCGTCGACGGGGACGTCCTCCGGGGCGACGCCGTCGCTCTCGGCGATCGCCGCCCGTCGCTCCTCGACGGCGGCGACGAGGTCCGGGTTCTCGGGCCCGTAGTTGCTGCCGCTCGAGGCGGAGGCGTCGTAGCCGTCACCGGCAGCCGAGGGCCGCGACTGGAACCACTCGGGCAGGGCGGCGCCGTCGGCGTCGGTGAACGACTGCCCGATGAGTGACGAGCCGACGGTCTCACCGTCGACGCGGACGGCGGAACCGTCCGCCGTGCCGCCGAGGACGAGTTGGCCGACCCCGGTGACGACGGCCGTGTAGGCCACGCCGAGGACGACGGTGAAGACGAGCATCGCGCGGAGGGCGACACCGTACTGGCGGAGCAGGGTGCGGGTGTTCATGGTCTCTCTCTCGTTCGTCGTCTGCGTCGGCTCAGAAGCCGGGGAGCAGGCTGACGATCAGGTCGATGATCTTGATGCCGACGAACGGGGCGACGACGCCGCCGAGTCCGTAGACGAGGAGGTTGCGCGACAGGATCGACGACGCCGACGCGGCGCGGTACGTCACGCCCTTCAGGGCCAAGGGGATGAGCACGACGATCACGAGCGCGTTGAAGACGATCGCCGAGAGGATCGCCGAGGCCGGCGACGACAGCTGCATGACGTTCAGCAGCCCGAGCCCCGGGAACACCCCGGCGAACATGGCCGGGATGATCGCGAAGTACTTCGCGATGTCGTTGGCGATCGAGAACGTGGTGAGCGCGCCACGGGTGATGAGCAGCTGCTTGCCGATGCGGACGATGTCGATCAGCTTCGTCGGGTCGCTGTCGAGGTCGACCATGTTGCCGGCCTCCTTCGCGGCCGAGGTGCCGGTGTTCATCGCGACACCGACGTCGGCCTGTGCCAACGCGGGGGCGTCGTTGGTGCCGTCGCCGGTCATCGCGACGAGCGCGCCTCCTTCTTGCTCCCTTCGGATGAGGGCGAGCTTGTCCTCGGGCGTGGCCTCGGCGAGGTAGTCGTCGACGCCGGCCTCGGCCGCGATCGCCTTGGCGGTGAGGGGGTTGTCGCCGGTGATCATGACCGTGCGGATGCCCATGCTGCGCAGTTCGGCGAAGCGTTCGCGCAGGCCGGTCTTGACGACGTCCTTGAGGTACACGACGCCGAGGACGCGAGCGTCCGAGGCCGCGGTCTTGATCGCGACGACCAGTGGGGTGCCTCCGGCGTTCGAGATCTCGTCGATGCGGGTCTGCAGTTCGTCGTGCTCGGTGCCGGTGAGACGGCGGCCTTCCTCGACCCAGGCGATGACGGAGGCGCCGGCACCCTTGCGGATCTGCGTGCCGTCGGGCAGGTCGAGGCCGGACATGCGGGTCTGGGCGGTGAAGGGCACGATCTCGCCCGGTCGACCGTCGGCGTCGTGCCACCCCGTCGTCAGGGCGAGGTCGACGATCGACTTGCCCTCGGGGGTCGGGTCGCTGAGCGACGACCGGGCGGCGGCATCGACGAGTTCGGCCCGGGCGATGCCGTCGAGCGGCGTGAACTCGGCCGCCTGCCGGTTGCCGTAGGTGATGGTGCCGGTCTTGTCGAGCAGCAGCGTGGTGACGTCACCCGCGGCCTCGACCGCGCGGCCCGACATGGCGAGCACGTTGCGCTGCACCAGGCGGTCCATGCCCGCGATGCCGATGGCGCTGAGGAGCGCACCGATCGTCGTGGGGATGAGGCAGACCAGCAGGGCGATGAGCACGGGGATGCTCACCGACGCGTCGCTGTAGGCCGCGATGGGGTTCAGCGTCAGCGTCACGACGACGAAGACGATCGACAGGCTCGCGAGCAGGATGTTCAGCGCGATCTCGTTCGGGGTCTTCTGACGCGAGGCGCCCTCGACGAGGCGGATCATGCGGTCGACGAAGGTCTCGCCGGGCTTGCTCGTGATCCGTACGACCACCCGGTCGGACAGCACGCGGGTGCCGCCGGTGACGGCGCTGCGGTCGCCGCCCGACTCGCGGATCACCGGGGCGGACTCGCCCGTGATGGCCGACTCGTCGACGCTGGCGATGCCCCAGACGATGTCGCCGTCACCGGGGATCAGCTCGCCGGCGGTCACGACGACCGTGTCGCCGAGCGTGAGGTCAGCTGAGGACACGGACTCCGAGGAGGCACGCTCGGCACCGGCGTCGGAGGTCGCGTCGTACGAGACCACGCGCTGGGCGGTGGTGCTGGTGCGGGTCGCCTTCAAGGTCTCGGCCTGTGCCTTGCCGCGGCCCTCGGCGACGGACTCGGCGAGGTTGGCGAAGACGACGGTGAGCCAGAGCCAGACGGCGATGGCCCAGGTGAACGAGCCGGGGACGGGCGAGCCGCCCGAGGTCTCGGGACCGGTGAAGAGGCCGGCGATCGCGAGGATCGTCGTGTAGGCGGCACCGACCTCGACGATGAACATGACGGGGTTGTGCCACATCTCGCGCGGGTCGAGTTTGCGGAAGGCACCGGGCAGGGCCGCGACGAGCGGGGCGGCGCCGAACGCGCCTCCTCGCTTCGTCGGGGCCTGGTCGTGGTCGGTGGTGGGTGTGTCGGTGGTGATGGACATGGTCACTTCAGCCCTTCGGCGAGCGGTCCCAGTGCGAGGACGGGGAAGTAGGTCAGCGCGGTGATGATCACCGAGACGCCGGTGAGGAGGCCCACGAACTGCGGGCGGTGGGTGGGCAGGGTCCCGGCGGTGGCGGGGACCTTGTCCTGAGCGGCGAAGGAGCCGGCGAGGGCGAGCACGAGGACGATCGGGAGGAACCGCCCGAGCAGCATCGCGACACCGAGGGTGGTGTTGAACCAGGGCGTGTTCGCCGTGAGGCCGGCGAAAGCGGAGCCGTTGTTGTTCGCGGCGGAGGTGAAGGCGTAGAGCACCTCGCTGAAGCCGTGCAGGCCCGGGTTCCAGATCGACGTGCCCTCGACGTCGGCACGCACCGCGGGGATCGCGAAGCTCAGCGCCGTGAAGGCGAGCACGATGGTCGGCGTGAGCAGGATGTAGAGGCTGGCGAGCTTGATCTCGCGCGGCCCGATCTTCTTGCCGAGGTACTCCGGGGTGCGGCCGACGAGCAGGCCGGCGATGAACACCGTGATCACGGCGAGGACGAGCATGCCGTAGAGACCCGAGCCCACACCGCCGGGGGCGATCTCGCCGAGCATCATGTTGATCATCGGCATCATGCCGCCGAGGGCGGTGTACGAGTCGTGCATCGAGTTCACCGCACCCGTCGACGTCAGGGTCGAGGTGGAACCGAACAGGGTCGATCCCCAGATGCCGAACCGCGCCTCCTTGCCTTCCATCGCGCCTCCGGCGAGCTGGGTGGCGGTGCCGGCACCGCGGAGCTCGAACCAGGTCATGGCGGTCAGCGAGACGGCGAAGATCGTCGTCATGACGGCGGCGATCGCGACGCCCTGCTTGGTCGAGCCGACCATGCGGCCGAAGGTGCGCGGCAGCGAGAACGGGATGACGAGCATCATGAGGATCTCGAACAGGCTCGTCCACGGCGTGGGGTTCTCGAAGGGGTGGGAGCTGTTGGCGTTGAAGAAACCGCCACCGTTGGTGCCGAGCATCTTGATCGCCTCCTGCGAGGCGACGGGCCCGCCGGGGATCGTCGCGGTCCCTCCGGTGAGGGTCGTGACGTCGGTGAACCCGGCGACGTTCTGGACGACCCCGCCCGCGACGAGCACGAGGGCCGCGACGACGGCAAGGGGAAGGAGGAGGCGGACGAGCGTGCGGGTCAGGTCGACCCAGAAGTTGCCCAGCGTGCCGCTCTTCGCGCGGGCGAGCCCGCGGATGACGGCCACGGCGACCACGATCCCGACGGCCGCGGAGACGAAGTTCTGGACGGCGAGTCCGCCGAGCTGCACCGCGTACCCGAGGGTCACGTCGGGCGAGTACGACTGCCAGTTGGTGTTCGTGACGAAGGAGGCCGCCGTGTTGAACGACAGCCCCTCGGGGACGGCGGGGAAGCCGAGCGAGTAGGGCAGGAACGCCTGGAGGCGCTGGATCGCGTAGACGAACAGCACGCCGACGACGGAGAAGCTGAGGACCCCGCGCAGGTAGGCGGGCCAGGTCTGTTCCGCCGCGGAGTCGACGCCGATGAGGCGGTAGAAGCCACGCTCGACGCGGGCGTCCTTCGCCGTCGTGAAGATCCGCGCCATGTAGTCACCCAGGGGGCGGTACACGACGACGAGGACGACGACGACCGTGAGGATCTGGAGGATGCCGAACAGCGCGTCCATCAGAAGCGCTCGGGCTTCACGAGGGCGTACACGAGGTACGCCAGGGCGGCCACGGCGAGGACGGCGGCCCCGATGCTGAAGACGATCACAGCTTCTCGACCCCCTTCGCGACGAGGGACACCACTGCGAACACAGCGATGACGGCGAGCACGTACACGATGTCGAGCACAACGACTCCAAGGAGGACGATCGACGGGCCGGACGGCCCGGTGCCCGTCGTGGGCACAGCGAGTCAGTAGACACCTCGCCGCAGCGCCGATCGCGGGCCCTTACGAGTTCCCTACGCCGAACGGCGTCTTCCTCACGGACACCACACGCCCACCGGGGCCGAAGGGCTGCTCGGCCGCCGGACGGGTCGATCCTGCGATGCCCTCGGATCGGTACGGATGCGATTCGATGCGTCGTCGGTGATCAGCAGCGAGAAGAACGGTGGTTCACGACTCGTCACGGAAGTCGGTGATCGACCGCTCGACGAGGCGTGCTTCGTCGAAGACGACGTCACAGCCGTCACTCTGGGGTGACTGGGCCTCGAACCCGACCTCCAGCGGCTTGTCGCTGTGGGGAAGGGAGAACGCACGGATCAGCGTCCACCGTTCGCCGTCCACGGACGCGTGGAAGGCGAAGACCTTCCCCTTGCGAGAGACACGCAGGTGCACGTGGTCACCGGCGACGGTGAAGGCGTTGGCGTCGTCGGACACGAGGTTGTTGACGACACTGACGATCATGCCCTCCCCGCGTGGCGAGAACTCGAAGCAGAGCTTCGCCCACATCTCACGGTCGTGGCGCAGGAAGAGCACACCGGCATCGAACGTGCCGGCGAAGCGGACGCGGACGCGTGCGCTGAGCTGGAAGTCGCCGGCGGGAGCATCGGTGAGGAGCGTTGCAGCGTTGTGCAGCGTCGATGACGTGACCTGGCCGCCGTCGTCACCGCCCGGGTCGGTGAAGATGTCGGTGCCCGGGATGCTGGACACGCTGATGCTGCCTGAGGCAGCGTCCACCGACCACCCGTCGCCGGGGAACGGTCGGAACGGAGACTCGATGCTCGGGATCTGGATCGTCATGCGCTCACGCTAACGACGGTCGAGCACGCGCCTTCAGCCGACGCGGGCAACCACCTCTGCGCTGGCACGGAAGACGCACTCGGTCGAGCACCGCTCAGACCGGTCAGGGCACTCGGCCAGGTCGTGCTCGGCACGAGCAAGGCGCGACCGGAGTCGGTCGAGGCGGGCCTGTTTCTCCTCGATCTGACGCATCTGCTCGGCCAGGAGCGGCCGCAGCGCCTCTCGGACATCGGTGCAGGACGTCGACTCCATGGTGCTGAGGTGCGCGCCGATCTGATCGAGAGGCAGGCCGAGTTCCTTGCTCGCCTCGATCAGGTCGAGCCGGTTGAGCACGTCCGGGGTGTAATCCCGGTACCCGTTCTGAGCTCTGGCAGGGGTCAACAGCCCGATGGACTCGTAGTACCGGAGCGCTGTCGCGGAGACGCCGCTGCGCTTGCTGACCTCGGAGATTCGCACACCGCGACCCTAGAGCCGCCGCTGCCGCTTGACCTTCGAGCGGCTCGAACCTCTACCGTCACTGACGTGCCTTCCTCCTCGACACCGGTCCAGCCGTGAACGCGGTCGTTTCCTGGCTCGAACGCCGGCAGATCGGCCTCTACCTGGTGGCGATCGCGGCTGCCGGCGTGATCGGCCTCACCGTGCCGGGAGCGCACCACCTCGAGGGAGCGATCGAGCCCGTCCTCGGGCTGCTGTTGTTCGCGACGTTCCTCGGCGTGCCGTTCGCCGCGATCGGGCGGTCCCTCCGAGACGGACGGTTCCTCGCCGCGGTCGGAGTGCTGAACTTCGTCGTCGTCCCGCTCGTCGTGTTCGGGCTGTCGCGGTTCGTCGCGGACGAGCCGGCCCTGCTGTTCGGGGTGCTGCTGGTGCTGCTGACCCCGTGCATCGACTACGTGATCGTGTTCGCCGGCCTCGCCGGCGGTGCGTCGGAAAGACTCCTCGCCGCAGCGCCGCTGCTCATGCTGGCGCAGATCCTCCTCCTGCCGCTCTACCTGCTGCTGTTCATCGGCCCCGAGGGTGTGGCCGTGGTCGAGGTCGGGCCCTTCGCCCGAGCGTTCCTGCTGCTCATCGTCGTCCCTCTCGCCGCGGCCGGACTCGTGCGGGCCCTCGGCCGGCGACACCGCGCCGGTGCCCTGGTGGAGCGCACGATGCTGGGCCTCATGGTCCCGTTGATGATGGCGACGCTGTTCACGGTCGTGGCCTCGCAGGCCGGGGCCGTCGGAGAGTCCCTGGCGCAGCTTCTCGTGCTGGTGCCGCTCTACGCCGGATTCCTCGTCGTCATGGCGGCACTCGGCCTCGGCGTCGGCCGCGTCGCCCGGTTGGACGTTCCGGCCACGCGGGCTCTGATGTTCAGCGGAGCCACGCGCAACTCGCTCGTGGTCCTGCCGCTGGCGCTGGCCTTGCCGGCGTCGCTCTCGCTCGCGCCGGTCGTCGTCGTGACCCAGACCCTCGTCGAACTCGTCGGCATGATCGTCTTCGTCCGGGTCGTCCCCCGCCTCGTCCGGGGTCAGTCGGTGTAGTAGCCAGCTTCGAGGTCCCGGAGCAGCGTCGGGCCCGACGGTTCCCACGACACGAGCTGTCGGGTGGTGAGGGCGGACGCGGGCTGGTCACCACTGAGGAGGGCTCCGAACACGCCGAGCTGCTCGACGTCGACCGCCGCTGCGGGAAGGCCCGTCCGGGCGGCGATGACGTCGGCGACCTGACGCAGGGGAACGCCCTCCTCGCCGACGGCGTGCAGGACCGACCCTGCGGGTGCGCCCTCGAGAGCCAGGAAGAAGAGGCGAGCGGCGTCCGAGAGGTGGACGGCCGGCCAGCGGTTCTGCCCGTCTCCGACGTACGCCGCGACACCCAGCTGACGGTCCAAGCCGACGAGCGCCGCGATCAGTCCGTTCGCGTCGCCCTCGCCGTGCACCGAACGCGGCATGCGGACCAGTGCGGAACGGATGCCCCTAGCCGACAGGGCCAGCACCGCGGACGCCGTGCGAGCACGGGGCCCGGCGGGGCCCGCCGGGTCGAGCACGTCCGCCTCGGTGGCGACCCGGCCGAGGAGGATCGGGGTGCCCGAGGCGGCGACGAAGGCCTTGCCCGTTCCCTCGAGCGCGGTTCCGATCTCGGCGATCAGCTCCACCTCGTTGTCCACGGCCTCGTCGAATTCAGCGAAGTCGAGGGTGAACGCGAGGTGCGCGACGGCATCCGCCTTCGTGGCTTCGGAGACGATGAGGTCGTGGTCCCGCATGTCGCCGCGGACCGCGGTTCCGCCCGCGGCGACGATCTTCTCGGCGGACGCCTCGGATCGAGCCAGACCCGTGACGCAGTGTCCCGCGGCGATGAGCTCGGCGGTCAGGGCCGATCCGATCCACCCGGATGCTCCGGTCATGAAGACGTGCATGGTGTTCCTCCGTTCTCGGAGGCGGTGCCCGAGAGCCCGGCCTCGTCGAGTGATGTGACTTGGTAACATCACCGTATACGCGATGTGACCGAGTCGCATCAGTAGGATTCGGGACATGAGTCGTTGGGAACCGGACGCGCGCGGCCGGCTGTTGCGGGCCACGATCGAGTTGTTCTCCGAGCACGGCTACGACGCCACGACCGCCGCACAGATCGCGGCCCACGCCGGGTTGACGAAGACGACCTTGTTCCGGCATTTCGCCGACAAGCGCGAGATCCTGTTCCAGGGGCAGGACGCGCTCATCGCCGGGGCCGTCGCCGGGGTCGTCGGGGCGCCCGCCGACGCGACCCCGGGAGAACTCGTGCGGGCCGGGATCGCGTCACTGTGTGCCGCGCACTCCGACGACCTCCGAGACGTGGGTCGACTGCTCGACCCGCTCCTGGCCGCGACCCCCGAACTCCGCGAGCGCGCCACCTTCAAGCGATCAGCCATCACCGAGGCGTTGACCGGGGCTCTCGTGACCCGACTCGGCGATGTCCGCCAGGCCGGCCTCCTCGCCGACACAGGCGTGCGGGCTTACTACGAGGGTTATGCCGCCTGGATGCTCGGCGACGGCTCGGGCACCTTGACGGACAGCGTCACCGAAGAACTCGCCGCCTACGAATCGGCGTCACGTCGACTGCACGACGACCCCGGGCAGGTCCGTCCTTCCTGACCGTGCCACCCGCCCGCTGGTGCTTCGGCCATCAGGACGAGCGAAGGTCATCGCAGATCGAGGCAGAACGCCATGACCGCTTGCTGGACCGGCAGGAGGGATGCCTTGAAGGCGTGGCCGACGAAGGCGGGGTGCGCGATGGCGTCGGCACTCACCTCGACGCCGCGGAGGAACGGCGGACACGGGTTCAGCCGTGCGCCCGTCGGCGCCGTGTCGAGCAGAGCCGAGGTGATGCGGTACGGCGCGAGGAGTTCCTCGTGCTCGCCCGGACCGTCGGTGAGGATCACGTCGGCGGATCGGATCGCCGTCTCAAGGTCGTCGGTCCACCTGGCGCCGGGACTCCGGAGCCCCGCGGGGCAGCACTGGACGAGATCGAGCTGCAGCACACGGGCCGCCTCCTGCCAGGCGCCCGCGATGTTGCCGTCGGCCCCGACGAACAGGAACCGCAGGGACCCCAGCTGGCTCTGCTGCCGGAGGGACCAGAGGTCGGAGAGCACCTCGCACGGGTGGTTCCGGTCGGTCATCGCATTGACGACCGGGACCGTGTCGACTGCAGCCAGCCCCTCCAGGACGGCGAGATCCCGGTGTCGGGCGACGATGACGTCGGCCCAGGCGCCGAGGTACTCGACGACGTCCTCGAGGGCCTCGGACTTGTCGAGCGTCGTGTCCGGGAGCACGACCGGCTGGAGCCCCATCAGGGCGGCACCGCGTTCGAACGTCACCCGGGTGCGCAGGCTGGCCGGCGGGAAGAACATGACGGCACAGCCCGCTGTCACCGGGCCACATCCGTCGCGGAAGGCGTCGGCGAGCGCGAACACCCGCTCGATGTCGGAGGGGGCCAGGTCGTCGAGTCTGATCAGGGAAGGCACCCTGCCACCGTAGAAGACGAGCGGGACCGTTCGGGCAGGCCACTCACGAGTGCCGCGAGCTACCGCCGGTCGGCCCGCTGGGTATCCCTTGCCGGGCGGACGCGGGTTGCGAACCAACGGTGCGGTCGCTGACTTCGGTCATGCCACGGGAAGCCACGCAGGAGGCGATCGAGCGGACGGAGGCGGACGGGTTCAGGCCGGTGCTCGGCCCGGGGAGCATCACCACGATGATCCACGTCGTTCACCGAGTCGGTCGGCCTGAGCGCTCTCGCGTCAGCCTCGGCGAACCACCCGCGTTCTTCGAACATGACGACCTCCGTCGGTTGCGAGAAGCATCCCAGTGGGATGGGTCGCGGTCAACGACGCTCATCGAGACGCTGACGCAGGCAGTAGGTTCGCCATGTGGTGGACAACTTTCGACGAGCGCTGCACCAGAGGTGGTTCCAAGGCGCCCTGTGCGTCTGGGCCCTCGTGGGCCTCGTCGCTCTCGGCGCTCCAGTGCTCGACTACTCGTCGACGTGGGTGAGCATGGCACTCGGCGCGGGAGGCATCGCCAGCTCCCTCTTCGTGTTCCGCGGCCTGTGGATCAATTCGGCACCTTCTCGGAGCATGAAGAGCGACGACTGACCGTCACGCCGCCGGAACTTCCTCCCACGCGACGGAGCACCCTGGTGTTCGCCCCCAGGGCTCGTCGTCCTCGCGGCGGCACGGACCACGTCTTTCTTGGCACTGGTCCATCAGGGCGATGAATACAGCACGTCTGCGCGCTCTCGCGGCCTGAACTGGTCGGCGAAATCGCGTTCGTTCGGGCCCCAGACCTCGGCCCACAGCTTTTCGTGGCTCCGTCCGAGTTCCCTGTCGCGGGCCATGCCACGCCGAACAGCGACGTCGAGCTCGACGTCGCACCAGATCGTCACGTCGAGAGCGGGCATGGCCTCAGGGTGGAAGAGGCCGATCAGATCGACGACGAGGACAGGGGCAAGAGGAAGGGGCTCCAGGGCACCGAGTGCCCCGGCCGACCAGTCGTACCGTCGGAACTCGCCCTCTCGCCCGCCACGGAACGGGGACAGGACGCTCGAGACGAGACGTGACCGGTCCACCCCGTCCCAGTCCGCGGAGCGAAGGTGGGAGCGCTCGGGATCGAGGAAATCGTCACCACGCATCCTCACCGACCCCGGCAGAGCTGCGACCATGCTGTGCGCGAGTGTGGATTTCCCCGAGCCGCAGAAGCCGGAGATGCCCACCACGATGGGATGGCCGGCCGATCGAGACCGCAGCGCGATGTGCTCGACCACCTCGCTCTGGTCCATGCAACGACCCCCCATCAGCTACTTCGTCTCAGGCGAGACGGGCACATCCGTCCGTGGAGGGAGGGGCGGCCGGCGACGAAGCTCATCGAGCATCACGGTCGCCTTCGCCGACCCTCTCCAGGAATCGACCGTCGACCAGATCATGGCGACGACGAAGAACACCGTGAAGAGCCACCAGACGGGCCCCTCGGAGAGGGCCAACCAAGCAGTCAGCGCCGCGAAGGCGACGAACGTGACGGGCCCGAACCACCTATTCAACCGGTACTGACGCTCCCACTTCTCGAAGGTCGGAACCCACCTGCCCGGCTCGACCCCGGGAGGGATGCTGCCGGCCTTGAAGGCTGCCCGCATCTCGGCCAGGTCGGTGACTCCGCCGGCGAGACGCCTTGCTCGAGCGATCATGAAACCGAAGACCGCGGTCATCGCTCCCGCGTAGAAGACCGTCCCGATCAGTCGCACGAGAACAGGCTGGTCATCGGGCATCACGATCACACCGATCCCGAACCACAAGGCTCCTGTGACCACGAACAAGACCACGAGAAGAGCCGGCAAAGGCAGAGTACGGAAACGCGCCATCATGAAACTCCCTCGGTCGTCCTGCAAGCATCCCCGGCAGGCCGGCCCGAGCCAAATCAGCCGAAGCGAAACCCCTCTCGTCCTCGGCGCCGGCCCGTGCTCGGCCTCGTCGTCGCAGCCGAGGAGGCGCGGGCCCGGACACCAGGACGGTTCGCCTCGGACGTGCGCGCGCTGACCGAGCCCGCTGGACGATCTTCCGTCAGACGATGAATCGAACCCAGGAGTCGGCCGGCAACTCCTGTCGAAAGCGGCCACGTTCGTCGGGAAGCGTGCCGGTGAAGGCGGACATCTCGTGGCGGAACATCGTCCAGAGCTGTTCGAGCTCGGGGCGATGCCGATGCCCCACAGGCCGGCCGTGTTCGTCACGTCAGACCCTTTGCCCCACGTGATGGCGAAGACGACGGCTCCTGCCGCGGCCGCGACGACGGTCACAACGGCCGGAATGGGCACGGCAGCCCGATGGCCGGCTCTCCACGCCGCGCGTGAGCTTCTCTGGGGCACCAGGCTCTGCTCGAGTCGAGCGCGCCGGTCACCTCGAGCGGAACCAGCCCGTCATCAGTCGCGGTCGGTCTCAGAGCCCCCGACGCGCGAGGCTGTCCGGTACCGCCCCGGTGGGAGAGAGCGTTCGCGGCTGAATGCTCGACTGAACGCGTAAACGGACGTGTAGCCGACGTCGGCGGCGATCTCGTCGAGCGTGTCCTCGGTGTCCCGGAGGCGATGTGCGGCGAGGTCCATCCGCCAGCGGGTCAGGTACGCGCCGGGCGTGGTCCCGGCGAAGGTCGCGAAGCGGCGGACGAGAGTCTGCTTGGACGTCGCGACCTCGCGCGCGAGGGCCTCCGTCGTCCACGGGCGCCCCGGGGCCTCGTGGATCAGCGTCACGGCGCGCAGGAGGAGCGGGTCGCGGAGGACGCCCCACCACGATGCGTCGACGGGCGGGGCGGAGGCCAGCCAGGTGCGGAGGACCTCGATCAGCAGCACGTCGACCAGGCGGTCCAGGAGGAGGTCCGTGGCGAGACCCGGGCGGGCGATCTCCCTGCCCAGGAGCCGGACGACGTCGGTCAGTGTGGCCTCGAGCTGCGGGGCACCCAGGTGGACCACCGGCGGGAGGAGCGCGAAGACGGGTGTGCTCCCGGCAGGGTCGTGGGAGTAGGAGGCGCCGAGCACCTGGGTCTGCACGTCACCGTTCCCCAGGCGCAGGTCGCCGCCCTCGCGGCGGGCGTCGGCGGCGGCGGCCACGTCGCACGAGTGGATGTCGGCTCCGGGCTCGCTCGAGAGGGAATGGGCCGCGCCCGTAGCGAGGATCACGACGTCGCCGGTCATCAGCAGGCGCGGGGCCTCCCCGTCGAGGGTCAACCAGGCGATGCCGGCGGTGACCGCGTAGACGACGGCGTCCCGGTCACGGAGCCACTCGACACCCCACTCACCACCTGCCGCGATCCGCGCACCGGCGCTCCCCCGCACCCCGGACACGTCGAGCACCTCGGAGAGAACGTCCACCCCCTCAACCTACGGCTGATCGTGCGAAGAACCCACGACCGGAGCGCGGTTGGTCCTTTCGGACATCACCGTGGACCTTCCGCGCATTGAGCGCACCGCCAGCCGCTCCTAGCGTGAATGCCATCCCCGAGCGAATGCCGGGGCGAGAAGACACGAGAGAAGAAGTCACCATGAGCACCACTGAAGACACCGTCCCCGACGGCCTGATGCCCGCCGACGTCCTGGCCTCGACCACTCCGGTCGCCGTCTACGGCTTCGCCCGCGCGAAGGCCGGCAAGGAGCGTGAGCTCGAGGAGGCGATCCGGGCGATCATCCCGGCGGTCCGAGCCGAGCAGGGCTACGAGCAGTACGCAGTCCACACCACTGAGGAGGCGCCGGGCGCGTTCGCGTTCTACGAGCGCTGGTCATCCGGCAAGGACATCGCCCGCCACGTTCAGCAGCCCCATATGCAGGACTACTTCGGCAAGCTCGGCGACCTGGTCGAAGGCGACCTCGAAGCCGAGTGGCTCCGACCCCTGAGCGACTGACCCGGCGAGTCCGCACCGCGAGTCGCCCCCGCCGACTCGCGGCGCTGGGCATCCGGAGCGATTGTCCACCCGTTCTTCAGCCAGAGGCGCTCGAGAGTAGCGAAAACCGGACCATGATCAGTCATCGGGCAGACCGTGGAACTCTTCTACCGTGGACAAGAAGACAACCCTGAAGCCAGTAGCGGCCGCTCTCAGAGCGGGAAGAGTTCACACGCGATCATCTCGCGACTGATCGACCGGCACATCAGCCCGAAGTAGTCATCGCGCGCGCAGCAGCGGAGCCGCAGAAGACCATCGTCTAGCGGGGCTGGTGGCAGATCGGAGAATGTGCTCGTTCGCACGGCCCCGTAGCCTTTCGTCCCATGGGGCCTGAGGCGAACGGACATGACGAGGACAGAGACGACGCCTCGGCCCGAACAGGCGCGGTCCCTCGAGGACGGCGGCGGCGCCGCATCGTCCTTTCGGCCGCCGTGGTCGCCCTCGCATCGCTCGCCGTCGCCGCGTTGCTCTTCACGGGAACGCTCTGGCCCACCCGCACGGCGGCCCTCAGGTACCCGGTGCAGGGCGTCGACGTATCCGCCTACCAGGGCACGATCGACTGGGGCGTCCTGGCGGAGGAGGACATCGACTTCGCGTGGATCAAGGCGACGGAAGGCTCGAGCTACCGAGATCCCCGGTTCGAGGACAACTGGGCCGACGCACACGACACCGACCTATTCGTCGGCGCCTACCACTTCCTCAGTGTCGACAGCCCGGGGACGGACCAAGCAGCCAACGTCATCGCCACCGTCTCCCGGAACAGGGGCGACCTGCCCGTCGTGGTCGACGTCGAGTGCTACGCCGAGTACTGCGATGCCCCTCCCTCGGCAGCCACGGTCCGGGCGGTGCTGGACCCGCTCCTCCTCGCGATCGAACAGCATTACGGCCGACCAGCTGTGCTCTACGCGACCCGCGACTGGTACGAGCGATACCTCGCCGGGAGCTACCCCGCCAACCCCATCTGGTTCCGCTCGGTCGCCACCTCCCCGCGTCTCACCGATGATCGCGACTGGACTTTCTGGCAGTGGTCCGCGCGCGAGCAGCTCGACGGGTACGACGGGGACGAAGAGTTCATCGACATGAACGCCTTTCGAGGCACCCGAGAAGACCTGGAGTCGTTGCTGCTGCCTTGATGCCCCGCCGTCGCGGCCGCGCTGATGCCCGCAGCAGCATCCCCTACCGAGACAGCGCCGGGGCCTGCGACGCATGAGGTCCCTTGCAACCACGGGGACAGCGGCCATGATCGCGAGAGACCGTGACGCTACTGGGTGTCGACGTGCCCGATCGGGTCGCCGGCTCGGCGGAGAGCGTCCCGGGCCGCGGGCCAGGCGCCCCCGTCGACGCGGAGAGCGGTGCGGAGGTAGGCGGTGCTCATGCGCTGGATGACGGCGACCAGTTCGGGGTTCTCGTCGGCGGTCTCGGCCACTTCGTAGCCGACGATCCCGCCCAGGGAATGTTCTCCGCCGTGCAGGGCGAGGAGGTCGGTGGCGCCGGGGCTGTGCGTGTAGGCGTCGGTGAACCAGTCCGGTCCGCGGCTGGACATCGTGGATTGGTCGTGGTCGCCGGCGACGACGAGGGTCGGGGTGGTGAGCTCACGGAACGACGGGCGCATGAAGGGGAAGTTCGCCTGCGCGAAGGGGTGCAGGTCGTCGCCGCCGAGACCGGTGGCGGCGAAGAGGATGCCCGCGGTGACGCGGCTGTCGGACATGTCGTCTCCGACGTGGCCCTCCTCGTCGACGATGCGTGCACCGAGGAGTGTCTGCGCTGTCTGGCCGCCCCAGGAGTGACCTGTCGCGGCGATCCGGTCGCGGTCGACGCGGCCGGCGAGACCCGGGACGGCCCCTTCGACGGTGTCGAGCTGGTCGAGGACGCGGGTCAGGTCGGCGATGCGTTCGGTCCAGATCGTCGGGAAGACCGGGTGGTCGAACCCGAACCCGTTCCGCCTCGAGTCGAGGTGCGTGGGCTGGACGACGACGAAGCCGCGCGAGGCCCAGAACGCGGCCAGGGGCGCGTACCCGTCGAGGTTCCAGCCGTTGCCGTGCGAGAACACGACGACCGGCAGGTCGCCTCCCGTGGCGGGTGCCGACACGCGGACCTCGAGCGGGACGGCGCGCCCCGGGGCCGACAAGGTGACCGGCGCGACGGAGACGACCGGGCCGCCGCCGCCGCCGATCTCGTCCAGTGCGGTGACGAGTGATGAGGACATGGAGGGTGCCTTTCGTCGGGAGTCACGCTCTGCGATACTGCTTATCGGAGCGCCGCTCCGCAACATTACGGAACGTCGCTCCGTTAAGCAAGCACCGGTTCGACCCGATCGAGGAGGCGCCATGCCCGACACGCAGGACGGTGACGCCCCAGCCGCACAGCCACGGCCGGTGGGCCGACCCCGCAGGAGCCAGCAGGCTCTCCTGGACGCGGCTGCGGCGGTGTTCGTGGAGTCCGGCGTCGACGCTCCCGTCCGCGAGATCGCGACGAAGGCCGGCGTGGGGGTCGGCACCGTCTACCGGCATTTCCCGACCCGGCCTGAGCTGGTCGTCGCGGTCTACCGACACCAGGTCGAGGCCTGCGCCGAGGCCGGGCCGCGACTGCTCGCCGAGAGCGCGACCCCTGAAGGAGCCCTGCGTACGTGGGTGGCGCTCTTCGTGGACTTCCTCGTGACGAAGCACGGCCTCGCCACCGCCCTCCACGGTGACGCCGCTGGCTCCCACGCACTCCACGCGTACTTCGTGGGCCGCCTCGTACCGGTCTGCGGGTCACTCCTCGCCGCGGCCCGCGCCGATCTCGGCCCCACGGACGACGAGGCGGCCCTGGACGGGTACAGCCTCCTGAAGGGCGTCGGCAACCTCTGCATCGGCGCCGCGAGCGACTCTGACTACGACGCCGATCGGCTCGTCCAAGCCCTGATATCCGGCGCACTCACCCCAGAGTCATCACGGCTCGAAGGCCCCCGGTAACCCATCCACTAGTGCGACGCCCGGCCGTGGCGACAGACCCACATTTCGCAACCTGCCCTGGAACGAAACTGAATAGGCTGTGAGACTCGACGACATGCGTTGCCTATCGAAGAGGTGAGTGGTTTGCCCCAAGAAACTTCCGACCGCCTCAGCCGTTATGCGGTGGCATTCGTCGCTGTAGGTGTCCTGGCGCTGGTCTTGCTCTGGGCGTTTGGTGCGCCAACCCTTGTGACCGCATTTGGTGCCGGGCTGGGACACCTGGCATTGCAGGACATCAAGCGAACGAGATCCCGCGACATCGCCCTGGCCTCGGTGGGCCTGACACTTGCGTACGGCCTGACGCTCAGCTCGATCATCCGGTTCATTCCATCGGCGATCAATGGTCTCAACTAGGCAGCCCCTCCTTCGCAGCGAGCTCAACAATCGCGCCCCTTCCAGGATCCACGGCACCGACCCGACAGGCACTCAACACCCCCGCGACGGATGAGCTCACGGCGGGTAGTGGCGATCGTCACCTCTACCCGACGCAGCCTCTGGCAGAAGATCCAGTCCGATGATCGATCCCCTATCCGGCGTGTATCAGTAAGCGTCGCCGATGCCCGGTGATTTCTCCGCGCCCTCGATGACAGCGAGCAGCAGTGCGTTGAGCTGTGCGCTCCGCGACGCGTCCAGCCCGAACATGCTGAGGTCGTTCGTCGCCAGGGCCACCTGCTGCACCGCGTCGAGCACGGCCTGGCCGGCTGGCGTGCTCGCGGCGGGGTTCCTCCGGCCGCGGGCGCGGATGCCCACCCGGCGGACGAGACCGCGACGTTCCATCCCGTCGAGCACGTCCGACATGCTCTGCGGGCGAACGAAGACGGCCCGAGCGATCTCCGCCGACGTGAGCTCAGCACCGTCCGCCAGGCACGACAGCACGCCGAACTGCACGAGGCTCACGTCGTGCTCCGCCATCCCCGCGGTGATCTGGGAGCCGATGATGCGGGCGACCTTCACCGCGTTCCAGCCCAGCACGGACTCGAGCCCGCGACCTCCGTCGTCACTCATGCGTGCCTCCTCGTCGCTCACCTCGATAAAACAGGAACCTGTTTTTGAGGCTATGGTGCAGGAACCTGCTTCAGGGACCTCCTTGCAGTGTGCACCACCCACCCGCGCGAGACCGAACCGACATGACAGGACAGCCACCATGACAACACCCGCACTCCCAGACGACCGAGGCCGCTGGGGCGCCGACGACGAACTCGGCACGCTGAACCTGATCGACGACGCCGCCAGGGCCCGCGCCGCTGAGGAGGTGCGGATCGGCCGGAGCGTGTCGCTCGCGTACCCGGTCGAACCCGCCTCGATGCTCGGCGGACCGTTCGCTCCCCCAGCACCGCCGTCGCCCCCCGTTCAGCAGGCGCTGCTCTACACGGGCACGCCGCCCATGGGGATGTCCGAGGTCCTCGTCGTGACACCGCATCACCCGGCGCTGACGCACATCGACGCTTTCGCCCACATGCCCGTCAACGGCACCGTGTACCCGGGCCGGCCACTCGAGGAGACCGTCACGGCCGGAGGCGTCGCTCACGGTTCCACGACCGCCTTCGCCGCCGGGGTCACGACGCGAGGAATCCTGCTCGACCTGGCACCGGAGGGACGGCTGCCGTCCGCGCACCCCATCACCTCGGCGGACCTCGACGCTGCCGAGGCGCGAGCGGGGGTCGAGGTGCTGCCCGGCGACGCCGTGGTGGTCCGCAGCGGCTGGGGCTTCAGCTGGGACGCCGAGACCCAGGCGCCGGGCATGACCGTCGATGCGGTCACGTGGATGAAACACCGTGGCGTCTCGCTCTACGCCGGCGACATCAGCGACTCCTTCCCGCCGAGCGACCCGGAGATGCCCATGCCGATGCACATGGTCGGGCTGGCCCGCCTGGGCATGCCCCTGATCGACAGCGTCGCCACCGACGACCTCGCCGCGACCTGCGCCGAAGTCGGCCGACACGCCTTCCTGCTCAGCATCGCCCCACCCCGCCTCCACGGCCTCACCGGCGTGCCCGTGAACCCCCAAGCCATCTTCTAGACCGACACCACGGCCGTGCGCGCCGCAATGACCGATCGGCTATCGGGCAGCGCTCCCGTCGAGAGCTACTGCGGAGGAGGCGGCGGAAAAACGTTGGTGAAGGCGTAGAGCACGATGACCGTCGAGATGATCAGCATGCCGATCCCGCCGACGATCATCAGCCCTGGCGACTGGGTCTGCGGGCCGATCCGGCGCCCCTGATCCTTGTAGGCCCTGCGAGCGGCATCGGAGATGTGCTGGTGGAACACGATGAAGCAGACCCCGAAGATCGCGAACAGGGGCGCAAAGACCACGGCGGCGCCCTGCAGCTCTGTCATCGCCTCATCCTGTCCGCGAGAACGGCCACAGGTCCACATAGGTGCGGCCGCAGGACGGGTGCGCGTCCCCGTCTCAGGCGCCGGCGCCGCCGTCGACGGGCACGATGGCACCTGTCACCGCCGAGGCGCGATCGCTGAGGAAGAACCCCGCGACCTCGGCGACTTCGAGAGCGGTTGCCATGCGGCCGATGGGGCTGGCTGCGTTGTTCGCCTCGATGATCCCTGGGCTTTTCCTCTCCCATTCGTCCATCATCTCGGTCGCCGTTCCACCGGGCATCAGGCCGTTCACCCGAATTCCTTCGGCAGCCCAGGTGACCGCCGCGGTCTCCGTGATGCTGTTCAGTGCCCGCTTCATTGCCCCGTACGCCGGCAACGGCGGCACAGCACGTCGACTGCCGATGCTCGAGGTGTTCACGATCGCGCCGCCGCCTGACTTCCGCATGAGGGCCGCCTCGGCGACCATCGCGACCCAGTGTGCGCGGAAGTTGACGGCGAATTGCTCGTCGATGTCGGCGTCAGACGTGGTGTCGAGCGGACCCGTCTCTTGCTGGTTCACGCCGCCGTTGTTGAATGCCCCGTCGAGGCGCCCGTGGAGCTCCTCGACGCGATCGATGGCCGCGCGGACGCTGGCTCGGTCGGCGAGGTCCATCACGACGGTGTCAGCCGTGCCACCCTGGGTGCGGATCTCGCGGACGAGGGCGTCGAGCGCCCCGATGCTGCGGGCTGCCAGCACGACAGATGCTCCCTCTCTCGCGAAGAGACGGCCCGCTGCGGCGCCGATACCGCGGCTGGCTCCGGTGATGAAGATGACCTTCCCGGTCAGAAGGCCGACCGGCATGTTCTCGTTGTTGTTCGTCATGTGATGAGCGTCTTCGCCCCGGGAACTCGCATCCAGGCACAAACGGTACGAGGGTCCGCGGCCTGACCGGGCGGAGAATGGCGGCATGGACAAAGGTGAGCTCGCAGCTTTTCTCCGGAGTCGCCGCGAGCGTCTCCACCCCGAAGACGTCGGCCTCTCGTCTGGGTCTCGGCGAAGGACTCCAGGTCTTCGGCGAGAGGAGGTCGCCGTCCTCGCTCACCTCTCGGCCGAGTACTACGCCCGACTCGAACAGGGCCGCGCGCCTCGGCCCTCAGACGTCGTACTCGCAGGCATCGCGGGCGCACTGCGTCTCACCCCCGAAGAGTCCGATCACCTGCACCGGCTGGCCGGCACCGCCCCCACTCCGACGGGACTGCACAGTCGCGATGTACGGCCGAGCATCCTTACCCTGCTCGAACGACTCCCCCACACCGCCGGAATCGTCCTCTCGGCCACCTTCGAAGTGCTCGCCTGGAACGACCTGGCGGCAGCTCTCATGGAGGACTTCTCCCTGCTCGTTCCCCGCGATCGCAACCTCGCGAGGAAGACCTTCCTCAACGGTGGGCAGCAGTCAGAGGCGATCTACGGGATCTCCGACGAGGCCGCATTCCGGGAAGGTGTCGTGACCCAACTCCGTAGCGCCCAGGCTGTCTACCCATCTGACCCGAGCGTCCGCGATCTCATCGACGACCTCCGTTCCGGCAGCGCCGAGTTCGCACAGCTCTGGGAGCGACACGACGTCCAGACACCACCGCCCCTGCAGAAGACCTTCCGCCACACACCGGCCGGACCGATCACCGTCAACTGCGACTCCCTAGCCATCACCGAGCGGGACCAACACCTCGTGCTCTACACCGCACCAGCGGGCTCCCGAGACGCTGAGAACCTCGCCCTATTGCAAGTGATCGGCTCCGAACCCCTCATCGGACCGCGGGGCACCTGAACGGCCCATCCAAGCTTTGGCTCCGAGAGATCGACCAACATCGCGGCCGAGTCTCGGTGGCCGATCGTCTAGTGGGACGCCTCATCGAGCCAGACGGGGGAAGAGTACTTCGGCGGCGGATCGGTGCACTTCGCCCAGTCGTTCCGCATCGGGGCCATCGTAGGTGGCCAGGCTGTGGTCGAAGCGGGCTCGCCATTCCGGGTGGGCGTAGGGGAAATCGCTGCCGTAGAGCACGTGCCCCGGCTCCGCGAACGCCAGGAGCGACGGTAGCGAGGTGGGTGTCGCAGACAAGGCCGTGTCGAAGTAGAACTTGCGGAGGCCCGCTTGGATGCTCTCGGGGGTGATTCCGGGGTTGAACATGGCGGCGGCGCTGAATCGGTCGGCGGCGTAGGGCAGGAATCCTCCGGCGTGCGAGAGGATCACACGGAGTTCTGGGTGCCGGTCGAAGACCCCGTGTGCGACGAGGTCGACGGCGGTTCGGGTGGTGTCGAAGGGGAAGTCCAGGAGCGCTGTGGGCATGCCTGGCAGTTCTGCCATCAGGGGTGCGGTGGGGTGCACGAAGACAACGGCTGAGCGTGCAGCGAGTTCGACCCAGAGTGGTTCGTAGGCGGGATCGCCGAGGTAGCGGCCGTGCGCGTTCGACATCAGCAGGACGCCGTCGGCGTGGAGTTCGTCGAGTGCTCGGACAGCTTCGGTGACGGCGCCGTCGAAGTCCGGGAGCGGGAGTACGGCAAAGTGTCCGAAGCGGTCTGGTCGTTCTCTGACGAGTTCGGCCTGGTAGTCGTTCAGTTCGCGGGCGAGGTCGCGGGCCGCGGCGTCGTCACCGAAGTGCACGCCCGGTGCGCTGATCGACAGCATGCCTGTCTCGATGCCCGCGTCGTCCATCATCGCGATCGCCGCCTCCGGGTCCCAGTCCGGCATGAGCCACCCGCCGACTGTCCGCGAACCGTGCCGAGCGGCGGTTCCCGCGCTTGGTGCCCACGGGTCCCACTGCGCCGTCCCACCGGCGACAGCCGGCGGACTCGCCTGCGTACCTGCCCCTGCGCCGCTTGCCATCGCCCGGTGTCCCGCTGAGGCCAACGCCTCGAAGTAGCGGGACGGGAGCAGGTGCTGGTGGACATCGATCTTGCCTGGCATGTCGCTTCCTTCCGATTGCTTCATCACTGCCGTTCAGGGTGCCGAGGTCGTCGCGTGAGGTGTCGGGCTCGCGGTGACTGCGGTGAGCTCGGGGCCAGAACTCGACGGGGCGGTCGCAGTGGCAGCGCCGGAGCCCGGACGAGGGCCACCCTGTTGTCGGGCCGCAGCCTCTCGCCGGTTCCGGATCAGCATCGCGATCAACGTGAGCAAGATGCCGCCGACGGCCCAGATGCCCAGCCGCATGATCGGGGCCGACATGGCAGCGCCGTCGAAGTACTGGAGGGAACGCAGGAGGTCGAGAGCGTCGCCTTGGGGGAACACGTAGTAGAGCGTCTGGAAGAAGTCGTTGAGGACGTGGATACCGAGGGGGCCACCGGAGGAGGTGTTGCCGAGGATAACCAGGGCCAGTGTCATGGCCAGTGCTGCGATCGTTCCGCCCAGAGCTGCGACGCCGGTCACGGCTCCTCCGATGGCCGCTCCTGTCAGCCACAGGACTGCGAACACAGCCCCCGGGTTCACGGTGACGGCTTCGAGGCCGGCGTCGATCCACAGGGTGATCAGTCCCGCCAGCGCGGCCGTGTAGACGACGAGGACGACGCTGCGTTCGACAAACTTGGACGACGTGTCGACGGTGCCGAGGATGCGTCCGAAGATCGTCGCACCGAGCGCTGCGCCCAGCCCGGCGAACAGGATCGCGTAGAACTCGATCGATCCGACGGGATCGTTGCCCGGCAAGGGGGCGAGATCAGTGGTCTCGTTGGTGGTGCCGATGTTCGCCGCGATCGAGTCTCCGATGCCGGATACGGCCTGACCGACTGCTCGGCCCCCACCGCTGGCGATGTACGTCGTGACGGCGGAGGACTCAGCCGGGGAGGGAAGAACGACTGCGCCGTCGACGTCTCGATCACGGACCGCCGCCCGGGCCTCCTCTGGGGATCCCACGACGGTGAGCTCCAAGGCGTCCTGCTGCTCGAGCGCGACGATCGTGGTCGCGTCGCCAGTGACGGCGAGTTCGACGTCGTTGGGTCGCGGGTGGCCGAAGGCGCTCGAGTAGCTCGTCAGCATCGCCATCGCGAGCAGGAGGATCGCCACTGCTCCGAGGATCAGGTTGCGGTAGCGGTGCGCGGAACCCGGTCCCTCCGACGTCAAGGAACCTCCGGCGACCGCCGCTTCGAATTCGGGATGCTGCGGAGCGTCTCCGTGCCGTGGCGTCGATCCTGTCGCGTGCGTCATCATTTCCTTTACAGTTGTCTAGTAGATGACGAACGTACATCAGTGATCGAGTTCTGGCAAGATGGATACATGTCCGAAGCAACGAGCGCGCAGGCGGCCGTGGTGCAGCGGGTGGATCCGCGCGTCACCAGGACTCGCGCAGCTCTCGTCAGGGCGTTGACCGCCCTGGTCGCTGAATCGCCGAAGGGCGAGACGATCTCGATGAGCTCGGTCGCGCAGCGAGCAGGTCTCAGCCGGCAGGCGCTGCACAACCACTACGGCAACATCGGCGACCTCGCCACGGATGTGTGGATCAGCCGATTGCTGGACGGCACCCGCCTGTCTCTCGACGAGGGTGCCGCGAACCTTCCCCAGGCCCTGACCGACGCCGTTCGGGAGGCCGGCATCGAACCGCTGCTCGCCGCAGGGCGAGCCGATCGTGAGTTCTTCGACAAATTGCGGGCGATTCCCCGAGGTGAGCGAGTCACCGAGGTCCTCGCTGCCGCTGTCACCACGTGGCTGACGGACTCGGACGGCGACGCAAGCCGCCCGGGGATCTCTCTAACAGGCGAGGCGCGGGCCTTCGCCATAGGGGGGATGGTGGCGCTGGTCTCTCGTTGGCAGATGGCCGATGCTCCGCCGAGCACGGCCCAGCAGGTCGTCACGCTCCGGGCGTTCGCGACCAGCGCTGCCGCAGCCGAGGTCACGGTGCGACCCTCCTAGACGCCCCGCGTCCCGTCCGGAGTGTTCACTCCGGACGGGACGGGCTGGCGTCAGTGGTCGTATGCGACGTAGTGCAGTTGATCGTCCCGTCGTTCGTCGTGGAGCTTGACGTAGGACTGGGCGATGACGTCCGGCTCCGCGTCGGGACGGCCACCTCCGATGAGCGCTGTGATCGCTACGTGGGCGATGTAGACCCCCGTGCCCTCGAGGGCGCTGTGCAGGTTCAAGGTCCAGTTCCGAAGGCCCGCAGCGGCGATGTTGATGTTGCCGCGCGCAGGTGTCGGGGCCATCGGGCCGCCGCCGGTGGTGACCAGGATGGTCCCGGCGCCGGCGGCGATCATGTCGGGCAGGACGGCGCCGACGGCGGTGATCGCGCCACCGAGATAGAAGTCGATCTGCGGCTGGAGGTTCTCCATCGTCACCTCCAGGGCATCGACGGACTCCAACGTCGGATCGGCCGGCGAGAACTCAAGGATGTCGATCGGCCCGAGTGACTCACGGATCGAGCGGAGAGCGCTCGTGATCGTGGCGGGCTGACCGACGTCGGCGGTGAAGCCCCGCGCGGTGATGCCCTCAGCGGCCAGGGTCTGGGCGAGTGCATCGAGCCGGGTCTGATCGCGCGCAACGAGGGCCACGTCGAACCCTTTCCGGCCGAAGGCGCGAGCGATCTCCAGGCCCAGGCCGGGGCCTGCTCCGATGATGGTCATGAGGGGCATGGTTCGTCCTTTCGGGCCTACCGCTGGGCCCTCGCGTGCTGAAGCGGTAAGTTGAGATAGTCCTCAACTGGCGATCAGCTTAGATTGAGGCCGCCCTCAATTTCCCGTGGAGTTGCCGTGACTGCTGTGCCAGGCCTGCGTCGAGACGCCCAGGCGAACCGCGAGAAGCTGCGCGCGGCCGCCGTCGCGGTGTTCTCGAGGCGAGGGCTGTCCGCGCCCTTGGAGGACATCGCCCGAGAAGCGGGCGTGAGCATCGGGACGCTCTACAACCGGGTGGGGTCCCGTGAGGAGCTCATCGACGCCGTGGTGGACGACATCGCTGGCGAGAAGCTCAAAGTGCTCAGGGCGCTCGTGCTGGACGAGGTCTCTCCTCGCTCCCAGTTGGAGACCTTCATCTCGGGGATGATCGATCTGCAGCTCAGTGATCCAGCCATGAACGACGCGATGCTGCGGCGGTACCCCGACGCAGTTCTCCTCATCAACGCGTGCGAGCGGTCGATGGCCTTGGGGGCGCAACTCGTGGAGGCCGCCCATGCCGACGGCGTTCTCTCCCGCGAATTCACCCCCGATGACTTGATGACCGTGCTCTGGATGGCAGGAACGGCCAGCCGTGATCCCGCCGCCCCGGAGGGCTGGCGCCGCATCGTGGACCGCAGCGTCTCTGCCGCTTGGGTCGCCTGACTTCGGCCAGCCCCGTCTGGAGCGACGACCAGGGGCTTCGCATTGCCGGGCTCGGCTCGATCGCCTACGGTTCTCAACTGTGCCCGCAGATCGCCGACGACCCCCGACGATCACCGACGTAGCCCGGGCAGCCGGCGTCTCCTTGCCGACGGTCTCTCGCGTCATGACCGGATCCACGCCGGTGAGCGACGGGACGACGGCGAAGGTCAGAGCGGCCATGGACGAGTTGGGCTACCGACCCAACGGTGCAGCTCGGGCGTTGGTGCACGGTCAGCAGCCGATCGTGGGCGTCATCGCACCAGATACCGCCGCGTACGGCCGCTCTCGCATGCTGACCGAGATAGAGGACAGGGCCCGAGCGAGCGGCTACGTCGTCGCCATCGCCATACTCGACCCCGCAGACGCGGACGGAGTGTCAGCTGCAGTCGAGGTCCTGCTCTCCCAGCCGATCGTCGGGGTCGTGGTCCTCGACTACAACTCGTACGACACCGTCAGGCTGCACTCGAAGCTCGGTGCGATACCGATCGCGACGGTGACGAACGGTGCTGACGCCGACGCCGACGTCGCTCACGTCCTGGTAGACGACCGTGCGGCAGCTCGTGCAGTCGTGGACCATCTGCTCGATCTCGGTCACCGCACGGTGCACTACGTCTCCGTCCCCTACTACGGCGGTCGTTCACACCCTCGCGAGCTCGGTTGGCGCGAGGCACTCGACGCGCGCGGAATCGTTCCACCCGGTCCCGTCGCGTCTGACTGGACGGTGGATTCTGCTCTGATGGCAGGGGCTGTCCTCGCCGCGGATGCTGAGGTCACAGCGGTCTTCTGCCCGAACGACGAGATCGCCTTCTCGGTCATGCGCAGCATGCACGACGCAGGACGGCGCGTGCCCCAGGACGTCAGCGTCGCCGGGCTCGACGACCACCCGCTCGCGGCGAGCTGGGTCCCCAGCCTGACGACCTACCGCCTCGACTGGGGCTGGGCCGGCAGGTCAGCTCTCGAGCTCCTGATCGACGCAGACGTCGCGTCGACTGCCGACGCCCGACCGGCGAACATGCTGCTCCCTCGAGAGAGCACGTCTGCACCGCTGGTCTGATCCGTCTACTTGCACGATGCGTAAGAGACGTTTATGGTCATGATCAACGCTTTCATGATCAACGCTTTCATGGGACGTACAAGTCAGTTGAGAGCGCAAAGGAGCCTCGCGTGAGTGCGGAAGCCGTTCAGGCCACACAGGAACCATCGTCGGTGGCGGATGTGGTCACACCGACCGAGCGAGTCTTCGTCTGGCAGGCAGGTGCTCTCACGCTGTCCTTCGGTTCTGGGGAGCACCCGGTGCGCATCGTCGGCGTGGAGGCCGGGGCCCAGAACGTGGTCACTGAGGCGACGCAGCCACTGGTCGAGGCCATCATCACGGGTGACGGCCGCGCTCGGAACACGACTCGTTTCACACACACGGGCGTCGGAGCTCGTCTTCGTCTGGCCGATGTGCGCCGAACTGAGAGTGACGGCGTTGCGCGTCTCGAGATCGAACAGCGGGATGCTCAGACGGGTCTCGTCGTGACGGTCACCTTCACGGCGTCTCCGGACGTCGCGGGAGCCCGCGTCAGGACATCGGTCCGGAACGACGGGCCGATGCCGGTCGTGCTCGAGGCGCTGTCCACGATCGCGATCGGTGCGCTCGTCAGCCACGGAGACGACCCGCACGAGGCGCTGTTGCACACAGGCTCCGGCGAGCAGCTCGCCGAGAACCGCTGGGTGGTGACGAAGGCCTGGTCACAGGCTGGCCTCGGCGACTTCCACTCCGGGGTGAACCACCAGCCGGGTCGGGGCTACACGGCAGCGTCAGGGACATCGACCTGGACGACCGCTCGTGCGCTGCCCACGGGGGTGCTCGAACACCCCGTCTCCGGTCGAGCGATCGCCTGGCAGGTGGAGCACAACGGCGGTTGGCGGTGGGAGCTCGTGAACCAACGCGAAGGCGAGGACGCACTTGCCCTCGTCCTGCTCGGCCCGACGGATCTCCACCATCAGTGGGCTGAGGAACTGGTGCCCGGCGCGTCGTTCGAATCAGTCCCAGCATCGTTCACCGTCGGCAGTGCTGGCGCAGAGAGCGCCGTTGCCGAATTGACCCGGCATCGTCGCTGGCTCCGGCGTGCTCAGCGAGCGGACAGCTCATCGCTCTTGGTCTTCAACGACTTCATGAACACGATCCTCGGCGACCCGACGACGGAGCGGTTGCTTCCGCTTATCAGGGCTGCCGCCGCGGCCGGCGCCGAGTGCTTCTGCATCGATGCGGGCTGGTACGACGACAGCGAGGAAGGCGACTGGTGGCCGAGCGTCGGCGAGTGGCTTCCGTCGACACGACGGTTCCCCGACGGCGGACTCGCACGAGTCGCCGACACGATCCGATCTCACGGGATGAAGGTCGGGATCTGGGTCGAGCCCGAGGTCATCGGCGTACGCAGTCCCCTCGCCGAGACTCTCCCCGCAGAGGCCTTCATGCAACGGCACGGAATCCGTGTCCGGGAGCACGACCGCTACTTCCTCGATCTCCGGAACCCCGCAGCCCGGGAACACCTCGACCAGACCTTCGATCGTCTCATCGCCGACTTCGGTGTGGGGTTCTTCAAGCTGGACTACAACGTCACGCCCGGCGCGGGAACGGACCTCGACGCATTCTCCGTCGGGGCGGGGCTGCTCGCACACAACCGCGCACACCTGAGCTGGTTCGCGGCGCTCCGCTCCAAGCACCCGGACGTGGTTTTCGAGAACTGCAGCTCGGGTGCCATGCGCTCGGACTTCGGCATGTTGGAGGTCTTCGACGTGCAGTCCACATCGGACCAGCAGGACTTCCGCCTCTATCCGCCCATCGCGGCCGCCGCCCCGATGCAGATGCTCCCGGAACAAGCGGCCAGCTGGGCCTACCCCCAAACCTCCATGAGTGATGAGGAGATCGCCTTCACCTTGGTCACGGGACTGTCCGGCCGTCTCTACCTGTCGGGTTTCTTGAACAAGATGAACGAGGAACAGTTCGCCCTCGTCGAAGAAGCGGTCCGGGTGTTCAAGTCGATGCGTTCCGACATCGCCGAAGCCGTGCCCGAGTGGCCGGGCGGCTACCCGGATTGGGACGCTCAGACGCTCTCGCTGCAGCTGCGAACTCCTGATCGATCGCTCCTGTACGTCTGGCACCGGAGCGAGTCGACCACCGAGACGATCGAGCTCGACCTGGGCGGTGAAGTCACACCGACCTCGCTTCGGCAGATCTACCCCGAGTCCGCGGCGGCCTGGGCCGTCTCTGGCTCCAACGACGATCGGATCGCACTGACCCCACCGATGCCCGGTTTCTCTGCACGGGTCTACGACGTCACCTCCGACTGATCCATCAGAACCCTGATCACGAACGTGATCAAGCACACCCGAAGGAAGGCAAGCAATGAAGCTTCAACTCTCCACACGTCGAACGATCGCCGCGTCGCTCGGCGCAGTCGTCCTCGTCCTCGCAGCGAGTGGCTGCAGCCGTGCCGGCGCCGGTACGGACAGCGACACCATGCAGTTCTTCTTCAACATGGGTGCTGACACCCCGCAGTACAAGGTCATGGCCAAGATCGTCGACGACTTCGAGGAACAGACCGGGGACAAGATCCAGGTCACAGCCCAGTCAACGAACTACGAGAACGACATGAAGGTCAAGCTCGCGGCGAACAACGTGCCCGACCTCTTCTCGACCCACGGCTGGTCGCTGTTGCGGTACAGCGATTTCCTCGTGCCCCTCACCGACCAGGCTTGGGCCGAGGACGTCAACCCCGCACTCGACTCAGCCATGCGGGACAGCGACGGTCAGATCTTCGCCTTCCCCGGAGAGACGGACACCGCGGGCATCTTGTACAACAAGGACGTCCTCACCGAAGCGGGCATCGACCCGAAGACCCTCACCACCTGGGACGCCTTCGATGCCGCCGCAGCGCAGGTCACCGCCACGGGCAAGACCGCGATCTACTCCAGCGGCAAGGACCAAGGACCCGCTGGCCACATGGGCGACTACCTCGCCGCGCAGACCTACAGCACAGCTGAAGGCGAGCAGATGAAAGACGGAACATTCGTCCAGGCCCCGTTCGAGCAGATGCTGGACCGAGTGCAGCAGTGGCGTGAAGCGGGATGGTTCAACAAGGACTACTCATCCGCCTCCACCGATGACATGGCCCGCGCCCTCGCAGACGGGACCACCGGTTTCGAGCTCTTCCAGACGGTCCTCCTGAGTCAGGCACTGACACTCAACCCCGAGGCGAACCTCGGCTTCATGCCGCTCCCGACAACCGGCGACCAGAAGCCCTACCTCGTCGGCGGAGAAGGAGTGGACTCGTTCGGCGTCTCCAAGACCAGCACCCACCAGGAAGAGGCCCTCGCGTTCCTGGACTTCCTCGCGAAGCAGGACAACGCCGCCGCCCTCGCTGAGGCCACGGCGTCCGCCCCGGGTCTGACATCGGTCAAGGTCGATTTCGGCACGGTCGCCGACAGCTTCGACACGTACGTCACGCCGGGAACGACACCCGTGCAGCCGTACTTCGATCGTGTGTACCTGCCGAACGGCGCGTGGGACACGCTCATCGCCGTGACCGATTCGGTCATCACCGGACAGAGCACCGTCGAAGCGGCTTCGACCCAGATGGGTCGCCAGTACAAGACCCTCTACGGCCAGCAGTAATCGCCAGCACGGCGGGGACGGACACCGTCCCCGCCGTGCACGAGCCTCAGGAATCATCGTGCAAAACATCACCGAAGCCTCGGCACCACCACTGCACCGACGTGCCGGCAGCCCCGCGGTCCGCGAACGGACCAAGCGTCCCGCGAAGCGCGGGTGGGCCATGAACCTCATGTACCTCCCGGCGGCAGCTCTCCTCGTCGTCTTCGTCTTCGTCCCGCTCATCCAGGGCATCGGACTGGCCTTCACGAACTGGGACGGCTACTCCCCGACGAGGGCGTTCGTCGGGATCGCCAACTTCGCACAGCTCTTCACCGACGCGACCTTCCACACGGCGCTGCTGAACACGCTCCTCTTCGGGTTCGGGTGCACGCTGCTACAGCAGGTCCTCGGCCTTGCACTCGCGGTGGCGCTCGACGGCCGGGGACGCATGTCCACGGTGACGCGATCGATCGTCTACCTTCCGGTTCTCGTCTCCCCGGTGGTGATGGGCTTGATGTACTACCTGCTGTTCCAGTACGACCGAGGAGCCTTGAACGACATCCTCGGAGGCCTCGGCCTCGGTCAGGTCGCCTGGCTGAGCAGCGGGCCCGGTGCCATCGCCATCATCATCGCCGTGAACACCCTCCAGTTCGTCGGGATCTCGATGGTCATCTATCTCGCCGGCCTGCAAGGAATCAGCCTGGAAGTCTACGAAGCGGCCGCGCTCGACGGCGCTTCCGGCTGGGTCTTGCTCCGCTCCATCACCATCCCGCTCCTGCAGCCGGCGTTCATCTCGAGCGTCATCATCAACCTCATCGGGGGCCTCAAGCTCTTCGACGTCATCCAGGTACTCACCGGCGGAGGACCCGGCTACGCATCGAACTCCGTCTCCACCCTCATCGGACGCACCTACTTCGGTCAGCAAGCAGCCGGATACGCGTCAGCGATGGGCGTCGCCCTGTTCGTGATCATCGCGATCGTCTCCGTGTTCCTAGTCCGCCGGATGAGCAGAACGGACGTGAACGCCTGATGACCGCCCACGCCACCACCTCGCCTGGCTCCCGGCGTCGCACCCGCAGCGCAGCGAAGATCGGAAAGACCGCGTTCCTGGTGATCGTCGCCCTCGTGCAGATCACGCCGTTCTACATCGCCGTCACGACCGCGCTGAAACCCGCCACGGACGACAGCTCGCTCTGGCTGCCTCCGTTCTCCGGAGCGACCCTGGCGAACTTCTCGACGGCGTTCACCGTCGGCCGCCTGGACTGGGCGCTGGAGAACAGCCTTCTCGTCACCACGGTGAGCACGTTCCTCGTGTGCCTCATCGGCGCTATGGCGGCCTACCCCCTCGCTCGACGGCTGACGCGGCTCAACCGGGCAGTCTCACTAGGTCTCTTGGGCATGCTGATCGTGCCACCGCTCAGCATCCTCGTGCCGCTGTACACGATGCTGTCGCGTCTCGGCCTCCTCAACACGTTCGGCGGACTCATCCTCGTCCTGACGACGCTTCAGCTCCCACTCGCCGTGTTCCTCTTCACCCAGTTCATGCGCGGTCTCCCCATCTCGCTCGAAGAAGCCGCTGCCATGGACGGAGCAGGAACACTTCGCATCTTCATGCAGATCGTCCTGCCCTCCCTGAAGCCCGTGCTCGCAACTGTCACGATCCTCACGGCGACGAACGTGTGGAACGAGTTCGCGATGAGCTCCTACATCAGCAGCAGCACGCCCATGCGAACACTCGCACCGGCAGTAGCGGTGTTCTTCTCGAGCCAAGGGACGAACATCGGAGCGGCAGCGGCCGCCGCTCTGATCGGGCTCGCACCCATCCTCATCGCCTACCTCTTCCTGCAGAAGTACTTCGTCAAGGGCGCCCTCGCAGGAGCAGATAAGTGAGGCCCGGCCCGCGAGGGCGCCCCAGCTAGTAACTCGATGACCATTGGCGCCGGAGCACTTGGTCTACTCATCGGCACGTCATGACACCCATCTGACTTCCGGGACGATGACTTCCCAGGCTTCGCACCGGAACAGCCCAGGTCATCCTGGTCACGTCCGGGCCCTTTCTTCTCCGCCCCTGAGACGAGCCCCGCCTGCGCCGGTCGCCCTCGTAGCTGTTTCGGGACGAGTTGGCAACTGGGGCATGCAATTCGCGAGAGAGCAGGGCTCAACGAACAGCCCGGCCCGGCCCGGCCCGGCCCGCGATCCCCTACCGGGCAGATCTTCTGGGTCTGCATCCGGTAAACCCTGGCTATGGCTCAAACTATGGCCATGGGGAACACTGGGGACAATGCGTGGGCAGAACTTAGCGACCTCATCTCAGCATCACCCCTTGATGTCGCCGTTCTGCCACGGGACGCAAATGCGCGTACGGCGTCAGCGCTGGAACTTGGGCCGAGCTCATACCTTGGCGCCCTCGCTCGAGAAACATCGGGCCTGCTCATCGATCACGGCTGGTTACGAATCCTCGGCGGCAGCTCCTCAAATGGAGGGCTACCCGGTCTGGATCAAGCCAGCGCCGGCACACCAGGACTCCTCGTCGTTGCCTACGACGTACTCGGCGGAGCATTTGCCCTGGACGGCGGCGCATTCGGCAAAGGCGACGGCTCCGTCCACCACTTCTCAGTGGACAACCTGACCTGGGAAGACCTCGAAATCGGCCACGCGCAGTTCGTGACGACAATGCTCGCAGGGGCTATCACGAAGTTCTACGAGACGCTCCGATGGCCACGATGGCAAGACGACCTCGCCGCCTTGAACCTGGCCGACGGCTTGCATCTCTACCCTCCCCCCTTCACCACAGAGGGAAAGGACGTCGCCACCGTCAGTAAGGGGACGGTACCGATGAGGGAACTCATCGGCGTACACAACACCTTCATGGACCAGCTCGGATCCGGTCAAGGCGTCCCCGACCCATGGTCCGCGGCCACGTGACCGTTCCGACAGGCCATGGCCTACCGGACACGCTCCGGACTCGAGTCGTCGAGGGTGCGAGGCGGGTCAAAGGGTGCCAAGGCGGTTGGTGGCCACGCCGGCGCTAGGGTCAGGGCATGAACGAGGCCGACCGCGAATTGCTCCGCCGGGCCGAGGCCGAAGTGGCGGCGCTGCCCCACCGCGACCCGCTCGTCGACCCGTCACCCCGTTTGGGCGACGGCCCCGCCCCCGAGACCGAGCCGACCGGTCGGGCTCGGCTGCTCGCCCCGCTGACCCTCATCGTCTGCTTCGTCACGGCCTGCGCCGAGGGTTCCTGGCTCTGGTTCTCCGCCGCAGAGTGGACCTCGATGGTCTGGCTCGCCGTGCCATTCCTGCTGGTCGCCTCGATCGTGCTCGCACTCATCGCCGGAGCTCTAGGCGGCCGCACTGGCCGATGGGCCGGCGTCTGTGGTGGCATCGCGATCGTGCCGCCCGTATGTTTCGTGGTGTCGCTTCCGCTGGCGCTTTTTACGTAGACCGCTGCGGCTTGCGCCGAGTCAGCTTGGTGGCAGGCCGGTAGCCGATCGTCTAACGGGCACCTTCTTGTGAGGCTCTACGGGGCTGTCGGCGACATTGACGAGCCGTCTAGTCTCGGGTCATGAGCACCGCCGAGCCGCTGGCGCCGCCGCGAATCTCAGCCAGGGTCGACGCGGGAGCGATCATGGTCCTGATCGTCGGCTTCGCAGCGACCTTGGTCGTCATCGTCGTCGCAGTTCTCTGGCGCGACATCATGGGCGACGTCTTCCTGTGGGCTAGGCCAATTCTGGTAGGCGTGCAGTTGTCGCTGTGGCTCCTGGCGTCCGCACTTTCTGGGCGCCGCATGCTACGTGGCCACCGCGCACTTGTTCCGGCGCTCTGGCTGACTGGCGCTGCTGCTGTGGCCTTCCACGCGAGCATGTTCCTGCTCACAGCCAGCCTCCCCTGCCCGTCTCTCTGTTAGGGGCCTGAGCCGGAGGGACGATCCGTGGGACGGGCCCCTCGGGCCTCGACCGCTGACCGATCCCCTTTCGGGCGGCACCTCGGCCGTGTTTAGCTGCGGACATGCGCGATAAGAAGGGCCGCACGGCGAGCGTGCTGCGATCCGTGGGCGGGATGACACTGCTGCTCGTCATCGTCACTGGCTGCGCACCCGTGCCGGTAGGCACCGCCGCAAGCTCCTGCGCCGTCAAGGAGATCGTCCTCGGCAACTCAGACCTGAGACCTGGCGGCGAGATCCAGCTCAGCGTGGACTGGATGACCGCGAGATGCGAAGACACCGGCGGAACGAACCGGCCCGCCGAGGACATCGACGTCACGATCACCCCGATGGAGAGTTCTGAGTCCCGCCATCTCGGGACGATCCAAAGTGCGGCCGGCCCGCACTTCACTGCCGCTGGCACGTTTCCACTTCCCGACGACATCCCCGCCGGAGATGGAATTCTCACCGTGA
Source organism: Frigoribacterium sp. MEB024 (assembly GCF_000878135.1). Classification (GTDB taxonomy): domain Bacteria; phylum Actinomycetota; class Actinomycetes; order Actinomycetales; family Microbacteriaceae; genus Frigoribacterium. Next base: position 47,049 of record NZ_JXQZ01000041.1, read on the forward strand.
CATCCACCACCGAAGAAGGGGCGGTAGCCGAGCTGCCGATCACCCTGGCGGCCGAGTAGAGAAACTAGTCCTTGTGACCGATCCTTCACCGGGCACTAGATGCTCGGCCGACATACGGCTACGTTGCGAGGGCAGCCCAGACCCCCGCTGTGAATGGCGGGGTTCCTGGGTTCGCCCGGGTTCCCCGTCATGGATCCCCTATCGGGCATGCAGAAACGATCGTTTGTGACTAGCGCCGACGAACACCACGAGCGGGCCCTGGCCAGATCAGAACCGCTCCCCAACTGAAGACCGCCTTGGTCGGGGAGCAGCCCTTGCTGTCGTACAGCGAACGGGTCAGGCCCGGAGGTCCTTGAGCCACTGCTCGACCGTGCGCGGGCTCAGCCCGAGCTGCTGCTGTGCGCTCGTGGCAGGGTCGATGAGCTCGGAGGGCAGGGTGGCCCGCCACCGGTACGAGGCCACGACAGGGTCCGCTCCGGCTGAGCCGAAGAGGGGCTCGATGACGCGGCCGAAGTCGTCGACGTCCTGCGCCTCGAACCGCACGCTCGTGCCCGAGGCTGCGGCGAAGCCAGCCGCGAGGTCGGAGCCCACGAGGCCGGGCAGCGCACCGACCCCGACGACACCGGTCACGGAGCCGTCCTGCAGCAGTCGCGCGACGACGTCGGCCACGTCGAGGTGCGAGCTCCACGACACGGCGTAGTCGTCACGGATCGGGTAGCGGAGGACGCCCTCCTGCTCCACGCCCGCGGCGACCGGCGGCAGCAGCAGGTTCTCGAGGAAGAGGCGCGGGGCCGCGACGGCGACGGAGACCCCGGTCGCCCGCAGACCGGCAGTGAGGAAGCCGACGGGACTCTCAGCCGCACCGTCGCCCTCCGTCGGGTACCCGCTGGTCGAGACGACCACCCGGGCCGGCCGTGCCTGCTCGACGGCTGCGACGACCGTCCGGGCATGCGCGAGCTGCTGGGCGGCGTCGCCGACCGGAAGGTGCACGAAGACGCCGTCGACGCCCGCGTAGGCCGCCGCGAGGGACGCGACCGACATCAGGTCGACGGCGACGGGCGCGCCGCCTCCCTCATAGGCGGACGGGTCGCGGACCGCCGCGGTGACGGCGGCGCCGGAAGCGAGAAGGGATGCGACGACGGGGGAGCCCTGGGCGCCAGTAGCGCCGTGGATGAGATAGGTCATGAAGCTATCAATGCATCTGGTGCACCAGTTACGTCAACTGCACCAATGGCGTACTGTCCATGTTCATGGCTTTCTGTGGGGAGATCTGGCCCGAGTGCGGCATCGCGAAGTTCCTGACACTGCTCGACGGCCCCTGGGCAACGCTCATCGTGCGAGAGCTCCTCGAGGGCCCGGCTCGTTTCACCGAGCTAAAGGAGGCGCTGCCCGGCATCAGTGCGCACACCCTCACCAACCGCCTCCGGAAGTTCGAGACGTCGGGCCTCGTCACCAGGACGGCGTACTCCGAGATCCCGCCGCGCGTCGTCTACGAGCTCACCCCGACGGGGCAGGGGCTCCGGCCCGTGCTTGAGTCGATGAACGCCTGGGCGCTGTCCGTCCCGCCGACACCCGACGCAGAGATCGAGGTGGTTCCTCGGTAGAGGATCGTCTATCGGGACGCCGCCCTGAGCAGGTTTGCGAGATGGTAGTTCCACCCCTCCTCGTGTGCGGCTCGAAGTCCGTCGCCATCTACGAGCTGCCCAAAACCTCGTTCCGTCAGCGTGACCGTGCTCCGCTCGCCGTCACTACGGATGTCGAAGCGGACCATAAGTGGCGACGGCCATTCCGGCTGCTGCCACACGAAGGCCAGCCGCCTCGGCGGTACTGCTTCCGTCACGCGACCGTCAGCGAAGTGCTCGCGGCCGCCCTCGGTCCAGGTCTCGCGCACGACCGAGCCGACCTCGGGAGTCAGCACCAGCTCAGGCCACCAGGAGTCGCGCTCGTCCGTAAGCGCGCACCACAGTCCCTCCGCGGAGGACACCGATGCGACGGTGATCGACAGCGAGTCAGCGCACATGCTCAGACGCTAGTGCGTCTGCCCAGCACCGGCGCCGATGTGCCGGCCAGCGATCGGCTATCGAGACGCTTCTGCCGCGTTCTGTCTGTTCACAAACCGACCGGCCGGTCGGTTTGCCTGTTATGGTGTGGTCATGGATCGCCGCGCACTCGTCCTTGCCGCCGCCCGCGAGCTCGCGCTCGCACGCGGGGTCATTCCGTCGTTAAACGAGACCGCCGCCGCGGCGGGCGTATCCAAGGGCGGGTTGGTGCACCACTTCCCGACGCGTGCGGCGCTGGTGCAGGGGCTGGCGATGGCAGCGCTCGAGGAGGTCGACACGGCCATGACCGCAGCGGCGGGCGAGGGGAGTGCGGCGGAGACCTGGTTGCGCATGTCGGTCCCCACGGGGGAGGACGTCGCGGTCTTCCGAGCGATGGCCATTGCGCACCGGGCGGTCGAGGCGCCGGGTGATGCGGTGGCGACTGCATCCCAGGAGGCCATAGCCCGATGGGAGGCGATGATCCGCGACGAGGTGGGTGACGCCGGCCGCGCACGGGTGATCCGGCTTGTCGGCGACGGCTTGTTCGCCAACGTCATCGCCGGCATCGAGCCGGCACCCACGGCCGCGGAGCTCGACGCTCTCCTCGGTTCTCTCTTGCCCGCGGGTGGGAGGGGCGGGCGGTGACCGCGCAGCTGCTGCTGGCGATCGCGGGCCTCGCTGCGCTTGACTCGCTGAACCCGGCCACGATCGTCGCGGTGACCTTGATCCTTCTCGCCGCCCCGCGGCGTCCCGCGCTGATGGCACTCGTCACGGTGCTTGGGGCGGCACTCACCGTGTTCGCGGTCGGCGCCGCGCTCTTCCTCGGCGCGGGCGCGGCAGCTGGTGCCGTCGACGGGATTGTGCAGGGTATCCGCTACGTCGCCTTCGCCGCCGCGGGCGTCGTCCTGGTCCGCTCCGGGATACGACGCTTCCACACGCGACCCAGGAAGCCGATCGGGTTGCCATCGTGGTTCACACCCTGGACTGCGCTCCCGTTCGGGGCGCTGCTAACCGGGGCCGACCTACCGAATGCGTTCCCGTACTTCATTGCGATCGAGCGCCTCCTAGACGCGCAGGTCACGCCAGCGGAGGGCCTGCTCGTCCTCGCCGGGTACGCGGTGGTCTACTGCGTCCCGTGCCTCGTATTGCTCTTGGTGGGAAGCCTCGCGCGCCGTCGGACGCGTGCGCTGCTCATGCGTGTCACCGCCCGATTCGGTACCGGCGAGGTGAAGGCGTCCCCCTTCGTCGCGGTCGTGTTGATCCTGCTCGGCGCATTGGTCGCGTCGCTGCCGTTCTGGCTCCTGCGCTGACCGACGTCGAGCAGTGGTCCGGCGGAATCTCCTCGTGTGCGCGCTTGGCTCGTTCACGACGATCATTGGCATGACCCTGATTCTGCCGATCCTTCCTCTCTACGTCCGAGACCTTGGCGTTGGGGATCCGGCCGCGGTAACTCTCTGGTCCGGCATCGCCTACGCCGCGACGTTTCTGACCGCGGCCTTGACAGCACCGCTGTGGGGTTATCTCGGGGACCACTTCGGCCGGAAACCGATGCTGATCCGCGCGAGCCTCGTCATGGCGATCGCGATGTCGCTCATCGGGGTCGCCCAAGACGTCACTCAACTCGTACTGCTGCGGCTGCTGGTCGGCCTCCTCGGCGGCTACGCCTCCGGACCAACCATCCTCGTCGCCGCTCAGACCCCTAAAGGCCGCTCCGCTTGGGCGCTGGGCACCCTCTCCTCCGCCATCATGGCCGGCACCATCGCAGGGCCTCTGATCGGTGGAACCCTCGCGCAGACAATTGGCATTCAAGGGCGTTCCTCGCAACCGGCAAACCAACACGCTCGGCTCGCAGTCGAGTGGGCGGGACAGGGTTTTGGTGTGGCGCTTGATTGCGTGGGTACGGCGAATCTCGGCCCTCATCGCGAGAGCCAGCTCGCTGGGAACTCACTAGTCCTGCCCCGTATGGGTGAGATCAGACGGGTTTAATTGCGCCCATGGCCTCGTCGAGCAGCCTTCCAAAGGATCGGCCACGGTCCGTGGTGATCCATACATCCTTCGCGGCGATCACGCAGGTCAGGGCCGCGCCGGCGATCACCGTCGGGCGCGGGTCGGTGACCGCTAAACGGCCCAGGCGCATCCGTACGATTTCGGCGAGATCGCCCTGGACCCGCGAGATACGCGCGAGCTCGCCCGCACTCAGAGCCGGGTTGTCATGGATGATCTTTTCGATCGCGAGGGCGCGTTCAGCGAGTGTCTCGTCCTCGAAGTGCTCGACGACGACGTCGAATGCCCGCCGTAGCGATTCCCACACCGGCTCGTCGACGGGCCGTGCACCGAGTGCCTGGGCGAGCATCTGCGACCACGCGTCGTACTTGCCCAGCATGACGTCCTCTTTCGAGGTGAAGTAGCGAAAGAACGTTCGCCTGGAGATGCCGGCAGCCGAGACCAGGTCATCGATTGTTGTCTGCTCGTATCCCCTAACCGCGAACAGATCCTGGGCCAGCATCGCCAACTCGGTTTGCATGGCTCGTCGAGCTCTTTCACGCACCGGGATAGGAGTGGACTCGCTCACATGTGCCAGCTTACAAGGCAACGGGCATAGGTGGCACTCAGTGGCACATGTGCCCTACAGTGGCATTTGCCAGACGTTGACCACGAAACATTGGAGCTGCCACATGACCACGCCATGGACTTTGAACGACATCCCACGCCAGGACGGGCGCGTCGCTGTGATCACCGGAGGCAGTAGTGGACTCGGCTTTGAGACCGCCCTCGCCCTCGCGGATCATGGCGCGGCCGTGGTGCTCGCTGTCCGCGACACCACCAAGGGCAAGGAGGCCGCGTCGAGAATCGCCTCCCATGTGCCCAATGCCAAAGTCTCCGTGCAGAACCTGGACCTGGGTTCACTGGAATCCGTGCGCGCAGCGGCCACAGATCTCAGGTCGGCGCACCCGCGGATTGACCTGCTGATCAACAACGCCGGCGTGATGTACACGCCTCAGCAGAAGACAGCCGACGGTTTCGACCTGCAGTTCGGCGTGAACCACCTCGGTCACTTCGCGCTGACCGGGCTGCTGCTCGATCACCTCCTGCCTGTGCCGGGCTCTCGAGTCGTGACGGTGAGCAGCTACGGTCACCGCATTCGCGCGGCTATCTACTTCGACGACCTGCAGTGGGACCGCAGCTACGACCGGGTTGCCGCCTATGGCCAGGCCAAGCTGGCCAACTTGATGTTCACCTACGAGCTGCAGCGCCGCCTCACGGCGTACGGCAGCACTATGGCCGTCGCCGCGCACCCAGGCAACGCTTCCACCGAGTTGACCCAGAACTTGCCTGCTCTCGCGCGGATCGCGTCGGCCGCCGTCAAGCCTTTGCTTGCCCAAAGCGCTGCTGGAGGCGCACTCCCCACACTGCGTGCCGCAACTGATCCAAGCGTGCTCGGCGGCCAGTACTACGGCCCCGACCGCATACGCGAGACCCGAGGACACCCGCAGTTGGTTACATCCAGCGCCGCCTCATACGACCTGACGACACAGCGCCACCTGTGGTCCGTGTCCGAGGAACTCACCGGCGTTACCTTTCCCGCATAACGACTCAACCCCGGAAAAGAGACGCCCTCTATCCAACGACCATAAGCATTCGTTCCTGCAGAACTCCACCTGGCACACAGCCAGGTGGACGATCGACCACCGCCGCCCGATAGCTAACCGCCTATAGGGCGATTAGCCCGCTCTCCCGAGACCGACACCACTACTCACTGACCCCCCGTCTCAGTGCGCGATCCCCTCTCGGGACACGCGCCTGACACACTCGAGGTTGGAAGTCGTCTCGCAATTTCTGGCATTGGAGCGAACCATCGACGCACACGACCTACCCGCGTCACCCGACTGGTCCTTCACCTTTGGAGGCGAGGGCACTGCTCCTGCTGTAAATATCGCTGCCGACGACGCCTTGGCATGACTGGCCTCAGCAACAGAGGATTTACGCCGCAGGAAGAATCCGGCGGCGAGCTTCCCGCCGAGCTGGGTCGCCCTGATCCGCGAGGCGGCAAACGCGGGAGTCTCGGAAGGAGCCATCGCGATTGCGAGCGGACAAAGCCTGGCGTCTGTTCGGAACATCCTCTCTTAGCTTCTGGGTGAGGCCCCCTGGGCCCGCCAGACGATCAGCTATCGGGCGCGCCGGGCTTTTCGACGAACGAACGTAACGACAGCCACGCCAAGAGCCGAGACGACCGCTGCAACCGCGGCTACCCGTCCCACACGCTGCGCATTGAGCGCCGACTCGAACTGCTGCTTCGTCTGGACGATCTCCGTCCCCTCAGGCACTGGCCAGGGAAAGACCGGTGTGAACCACCCGGCCCTGACGGTTGCGATAGCGCAGACGACGAGTGCTGCGACGGTCAAGCCACTGAGAACTAACGCCCACCGAGTGGGGCGAGATGGACGTGCCATGGGGTCACGGTAGCGCGCCTACGACTTACAGCCGTGCGGCCTGCGGTGCCGCCACATCGAGACAAGTTGGCGATCGCCTATCGGGCACCGAATGAGGGGGCTCCGCCCAGTACGTTGTCTCCATGCCAACGGCCCTCAACACTGCCGGCCGACGCCCGCGATCAATCTGGCGGTTCCTGCGTGACGTGCTCGTCATCTTCCTCGCAGCCCTCGTCCTCTCTTTCCTGGTCAAGACCTACCTCGTGCGCTCCTTCTACATCCCCTCGGGGTCGATGGAGCACACCCTCGAAATTAACGACCGCGTGATTGTCAACGAACTCGTTCCAGGACTTGTGCCCCTGCACCGCGGAGACGTCGTCGTCTTCGCAGACCCCGGCGGCTGGCTCAGCCCTCTCGAAGCCGCAACCCCTGCCACGGGACCAGTTGACAAAGTGCTCTCCACCATCGGGTTGGCACCCCATGACGGCACCGGATATCTCATCAAGCGCGTCATTGGCCTGCCCGGAGACACCGTGACCTGTTGCGACGATTTCGGGCACATGAGCGTCAACGGCGTCCCCCTCGATGAGCCATACATCACCGTTCTCCCCGACGAAACCCGCGCTTCCCGTGATGACTTCACCGTCACGGTCCCCGATGGCTCCCTCTGGGTCATGGGCGACAACAGGTACAACTCGAGAGATTCCCGCTACAACCGTGACAAACCCGGGGAAGGCTTCGTTCCCCTGAGCGACGTCGCTGGGCGAGCAGCCGTCATCAGCTGGCCCTCGAGCCGCTGGACCTGGCTCGACAATTACCCCACCGTCTTCGCCGGCACCGATCCCCGCTCCATAACCAACTGAAGGATTGCGACGACGCACGTTCTACGGAAGCGCACAAAGAGGGTGCGGCCAGGGATCGTCTATCGGGCACCGAGGAGGTCGAGCGGCGGGTTGATCCAGACGCCACTGCGATCGACTGCACGCTCTTGCTCTCCACATCCGGTGATGACGGTATCTGCGGCGAACACAGTCGTCTTTCGGGATGAGGTCGCTGGGCACATCACCATCGGTGATCGACCGAGGTAGACCGCTAGACCACCTGCTGCCCGTGATGTGCCGCACGGCGCTCCGTCACGAGGAAGACGACGAGCAGCACGACGCCGACGAGGACGACCACGATGTTGCCAAGCTGAGCCAGGGACCCAAGGCCGCCCTGCAGGGGGTATGTGCCCTGCATGAAGATGCTCGGGTCGGTGCTCGCGTGAAGCAGGATCGGAGCGATAATTGTTCCCGTCACCCGGAGGGCGAGGTACATGCAGAGGCCGAAGAAGAATGTGTAGAGCATCTGCAGCATGGTGGAGATGAAGGGCTGACCGGTGAAGAGGTTGGTCGCGTGCAGTAACGAGAACAACGCAGCGGAGACGAGCCCGACGGCGATCTCGGAACGGCCGGCCGAGCGCATGATGCGTACCACGTATCCACGAGTCAGCACTTCTTCGGAGAAGCCGATAACCAGTCCTGCCAAGAGCCACGCGGCGACCCAGTCGAAGCCTGCAGCGTCGTAGTCGATACTCGCGAAGCGCAACACGTTGAAGAGCAGCACGACGGCGATGGCGATCCACATCCAGCCTCGGCCGGGGACGTCCTGCCGTGCGAAGAGGCCTCGCAGCCAGCCGAGGCTGGCACCGAAGCCGATCAGGATGAGGCTGCCGATCAGGACCGGGACGACGATGAGGACGAGGACATAGCTGGCTGATCCAGCGTCGCCGATGAATGGCACGAAGGGTGCCATGAGGAGCGATGCCGGTTCGTAGATGGCGAGGTAGCCGACGGCGAGGATCAGCGCCTTCCACCAACGACCCCGTTCCCAGAACCGCGTCCACCCTGATCGTGCAGCAGTGTCTTCCATCATCATCCCCTCGATTGGTTTTCAGTTAACCATCAGGTTCGAGACAGATTCAAGTTCAAGTCGGTGGGCGAGAGTCCGCCTTAGGCGCGCTCCGCTGCGTGCCGATCGTGGTCAAACTGCGCAAACGCACGCGACCGATGACGATGCATGCCGCTGTGCCTCCCCACCAGATGAGAAGGGCGACGATCGCGACCACGAGATAGGCGTCCTCGGTCGCCGCCCCGGCGTACGGCTTGGCGTCCAGGGCGTTCAGGGCTACCCGAACGAGGGCGGCCCCGAGGACGACGCTGAGGATGCAACCCACCGCAACGCCTGCGTAGATGCGTCGCCGTCGCGATGGGCTGTCCGGTTGCTCAGGCTTCATGGTCGTGGCCTGCCCGTCGGCGTCGCACTGCTATCAGGGTGAACCCTGCCAGCAAGAAGAGTGCGGCCGCCGTGAGTACGTGACCCGATCTTCTTCGTCGCCCTCCTTCAGAAAAGCAGCTGGCGCAAGCCCTCAAAGTGGCGCCTGGTCGGCGCGCTGAATTGCCCGGTAGACAGTCGAACGCGCGACCCCGAACAGCTCGGCGATCTCGCTTGTGGTGTGCTCGCCGGTGCGGTGCAGCTGCACGAGATGCTTCTCCTGCGAAGCGGTCAGCTTCGGTTTGCGGCCGCGGAGCTTGCCTGCGGCCTTGGCGATCGCCATCCCTTCACGGGTACGGGCGCGGATGAGGTCGGCCTCGAACTCGGCCACCATGCCGAGGACGTTGAACAAGAGCCTGCCGACGGGGTCGGTGGGGTCGTAGACCGCTCCCCCGAGGTTCAAGGCGACGCCCTTCTTCGTTAACTCGTCGGCGATGTCGGTGGCGTCTCGCAGCGACCGGGCGAGACGGTCGAGCTTCGTGACGACCAGGACATCGCCGGTGCGGCACGCAGCCAATGCTTCTCGGAGGCCGGGCCGCGCTCGAGTCGTGCCCGACAAGCCGTGGTCAACATGAACGTGTTGATCGTCAACACCGAGTGCTTTAAGACCGTCACGTTGTGCTGCGAGATCCTGTCCAGAGGTCGACACACGCGCGTATCCGATGAGCATCCGCCGACTGTAGCGTTCAAACCCCCATCACCGGGCATTTTTGCGGGACAGGCATACGCGAATCCGCAGGCCAGGCGCCACTTGACATCAGCCGGCAGAAACGGGCCCGAAGAAGTGTCCCGATGAACGACCGCCTTCCGGACGGGCACGAAGCGGAGACCGGGGATCGCGAGGTGCCCGGTGTCGCGAGCAGCGCCTCCTGCAGGTGTCGCATCGGGGACACGAGGGCCACCGGCCCGGAGGCCGCGTCCCCGACGGCATCCCCGCTCCCGCGTCGAGGGCGGCTGGCCCGCGCGGGGCTACGGCGCCGTCGGCCCGCCGTCGCGACCACGGCGGCGGCGGAGCAGACCGCGGCCGGTGAGGAACGCCGCGTAGCCGAGCAGGCCGACCCCCACGGCCGGCACGAGCCACGCACGGGCTCCCGCCGAGACACCCGTGTTGAGCCGTCCGAGCCACGGCACCGAGTACCAGACCTCGCCCATGACCTGGCGCTCGACCACGGCGTCGCGGTCGGGCTCGGCGTTGGCGTCACCCTTCAGCGTGAAGGTACGCCCCTCGGCGCCGACCGTGATGCCCACCACACGGTGCGAGATGACCCCGGGCACCCCCGAGCGGATCTGGTAGGTCACGACGTCGCCGACCCGGACGTCGGCCGGGTCGATCGGACGCACCACGACGAGCGTGCCGGGCGGCAACCAGGGCTCCATCGACCCGGTCAGGATCGTCAGGGGCACACCGCCCACCAACCGCGGCACGACGACGGCGAGCAGCCCTCCGGCGACGACGACGACGAGCACGACCACCGCGACGGCCTGCCCGAGCATCGACCCGAGGCCCCGTCCCTGCCGATCCGTCCTGCCACGCGCACGCGACGGTGATCCCGACCGTGACCGCAGCGACGCCCGCACCGGCGAGCGCGACCCCGACGACGCCCGCGACCCCGACGGGGGTGCAGCGTGCGTCACGACGACGCCCCCAGCGTGAACAGCTGCGCCTCGGACGTCGTGCACGCCGACACCTGCATCTGTGTCGTGACGCCCGACCCCGTGCTGGTCAGGCAATTCGAGTTGCGGTCGCGGAACTGGAAGTGACCCGACCCGGGGACGACCGGCACGGCAGTCCACCGCTGGGCGCTGATCGCGTTGTCGCTGCGCAGCACGGAGCGGTGGTCGCTCGCGCTGTCCCAGTAGAGCCCGGGGACCACGGGCGACGTGATCTTGAGGTACTGCCCCTCGGCGACGAACTGCCACAGCTGCGTCGTGGTGCCCCGGCAGCCGCTCGACCAGAGCGGCGAGCCGCTGGTCGAACCCCCGACCGTGACGCACCGGTCCGACGCCAGGTCCCTGACGACGTAGAGCGAGTCGTCGTCGAGCCAACTGGTGGAGTGCTTCACCGCGGGGGACGCCGGGGAGGCGCGGGCGGGGTTCGACGCGTCGAGCGCGCGGATCTCGTAGGCGTAGTACCGGTAGACCCCGAGCCCGGTGTCGGTGAAGCTGCGCGTCCACGAGGGCACGGTGCCGACGAGCACGCCCTCGCGGTAGATGCCGTAGCGCGACACCGCGGACGAATCCGTCGGTGCGGCCCACGTCAGCGAGATGCTCGTGTCCGTCTCGGAGGTCTTGGTGGGCGCCCCGGGCGTGAGGGTGTCGGCGACGGTCTGCACGGACGTCGCAGTGGCGGCGCTGCTCCACGCACCGAGCCGGGCCGTGAGCGCGGCCGTGATCGTCGCCGACCCACCCGCCGAGCCGAACCGGTCGGCCTGGGCGATGGACGTCTGGACGCACCAGGACGAGGAGGCGCCGGCCGGCAGGGTGCCGGAGGGCGCGTCGATCGTCGCCCACGTCCCCGACGAGGCGTCGCCGGGTCGGGTGCCGCAGCGGCCCGAGGCCGCAGGCCAGACGGCGACGCGGGTCGTGGAGTCGAGGCCCGAACCGCTCGCGGCGGTGAGCCCGAGACTCCACGGTGCGGGCACCGTGCCGGTGTTGGCGACGGTGACGGTGGCCGTGTGCGAGAGGGCGGACGACGAGTACGTCGCCGCCAGCGTGTCGACGCCGGTCAGTGCGACGGCCAGACGTCCCGTTGAGGTCGTCGCCGAGGCGGTCTGCACGGGGGCCGTCCACGTGGCCTCGGCCGGCACGGCGACCGCCATCAGGAGTGCCGCGACGGTGACGACGGCGCCCCACAGGGGAACACGACGCGACCGGCGGCGGGGTGTGGCTTCGGTGGGCACGGTCAGACCTGCGTTCCGGTGAGTCTCAGGGCGAGGGCGAGATCGCCGAGGCCCTGCGAGGTGCTCCGGCCGTCGTCACCCATCCCGACGGAGACGCAGAGCATGCGGGACTCCCCTGCGGCGAGGACGACGCTCGTCGGCGACGCCACGGCCGGGGTCGGAGCCGACGCGGCGCCCGACCAGACGGGGACGGCACCTCCCGCGCGGCAGTCGGTCGCCGAGGACGACGTGCCGAGCCCGAATACGAGGGCGGGCACGGACCGGGTGTCGGCCCGGGCGCTCGTCACCGTCGCCGCGGCCACGCCGAGCGTGAGGGCGACCGTGCCGGTGTTCGTCGCGGTGACGGGACCGCTCAGGGTGAGGCCGGGGTAGAGCGGGTCGGTCGGCAGGGCGAGCGCACCGAGCGTCAGCGACGCCGACCCCGACGTCACGACGACCGGTCCGTCCGACGTGCTCGCCGAGTCGCTCAGCCGGGCGGACGAACCGCCGACCTCGCCGAGCGACACGACGGCCACCACGACGGTCGCGACGACCCCCACGACGAGCCACGTGCCGCGGGCACCCACTAGATCTGGGTGAGGGTCACGGCGACGGCCCCGAGGTCGACCGAGCCGAGCTGGGTGGCGTTCTCGAAGCCGACGGTCGTGCTCTTCGGGAACTCGATCGTGACCGCGACGGTGACGTCCTCCTCGAGGCCGTCCCGACCGGTGACCGTCACGGCGGTGGGGGTCGTCGTGATGCCGTCACCCGTGGCGGTGAGCTGCGCGGTCGACGAGAGGTAGTCGGCGAGCGCGACGTCCGACGCCGAGGCCGAGCTGGGCTCGATCGACGAGGGGTCGAGGCTGAAGCTGGCGTTCAGGCCGTCACCGTGGGCGGTGACGGTCATGTCGCGCGAGTAGACGACCACGTCGCCCGGCACGATCGGGTAGCCGGCGATCGACTCCTGCGGTGCGCCTCCGTTGACGGTCCAGGTCGCGGCCCGGGCGCTCGGTTCGACCTCGAGCCCACCCGAGACGATGGTCCCGCCGGCCGTCTCGGCGCTGGTGTTCCAGAGCGCGAACGTGCCCGCGCCTCCGAGCAGCAGGGTGACGCCGGCGGCGGTGGCGATGGTGCCCTTGACGATGGTCTTCATGACGCGGTCCTTCCGGGCGACCCGTGGGTCGTCGGCTGGTGTCCCGGCTCCTGGGCGCGAGGGCCGTCGACCCCGGCACGCATGCAGGGGGATGACCGTCGGGAGGAGGCACTTGAGATGCCGCGAGAGGCGGCACAGGCAGGGGACGGTATCTGCATGCAGGGCCGGTGGAACCACCGGGATGTCTGCTTGTTTGAACCATCTCACCTTTCTCGCCTCCACGGGGGGATGCGTCGAAAGGGCAGGTCGATTGCCAGTTTGACCCCTCCGCCGGGGTGTCGGGTCGACGGGGTGCGTGTACCGGGGACCGCAGGAGGCGCGGTGCCGGAAGTCCGGCACTGCGCCTCCTGGGGTGGGTCGCTACGGGACGATGACGGCCCGGCCGCGGACGGTGCCCGCGGCGAGCGCCTCGTAGGCCTTCGGGCCGTCGTCGAGCGAGTAGCGCTGTGTGGCGACCTCCACCTGGCCGGCGCGGGCGAGGTCGAGGACCTCGATCAGCTCGCTGCGGCTGCCCCAGTAGGGGATGCGCACGGCGACGTCGTAGCCGATCGTGCCGAAGCCGAGCTCGACGGTCCCGCCGCCGATGCCGACGATGGTCACGTCGGCGTCGGCCGCGGCGACCGCGACGGCCGTGGCCATGGTCGGCCCCGCCCCGACGAAGTCGAAGACGGCCTGGACGCCGAGGCCTCCGGTGATCTCGCGGATGGCGTCGGCTGCATGCTCGTCGCTGATCACCGTGTGGTGCGCGCCGACGTGCTTGGCCAGTTCGAGCTTCTCGTCGGTGACGTCGAGCGCGATGATCTGCGCACCCGAGAGCGCCCGCAGGATCTGGATGCCGACGTGCCCGAGGCCTCCGGTGCCGATGACGACGGCGTAGGTGCCGGCGCCGAGCTTCGGCAGCGAGGTCTTGATCGCGTGGTACGGCGTGAGGCCGGCGTCGGTGAGGGACACGTTCGCGACCGGGTCGAGGTCGCCGAGCGGCACGAGGTGGCGGGGGTCGTCGACGATCATGTACTCGGCCATCGACCCGGGGGCGCCGAGCCCGGGAGGCTTGATGCCCTCGGCGGCGGCGTTGACGCAGTAGTTCTCCTTGCCCTGGGCGCACTGGTGGCAGCGGCCACAGCCCCACGGACCGTAGACGGCGACGGCGTCACCGACCTGCAGGTGCTCGACCCCCTCGCCGAGCTCGGCCACGACGCCGGCTCCCTCGTGCCCGAGGGTGAGCGGCAGCGGGTAGCCCTGCGCCGTGTAGTCCTCTTCACTGAGGCTCATGACGTACTCGTCGGAGTGGCAGACGCCCGCCGCCGTGACCTTGAGCAGCACCTGCCCGGGGCCGGGCGACGGCTTCTCGATCTCGACGACTTCGGGGTGCTGACCGACCTGGGTGTACTGGAGTGCCTTCATGGGGCGCAGGCTACGCCCGGCCGCTGGAGAACGCACGACAGGTGTCGCGTTACTGGCGGGGTCGGGTCGCGCTCATGGCGGGGTCGGGTCGCGCGGGTGGCGGGGATCGACGGTGACGGTGGTCGGCCCTACGATCGACGGCATGGCACACCTGCACCGGGCCGGCATGAGCCCCTCCAAGATCGACCTGCTCGACGCCTGGGTGCCCACCCAGCCGTGGTTCGAGGGCCCGCCCCGGTCCGAGGGCGCCGACGACGAGGGCCTGCGCAGCGTCGCCGCTTTCCGCTTCGACGACCCGGCGGGCGAGGTCGGCGTCGAGACGATCATCGTCGCGACGGCCGACGGCGTGCAGCTGCAGGTGCCCCTCACGTACCGCGACGCTCCCCTGCCCGGCGCGGACGCGCACCTCGTCGGGACGACCGAGCACTCGGTGCTCGGCACGCGGTGGGTCTACGACGGCACGGCCGACCCGGTCTGGGCCGCGGCCCTCGCGACGGCCGTGCTGACCGGCGGCACGCAGGCCGAGGCCTGGTTCGAGGTCGACGGCGAGCGGCAGGTCCGCGAGCCGAACTCGACCGTC
>NZ_JXQZ01000042.1 GCF_000878135.1 Frigoribacterium sp. MEB024
CCGGGGATCGTCTCCATCGTGTGCCGCCCTTCACCGCGGCGGTGCAGCAGGACGACGGATCGAGAGGACCACCATGCCGAGCTTCTACGTCAGCGAGCCCGACGGAGAACCGGACCCGACGGGCGGCGTCACCTCGCACCCCGTCGACCTCACGGGCGGCGGCGAGGACGCCTCGTCGAGCTACCGGCGCGTGCAGGACGGCGGCACCGATCTGCGCGAGGCGACCCGCCGACTCGAGACGCACTACCGGGGTCGACGTTTCCGGGCCCAGTCGGGCGGGCGACCCTTCGAGTACTCGTACGTACTCGCCGGTGACCACCGTCTGGTGCTGCAGACGTCGTCGTTCACCGCCCCGATGCAGGGCGAGATCCCCTTCCCCGGGCAGTACATCGTCGCGTGGAACCGCAGTGGTCGCACCACGCTGCACCAGCGCGGCCACACCTTCACGAGCGAGGGCTCCACGCCGTTCCTCATGCCGGCCGAGGAGGCCTTCTCGTTCGAGTCGACCCCACGGACGAACAGCATGGTGCAGGTCGGCAGCGACTTCCTCGAACGGACCGCCGCCGAACGCCACGGCGGACCCTCGCAGCGCGTCGTCTTCGACTACGCGGTCACCCCTCGCCCCGAGGCGGTCGCGGCCTGGCGCGCCGCCGTCGGCTCGAGCGCCGCGGCCGTCGTGGCCCAGCAGACGTCCCCGCTCGTGCGACTCGAGGCCCAGCTCACCCTCGCCCGGGCCATGCTCGACCTGTTCCCGTGGCGCGCCGTCGACGTGCCCGTCGGCCTGCGCACGCAGGAGGCCGCCCGCGTCCGGCACGCGGTCGAGTACATCCACGCCCACGCCGCCGAACCGCTCACCCCGGCCGACATCGCCGAGGCGTCGGGCATGCACACCCGCACCCTGCAGACGTCGATGAAGGAACACCTCGGCACGTCACCGGCGGCGTACCTGCGCCAGGTGCGCCTCGACCGCGTCCACGACGAACTGCTCGCGGCGGCGCCGGACGAGACCCGCGTCTCGGACGTCGCCCGGCGCTGGGGCTTCGGCAACTTCGGCCGCTTCGCGGGGTCCTACGCCGCGCGCTTCGACGAGTACCCCCGCGACACGCTCGCCCGCTAGCGACGCCGCGGCCCGCGCCGCGCTGCGCTGCTCCGCCCCGAGGAGGCGGTGGTCGAGTGGGCAGGAAGCGTCCTTCCCGGTCCCGCGAGGGACATCTTCTGCCCACTCGATCGTCAGGCGCCCTGCTGGTCGGCGCCCTGCTGCTGGGCGTAGGCCTCGGGGCCCTGTTCGGCCGCCGACGGGTCCATCCAGCCGAACTCGAGGATGTTGCCGTCCGGGTCGGTCAGCTGACGCTGGTACATGAAGCCGTAGTCCGACGCGGGGCGCGCCTCCGTCCCTCCGGCGCCGAGGCCGGCCGTGACCGTGGTGTCGACGTCGTCCCGCGAGTCGAGCATGACGGCGGTCGCGACCGAGGGGGCGGTGGTCGGGTCACCGATGGGCAGGTCGGTGAAGGTCTGGAAGAAGTCGCGCGTGAGGATCATGAACGCGCTGTGGTCTTCTTCCACGACCACGCAGGCGGCGTTCTCGTCGGTGAAGAGCGGATTGATGGTGAACCCGAGCGCCGTGTAGAACGACTTCGCCCGGTCGAGGTCGGTCACGGGCAGGTTGACGAAGATCATGGGCACGGGGTTCTCCTTCGAACGGTGCACGGGTGGTGAGCCACACAGTGGACCCGCCCGGGTGCGCCGTCAAGGCCCCCATGACCGCTCAGAAGTCGAGCAGGCGCAACCTCACGCTCACGGTGTCGCCCACCCCGACGCCCTCGGCGTCGCGCACGGCCCGCTTGACGGGCAGGGCGTAGGCGTTCTCGTCGCCGAGGGGGAAGACCGACGTGGCGAACGTCGACGAGCCGACCCGCGCCTCCACCCGGACGGAACCCCAGCCGCGCAGCAGGTCGCCGGCCACCATCAGGACGTGGTCCTCGACCTCGGGCGGCAGGCTGACGAACGTGTAGAAGGCCCGCCGGCTCTCCCACCGCCACAGGTCGGCGTCGAAGTGGAATTCCATCCGGCCTGTCTACTCCCGACCCATGCGGCCCGACGCCCGCGGCAGCGTGACCTCGATCGTCGTGCCCGCGCCCGACGTCGTCACGACCCGGACCTCGCCGCCGTGGCGGTGGACGATCTCGCGGACGAGGGCGAGACCGATGCCGAAGCTCGGACGCACCGGGGCCGAGGTCGGGCCCGACGGCGACTCGGCCCGGGCGAAGCGGTCGAAGACGCGCGTGGGGTCGATCCCGATGATGCCGAGCCCCTGGTCGGCGACCGTGATCACCACGCTCGCCGCCTCGCCCCGGCCCTCGACCCGGACGGTCGTCACGACCACCGATCCCCCGGGCGCATGGCCGAGGGCGTTGTCGACCAGGGCGAGGACCGACCGTCGCAGGCTCGTCCGCGGCACTGCGACCCGCGCCTCCTCGCCGCCGGGGACCAGCTCGAGACGGACGTCACGCTGGTCGGCCAGCACGGCCAGGGACGAGAGGACCTCGGCCACCACGGCGTCCACGCCGACGGCCCCGAGGACGTCCCCGGGGTGGTCCTCGCCCCCGGCGGCCTCCAGCAGGTCGCCGACGATGTCGATCAGGGCCCGGGAGTCGTCCCGGAGGTGCGCGACGTCCGACGCGACCTTCTCGTCCGCCGACACCGCGCCTCCGGAGATCCCGCGTTCGAGGGCCTGGAGGCGCGCGTCGAGGACGGCCAGCGGGGTGCGCAACTCGTGGCTCGCGTCGGCGACGAACCGACGCTGCAGGCGCAGGGCGTCGCCGAGCGGTCGGACGGCCCGCCGCGCGATGACGACGCTCACGACCCCGGCGAAGACGACACCGGCGAGCCCGAGCACGACCAGGCCGGCCACCACGTCGGTGGCGCTCACGAAGACCTCGCCGCGCCGCGCCGCCGCGACCTGCTCGAGTCGCTCGGTCGGCACCGTCTGGTGCAGCACCCACGCGATCGTCAGTGCGAGGGCGACCACCACCACCACGGCGGAGACGAGCACGATCTGACGACCGACCGACCGAGCCGCCGCCTGGAGCGCCACCGCGTCGGGGTCCGGCCGCCGCACGCTCGGGGTGGCGCCGGGGCGACGTCGACCGCGCCCCGCTGCTCGGCGGGATCGCGCGGTCACAGCGCCCCGATCCGGTAACCGCGCCCGCGCACGGTCAACACGACGTCGCGATCGATCTTGCGCCGGAGGTAGCTGACGTAGGTGTCGACGGTGCCGAGCTGTTCACCGCGGGGGAAGACCGCCGCCAACAGCTCGGACCGGTCGAAGGTGTGGTCGGGTCGCTCGGCGAGCGCGGCCAGCAGGCCGGCCTCGCGGTCGCTCAGCACCACCCGGCTCGACCACGGCGTGACCATGATGCGGCTCTCGGGGAAGAACCGGCCGGCACCGACGTCGAGCCACGCCTCGTGGGCGGCGAAGGACCGGGTGAGGGCGCGCAGCCGCGCGAACAGCTCGTCGAACTCGAACGGCTTCACGAGGTAGTCGTCGGCTCCGAGGTCGAGGCCCTCGACCCGGTCGGCCGTCGAGCCGAGCGCGGTGAGCATCAGCACGGGCGTGGTGACGTGTTCGCGACGCAGGGCCGCGACGAGCGCGGTGCCGTCGAGTCCGGGCAGGCGTCGGTCGACGACCAGCACGGCGTGGACGCCGGTGCGGGCCGCGTCGAGCCCCCGACGACCGTCGGCGACGAGGTCGACTCGCCACGCCTCGGCGAGCACGTCGGCGACGATCGGCCCCAGCGCGGGGTCGTCCTCGACCAGCAGGAGGCGCGGGCGCGGATCAGGATGGGTCACCCAGGGCCTCCTTCCGCCGTCGTGTCCCCGCCGATCGTCGCACAGCGGTGAGCACGAGGGGCAGCACCGACACCGCGACGAGCGCGATCGCGAGCAGGTCGATGTGGTCGGCGACGAACGGCAGGCCGCCGAGGAGCGAGCCGAGCACGGTCATGCCCGCGGCCCAGAGGAACGCCCCGGCGAGGTTCCACACGACGAAGCGGCGGTACGGGTAGCCGCTGGTCCCGGCCGCGAGCGGCACGAACGTGCGCACCACCGGGACGAAGCGGCCGAGCACGAGCGCCGGGCCGCCGTGCCGCGCGAAGAACGCCTCGGCCCGCTCGAGGTGTGCCGTCTTGAGCACCCGCGCGTCGGGCCGGAACCACCGTCGACCGAAGCGGTGACCGAGGAAGAACCCGACCTGGTCACCCGCCGCGGCGGCCACGAAGGCGCAGAGGGCGATCACCGCGACGCTCAGCCCGAGGCCCTGGTGCAGCAGCCCCGCCGTGACGAGCAGAGAGTCGCCGGGCAGGAAGGGGAAGAGCAGGCCGGACTCGACGAACACCATGAGGGACAGCCCGCCCAGGGCCCAGGGGCCGAGGGCGGTGAGCAGCGTCTGCGGGTCGAAGAGGGTCATGGGGCGTTCCGTTCGGTGTCGGGTGCAGTCAGGGCACCGGGTGGTGTGGTGGTAGGTCGGTCGAGTCGGTCGAGTCCGTCGACGATCCGTCGCCAGAGGGGCAGGGCGAGGGCGACGACCGAGCAACCGAGCACGACCGACGCGAGCGTGTCGGTGGGGTAGTGCACGCCGATCCAGACGCGGGAGGCCGCCACGATGCCGACGCCGAGTGCGGCGACGAGCGCGACCGGCTGCCACCCCCGCCGTCCGTTCCGTCCCCTCACGACGAGCACGATCGCCAGGGCGAGGCCGGTCGCCAGCGCGGTGTGGCCGCTGGGGAACGAGAACGAGTGCGGTTCGACCAGCAGGGGGTCGACGAGGAGGCGCGGGTCGGGTCGGTCGCGTCCGACGACCAGCTTGACGGTCTCGGCCGCAGCCCACGGCAGCACCGAGACGCCGACGACGGTCAGCGCCTCCGCTGCCCGCCGGGTCGTCACCCCCACGGCGACGGCGAACAGCAGGACGAGCGCCACCCCGAGCTGCGGCCCGAGCAGCCGGTCGATCAGCAGCGCCGCCCCGTCGAGCAGGGGCGAGTGCATCCGGCCGACGCGCTCGACGACGTCGAGGTCGGCCGCCCCCACTCCCCCGGCGCCCGACGTGATGAGCAGACCTCCCAGGACGACCGCCACGACGCCCGCCCCACCCGCCGCCGCGATCCCGACGTCGCGGCGGACCGGCCGACGGTCGGGACGAGGGTCAGGAGGTGCGGGTCGTCCACCCCGGGACGTCACCGGGGGCCTTCCGTCGAGTGCGGTCATGGTCCGAGGGTCGCCGCATCCCTCCCAGAAACCGCCCAGCGGCGGGTTCGAGCCGACCCGCGCCTCCTCGATCGGGCGTCTGGGCGGTTTCTGGGACAGACCCCGCGAGGGTCTCCTCCATGACGACACGAGCCGAACGCACCGAGCCGGCGATCCGCCGACCCGCGTCGCTGCTGAACAAGGTCCCCGAGGTCACCACGGCCTTCTGGGTGGTCAAGGTGCTCTGCACCACGGTGGGCGAGACGTTCGCCGACTTCCTGAACGACGGTCTCGGCCTCGGCCTCACGGTCACCAGCGTGGTCATGACGGCGCTGCTCGTCGTCGCGCTCGTGCTGCAGGTGCGGAGGCGGCGGTACGTGCCCTGGGTCTACTGGCTCACGGTGGTGCTCATCAGCGTCGTGGGGACGCTGCTGACCGACACCCTGACCGACTCGCTCGGGGTGAGCCTCTGGACCTCGACCATCGTCTTCTCCGTCGCGCTCGCCGTGCTGTTCGGCGTCTGGTACTCGGTCGAGCGGACGCTGTCGGTGCACGACATCACGACTCGTCGCCGGGAAGGCTTCTACTGGGCGACCATCCTGGTCACCTTCGCGCTCGGAACCGCCGTCGGCGACCTCCTGGGCGAGCAGCTCGCCCTCGGGTACCTGCCGTCGGTGTTCGTCTTCGCGGGGGTCATCGCCCTCGTCGCCCTGGCCCACCGTTTCCTCGGCCTCGGCGCGGTCGTCGCCTTCTGGTCGGCCTACGTGCTCACCCGGCCGTTGGGCGCGTCCCTCGGCGACCTCCTCTCGCAAGACCGGTCCGACGGAGGACTCGGGCTGGGTCCGACGGCGACGAGCCTCGTCTTCCTCGTGGCGATCGCCGGGGTGGTGGGAGCGATGACCGTGTCGGCCCGGCGCGAGGTCTCGACCGCACGCCACGCCTGACCCCTCACCTACCCCACCCGCACCGACCCGACCAGAAGAGAGACGCCATGGACTGGCAACTGAACGGACTCCCCCTCCACCCGCTGATCGTTCACCTCGTCACGGTCGCCTTCCCGACGGCCTCGCTGCTGATCGTGGCCGGTGCCGTGTCGTCGCGGCTGCGCCGACGACTGGGCGTCATCACACCGCTCGTCGCCCTCCTGTCGCTCGTCGCGGTGCCACTCGCGACATCGTCGGGCGAATCGCTCGAGGCGAGGGTCGGGCACAGCGCCCTGCTCGAGGCGCACACGCAGCTCGGCGACACGCTGTTGCCTTGGGCGATCGCGGTGTTCGTCGCCGCCGTGGCGCAGTGGGCGTGGCAGCACTACGTGCTGACCCCGGACGCCAAGCGACCGCATCCCACCCTGAAGAAGGGCACGCGCACGATCGTCGGGGTCGCGCTCACCGTGGCGGTCGCCGTCGCCGCGATCGGCGGCATCGTCACGACGGTGCGCATCGGCGATTCGGGCGCGAAGGCGGTCTGGTCGGATTCGAGCGAGGGCTGAGATGGAGCAGATCACCGTCGACCGGTTGGCCGCCCTCACGACACCGCTGGTGATCGATGTGAGAGCCGCCGACCGCTTCGCCGAGGGCCACGTCCCCGGGGCGCTCAACCTCCACCCCTCGCAACTGGCGGATCGACTCGACGAGATGCCGCACGAGACCGCTGTCTACCTGATCTGCCAGAGCGGCGCACGGAGCTCCCGGGCGGCCGAGGCCCTGTCAGCTCGAGGGATCACCGCCGTCGACGTGGTCGGCGGCACCACGGCCTGGGTCGCGGCAGGGCTGCCGCTCGATCAGTCCTGAGGGGCGAGCCGGGCGACCGGCGCCGGGGTGATCGTGAAGGCGTCGACCGGTTCCGTCGTCTGGCAGGATCTCCTGATGCCTGCCGACCGATCGCCCCGCCGACCCGACGTCACGACCACCGAGCTCGTGGGCGGTGCCGAGGCCGTCCACGTCTCGTTGCACGAGTACGACGAGCGCTGGCCGGCCGAGTTCGCCGAGCACCGACGCCGCATCGTCGAGGCCCTCGCGCCGTCGGGCATCGCGGTCGACGTCGAGCACATCGGCTCGACGTCGGTGCCGGGCCTCGCGGCGAAGCCGATCGTCGACATCGTGGTCGCGGTGCCCGACATCACCGCGGAAGAGGACTACCTCGACCCGTTGCTCGCCGCGGGTTACGAGCTGCGGGTGCGTGAACCCGGGCACCGACTCGTGCGGACGCCCGAGCGCAGCGTCCACGTCCACGTCTACGAGCAGGGCGCCGCGGCCATCGACGAGTACCTGCTGCTGCGCGACCACCTGCGCACCGACGCCGCCGACCGCGAGCTCTACGCGAGCGTCAAGCGCGACCTGCTCGACCGCCGCTGGGACGACATGAACGACTACGCCGACGCCAAGACCGAGGTCGTCACGGCCATCAAGGCGCGGGCGCGTGCGGCCCGGGACCTGGCCCGCGAGCGCTGAACGGAGCGGGCACGGCCTCAGACGGCCGACGTCGCCGCCATCGACTGCAGCCCGGTGACGCGAAGCAGGTCGAGTCGCGCCTCGTCGTCGGAGCCCGGTGCGACCGTGTAGACGACGATCCGTAGGTCGCCCGGCGCGGTCAGCACGTCGCAGTCGATCGTGATCGGGCCGGCCGGCGTGTTCGTCACCGTCTTGCGACTGGCCCGGTGCTCAGCCACCTTGGCCTCGGCCCAGCGGCGTGCGAACTCGGGCGACGTGTCGAGCAGGCGCGACACGAGGTGGTCGAGCGAGCGATCCGACGGGTAGCGCCCCACGGCCGCCCGCAGGTCGGCGGCGAGGTCGCTCGCGAAGTCCTCCTCGTGCTGCGCGTCGAAGTCGGTGCCCGCGTGGCCGGACGTGAAGTGCCGCCAGACGAGGTTGCGCTCGAGCCCGACGAGACGCGACGGGTCGCCGTTGACCGCCGCCCAGAGGGGGTTTCAGAGCAGGATGTCGTGGGTCGCCGAGAAGACGGCCAGCGGCACGTCGCCGAGCCGGTCGACGATGCGTTGCACGCCGGGCCCCACGTGGCGCGGGACGACCTCGGCCGACGGAGGCGCGGCGCCGGCCGAGCGGTAGAGGTGGTCGCGTTCGTCGTCGCTCAGGCGCAGGGCCACCGCCAGGGCACGGAGCATCTGCGGTGACGGATTGGTCGCCCGACCCTGCTCGAGGCGGACGACGTAGTCGACGCTCACCCCGGCGAGCGCCGCCAGCTCTTCGCGGCGCAGGCCCGTCGTCCGGCGCCCCACCCCCGCCGGCAGCCCCACGTCGGCGGGGCTGACCCGGTCACGCCACGACCGCAACACGTCGGCGAACTCGCTCATGCGCCCATCCTCCCCCGCCCCGGGCGCCCGAGGGTGGTACCGCCAGTCCTCCCGTCGTGCGGGGCCTGGGTGCCGAGGCGGGGCCGGGCGCAGCATGGACCCATGACCACCACACTCATCACCGGGGCCAACAAGAGCCTCGGACTCGAGACCGCCCGCCGCCTGCTCGAAGCGGGCCACACCGTGTACGCCGGCATGCGCGACCTCGACTCGGGCGACGCCGTCCGGGCCCTCGGCGCCCACGCCGTGCAGCTCGACGTCACCGACCAGGCGAGCGTCGACGCGGCGCTCGCCTCCCTGCCCGAGCTCGACGTGCTCGTCAACAACGCGGGCGTCCTCGGGTCGTCGTTCGGCGTCGACGACCTCACCCCCGAGACGATGCAGGAGGTGCTCGACGTCAACGTCGTCGGGCTCGTCCGCGTCACCCAGGCCGCGATGCCGCTGCTGCGCCGCTCCGACCGTCCCGTGATCGTCAACGTCGCCTCGGGCGTCGGCTGGCCACGCTGGCTGAGCACCGAGGGCCACGACGAGTACCCCGTCGCCGCGGTGCCCTACGCGTCCTCGAAGGCGGCCGTGATCGCCCTGACCGTGCAGTACGCCAAGAACCTGCCCACCTTCCGCGTGAACGTCAGCGACCCCGGCTACACCGCCACCGACTTCAACGGTCACGGCGGCCACCAGACCGTCACCGAGGGCACGGACGCCACCGTCGCCCTCGCCCTGCTCGGCCCCGACGGCCCGACCGGCGAGTTCCACGACCGCCGGGGCCGCATCGACTACTGAGCGGCGACCGCAGGAGGCGCGGTGCCGGTCCCCGAGACCGGCACCGCGCCTCCTGCGTGGCGAAGGACTAGACCTGTCCTCGTGCCGTCACCGCTCCTCCTCGCCGCCCTCGCCGGCCTGCTCTCTGGCCTCTCCCTCGTCGTCGGGGCGGCGGTGTCGTGGTTCGTCAGGGTGCCCCGCGAGGCCGTCGCCCTCGTCATGGCGTTCGGCGCCGGGGTCCTGATCTCGGCCCTGTCGTTCGACCTCGTCGACGAGGCCACGAGCAGCGGGGGGCTGCTCCCGACCCTCGGCGGGTTCCTCGCGGGCGCCGTCGTCTACGTCGCCCTGGACCAGCTGCTCGAGCACGGCGGGTTCCGGCGCAAGCACCACCGTCGCGGGTCGGCCGGCTCGGGCACCGGCCTGGGCATCGCCCTCGGCGCCCTGCTCGACGGTGTCCCCGAGACGGCGGTGCAAGGCGTGAGCCTCACGGGCGGCGGCTCCCTCAGCATCGCCGTGCTGGTCGCCGTGGTGATCTCGAACTTCCCCGAGGGCATGTCGAGCACGGCCGACCTCAAGTCGTCGGGCCGGTCCGCCCGGTACGTCTTCGGCCTCTGGTCGGGCATCGCCGTCGTGTGCGCCCTGTCCGCCCTCGGCGGGTACGCCCTGCTGGGCGGGGTGCCCGAGGGCGGGCAGTCGTTCGTCATGGCGTTCGCCGCCGGGGCGATCCTCGCGATGATCTGCGACACGATGATCCCCGAGGCCTTCCGCAAGACGCAGACGCTGACGGGACTGGTGACGGTGCTCGGCTTCGTCGCGAGCTACGTCGTGCACCAGGTCGCCTGAGCAGGGGGCCGCGCCCCGAACTGGGTCATCCGTTCTGCGCAACGTCGCCGACACCGGGGGCGATGCTCGGTACCCTGCTGTCGTGAGCCCCGACCTTCCCGCCACTCCGGAGAACCACCCGGAGTCCGTCCGGCGTCTCGCCGCGACCCTGCAGACCCTGGACGAGGCGCACCGTCGCTACCGGCTCCACGCCGCGAAGGTCGTCGGCATGGGCCACACCGAGCTGGCCGCGCTGCTCGCCGTCGCCGACGCCCCGGGGCTGACCCCGGGCGCGCTCGCCCAAGAGCTGCTGCTCAGCACAGGGGCGACGACGGCCGTGGTCGACCGGCTCGAGAAGTCGGGGCACGTCACGCGCAGCCGACACCCGGGCGACCGCCGCAGCCTCTTCCTGCACCTGACCGCGCAGGGCGAGGGCACCACGACCACCCTGCGCGAGGCGTACCAGTACGTCCTCTCGACCACGGGCACGGACGAGACGATCGCCGAGGCCCTCCCCCAGCTCGACAGCATCGCGGCGGCGCTCGACGCCGCCGCCCGCGAATCCGTGTCCTGACCTGCGCCGCGCCTCCTCGGGGCGTTGTCGGGGTCGGGTCGGGGTCGGGGTCGGGGTCGGGGTCGGGGTCGCACCACCGATGTGTCGTCGAACCACGGAACACGATGGTTCGACGACACATCGGTGGTTCGACTGCGAGCCACGACTCCTAGGCTGCGGGGCATGACATCCGACGTCGGGGCTCGCTACGCCGCGCGGGCCCGCGAGTACGTCGACCACCTCGGCTCGATGTCGGCGGTGCACCCCGCTGACGAACACTTGGTCACGTCCTGGGCGACGACGGTAGAGGGTCCCGTGCTCGACGCGGGCTGCGGGCCGGGCCACTGGTCGGGGCACCTCGCCGCGCGGGGCGTCCACGTGCGCGGACTCGACCGGGTCCCGGCCTTCGTCGAGCACGCGCGCCACACCCACCCGGACGTCTCGTTCGACCTCGGCAGCATCGATGCCCTGCCCTCCGACGCCGACGAGTTCGCCGGAGTCCTCGCCTGGTACTCGCTGATCCACCACGACCCGGGCAGCATCCGGCGCCCCCTCCGCGAGTTCGCCCGCGTGCTCCGGCCTGGCGGCGGGCTGCTCGTCGGGTTCTTCACCGGGTCGACCGGTTCGACCGTCGAACCGTTCGACCACGCGATCACGACCGCGTGGCGCTGGGCACCCGACCTCCTCGCGGACGAGCTGCGCGCCTCCGGGTTCGACGTGCTCGAGACCCACACCCGCACGGGACCACCGTCCGGCCCGAGGCCCCACGGCGCGATCATCGCCCGACTCGCACCGGCGGCTACGGTCGCGCCAACCCCTTGAGGTGTGTGTCGATCGCCGTGAGGACGGCGCGATGCGCGTCGAACGAATTCGCCCAATCGTCGACGAGCAGGCCGTGGTCGGCGCCGTCGACCGTGACGAGGCCCGCACGGGTCTCGAGCCCCCGCGCCGGCTGCCACATCGAGTCGGCCCCTCCGCCCACGGCCAGGTGTGACGAGGAGGCGCGGGTCAACGCATCGAGGACCACGGGCTCGGTGAGCACCGGCGTCAACCACACCCCTGCGACACCGTGTCCGACGGCCCACGGCAACGCGAGGGTGCCGAACGACTTCGCGAGGACGAGGTCGACGCGACCGCCGACGGCCTCCACCACGGCCTGCAGCCGCTTCTCGACGGCTGCCTGCGAGTCGTCGGCCGTCAGATCTCGGGCATCCCACTCGACGGCCTCGACGCGCCAACCGAGCTGCCGCAGCATCGACGCAGGCCAGTAGAGCAGTGGCGCCTTGACCCCGTACCCGGTACCCGGGAGGAGCACCGCGATAGGACATGACGTTCCTGTCGACGGCCCGGACGAGGTGGGTGAGCTCATGGGCCGAGGCTAAGGCAGACGACCGATCGTGGTGATGCCGGCGTGTCCCCGTGTCGGTGTCGCACCGCCGACGCGTCGTCGAACCACGGGAAACGGTGGTTCGACGACACATCGGCGGTGCGAAACCCGCGTGACCGGCGCCGGGGCACGCGCCGCGGCGGTCAGCCGCCCTGGCGCACCTGCCGCACGTACCGGTACACCGTCGGCTCGGACACGTGCAGCGCCTCGGCCACCTGGGCCACCGCGCCCTTGAGCAGGAAGACCCCCGCCCGTTCGATCTCGCGCACGGCCGCGACCTTCTCGTCGGGCGTCATGCGGTGCGGTTCGACGCCCTGGGCCGCCACGATGCGGGCGACGCCGTCGAGGGCGAGCTCGTCGACGTTCATGCTCAGTCGTTCGGCGACCGGCCCCGACGACGAGGTCGAGGTCGAGGCAGGGCCCGCCTCGGACCCCGGCCCCAGGGGCGCCCCCTTGACCAGCCCCGTCGTCGCCGTGATGGCCGCGAGCAGGTCACGAGCCCGGGTCAGCGGCTCGTCGTCGATGTTGAGGCAGAGCATGCCCACGACGTCGCCGCCCGCGTCGCGGATGAAGAAGGTCGACGAGCGGAACGTGCCGCCGGTGCGGGACTCGGCCAGGTAGTTGGCCAGGTAGTCGCGGTCGTCGTGCTCGTGGTTCTGCAGGACCTTGAGCACCAGGTCGGTCGCCGGCCCGCCGACGCTGCGACCGCTCACGTGGCCGTTCGTCAGGGCGACGATCGACCGGCTCAGGTCGCTCGTGTCGTGCAGCACGACCTCGGTCCGCGGCCCGAGCAGCTCGGCGAAGAAGTCCATGAGCGGCAGGTAGGGCTCGAACTCGGCCCGCAGGACCCGGCTGGCGTCGACCACGGTGGCGCTGCTGGCTCTCGTCATGCCCCCAGGTTACCGGCATGTAACGAAATCGTCGCACTGTGATAATTTCTTCTCATCTCGCCGATCACTCGGCTAGCTTGCGATGACCGACGACGCTCACGAAAGGCTCGACCATGACCCGAACCCGCTCCCGCTCCGCCCTCTGGGGCACCATCGCCACGGGCGCCGTCCTGGCCCTCGGCCTCACCGCGTGCGGCGGCCCGAGCGCCCCGCAGCCCGGCGACGCCTCCGGCGACGCGTCCGGCGGCGCCTCGTCGTCCTCGACCATCCCCGACACGAGCGCGCTGCTCGACGCGGTCCAGGTCGACGACGCCCTCGCCGCCCAGGTGCCCGCGGACATCAAGGACGCGGGCACGCTCGTCGTCGGCTCGAACGTCCAGTCCGCGCCCAACAACTTCTACGCGGCCGACGGCTCGACCGTCATCGGCTCGGACCACGACCTCATCACCGCAGTCGGCAAGAAGCTCGGCCTCGACGTCGAGTACCAGAACCAGGACTTCGGCTCGCTCATCACCAGCCTGCAGTCCGGACGCGTCGACGTGACGATCGCCGCGATGAACGACACGGCCGAGCGCCAGCAGGCCATCGACTTCGTCGACTACCTGACCTCGGGCATCACCCTGATGGTGCAGAAGGGCAACCCCGACGACATCACCGGCCCCGACTCGCTCTGCGGCAAGGCCATCGCCGTCGTCACCGGCACCAGCCAGCAGGAGTTCGCCGAGGCCACCAGCACGCAGTGCGAGTCCGACGGCGAGGAGGCCCTCGACATCACGGTGACCGACAGCGACAGCCAGAACCAGACGCAGCTGCGCACCGGCCGCATCGACGCCATCGTGAACGACCTGCCCAGCGCGGTCTACATCTCGAAGACCGCCCAGGACGGCCAGGCCTTCGAGGTCGTCCCCGGCGACGTCATCGACGGCGCCCCGTACGGCATCGGCGTCAACAAGGACGACGCCGAGCTGCGCGACGCCATCGCCGCGGCCCTCGACTCGCTCATCGACGACGGCACCTACGGCGAGGTCCTCGACGCCTGGGGCATCACCTCGGGCAGCGTCACCGAGGCCACCGTCAACGGCGGCAAGTAGGTGGCGACCGCACGACCGACGGGCACCGACCCGGGCGACGCGACCCGCGCCTCCTCGGCCGGACGCGGCGGCGGGCCCGTCGGCAGCCGTGAGCTGCTGCCCCAGGTGCGCCTGAAGCACTGGGGCCGCTGGGTCAGCGCCGTCGTCATCGTGGTGCTGCTCGTCGCGCTCGTCTACGGGGCGTCGCAGGGCGACATCTCGTACCGCGACATCCCGTACTACCTGGTGTCGCCGATCATCCTGCAGGGCCTCGTCGGCACCATCGTGCTCGCCGTGGTCGCCCAGGTGAGCGCGGTGATCATCGGCGTCGTCATCGCCCTGATGCGCATCTCGAAGAACCCGGTGGCGCAGGCCTTCGCGGCCGGCTACACCTGGCTGTTCCGCGGCCTGCCCGTGCTGCTGCAGATCCTGCTCTGGTACAACCTGGCGCTGATCTTCCCGCGCCTGACCGTCGGGGTGCCGTTCACCGACGTGGTGTTCCTCGACGTCAGCACCAACGACGTCATGACCACGTTCGTCGCGGCGTTCCTCGGTCTGGCCCTCAACGAGAGCGCCTACATGGCCGAGATCGTGCGCGCCGGCCTCAAGAGCGTCGACCGCGGCCAGATCGAGGCCGCCCAGTCGATCGGGCAGACCCCGATGCAGCGCATGGCCCGCATCGTGCTGCCCCAGGCGATGCGCATCATCATCCCGCCGACCGGCAACGACTTCATCAACATGCTCAAGGGCACGGCGATGGCGTCGGTCATCGGCTACCTCGAGTTGATCAAGGCGGCGAACAACATTGCCTCGTTCAACCTGCAGGTGATGGAGACCCTGATCGCCGCGGCGATCTGGTACATGGTCATCGTCAGCGTGGCGAGCGTCGGCCAGTTCTACCTGGAGCGCAGCTTCGACCGCCAGGACCGCCGCCCCGGCGGGCCGCCGAAGGCCCGCGCCCTCCGCCGCAAAGTCGCCGCCGACCTCGGCCGCGCACCCCTCGTGAGGAGCACCCCGTGACCACGACCGACACGACGACCGCAGGAGGCGCGGTGCCCGCCGCCGAGGCGGCCCCCGTCCTCGAGGCCATCGACATCGGCAAGTCGTACGGCAGCCACGAGGTGCTGCGCGACGTCTCGATGACGGTGCGCAGCGGCGAGGTGGTCTGCATCATCGGCCCGTCCGGAGCCGGCAAGTCGACGTTCCTCCGCACCCTGAACCGGCTCGAGGAACCCGACGCGGGCGAGGTCTGGGTGGGCGGCGAGCCGATGGGCTTCGAGCTCCGCGACGGTGTGCTGCACGAGCTGAGCGAGCGCCGCCTGTCGGCCCAACGCGCCCGCACGGCCATGGTGTTCCAGCACTTCAACCTGTTCCCGCACCTGACCGTGCTGGGCAACGTGCTCGAGGGCCCCGTCCGCGTGCAGCGCCGGTCGGCGAAGGAGGCGCGGCGCGAGGCCGTCGAGATCCTCGAGCGGGTGGGCCTCGGTGACAAGGTCGACGCCTACCCCGGCCAGCTCTCGGGCGGGCAGCGGCAGCGCGTGGCGATCGCCCGGGCCGTCGCGATGAAGCCGCTCTTCCTGCTCTTCGACGAGCCGACCTCGGCCCTCGACCCCGAGCTGGTCGGCGAGGTGCTCAAGGTGATGGGCGACCTGGCGCGCGACGGCATGACGATGCTCGTCGTGACGCACGAGATCCAGTTCGCCCGCGAGGTCGCCGACCGCGTGGTGTTCATGGCCGACGGCGGCATCGTCGAGCAGGGGCCGGTCGAGCAGGTGCTCGGCGCCCCGCGTGAGGCGCGCACCCAGCAGTTCCTGCAGCGGGCGCTGACGTGACGACGGGTACGCCGACGGCCCCGGGCTCGGCGCTCGACGCGTACCTCGCGTCGTTCGCCGAGCCGGTCGGCTACCTCAACTTCGGCAGCTACGGGCCGCCGTCGCGGGACGTCGTCGAGACGATCGGCCACCTCGCCTCCGCGGCGAGCGCCGGGGTCCCCTCGTCCGGCCTGCACGCCGAGGACGAGCGGGCCCTCGCCGCGGTCTCGCGCCTCACCGGGTTCGACCGCGCCGGCGTCGCCCTCACCGGCAGCACGTCGCTGGGGCTGATGCAGATCGCGTTCGGCCTGCCCCGGGGCGAGGTCGTGGTCAGCAGCGCCGAGTTCCCGTCGAACCTGTACGCGTGGTGGCGCTCGGAGGAGGCCGGGCTCACGACGGTGCGACCGCTGCCCGCCGTCCCGGGGCAGCCGCTGGCGCCCGTCACGCCCGAGCGCGTGGCCGACGCGGTCGGGCCCGACACCGTGGCCGTCGCGGTGAGCGCGGTCGACTTCCGCACGGGCACCGTCGCCGACCTCGCCGGGCTGAGGGAGGCCGCGGGCGACCGACTGCTCGTCGTCGACGGCATCCAGGGGTTCGGCGTCGTCGACGCCGACTGGACGCTCGCCGACGCGCTCGTCGTCGGTGGGCAGAAGTGGCTGCGCGCGGGCTGGGGAACCGGGTTCGTGGCGCTGTCCTCGCGGGCCCTCGCGCGCCTCCGTCCGGTCCTCGGGGGCTGGACGGGCGTCGAGGGGGCGTCGCGCTACGACGGCGTGCCGCACGCCCCGCTGCCCGGGGCGCAGCGCCTGTCGGTGACCAACGGGTCGCCGTTCGCTTCGGGTGCCCTGGCCACGGCGCTCGAGCAGCTCGAGTCGGTGGGCGTCGACGTCGTGGCGTCCCGCGTGGCGGACACGGCGGGCGACCTGGTCGCTCGACTCGAGGCCGCCGGGGTGCCCGTGGTCTCCCCCGTCGAGGGGTCGCGACGGGCGGGACTCGTCGTGGCCGGCGTGCCCGGGGGCGAGGCCGCCGAAGTCGGCGCACGACTCGAGGCCGCCGGCGTCACGGCGACCGTCCACGGCGACGACCGGGTGCGCCTCAGCGTGCATGCCACCACCACCCCGGCCGCGCTCGACGCGGCCCTGACCGTCCTGGGAGGACGACGATGACCCTCGACCCGAACCCCCTCCGCGCCGTGCACACCGACCGGGCCCCGGCCGCGATCGGTCCGTACTCGCAGGCCGTCCGGGTGGGCGACCTCGTCTTCGTGTCGGGCCAGCTGCCGATCGACCCGGCCACGGGCGAGTTCGCCGGGCCGGACGTCCGCGACGAGGCGGCCCAGTCGTTGCGCAACGGCGCCGCCGTGCTCGAGGCCGCGGGCTCGCGCATCGACCTCGTCGTCAAGACGACGGTGCTGCTGGCCGACATCGCCGACTTCGCCGTCGTGAACGAGGCCTACGCCGAGGTGTTCCACGGCGGGGTGCTGCCGGCCCGAGCGGCGTACCAGGTCGCCGCGCTGCCCAAGGGCGCCCGGGTCGAGATCGAGTTCGTGGCGGCGGTCGCCCCGGGGCACGCCGGGTAGCATCACGGCATGCCGGAGGGTGACAGCGTCCATCTGCTGGCGGCGCGCCTCCGTCCGTCGCTCGTCGACCGCGTCGTCGTCGACGGCGAGCTGCGGTCGGGCGGCCGGGCGGGCGAGTCGCTCGCCGGTCGGCGCGTCGTCGAGGTCGACACCCACGGCAAGCACCTGCTGACCCGCTTCGACGACGCCACCACCCTGCACACGCACCTGCGCATGCAGGGGTCGTGGACGCTGACCCGACCCGGTCGCGTCCTGCCGTCGCGGCTGCAGCGGCAGGTCCGCGTGCGGGCCCGGCTCGACGACGGCCACACCCTCTGGGGCGTCGACCTGCCGGTCGTCGACCTGGTGCCGACCCGGGACGAGCACACGCTGATCGGCCACCTGGGCCCCGACCCGCTGCGCCCCGACTGGGACCCCGAGGAGGCGCGACGTCGCCTGGCCGCACTCCCCGACGTCACGGTCCGTGCCGCCCTGCTCGACCAACGTCCGATGGCCGGTCTCGGCAACCTCTGGGTCAACGAGGTGGGGTACCTGCGTGGGGTGCACCCGGCCACCCCGATCGGTCGGGTCGACCTGGTCAAGCTCGTCGACGTGGCCGCGCGCGCCCTGCGATTCTCGGTCTCGACGCCCGGCGCCTACCAGGTCACGACGGGCCGGACCCGCCGCGGCGAGACGCACTGGGTCGTCGGCCGGGCCGGGCGCCCGTGCCTGCGCTGCGGCACCCGCGTCGAGGCACGCGACGACCCGTCGACGCCGGACGGGCGCACGCGACGGGCCTGGTGGTGCCCGCGGTGCCAGCCCGCGGCGTGATGGCGGACGGTCGCGACGACGTGCGCCGAGGAGCGGGCCGCGCCCGGCTCAGCGCACTCTGACGAAGATCGGGTTCGCGTAGAGCCAGGTGTCGGCCCACGGGTCGGCCGGGGCGACGGGGTACGGCTGGGGCGCCCGGGGGTCGACCTCGGCGCCGAGCGGACCGACGCCGTGCACCCGACCGTCGCTGCCGCGCAGGCGTACGTAGCCGTCCTCGGTGGCGGGCTCGAGCGGCACCACGACGCGGAACGGGGCGGCGGAGCGGTCGGCGACGTCGAGCAGTTCGACGACCCGGGTGCCGGGCGCGCGCTGCTCGTCACGGTCGGCCGCGGGTCCGGTGACGCGGCCGCGGATCACGTCGAGGTGGGCGAGCCGCGGGACGGTGCCCCGTGAGGTGGGCGTCGTCGTGGGCACGACGTCGACCACGAGCTCGAGGGCGGTGCCGCGCGGGACGGTGAGGGTCCCGCCCAGGGTGGCCTGCGCCTCCTGCCCGCCGGTGGCCCGGAGCACGACGGAGAGCCCGGCGACGAGGTGCCCGTGGTCGACCCAGAGCCGACCGGCGCGGATCGCGTCGAGCAGCGCGGCGGACGAGCGGTCGACGGCCCCGACGTGGTTCCGGCTGAACTCGCCCGGCCAGAAGTCGGCGCCGTTCTGGGGCGTGGCCGTCGCGACCGGATCGGGGCGGCGGCCGGCACGGTCGAAGTTGGCGAGCGTCGCGCCGGCCTCCCAGCCGGCCCCGGTCGGGAAGTCGCCGACGCGCGTGGCGTCGGACTCCTTGAGGTGCAGGTCGCTGTTCGAGGTGATCCACCAGCGCCGCCCCTCGCTGAGCAGCGAGTCCCACACGCCGCCGACGACGGCCGTCGTCCAGTCGAAGCCGCCGTGGGTCAGGTAGGCCTCGGCGGGGTAGCCAGCGAACGAGAACTCGCTGGGGGCGTTCTCGTACTCGCCCCGCCGCGAGCGCGCCGAGGCGTTCGCGGCGACGGCACCGGCCTGGGCACCGGGGGCGCCCTCCATGCCGACGAACACCTCGGGGTCGGCGTCCTGCCAGGCCCGCAGCTCGCCGGGCGAGTCGATGCCGAGGCGGCTCGGGTGGTTCGCCAGGACGATCACGTCGTCGACGACGCCCGCGCTCTTCTGGGCGCCGAGCCAGGCGATCGCGTCGGTGGCGTGCACGAGCCACTCGGCGGCGTCGTCGGTGCCGGGGCGCGGTTTCTCCCAGCCGTTGAGCTTGCCGTCGTGGTCGAGCTCGAAGCGGCGCAGCACGCGGGTCGTCGCGGGACCGGGTGCGACGAGCACGGTGGCGTGCTCGGCGCCGGGGATGTACCACTCGAGCCCCTGCAGCACGAGCAGGTCGGGCCGGGCAGCCCGCGCGATCTCGATCTCCCTGGCGGCGTTGAACACCCCGCCGACGTTGGCGTGGCCCTTGTTGCTGTGCTCGGTGAAGGCGATCGCGTCGACGCCGAAGCGCTGCGCCCGGTCGAGGATCGTCGTCATGGGGTACTTCGCGTCGTGCGAGTAGACGGAGTGCACGTGGTGGTCGAACACCAGCCACGAGAGCGTCGCCGGGTCGACCACGGCGGCCACCGACGGCAGCGGCGCGGCCTCGGCGGGGTCCGCTCCCCGCAGTCCCTGGGCGGTCGCCCCCACGGCGACGGTCGCGGCGACGGAGGCCCCCAAGAAGGCCCGGCGGGAGAAGCCCGATCCGGTCGGGGCGGGCTGCTCGGGGCGGGGGTCGAGGGACATGGCATCACTTTCGTCGGGCGGGCGTCCCGACCGTAGGGAGCGGGCCTGAACCGCAGGCCAACGGCCGGGGACGCGTACGACACCGGGCGTTCACGATCCGTTCCCCCGGGTGCGCGACAGTCCTGGCGTCGCCGCGCGCTCCCCGCCGCGGAGGCCCACCGCACCCACCGAAGGTCCCGATGCCCTCCTCCGTCCCTGCCGCCAGCCGCCTCCCCTCGCGCGCCTCCGTCCCGGCCACCCGCCGCCTCGCCTCGCGCGCCTCCGTCCCCACCGCCCGCCGCCTCCCCTCGCGCGCCTCCGTCCCGGCCGTCCGTCGTCTCGCCTCGCGCGCCTCCGGACGGGCCCTGCTCGTCGGGGCGGCCCTCGCCGCCGGCACGGTCGCGGGCCTGGTCGGCCCCGGTGCCGCCGTCG
>NZ_JXQZ01000043.1 GCF_000878135.1 Frigoribacterium sp. MEB024
GACGCCGCGGGGGCCACCGCGGGGGCCGCCGCGGCCCGTGTCGCCGTCGGCCGGGGCGCTCCCCCGGCTCCTGTCGCGGCTGCCCTCGCCTCGACCCGGAACCGGCCGTTTTCGTGCCGGGTGGTCACCGTGCCTCCGACCGCGGCGAACCGTTCGCCGAGGCGGGCGAGGCCGCTGAGGCCGCGCATCGGTTCGGCCGCGCCGTCGTTGACCACCTGGACGAACTCGAGGCCGAGCACGATGGTGACCCGCTCGGCCTGGGCGTGGCGCAGCAGGTTCGTGGTGGCCTCGCGCACGACGTGACCGAACAGGTCGTCGGCCGGGTGCCCGACGGGAGGGACACCCGTGACCTCGAGCTCGATGCCCGCAGCGCGGATGAGCTCGGCCGAGTTGGCCAGTTCGCCGGCGAGCGTGAGCGTGCGTTCGCCGTAGGCCAACCGACGGGTCTCGGCGATCGTCTGCACGATCAGCTGCTCGGCCTCGCGGAGGTGCCGTCGTGCGGCGGCCGGGTCGCGGTCCAGGGTCTTGTCGGCCAGCTGCAGCTGCAGGCGACCGACGTGCAGGGCCTGCCCCTGGATGTCGTGCAGGTCGACCGAGAACCGGTACCGCTCGCGCATCACGGCGAGCTCGGACTGGGTCTCGCGGGCCGCGTCGATCTCGAGGTACAGGTCGAACCCGTACCGGTTCAGCCGACAGATCCCGTAGAGCGACAGCAGGCCGATCACGACCGCCGTCGACAGCCCCACGAGCGGTGCGGCCGCGTCGACCTCGACGACCACCACGGGTACGAGCGCGGCGACCACGGCGGCGGCGACCCATCGCCAGGAGGCGAGCGGGGGCGTCGTCGCCAGGTACCCGACGGTGAGGCCGAAGGGGAAGAGCAGCAGGGCGTTCTGCCCGCCGAGCGGGACCGTCAGCCAGACGAGGTACGAGACCACGAGGCCGGCGACCGCCAACGGGACGGGTGGGCGGCGCTCCCAGAAGAACGAGTGGGCCGTGACGAGCGCCCCTGCGACGCCGGAGGCCGCCACCAGCCACCAGGAGGTGCCCTCGGCCAGCAGCGTCACGACGAGGACGAGGGTGGTGAAGACCGCGAGCGCCACGAACGACCACGTGACGTACCGCCGCATGCGCGCGAGCGGGGGCAGGTGGCCGCCCGGTCGGGGACGCACGGCCAGCGGGAGGTGGGGCATGAGACCACGCTAACGGAGGCCGCCGACGCACGGAGGTGCCCGATGTCATGGCCGAGCATGACCGATGTCACACGGCACGGATGGCACGTCGGCACTACCCGTCGTCCGCCCGGCGCGAGATCGTCGAGGTCATGACGAACTCCATCGACACCACGCCCCGACCGGCCGTCGCACCCGGCTCCGCCGAGCGCGGCGACGCCGTCATCTCGACGCACGGCCTCCGCTGTTCGTACGGCTCGTTCACCGCCGTCGACGGCCTCGACCTGACCGTCCACCGCGGCGAGCTGTACGCGCTCCTCGGCACGAACGGTGCCGGCAAGACCACCACGCTCGAGGTGCTCGAAGGGCACCGCACGGCCGACACGGGCCGGGTCGAGGTGCTCGGCGGCGATCCGACCGACCGGGGGCGCATCCGCCCGCGGATCGGCACGATGCTGCAGGACTCCGGCCTCGCCCCCGAGCTCACCGTGCGCGAGAGCGTCCTGCTGTCGGGCGCCGTCTCGGGTCGCGACGACGACGTCGACCGGGTGCTCGGCCTGGTCGGCGTCGACCACAAGGCCCGGGCCCGGGTCGCCCAGCTGTCGGGCGGCGAGCGCCGCCGCGTCGACTTCGCGGCCGCGGTCTGGGGCACCCCCGAGCTCGTCTTCCTCGACGAACCCACCACGGGGCTCGACCCTGCGGCACGTGACGCGCTCTGGGCGGTCGTCGCCGAACTGCGGGAGGCGGGGGTCACCTTCGTCCTGACCACCCACTACCTCGAGGAAGCCGCCGAGAACGCCGACCGCATCGGTCTGATGCACCGGGGGCGCATCCGCCGCGAAGGGACCGTCGCCGACCTCACCGCCGGCAGCACGACCTCCATCCGCTTCGTCGCCCCCGGCCCGCTCGACGGCCTCCCGCTGGAGGTCGCCCGGACCGAGAACGACCTCGTCGTGATCGAGACCGACGACGCCCAGCGCGACCTCGGGGCGTTGCTCGGCTGGGCGGCCGACGCCGATCGCCCGTTGGCCCGTCTCACGGTGCACGAGTCGGGACTCGACGACGTGTTCCGCGACCTCAGCCGCGCCTCCTGAGCGTCGGCCGTCACCGGACTCCGCTCCCCTCCCCCGTCCCCCTCCGAAAGGACATCCCATGACCACCGTGACCCGTCCCTCCCCCACCCGGTCGGCAGGCTCGCGACGTCGTTCCGGCCCGCTCGCCATCGCCCTCGCCGAACTGCGCATGCTCGTGCGCAACCGCACCGTCGCCCTCTGCGCCCTGCTGCTGCCCCTCGGCTTCGGGGCCCTCACCTACGCCTTCGACTCGTACGGCACCGCCGGCATGCTCGCCGGCGTGCAGATCATCGGCATGGTGGGCCTCGGCGTCTACGTCACCGCGACGACCACCCTCGCGGCCCGTCGTCAGTCCCTGTACCTGAAGCGCCTGCGCAGCGGGTCCGTCGGCGACGCGGGGATCATCGCCGGGCTCGTGCTGCCCGTCGTGGTGGTCAGCGTCGCGCAACTCGTCATCGTGCTCGGCGTGCTCGCGCTCCGCGAGCCCCCGGTGCACGCCGGGCTGCTGATCGCGGCCGTCCTGATCGCCGAGGCCATGTTCGCCGGCTTCGCCCTGGCCACGGCCGGGTTCAGCACCTCGCCCGAGCACGCCCAGTACACGACCATGCCGCTCTACCTGATCACGCTCGGGGTGGCGATCTGGTGGACGATCACGGGCGCCGACGACCTGCTCTGGCTCAAACGCATCCTGCCCGGCGGCGGGCTCATGGAACTGATCACCTTGGCCTGGAACGGCGGTGACCTGTCGCTCGTGTCCGTGCTGTTGGCACCGACACTGGTCTGGGCGGCCCTCGGCGCCCTCGCGGCCACGAAGGCCTTCCGCTGGGAGCCCCGCCGCTGATCGGCCCGGCCCCGACCCCGGCCCGGGGCCGACGCGGCCTCGTCAGGGCCGACGTGGCTTCGTCAGGGCCGACTCGGCCTCGTCAGGTTCGACGCGGCTTCGTCAGGGCCGACGCGGCCTCGTCAGGGCCGACGCGGCCTCATCAGGTTCGACGCGGCCTCGTCAGGGCCGACGCGGCCGGGCGACGGCGGGCACGCCCACCGCGACCGACCCGGCCGGGACGTCCTTGGTCACGACGGCGTTGGCCCCGACGACGCTGCCGCTGCCCACGGTGACGCCGCCGAGCACGGCGGCACCGGCACCGATCATCACACCGTCACCGACGGTGGGGTGCCGGCGGCCGAGCGCGCCTCCGCGTCCCTTGCCCCCGAGGGTCACGCCGTGGAAGATCGTGCAGTCGTCACCGACCACCGCCGTCTCGCCGATCACGACGCCCATGCCGTGGTCGATGAACAGGCGGGCTCCGAGGCGGGCCCCGGGGTGGATCTCGACGCCGGTCAGCGATCGGACCGCCTGCGACAGCAGGCGCGCGGCGAACCGCGACCCGAGGAGGCGCGGTGCCCGCCCCGCACGCCACAGTCGCGAGGTCACGCGGTGCGCCCACACCGCGTGCAGGCCCGAGTAGACCAGCGCGGTCTCGACGCGTCCTCGGGCAGCCGGGTCGCGCCTCCGGACGGTGTCGAGGTCTTCGCGGAGGCGGGCGACCAACCGCACCCTAGGCGTCCGCGAGGTCCTGGAACAGCACGGTCGACAGGTAGCGCTCTCCGGTGTCGCAGACGATCGCGACGATGCGCTTGCCGGCGTTCTCGGGCCGTTTCGCGATCTCGAGCGCGGCGTGGATGATCGCGCCGGACGAGATGCCCGAGAGGATGCCCTCCTTCGTGGCGAGGTCGCGCGCGACGCGCAGGGCGTCGTCGAGCTGGACGGGGAAGACCTCGTCGATCTGCGACCGGTCGAGCACCTCGGGCACGAAGTTCGCGCCGATGCCCTGGATCTTGTGCGGCCCGGCCTTGCCCTCGCTCAGCAGGGGCGAGTCGGCGGGCTCGACGGCGACGACCTTCACGCCGGGGACCTTCTCGTGCAGCACCTGACCCACGCCCGTGATCGTGCCGCCGGTGCCGACGCCCGCGACGAAGAAGTCGATCTTCCCGTCGGTGTCGCGCAGGATCTCGGGTGCGGTCGTGCGGCGGTGGATCTCGGCGTTGGCCTGCGTCTCGAACTGCTGCGCCCAGATCGCGTTCTCGGTCTCGGCCGCGATCTGCTTCGCTCGCTCGACGGCGCCCTTCATGCCCTCGGGGCCGGGGGTCAGGACGATCTTCGCGCCGTAGGCCTTCATGACGGTGCGTCGTTCGACGCTCATCGTCTCGGGCATCGTGACGATCACCCGGTAGCCGCGGGCGGCACCGACGAGGGCCAACGAGATGCCGGTGTTGCCGCTCGACCCCTCGACGATCGTCCCGCCGGGCTTCAGGTCGCCGGACGCCTCGGCCGCGTCGACGATGGCGACGCCGAGGCGGTCCTTGACGCTGGCACCCGGGTTGTAGAACTCGAGCTTGGCCAGCACCTCGGCCCCGCCCTCGGCGGGCAGCGAGTTGAGCTTGACGAGCGGGGTGTTGCCGAAGGCCGAGGTGATGTCGGCGTGGATTCCGGGCATGCGCGGGTCTCTTCCGTGAACGGGGTCTGTGCGGACGAATCGATGCTCATCTTAGGCAGCCGCCCTGCGCCGTCTCCCTGTGTGTCCCCCAGCCC
Source organism: Frigoribacterium sp. MEB024 (assembly GCF_000878135.1). Classification (GTDB taxonomy): domain Bacteria; phylum Actinomycetota; class Actinomycetes; order Actinomycetales; family Microbacteriaceae; genus Frigoribacterium. Next base: position 4,836 of record NZ_JXQZ01000043.1, read on the forward strand.
TGCGTGCCGCCCCGCCACGATATGAGCAGGCCGCCATGATGTGGTCACAGCACCATGCCTAAACCTGGCGGTGTGGCCACATCCTGGCGTTCTGCCGTGGTCTGAGCTGGACGTCGAGATCACGGAGAATCCTGGCGAGCGGAAGGCGCAGCGCGACGTCCTCGGCGTCGCATCGACCGATCGCCGAGATTCCACCAGATCGCACGAGACGCCGTTCACGAGCCTTCTCGGCCTTCACCACGGCAGACGGCACCTGGCCCGCACGCATCGCAGCATCGTCGTACTTGGCCTTGCCGTCGAACTCGAGCGCCGCGTCACCGATCACGAAGTCACATCGTCCGGCCACCCCTCGTCGTCGAAGAACTCGACCTGCATGGCGGGCTCAGGAGCGCCGAGCTCGAGCAGCGCCAGGCGACAGAGGGATTCGCCGCCGTTCTCTGCCCACGGAGTGGCGAACGCCATGACCCCACGCGCCGTCGACAGCCCCCGCGTGCCGGGTTCGCGGTCGAGCCGCTCGAACAGCAGCCGGCGCATTCCGTCGGCCGCGGCGTCCACGAGCGACCGGTGACCAGCGGACCGACGCGGATCGCGTCGGTCGGACGCCTCGAAACACCCCGCCCGAGCCGCGGCGCGGCGAAGGACGGCGTCGACACAGAGCACCCCGTCGGCGAAGGACGGCGTCGACACAGAGCACCCCGTCGGCGAAGGACGCAGTCCTCGACCTGTCGACGGCAGTCCGCCCCTCGCTCGTCACGAGGAGCCCGTCGATCTCGACCGTGTCGTGTGCATCGATCGGCCCCGGGTGGCGAACGACTCGTGCGGTCGCCTGTGTCCGGTCGCGGCCGGGATCGATGACATGCACCGGCCCTCGCGGCCAGTCGACGCTCGGCAGACGGTGTAGGGCGACGGCCGAGCCGTGCGACACGACGACCCGCGGTGACAAGCCGGCCACGACCGCCCGCGTCGTCAAGACGTGTCGTCCACGTCTGTCGAGACGCGCCCAGTCGGCGGCTTCCACGTAGGCCCCAGGGTGCACCCGATGCAGCAGGCCCCGTCTCGCGTCACGCCTCAGAGCGGTGCCGTGCCTGCTCTGGGAACCGTAGGTTGCGGAGAAGACGAGGGGTGGAAGCGCAGTGGTCACACCCCCACCCTGTCCGCGCCCACCGCCCTCGAGGCCCGACCAGCGCCTCCCTGTGGACAGGGTTCACGTCGTCACCCCTGTGCACGAGGCATGTTCGGTCGGAAAGCACCGTGAGGCGGTCACAGCACCAGGACTAATCGCGGTGCTGTGACCATCTCGTGGCGGGGTGGCCGGCCCTGCGAGGCGGCAGCGGCGGCGGCGGCGGCGGCGGCAGCGGCAGCGCGGGAGGCGCGGTGCCGGACTACGCGCCCGTCACCTTCCCGGGGTTGAACACGCGTCCCGGGTCGGCCGAGTCGAACAGCCCCTGCATGACGGCGACGCCCTCGGGCGAGACGTCCTGCGCGAGCCACGGCTGGTGCTCGAGCCCCACGCCGTGGTGGTGCGAGACGGTCGCCCCGGTGTCGATGAACGCCTGCTGGATGGCGTGCTTGACCACGTCGTACTCGGCCTCGGCGTCGTCACCGTGCTCGAAGGCGAAGGTGAAGTACAGGCACGCGCCCGAGTGGTACGAGTGCGACAGGTGGCCCATGATCCAGCCCTGCTTGCCGATGCTGTCGAACGCCTGGTTCGCCGCGGCGTAGACGCGCGACGACACGAGGCGCAGCTTCGACCAGGGGGCGGCGGTCTCGGAGACGTCCGCCGCGCCTCCGTGGTCCATGAAGAAGTCGCGCAGGTAGGGCGTGTCGAACTTCTTCTGGTCGTAGAGCTTGCCCGGCCCCTTGCCGACGCTCATGCCCTTGTTCGCCTTGACGATCTTGGCGACGGCCTTCTGGGTGTGGGCGACGTGCTCGGGGCTGCCCTCGTAGCCGATGAACGACAGGCACATGGCGTCGACGTCCCAGCCCTTGGCCTTCAGGATGGTCGGCAACAGGTCGGTGACCTTCTGCGAGATGCCCTTGCCCGGCTTCGACGTGGCGAACGAGAAGGCGGTCTCGTGGGCGTCGCTGACGCGGGTGACCGACGGGCTCACGTCGCTCTCGGCGATGGCCTGCATGGCGGCGAGGCCGTCGTGCCACGACGGGAACAGGTAGGCGAGGATCTCACGCTTCTCGGGCAGCCGGTGCACCTGGGCGGTGACCTCGGTGATGACGCCGAGACGTCCCTCGCTGCCGATGATCATCTCGCGCAGCGACGGACCCGTCGACGCGCTCGGCACGGCGCGGATCGAGAGCACGCCACCGGGGCGCACGACCCGCAGGCCCTTGGTGATGTCGGCGATGTCGCCGTACTTGTCGCTCTGCATGCCCGACGAGCGGGTGGCGACCCAGCCGCCCATGGTCGAGTGGGTGAAGCTGTCCGGGAAGTGACCGAGGGTCCAACCGCGGGCGTTCAGCTGCTCCTCGAGGTCGGGGCCCTGACCGCCGGCCTGGATGCGCGCCAGCCCACCGTCCTCGTCGATGTCGAGCACCTTGTCGAGGCGGCCCATGTCGAGCGAGACGACCGTGCGCTCTTCGGCGGGCAGGGGCTCGAGGCTGCCGACGATGTTGCTGCCGCCGCCGAACGGGATGAGCACGACGTCGCTGGCGACGGCCAGGTCGACGATCTGCTGGATCTCGTCCTCGTCGGCCGGGTACACGACGACGTCGGGCACGCGGTCGAGACGCCCCGCACGGATGCGGATCAGGTCGCGGATGCTCTTGCCGTAGGTGTGGACGACCCGGTCGTGGTCGTCGGTGACGACCTGGCCGTCGCCCACGATCTGGACGAGCGAGTCGAGCACCTCGGCACCGGCCCGCGAGGCGGGGACGTCGAGGTCGTCGAACGAGAGGCCGGTGTCGTGACCCTGCGACAGCTCGACGCCCACGATCTTCTTGACGAAGGGGGCGAAGGCGGGCTTGTCGTCGTGGTGGAAGGCGACGCCCTCGACGCCCCAGCCCCACCACTTCATGTGCTTGACGCCGTCGACGGCGGCACTCTTCTTCTGCTGGACGTCGGTCACGGGCGTTCTCCTTCGTGCGGGTCTGACGGGCCCAGGATGCGGGCGGTGTTGGCGTCCTTCAGACGCAGGATCTCGGTGCGCACGCGCGTCGAGAAGTCGGTGACGGACTCGCCGTCGTGGGGCCGCATCGGGTCGCCGAACGCGACGCCGACGGGAAGTCGACCGGGCCGGGGCCAACTGCGCCCTCGGGGCTGGGCGATGTTCGCGCCGATCAGGGCGAGGGGCACGACCGGCACGCCGCAGGCGGACGCGAGCGCGGCGGCACCGGGCTTGAAGGCGGCGACCGTGCCGTCCTTCGAGCGGGTGCCCTCGGGGAACACCAGCACGGGGTAGCCGCGCTGCAGCAGGGAGCGCGCACTGACGGTGGGCTGCCCCTGGCGCCCGCGGGCGGCCGCCTTCGCCGCGGCACGCCGGCGGGCCGAGCTCTGCGGCGTCGACCCGGCGGACGCACCGGACGAGGAGGCGCGGGTCGCGTCGACCGCGGAGGCCGGCGTCCCCGAGCCCCGCTGCACCGGGAACGCGTTGAAGAACAGTTCGGTCAGCTGACGCCGCCAGGGCACGTCGAAGAAGTAGTCGGCCGCGGCGCCCGTGGCCAGGTAGCGCGCGAGCTTGCGGGGCAGGGCACCGAGGATGAGCGGGGCGTCCAGGTGGCTCGAGTGGTTCGCGACGACGATGAAGCCCCCGGTGAGGCCCTCGACCCGGTCACGGTCGATGACCGTCACGTCGGTGATCGACCAGATCGTGGGCTTGAGCACCATGCGCTGCGCGACGTAGCGGGCCATCGCGTGTCGCCGCGAGCTGAAGCGGTCGCGGACGTCGCTCGCGACGTCACCCGCACGCTGGGCGACGTCTCCGGCTCGCTGGGCGACGTCGGCCCTGACGTCGTCGACCCGCTGCGCCACGGCGTCGAGGCGGGCGTGGTCGCGGCGGCGTTCTCCGTCGTCCTTCACGCTCACTGCCCCACCGGCTTGCGGCGGCTCGACGAGATCGCGCCGGACGCGGCCCGGACGGCGCCCTTGGGAGCGTGCCGGACCAATCCCATCAGCACCTTGTACCGAAGCGTGGGCATGGAGATCACCTTGCCTTTGTCGACGTCGCGCAGACAGGCGACGACGAGTTGTTCGGTGCTGAGCCACAGGGCGTTGGGTATGGACGACGACTTTATGCCGGCCCGCTGATGGAACTCCGTCCGCACCCAGCCCGGCAGCAGGGCCGTGACGCCCACCCCGGTGCCCTTGAGCTCGACCGAGAGACCTTCGCTGTACGAGGTCACCCACGCCTTGATCGCCGAGTAGCTGCCCATGGCCATCAGCCCCGCGGTGCTCGACACGTTGACGATGCGACCCCGGCCGCGCTCGCGCATGGACCTCGCCGCCGCACCCGAGAGGACGAGCACGGCCCGGCACATGACCTCGAACGCGAGGTCGTGTGCAGCGACGTCGGTGGAGGTCAACGGGGTGTGCATGCCGAAACCGGCATTGTTGACCAGCAGGTCGACGGGGCGGGTCGGATCGGCCAGCCGCTCGGCCACCCGGTCGACGTCGCCACGGTCGCCGAGGTCGGCCGCGAGCACCTCGACGTCACGGCCCAGCGCGCGCAGAGCGGTCGCCGTCTCGTCGAGTCGGGTGAGGTCACGCGCGACCAGGACGATGTCCCAGCCGCGCATGGAGAGTTGGCGGGCGAATTCGGCTCCGATGCCGGACGTGCCCCCGGTGACGAGCGCTACAGCCATGCCGCTTACGATACGGTGCTGAGAGCAGACTGCGCGCATCGAGACACGTTCGAGGCCCTTCTCGCCTCGCCCACTTCTGCCCCGGAGGACCCCCTGTCATGACGACCAGAGATGCCCCGCGCGCCGACCCCGACTTCGACATCCGCGAGTTCACCAAGACGGCCCAGGGCAACTGGCGTCCCGACCTCGACCTGTCCGGCTTCGCCGACGCGCCCCTCGGCCCCGACGCCCTGCGCCTCGTCCGTCACCTCGGCCGTCTCGAGAGCGCCACGATGGAGAACCTGCGCAACCTGCTGGTCACGGCCACCCATAAAGACACGAGGGTCACCGCGTTCCTCGTGACGTGGGCGTTCGAGAAGTTCTGGCTGGCCGACGCCCTCGACGCCGTCCTCGAGGCCCACGGCGAGCCCCGCAACCGCGACGTGCCCGAGGGCCCGAAGCGGCATGCCGCCTCCGAGGCCGTCGAGCGCCGTGGCCCGATCACCCGGGCCCTGCAGGCCATCACCGTCGGGTCCCCCATCGTCGCCGTGCACACGACGACGGGGGCCGTCGACGAGTGGGTGCTCCGAGAGGCATACGACCGCCTCGACGAGCTCGCGGGACACCCCACGCTGACCACCGTGATCGACCGTGCGAGGGTCGTGAAGGGCCGTCACGAGCAGTTCTTCTCGAGCGAGGCCGACTGGCGACTGCGCGACTCGCGCCGCTCGGTGAAGATGACCCGTGCCTCCTTGCTGACGGCCGTCTGGCCGATCGGCGCCGTCGAGCGCGCCGACTCCGAGCGCACGTTCTTCGACGCCACCGTGTTCGGCGGGGCCGAGGGCCATCTGCGTGCCGACCGCGTGGGCGCGCAGGTCGCCGACCTGCCGGGCCTGGACGCCTCCGTCGGGGCGACCGTGACCAGAAAGCTGACCGCATGAGCTCCGTCCCCGGCCTCGCGCTGCCCGACCAGACCCCGGGCGCCACCCGCGTCGACCTCGGCGGATCGCACGTCCTGCTGACCGGCGGCACCGGCTTCGTCGGTCAGGCGATCCTCGAGCGTCTGCTCTCGTCGCACCCCGGCACGACGGTCACGCTCCTCATCCGTCCGAAGGCCGGCACGTCGGCCGAGGGGCGTCTGCGGCACCTGCTGAAGAAGCCGGTCTTCGCCTCGTGGCGCGAGGCCGTCGGGGCCGAGGGCGTCGAGAAGGCCCTCACCGAGCGGCTCCGGGTGATCGAGAGCGGTCTCGGCGACCTGCCCGACCTGCCCGACGACCTCGACGTCGTCATCCACAGCGCGTCCACGGTGTCGTTCGACCCGCCGATCGACCAGGCCTTCGAGACCAACGTCGGCGGAGCGGTCGGGCTGTACGAGGCCCTGCGGAAGACGGGCACCGACCCGCACGTCGTGCACGTGTCGACGGCCTACGTCGGCGGCATCCGCAAGGGCGTGTTCCCCGAGGCGTCGCTCGGCCACACCGTCGACTGGCGCGTCGAGCGCGCCGCCGCGGCCGACGCCCGCGCCCGCGTCGAGGCGGCCTCGCGGCAGCCCGAGACGCTGCGCACCTTCCTCGCCCAGGGCCGTGCGGCACACGGCAAGACCGGTCCGCAGGCGGTCGCCGCGGCCGCCGAGGAGGCGCGGGTCGCGTGGGTCAAGGCCCGTCTCGTCGACTACGGGCGCACCCGGGCCGAGACGCTCGGCTGGACCGACGTCTACACCCTGACCAAGGCCTTCGCGGAACGCGCCGCCGAAGAACTCTGGGCCGAGGCCGGGCACCGCCTGTCGGTGGTCCGACCGGCGATCGTCGAGAGCGCCCACCGGCACCCCTACCCCGGCTGGATCGACGGCTTCAAGGTCGCCGACCCGCTGATCATGTCGTACGCCCGCGGACTGCTGCCCGAGTTCCCCGGGGTGCCCGACAGCGTGCTCGACGTGATCCCGGTCGACTACGTCGTCAACGTCATCCTGGCGGTCGCCGCGAACCCGGTCGAGGCCGGCAGCCCCCAGTACTTCCACGCCAGTTCGGGCGGCAGCAACCCGTTCTCGATCCTGCGCATGTTCGAGAACCTCAAGGCGTTCTTCACGGCGAACCCGCTCCCCCGCGACGAGCACTCGTCGATCGAGGCGCCGCACTGGAACTTCCCGGGCGTGCGCAAGGTCGAGGGCGCCATCCGCACCGCGAACCGCGTCAACGACGTCCGCGAGGCCGTGCTCACGCGACTGCCGAGCACGCTACGCACCCGCACGGCGCTGGCCGGGGTGCAGACCCGTCGGGCCGACCTCGAGTCGCTCCAGAGCCTGACCGACCTCTACCGCCACTACGTGCAGTCCGAGATCATCTTCGACGACCGCCGCACGCGGGCCCTGCACGCCGGTCTCCCGGCGGGCTCCCCCGCCGACATCGGCTTCGACGTCACCGACGTCGACTGGGAGGCCTACTTCCAAGAGGTGCACTTCCCGTCGATCACCTCGATGACCCGGGCGTTCTCGGTGCGACCCGCCGCGTCGGCCGCCGTCGCCGACACGCGGGCCCTGCCGCGACGCGGCGACGTCGTCGCCGTGTTCGACCTCGAGGGCACGGTGCTCGACAGCAACATCGTGGAGCAGTACCTCTGGGTGCGCTCGGCCGGGTTCCGCAAGGCCGCCTGGCCCGGCGAGGTCGCCAGCCTGCTCACCTCGCTGCCGCGGTACCTGCGGGCCGAGGGTCGCGACCGTGGCGAGTTCATCCGCACCTTCTCGCGGCGGTACGAGGGCATGCCCGTCGCGCGGCTCTCGGGCGTCGTGCGGTCGCGCGGCTACGCCGACACGGTCCTGCGCCACACCCTCCCCGACGCGCTCGCCCGCCTCGCCGAGCACCGAGCCGCCGGGCACCGCACCGTGCTGGTCACGGGCTCGATCGACACCCTGACGACTCCCCTGGCGCACCTCTTCGACGACGTCGTCGCCAGCACGATGCACCAACGCAGCGGCGTCTACACCGGCTACCTCGCACAGCCCCCGCTGGTCGACGAGGCCCGCGCCGCCTGGCTGCGCCAGTACGCCCAGGCGAACGACATCGATCTCTCGGGGTCGTACGGTTATGGTGACTCGTTCGCCGACCTCGCCTGGCTCGAGATGGTCGGGCACCCGAACGCGGTCAACCCCGACAGCAATCTGGCACGTGAGGCGCTCCGAAGAAGATGGAGCATCCGCGATTGGACTCGCAGCGGCCCCCACGGCAGAAGCGGCACCAGCACCACGAGCGGCACCAGCAGCACCACAGCGAAAGGAGACGGAGGCAGGGTCTGAACCCGCGCCTCCTGACATCACATGGCCTTCGACATCGACAAGTTCGCCGCGACCTCCGAACGACTGAGCTGGGACGACCTCGACCTCGACCACTTCCGCAAGAACCCGCTGTCGGCGGACTCGCTGCGGACGCTGCGCTACATGGCCGACGTCGAGTACCACACGGTCTGCTACACCCGTGACCTGCTCACGACTCCTTCTCACAAAGAGAACGAGATGACCACGTTCATGACGATGTGGAACCGCGAGGAGTTCTGGCACGGCGAGGCCCTCGCCGCCATCCTCGAGGTGCACGGCATCACGGTCGACTACGACCAGCTGCGGGCCAACCGCCTCAAGCTCGGCTGGCGCGAGCGCCTCGACCCGGTCAAGCAGGGCCTGCTCGGCAAGATCGTCGGCTCCGACTTCGTCGCCGTCCACATGTCGTGGGGCGCCGCCAACGAGTACTCGGCCGTGTCGGCGTACAAGCGCATGGCCGAGCTCGAGCAGGACCCGGTGCTCGCCGAGCTGCTGAAGCGCATCGCCAAGCAAGAGGCCCGCCACGTCGCGTTCTACGTCTCGCAGGCCCGCGAGCGTCTGCTCGCGAGCAAGAAGGCCCAGAAGCTGACGCGCTTCCTGTTGTCGAAGGTCTGGGCCCCCGTCGGCTCGTCGATCATGGAGGTCGACGACGTCAAGTTCGTCTTCGGCCAGCTGATGAGCGGCGAAGACGGCCGCAAGGCCGCCGTCAAGCTCGACCAGAACATCTCGAACCTGCCGGGCATGAGCGGCCTCACGATCTTCCAGAAGGCCCTCGACGGCCTCGGCATCCGCGCGGACTCGGTCGGCGGCTCCTCCGCCGGTTCGGTCGCCACGGCGTGAAGACCAGCCACCTGAGGCACTTCCTCGTCGCGGCCGACGTGCTGCACTTCCCGGTCGCGGCCGACAAGCTCGGCATCTCGCGACAGAAGCTCGAGTCGTCCATCGAGGCGCTCGAGCTCGAGTTCGGTGCGAAGCTGTTCGACCGTGATGTCACGCCCTACCGGTTGACCAAGGCCGGCAAGGCCGCGGTGGTCGTGGCCGAGGACGAACTGGCGAGCCCGTCGACCCCGACGCCGCCACCACCCCCGCCGGCCGGCGGCAAGGCCAAGGCGTCCAAGGGCAAGGGCCGCACGCCCGCGGTCAAGGGCCAGCCCAAGCCGTTCAAGAAGCGCCAGGGCCGCTAGGCCCGGAGCCCGCCACGAGAGGGACCCTGCGCCATCGGACCGGGTGGTGCGGTGGTCAGTTCGTGGCGGCGTCGGACTCGACGCCGGCGAACCACTCGGCGTACCGCGTGTTCCGTGCCATGCGGCGGGTCTCGTCGGGTGCGTCGTCGTCCCACCACACCGGGCCGCGTTCGCCCAGCGACGTCTTGGCGGCGTCGACCCGGGCCCGGGCGTCCTCGACGGCGGCAGCGTCGTCGGCGGCCAGCGCCGTCTTCTTCGCGCGCCGCGCCTCCATCAGGTCGTGGACCAAGGAGGCGCGGGTCGCCTCGTCGAGGCGCGGATCGGTCCGGCGCCACAGCCGGCCGCGGACCACGAGGTACCGGCCGTCGGGCGTGACCAGGGGTTCGGCGCTCATCCATCGATTCTGCACCGAGGGCGCACGGCTCGTCGGTGCATCGACGGCGGCCGACCGGTGAGGCCGACACGGGGCGAGACGGGACGACGGACGAGACGTCAGGCCCGCGCGACGGCCTGCTTCGCGAGCTCGCGCTGCACGCTGAGGGCGAGCTCGCGCAGCATGACGAGGTCGACGCTCTCGACCGTGCGGGGCTCGGGGTCGGCGACGCAGAGCGCACCGATGCGGACGCCGTCGGGGCTCTCGACCGGGTAGCCGGCGTAGAACCGCGCCGGCGCCTCGACGCCGAACCGTTCGTCGGCCCAGGCGTCCTCGACGATGAACGGCTGGCCGCCGGCGACCGTGTGGGCGCAGAACGAGAGCGCCATCGGCAGCTCGCGGTCACCGCCTCCGGCGAGGGCCTTGTTCCAGTGTCGGTCGGCGGTGACGAGGGAGAACGCGGCCCCGCTCGCGCCGAGCAGGGTCCGCGCCCGTTCGACGATGTCGTCGAAGCGTTCCTCGGGATCGGTGTCGAGGAGGCCGAGAGCCCGGATCGCCTCGATGCGGTCGACCTCGGCCTGTGGAGCGTGTCGGCGCGCCCGGGCCACGCCGCCGCCGGCGGACATCTGCGCGTCGAGCATGGGCGCGAGCATCTCGGCCTGCGCCTCGCCCCAGCGGGCGTACTTGGCGATCAGCTTGTCCCGGTCGTCGTGGCCCGAGAGCGGCGACGGTGGCATGAGCACGTGCACGCGGGGGTGGGTCGAGCAGACGTCCCGGATGGTCTCGTTCAGCTCGGCCGCGTGTCGGTCGACGAGGCCGCCACCGGCGATGCGGAACACCGTCACCTCGCTGGGCGACTGGACGCCCGTGACGAGCACGGGGCTGCTCGCGCCCCCGGTCTCGGTCTCGATGTGCACGAGCAGGTCGACGAACGCACGCCGCCACTTCGTGACGTCGGTCATGGCGAGGGCGTCGTTGATGCCCGTCACCACGACCACGGCGTCGTAGCGCGTGAGGTCACGGTGTCCGAGCACCTGCCGGGCGGACACCGTCCCCATCGAGGGGTCGGCCACGACGTCGACGTCGACCCCGCGCCCCGTCGCCTGCGAGACCGCCCGCGCGAGATGACCCGCGAGCCCCAGGTCGTGGCTGCGGACGCCCCACCCGACGGCGGGCCCGCTGCCGAACAGCAGCACGCGATCGGGGCTGACACCCGGAGCGTGCGTCCGTGCGACGCCCTCGGGCCGGGGCAACCCCAGACGTCGGTCGAACCAGCGGTTGCGCTGGCGGATCATCCCGCGCACGAGCGGACTGACGAAACGGTTCATGCAGGGTTCCTCCCACAGCGGTGGCCTGATCGACGAGGGCTCCGCGTGGTGAGGGCCGAGCGGTGTCCCTCCATGCTCTCGCCCGGGTACCGGGCGGGCCAGCCCCAGGTCGGGGGGCCGACGGACGAACGCACCCGTCAGGTCGAGTGCGGAGCGTCCGACCGCTGCGGCGGCTGCGCGAGCAGGTCGGCGAGGTCGACCTCGACGAGATCACGGAGGCGCTGGTCGCGTTCGTCGGGATACGCCGGGTCGACCGCCTCGACGGCCGACACCTTCGTGACGATCGCGGCCCCGACGTCGCCCCAGGCCCGGTCGACCGCCGCCGCGACGATGTCGCCCACGAAGTCGTCGTCGGACTGCAGCTCGTCCAGCCGGTCGGCCACGGCCGTGTAGGTCTTCTCCCGGAACCAGAGGGTGTCGTCGTCCCCGCGCCGGTAGTCGTGCTGGTGTCGCGACCGCCCCTTGGCCTTGAGGGCCTTCGCCCGTTCGCCGCCGATCCGTTCGTTCTGCTCGCGTTGTTCCGCCGCGAGGCGACCGAGGATGGTGCGCACGGCCTCGCGGGTGCGCTCGTGGTCGAAGTGCTCGTCGTCGCGCAGGGCACGGATGACGATCGAGTTGGCCACCGAGACGACGGCGGCCGCGCGCGAGATGAGCACGCCCTCGGCGACGGCACGCTCGAGCGCGGCGGGATCGGGCGTCGCCGGTTCGGAGGGGGCCCCGCGCGTCTTGCCGAACTTCATCGCGCCTCTCTCTCGACCGGGTGGCGCCGGAGCGCCGGGTGACGGACCGACGGTGGCCCGACGTCCCATTAAAGACCCACGGCGGGGACGACGGATCAGGCCGTAGCGGCCAGGGCCGTCGAGGTCTCGCGGACGAAGTCGTCGAGGTCGCCGGGGTCACGCGACGTGACGAGCGTGAAGCCCTGCTCGACATCGGTCACCACCGAGCGGTCGACCCAGGTGCCGCCGGCGTTGCGGACGTCGGTCTGCAGCGAGGCGTAGGAGGTGAGCTCCTTGCCCGTCACGAGGCCGGCCTCGATGAGTGCCCACGGGCCGTGGCAGATCGCGGCGATCGGTTTGCCCGCCGTGGCGAAGGCCGTGACGAGGTCGACGGCGTCGCTCTCGGTTCGCAGGGTGTCGGCGTTGATGGTGCCGCCGGGCACGAGCAGGAGGTCGTGATCGGCGGCGTCGACCTCGGCGATGGTCGTGTCGGGACGGACGGTCTGACCCGGGTCCTTGTCGCCGACGAGCGTCTGGATCGGCTCGGTGGAGACGCCGGCGACGACGACGGTGGCGCCCTGCTCGCGCAGCTTCGCGACGGGGACGACGAGCTCGTCCTGCTCGACGCCGTAGTTGGTGACGATCGCGAGAACGCGGCGTCCGGTGAGTTCGGTGCTTGCCATGGTGATGCTCCTCTCGGGGCCGGTCGGGGCCCGGTGTGCGACCCCTCCCGTCTACGCGGGCGGGCTGGGTCGCGGCTGGCCCGGTGTACCCCACCCGCGCCTCCAGAGCACGGCCTCGTCGGCTCAGCTGGCCAGCAGCGCCCTGGCGGTCCCCTCGTCGAGGATCAGGTCGGTGACCAGGCCCGCGGCGAGCGCACCGCGGACGCTGACGACCTTGGCCTCGCCGGCGACGACGCAGACGCGACGCGGCGTGCGTCGGATGGTCGCCAGGTCGGGCCCGGTCGCGCGCCGGTTGAGCTCGATGTCGGCCGACGAGCCGTCCTCTCGGAAGAACACCGTCGCGACGTCGCCCACCACGTGGTCGTGGGCCAGGCTGTCGTGGTCGCTCTGCTCGAGGTAACCACCCGAGTAGACGTGGCTCGGCACGTGCGCCTCGCGCGAGCCGACGCCGAAGACGACGAGGTCCATGGCGCCCTGCAACGAGAGGACGCGTCGGGTGCTGCGCTCCCGCCACAGGGCGCTCTTGGTGGCGGGGTCGTCGAAGAACGCGGGCACGGGGAACTGCTGGATCAGGGCGCCGTACGCGTGACCGAACCGCCGCAGGATCTCGCTGGCGTACTCGATGCCCGTCGTGCGGGTGTTCGCCGCACCGTTGAGCTGGACGAAGACGGTGTTGTGCGTGGTCTTGGGCACCAGGTACCGGCTGACCGCACTGACGGTGGAGCCCCACGCGACGCCGACGACCATGTTCGAGTCGACGTACTGGGTGAGCGTTCGTGCAGCCGACAGCGCGACGCGGTCGAGCCGGTCGACGTCGCTCGTCTGGTCGGGCACCGGGACCACGTGCGCGACCACGCCGAAGCGTCGGTGCAGACCCTCTCCCACGGCCGTCGGCTGGTCGAGGGGTGACTTGATCTGGATGTCGACGAGGCCCGTCTCGCGAGCCGACTTCAGGAGGCGCGACACCGACGAGCGGGACGTCTGCAGTTCGTGCGCGATCGCCTCCATGGTGAGGTCCTGCATGTAGTAGAGATGCGCGGCACGCAGGGCCTCCTGCGTGCGTTCGGACGTGTCGCCAGCGACCAACGGGACCTCCTTGCACGTTCGTGCAGATCCGTTGCACCTTGTGTGCATCGGGACGACGATGAATCTACCGGCCCGCAGGACGAGTCGGTCACCACCACCTGACATCGCATCTCGAAAGAAGCAGTGACCATGTCGAAGAAGACAGACTCGATCCGTCCCAACGTGCAGCGCATCGTCGACCGCCCGACGGCACAGGTGCTCGTCGTCGGCGGTGGCATCAACGGCATCGCGACCTTCCGCGACCTCGCCCTCCAGGGCGTCGACGTCGTGCTCGTCGAACGGGCCGACTACGCGTCCGGCGCGTCCGCCGCCTCGTCCCACATGATCCACGGCGGCATCCGCTACCTCGAGAACGGCGAGTTCCGCCTCGTCCGCGAGAGCGTCGAAGAGCGCAACGGCCTGCTGAAGATCGCCCCGCACTACGTCAAGCCGCTGCAGACGACGATGCCGATCTTCTCGACGTTCAGCGGCATCATGAACGCCCCGTTGCGCATGCTGACGCACAAGCAGCGCTCCACGAAGGAGCGCGGCGCCCTGCTGATCAAGGTCGGCATGACGATGTACGACTCGTTCTCGCGCGACGGCGGCTCGGTGCCGCGTCACAAGTTCCTCGGGCGCAAGAAGGCCCTCGCCGAGATGCCGCACCTCAACAAGGCCCTCAAGTACACGGGCACCTACTACGACGCGTCGGTGCACGAGCCCGAGCGCCTCGCGCTCGACGTGCTGAAGGATGGCCTGGCCGCCGGCGACAACGCCCGGAGCGCCAACTACCTCGAGGCCGTCGGCACCGCCGACGGCGGCGTGACCCTGCGCGACGTCGTCACCGGCACCGAGTTCACGGTGAAGGCCGACGTCGTCATCAACGCCTCGGGCCCCTGGACCGACCTCACCAACAAGGCCTTCGGCGCCGAGTCGCAGTACATGGGCGGCACCAAGGGCTCGCACATCGTCGTCGACAGCCCCGAGCTGCTCGAGGCCACGAACGGTCGCGAGATCTTCTTCGAGAACAACGACGGCCGCATCGTCCTGATCTACCCGCTCAAGGGTCGCGTGCTCATCGGCACGACCGACCTCGAGGCCGACATGGCCGAGCCTGCCGTCTGCACCGAAGAAGAGGTCGACTACTTCTTCGACCTGGTCAAGCACGTCTACCCCGACATCGAGCTCGACCGCGGCCACATCGTCTACCGCTACTCGGGCGTCCGCCCGCTGCCGAAGCACGACGACCTCGCCGCGGGCTTCGTGTCCCGTGACTACCGCATCGTCGAGACCGAGGTCGCCGAGCTGCCCGGCACGACCGTCCTCAGCCTCGTCGGCGGCAAGTGGACCACGTTCCGCGCCCTGTCGGCCCACCTCTCGACCGAGGCGACGACGAAGCTCGGCGTGACGCGGTCCGTCGACACGACGGGCATGGCGATCGGCGGCGGCAAGGGCTTCCCGACCACCGACGGCGCCCGCACCACCTGGGTGGCGGCCCACGCCGACGGGCTCGATCGCGACCAGGTCGACCGCCTGCTGACCCGGTACGGCACCCGCGCCTCGGACGTCATCGAGGTGCTGCTCGACCAGCCGTCGCAGGCCCTCGAGGCCGACTCGACGCTGACCACGGCCGAGATCGCATACTTCGCCGAGCACGAGGACGCCGTCCACCTGGCCGACGTCGTGTTGCGCCGCACGAACCTCGCGTTCGTCGGTGGCGTCACCATCGAGCTGCTCACCGAGATCGCCGACGTCATGGCCGGCTCGCTCGGCTGGACGACCGAGCAGCGCGACGACGAGATCGAGCAGACCCTGACGACCCTGCGCGACTCGCACGGCGTCGAAGTCGCCTCGCAGCACGTGCCCGCAGCGACCCCCGCCGCCGCCCAGTAGCCGCACCGACCCGAGTCACGAAGCCCCGCCCCCGTCGTGGAGGCGGGGCTTCGTCGCGCCCGGGACCGAGCCCGTCCACTGGCATTGACATGTGGACTTCGCTGCCCATCGGGCAAAATGTGACGTTTCCGTATTAGGATGCTGGCCGGGCACACGCCCGTGAGGATCTAGGAGGCCGCATGCCGATTCCCGTCACTCCCCCTGCCGCCGAGCGACAGCTGCTGCGCGACACGGTCCGCAGCCGCATCCGTGACGCGATCATCGACGGCACGCTCGAACCGGGCGAACGCCTGCACGACGACGAGCTGATCGCCTGGCTGCAGGTGTCGCGCACCCCGATCCGCGAGGCCCTCGGCGACCTCGTGCGTGCCGGCCTCGTCGAGATGGCGCCGAACCGCTACACGAAGGTCGCGACGCCGAAGGCCGAAGAGGCCGTCCAGGCGGTCCAGACCCTCGGCGTGCTCTTCGGCGGCGCCGTCCGCCTGGCCGTCCCGAACCTGCCGGCCGCCGTCAAGCGCGAGATCGTGCGGGCGATCGACGTCTGCCTCGGTGATCTCGACCGTGAGGACGCCCCGGCGCTGAACGCCCACGCCATCGCGCTCTTCTCGACCTACGTCGACCACTGCGGCAACCCGTCACTGGTCAAGGTGTGCACCGACGTCACCGACGGCCTCGCCTACAAACTGCGCGTGCCGAACATCGTCCAGGTGCTGCAGTGGGACTCGATGGCCGACTCGTTCGCCGCCCTGCGCGAGGCGACCGAGGCCGGCGACCCCATCGCCGCCGAACTCGCCGCCGAAGACCTGCACGCCCTGCCCGGCCACCGCCCGGTCGCCTGAGCGGGCGAGCCGAGGAGGCGCGGGTCAGGTCGCCGGGAGCGTCGGCGTCGGGATGGTCGGCGGCAGGGCGGGCGGCGTGGCCCGCAGATCGGCCACGCGGTCGGCGGGCTCGGTGCGGGCGAGGAACCCGATGCGCGACTCGCGGACGTGCCACCCCATCAGCTCGGCGGCCCCGGCCTCGTCGCCCGCGTCGATCGCCGCGAGGATGCGGCGGTGGTCGGGCCAGAGCCGCTTGCCTCGCGAGAAGGTGTCGAGTGCGTACAGCCACTCGATCTTGTTCGACAGCTGGCGCAGCAGGGTCGCCAGGGTGGCGCTCCCGCTCAGCTGCGCCACGCCGACGTGGAACCGGTCGTTGAGCTCGACGAGACGGTCGAGGTCGCCGGCCTCGACGGCGGCGTCCCCCTCGTCGAGCAGCTGGCCGAGCACGCGCCGTGTCCGCCACCAGTCCTCGGGCGGGCTCGGCTCGCCGAACAGCTCACGCGCCCGCAGGGCGGCCCGACGCGCGGTCGAGATCTCGAGGGCCTCGCGGACGGCGAAGAGGTCGTCGGCTTCGTCGACCGGGATCGCCGCGACCCGACTGCCCACGTGGGGCGTCGACTCGACGAACCCCTCGGCCTCGAGCGCGCGCAGCGCCTCGCGCACCGGGACGCGCGAGACGCCGTGGCGGCGGGCGACCGAGGCCTCGGTGATGCGCGTCCCCGGCACGAGGGTGCCCTCGACGATCTCGCGACGCAGAGCGTCGACGAGGACGACGGGCGGCGGGCCCTCAGAGGGCGAGGCTGGCACCGGGGATGGCTCCCAACAGTTCGGTCGTGTACTCGGCACGGGGCGACAAGAAGATGTCGTCGACGCTACCGCGCTCGACCACGGCGCCCTTGCGCATCACCACCACGTCGTGGGCGATCTGGCGCACGACGGCCAGGTCGTGCGTGATGAACAGGTAGCTGAGGCCGAGTCGACGCTGCAGATCGCCGAGCAACTCGAGGATCTGCTCCTGGACGAGCACGTCGAGCGCCGAGACGGCCTCGTCGCAGATGAGCAGCTCGGGCTCGAGCGCGAGCGCCCGCGCGATGGCCACCCGTTGGCGCTGACCACCCGACAGCTCGTTCGGCCGGCTCTGGGCGACCGACCGGGGCAGGGCGACCTGGTCGAGCAGCTCGGCGACCCGCTGCCTGCGGGAGGCCCGGTCGCCGACGCCGAAGATGCGCAGGGGCTCGTCGATCAACCGCTCGACGCTGTACGACGGGTCGAGCGAACCGTAGGGGTCCTGGAAGACGGGCTGCACGCGGCGACGCAGTGCTCGACGGGACGCACCCCGGCTCGCCGTGATGCTCTCGCCGTCGATCAGGGCCGACCCGCTCGTCGCCGACTCGAGGCCGAGCACGATGCGGGCCACGGTCGTCTTGCCCGAGCCGGACTCCCCCACGATCGCCGTCGTGGTGGCGCGCGGCACCTCGAACGAGACGTGGTCGACGGCCCGCACCTGCTCGCCACGGCGACCACGGAGGCGGAACTCCTTGACCAGGTCGGTGACGGTCAGGATCGGGTCGACCCGCGCCTCCTTCGCCTCCGACGCGTCGTCGAGGACGGCCTCGCCGCGACGGAGGGCGGTGGCCGAGGCCAGCGTCGGCGCGGCCGCGACGAGGCGCTTCGTGTACTCGTGCTGCGGGCGACGCAGGATCTGCTCGGGCGTGCCCTGCTCGACGACGCGACCCTCGAGCATCACGACGATGCGGTCGGTGCGGTCGGCGGCGAGCCCCAGGTCGTGGGTGATGAAGAGCAGGGACGTGCCGCGACTCTCGACCAGCGTCTGCAGGTGGTTCAGGATCTGCCGCTGCACCGTCACGTCGAGCGCACTGGTCGGCTCGTCGGCGATCAGCAGCTGCGGCTCGCGGGCCAGGGCGATCGCGATGAGCACGCGCTGGCGCATGCCGCCCGAGAACTCGTGGGGGAACTGCCCCGCCCGGCGCTCGGCCTCGGGGATGCCCGCCTCGGTCATCAACGCGACGACGCGACGCTGCACCTCGTCGTGGCCGCGGAGCCCGTGGGTGCGCAGGGCGTCGGCGATCTGGGCACCGACCTTCATCGACGGGTTCAGGTTGGTGGACGGGTCCTGCGGCACGAGGCCGATGCGCGCGCCGCGCACCTGGCGCATGGGCGCCTCGGTGGCCTGCGCGAGGTCGAGGGTGCTGCCGTCGGGGCCCGCGAGCTCGATCGTGCCGCCCGTGATGTGGCCGGCCCCGGGCAGCAGGCGCAGGATGGCCGCGACCACCGTCGACTTGCCCGAGCCGGACTGGCCGACGATCGCCACCCGCTCGCCCGGCAGGACGTCGAGGTCGACGCCGTGCACGGCGGGGGTGTCGCCGAACGAGACGCGCAGGTCGCGCACGCTCAGCAAGGGGGAGGTCGGGTTCTCAGCGTCCTGCGGCATAGGCCTGGGCTCCTCGGGGGTTGGCGGCGGCGGAGAGCACGCCGGTCTCGGGGTCTCGCGAGACGCTCGACAGCCGGCCCAGGGACCAGCCGCCGGCGCGGGTGACGACGTGGCCGCGGGCGACCAGCGCGTCGATGACGTCGTCGCCCAGACGGTCCTCGACGACGACTCCCCCGGGCTCCCAGGTGCGGGGCCAGAAGCTGCCGGGGAACGACGTGGTGTGCAGCGCGGGGGCGTCGATCGCCTGCTGCGGGGTGTAGCCGCCGACGATCGTGCGCAGCAGGTAGAGCAGCTGCCACTGGTCCTGCTGGTCGCCGCCGGGCGAGCCGAGCGCGACGACGGGCTCGCCGTCCTTCAGCACGAGCGTGGGCGTCAGCGTCGTGCGCGGGCGGGTGCCGGGCTCGAGGGTCGACGCCGTGCCCTCGTCCAGCCACGACATCTGCAGCCGGCTGCCGAGGCAGAAGCCGAGCTCGGGGATCGTCGGCGACGACTGCAGCCAGCCGCCCGACGGGGTCGCCGAGACGATGTTGCCCCAGCGGTCGACGACGTCGAGATGGCACGTGTCGCCGCGCGTCTCGCCGGTCGGCTCGGTGAACGGCTCGGCCAGACGGTCGGCAGGAGGCGCGGTGCCGGTCGCCGGGGCGTCCTCGGCCGGTGCGACGGGCGCGGCGGATGCGCCGGGTGCGGCGCCGGGTGCCGGTGCCCGCCCGGGGGCGGCGACCGTGGGCTCACCGACGCCGGCGGGTGCCTCGCTGAGCGCGGGCGGCAGGTACTCGGTGCGCATCGTGGGCAGGGCGAACGGCTCGCGACCGGGGACGTCACCGGGTCGCAGTTCGTGCGACGCCCGGTCGCCGATCAGCGCGCGACGCTCGTCGGCGTAGTCCGCGGACAAGAGGGTCGCGAGGGGCACGTCACCGGGGCCGTACCAGGCCTCGCGGTCGGCCATCGCGAGCTTCTGCGCCTCGACGACGGTGTGGGCGCCGTCCGCGGTCGACGGGTCGAGCAACGCGTCGTCGAGCGGTTCGAGCAGCGCCAGCACCTGCAGCAGCGCGGGACCCTGGCCCCAGGCGCCGGTCTTGGCGATCGTGTGGCCGCGGAACTCGATCGTGGTCGCCGGCTCGGTCGTGGCGCGGAACGCGGCGAGGTCCGCGGCCGTGACGACACCCGCGTGGTCGGTGCCCGACGAGTGACGGTGCGGAGTGCGGACGAACTCGTCGATCGCCTGCGCGACGTGTCCGCTGCCCCACTCGACCCGCGCCTCCTCGACCTTCGCCTCGCGGGACGCGTCGGGGCCGAGGGCCTCGCCGGCCGCGACCAGCTCGTCGAGGACGGCCGCGTAGGCCGGGTTCGTCAGCAGGTCGCCCTCGCGTGGCACCTCACCACCGGGCATCCACTGCGCCGCCGAGGTGGGCCAGTGCTCGGTGAAGAGGTCGGCGACGGTCTCGATCGTGGACGCCACGCGCGCCACGATCGGGTGGCCGTCGCGGGCGTAGCCGATCGCGTAGGCGAGGACGTCGGCGAGCGACCAGGTGCCGTGCTCGGCCAGCAGCTTCAGCCAGGCGTCGACCGCACCGGGGACGGCGGCCGCGAGGGCTCCCGACCCGGGCACGAGCTCGAGGCCCTCGGCCAGGTAGTGCTCGCGGGTGGCCCCGGCCGGGGCGGGGCCCTGGCCGACGAGCACGGTCGGGTCGTCGGGGGCCTCGGCCGTCGCGTAGATCGCCGTGAGGTCGCCGCCGGGACCGTTGAGGTGCGGCTCCACGACGTGCAGGACGAAGGCGCCCGCGACGGCCGCGTCGAACGCGTTGCCGCCGCGCTCGAGGACCGACTGGGCCGAGGCCGTCGCCAGCCAGTGCGTCGACGACGTCATGCCGAAGGTGCCGCGCAGGTCGGGGCGGGTGACGAACTCGTCGGGGGTGGTGTAGGTCACGAGGGGGTCACTTCCGGTCGCTGGCGGTGGGGTCGAGGGCGTCGCGCAGGGCGTCGCCGAACAGGTTGAAGCCCAGGCAGATCACGGCGATCGCCAGTCCCGGCACGACGGCCGCGAACGGCGCCTTGGCCAGGTACTGCTGCGCGTCGCTGAGCATGATGCCCAGACTGGCCGTCGGCGGCTGGATGCCCAGCCCGAGGAACGACAGCAGGGCCTCGCCGATCACGGCGACCGGCATGATGACCGTCGCCTGCACGATGATCGCCGAGACGCAGTTGGGCAGGACGTGCTGGAAGATCACGCGGAGGCCCGTGGCGTCCATCGTCGTCGCGGCGAGGACGAAGTCGGTGGACTTGACGCGCAGCGTCTCGCCGCGCACCACGCGGATCATCGTCGGCACCTGCGCGATGCCGAGGGCGACCACGGCGTTCGTCAGGCTCGGACCGCTGATCGCGGCCAGCGCCACGGCGATGATCAGGAACGGGAACGCCAGCATGACGTCGGTGAGGCGCGAGATGACGCCGTCGAGCCAGCGCCAGTAGCCGGCGAGCAACCCGAGGGGCGTGCCGACCACGACGGCCAGCATCACCGACAACACGCCCACCTGCAGTGAGACGCGGATGCCGTACACGGTGCGCGACAGGATGTCGCGGCCCAGGTCGTCGGTGCCGAGCACGTAGCCCACGGTGCCGGGCACCTGGAACGGCAGGTCGAAGTTCACCCGCGTCGGGTCGTACGGGGCGATGAGCGGCGCCGCGAGGCCGGCGACGAGGACGACGAGCAGCATGACGCCGCCGGTGACGCCCAGCTTGTTGCGGACGAGGCCGCGCCAGACGCGTCCCCGCGCCGAGCCGAGCCCCGCCCCTGCGGCGGTGGGTGTCTCGATGACGGTCACGATGCGCCTCCTACCCTGATGCGCGGGTTGATGACGGAGTACAGGACGTCCACCGCCAGGTTGATCACGATGTAGCCGACCGTGATGATCAGCACGACGGCCTGGATCACCGGGTAGTCGCGGGTGAAGACCGAGTCGAGCGTGAGCTTGCCGAAGCCCGGCAGCGCGAAGATGCGCTCGGTGACCACGGCGCCCGAGATCAGGCCGCCGAGTTGCAGGCCGACGATCGTGACGACCACGATCATCGAGTTGCGCAGGCCGTAGCGCATCAGCACCCGACCACGACCGAGGCCCTTGGCCCGCGCGGTGCGCACGTAGTCGGTCTTCATCGTCTCGATCATCGAGGCGCGGGTCTGCCGCATGATGACCGCGGCGAGGCTCGTGCCGAGGATCAGCGCGGGCAGGGTCAGGTGGTAGAACGCGCTCGCCGGGTTCTCGGCCACCGGCACGTATCCCGACGCCGGGAACAGGCCGAGACCGGCCGCGAGCCAGAGGATCGCGAGGATGCCGAGCCAGAAGTTCGGCACCGAGAGCCCCACCAGGGCGGCGGCGTTGGCCATCCACTCGGGCCAGCGGCCCCGGTACCGCTCGGCGACGACGCCCAGGGCGACGCCCACGACGACGGCGACGACGATCGCGTAGAGGGCGAGCCAGAGCGTGACCGGCAGGGTGGCACCGATCAGCTCGGTGACCGGTGTGCCGGTGCGGGTGGACTCGCCGAAGTCGCCGCGGACGAAGTTGCCGACGAACCGGCCGTACTGCACGAGCAGCGAGTCGTCGAGGCCGAGGTCGGCCCGGATGGCGGCGACGCGCTCGGGCGTCGCCTCTTCTCCGGCCAGGGCCAGGGCCGGGTCGCCCGGCAGCTGGCGCACGCCCCAGAACACGACGATCGAGGCGATCACGAGCGTGACGGCCGACTGCCAGAGCCGGGTGATCAGGTAACGGGTCATCGGGTCACTCCCCCTCGACGAAGGCGGCGTTGCTGAGGCGCACGACGCCGTCGGCGTAGGTGGACACCCCGGCGACCTCGTTCGTCAGCGCGGTCAGGCTGCGGGTGCGGTACAGGTAGATGAGCGGTTCGTCCTCTTGCACCTGAGTCACGGCCTCGCCGTAGAGCGCGGCACGCTCGTCGACGTCGATGGACGCGGCGGCGTCGGCGAGCAGCTCGTCGACCCGGGGGTTGCTGTAACCCGAGTAGTTGTTGCCGCCGCCGGTGCGCAGGAAGTTCACCATGTTGCCGTTCGGGTCGACGCGACCGGACCAGCCGAGCTGCAGCGCGTCGAAGTCGCCCCGCGACTGCACGTCGAGCAGGGTCGAGTACTCGACCGGGGTGATCGACAGGCGGAACCCGCCGTCCGCCACCTGGGCCTGCAACGCCTGGGCGAGCCGCAACGTGTCGGCGTTGTTGCTGGCCTGGATCTCGATGTCGTAGGGCGTGGACACGCCCGCCTCGTCGAGGAGGCGCTTCGCCCCCTCGGGGTCGTAGCCCGGGCAGGCGTCGCTGGCGTCCGTGGCGAACGGACTCGTCGGCGGGATCGGCGAGCAGGCGGTGTCGTTCCACCCGCCGAACACGCTCTGGACGAGCGCGTCGCGGTCGATCGACATGGCCAGCGCCTGACGGACCCGCACGTCGCTCGCCAGAGGGGTGTCGATCTGCACGGGGTCGGTTCCGACGCCGTCCTGGTTGCCGATGTTCACCGTGATGCCCTGGTAGCCGAACGAGCCGACCTGCAGCACCGTCAGGCCGTCGTCGGCCATGAGGGAGTCGACGTCCATCGTCGACATCGAGTCGGCGACCTGCACGTCACCCGCGCGGACGTTCGCCGCACGGATGCTCGCGTCGGTGATGATGCGATAGGTGATCGTGTCGAGGTGCACGTCCTCGGCGTCGTAGTAGAGCGGGTCGCGCTCGACCGAGATCGAGGTCTGCGGCACGCGGTCGACGAACTTGAACGGGCCGACGCAGACCGGGGCGTCGCCGAAGTCGTCACCCTCGGCCTCGAGCGCCGTCGGCGACATGATCATGCCGGCCCGGTCCGCGAGGGCCGCGGTGAGCGGGGCGAAGGGGCGCTCGTAGGTCAGGCGCACCGTGTCGTCGTCGAGGGCTTCGACCCCGGTGACGGGGCCGAGCTCGCTGGCCCGCGACGAGTCGGGCTTGTCGAGGTGGCGGCGCAGCGTGGTGACCACGGCCTCGGCGTCGAGTGGGGTCCCGTCGGCGAACACGGCGTCGGTGCGCACGGGGATGTCGACCGTGAGCCCGCCGTCCGACAGCGTCGGCAGCTCGGTCGCCAGCAACGGCACGAGGTCACCCTCGGCGTCGATGTCGTACAGCTTCTGGCACACCGTCTCCATGACGTAGCGCGTGTAGAGCGACGACGACGTGGTGGGGTCGAGGGCGTCCGGCTCGGCCGACAACGCCATGACCAGGTCGCCCCCCTCGACGATCGTCTTGTCGCCGATGGGGGCGGTGGTGACGTCGGTCTTGTCGGGCGGGTTCGTGCCGGCGGGCTGCTGCGGGACGCAGGCCGTCAGCGCGAGCGTCGCGGCCGCGGCGAGGGCCGGGAGCGCGAGGGCTCGGCGCAGGCGGCGACGGCCGGCCGG
>NZ_JXQZ01000044.1 GCF_000878135.1 Frigoribacterium sp. MEB024
ACCAGCGCCTGGCGTTGACCAGAGGATGGAGTTGAAACCCTACCACACGATTCTCAAGTCGCAAACGACTCGATCTCGGGGAGGACGCCACCACTTGAGGCCGGTAAGCTCCGGATCTGAACCATAACTGGTCGCTGTCCTAGCCGCTCCGCCGCACCTTTGGGCTGACTCGGATTACTTTACACAGCCCCCCGGCCCCACCCCCAAATACCCATGCATCCCGGGCGTGTCGCGCCGAAACTTCGCGGAAGACTGTGGATTCGTCCCTCCACGACCGAGACCCCCGACGTGGTTCGAAGGGCTTCCGCCGCTCGAGCGAGAGTGCACCGCAGGTCGCCGGTGGGCACGCCTCCTCGCATCCATGCCTCGACGAGATCGCACGCTGACCCACCCGTTCGGTGGCCCACCTCGCCTCCCGCGAGACAGAGAGACCGGCGACTGCGGCGTCGCATCAGATCTCCTATCGGCGATCCCGACAGACGATCGTCGAGGGGCCTTGCCTTCTCCACTCCAGCGGTGGTGGATCGTGGCTGAAGGTGACGACCATGGGAATCGGGAGTTCACCGCTTCCACCGGTCTCGACGGTCCATTCCCGCCCGTCGCTTCGCAAGGCTTGCAAGGGGTCGGACCGGGCAGGGTTTGCCGGCTCGTCGTTTCCTGCCACGACATCCGAGACATGACGGAGGGCACCTGGAAACAGGAGCTTGCTCGGCTCGGACGGAGCTGGTCTGCTTCCCGACGCCCGCCCCGAGGACTCGATCCCGTGGCGAAGACTCTCCGACCACTGGCGATGGACGTTGCCGGTGCATCGCGTCGTCGGGAACAGCACCGCGTCGCACGGGAACCCTGTGGCGTGTGCCGCCTGGGGGATCACGGCTCTCACGTCAGTGAACTCATCGCCCGCTCGATCCGCTTCTTGCAGACGGCGACTAGCGTCTCGCGACCGGCCCACCGGATCTGCTCGTGCGACCGATAAGAGAGGCCACTGACCCGAGCCCGGAGTAGCCGAGAAGGGGACTTGAGCTGCCGCCGGTTCACGCCGGCGCGGCCGTGACAGCCTTCATGGCCAGAGACGCGTGTCGCCTCACGGACCCTGAGGGCGAGGGGCAAGTAGACGAACCGGCTCCGCATCGATGATGTACCCGCCCGGTCGATGACCACGAACGCATGGCCCATGCCAAGACACGTCACGATGGCGAGCATGCGCCGCGGCGAGCTCCCGCGCCACATCGACCGCTTCCTTCATACCCCACGTCATCGACACCAAGGTGGCCAACGACACCCGCCACGCGGCCGCTTCGACATTCCGTTCACCGGCCGAGAGCCAGCTGCGATCCATGCGGCATCGACCGAACTTGGTGCCCCGCACAGGTCGGTCAAGCCGCCTCGGCGTCCTCGCACCAGAAGGCCGAACGGTTCGATGCCAGCTGGCTGCCCCGTGGGTCTCCAGGGGTAGCTCGAAGGGAACGATGCCCGACGTCACGCCGCCGGTGCCTCGCACGGACCACCTCGACACCGTATGCGAACCCACTTGGGGCGCGGGCTGCCGCCCTCTTCTGGAGTGCCGGCATCGACGCCTCGGTTCAGGCAGGATCTTTTGCGTCCGTAGAGGGGGCCGATCGACACGGTTAGGTCACTTCCACGAGCGAATTCGCTGAAGTGGCGCAGGGCATCAGGGGCACCCACGACTCCTGTCCGATGCGTGGACGGGCGTCGAACCACCATTGCTCCTGTCCTGGCAAGGGCAACTCCATCGCCCCCTGGCGGAGTCTTTCCCCGGAAGCTCTCCCCTGCGCCAGGACGAAAACCGATCGCCGGAATCGCCCACCGCGCTCTGGGCACGAACGACCCCGGCGTTGCCCCGTCGCAGCTCGTGGGGTCGGGGCGCGCCCATGAGAGACGACTCGAGGTCGATGCGCATGGACGCCGAAAAACATCGCCCGGTTGTGAGCGGTGGGGCAACTCCCATCGTGCGCCCTCTGACTCCAAGACGAATGCGACGGTTACGCGGCCCCGACTAGTGACCGTTAAACGCAGAAAGGCCCCTTCCGAAGAAGGGGCCTTTCTGGTGTTGCTCGTGCTCTTCGCACTA
>NZ_JXQZ01000045.1 GCF_000878135.1 Frigoribacterium sp. MEB024
GGCAGCGTCAGAGGGCTCGAGCACGATCGTCATGGCCCGTCGAGTCTAAGCGCGACCACCGACATGGCGAGAGGACGCGGGGCGACCGCGGTCGAGGGCGGCGTCGCGCGGGGTCAGCGGGACGCGAAGGCGACCCGCGCCTCCTCGGCGAGCTCGGGTTGGTCGGCGAAGACTCCGTCGACGCCGAGCGCCATGAGCGAGGTGAACTCGGCGCGCCAGTCGCCGAACGCCGCCTTGCCGCCGGGGCCGCGGTGGGCCTTGGCCAGGAAGGCGTTCTCGGCGCGGAGCGTCCAGGTGAAGACGGCGAGGCCGGCCGCGTGCGCCCGGTCGACGACCCGACCGTCGGTCGCCCCCTGCGCGTCGACGAGCGTGTGCTTGTCGAGGCTGACGCCGTGCAGCCCCGCGTCGACGAACGACTCGAGCGACTCGGCGTGCAGCTGATCGCGGTAGCCCACCGACGTCCGTCCCGTCGCGACCAGGTCGGCCGCGACGCCCGCCTTCTCGAGCAGGTAGACGAGCCGGGCCCCGAGCCGCTGGTCGGCCAGGCGACCGAGCACGGTCTGCTCGAACGACTCGATGGTCAGCCGCGGGTCGTCGACCCAGCGCCGCTGCCGCAGCTCGTCGGCGAGCAGCTCGCCGAGCGGCAGGCCGATCGAGTCGAAGTAGGTGGCGTGCTTCACCTCGGCGACGAGCCCGACGGGTCGATCGGCCGCGTCGAGCAGGTCGAGCAGGTCGCCCAGCCGCTGGATGCGCCCCTCGCCGTCGTGCGCCGCGCTCTCGGGCCGCAGCTCGGGCAGCCGTTCGCGGATGCGCAGCGTGCTGAGTTCGTCCCAGGTGAAGTCCTCGGTGAACCAGCCCGTGACCTTCGTCCCGTCGATCGTCTTGGTCGTGCGTCGGTGCCGGAACTCGTCGTGCTCGGCGACGTCGGTCGTGCCCGAGATCTCGTTCTCGTGCCGCAGGACGAGCACACCGTCGCTCGAGGCGACCAGGTCGGGCTCGATGGCGTCGGCCCCGAGCTCGATCGCGAGCCGGTAGGCGTCCTCGCCGTGCTCGGGTCGGTGACCGCTGGCGCCGCGATGGGCGATGACGAGAGGCGAGGTGGACACCCGGTCACGCTAACCGGCGTCCCCGTGCGCAGCCCGAGCCGCCCGACCGCTTGGCAAGCGACCGCGTGTGGAGAGACGAGGAGGCGCGGCCCCCGGGGACGAGGCGTCTCGCCCACCGCAGACGCAAAAGATGCACGGCGCGCACGTTCGCCCTGCGAGAATGCGGCTCTCATCAGGCAGATCTTCAGCCATTCGTTGCACGACAGGCGTTAGCCTCATGTGTACGGAAACGCCTTCGTGAACCTGCGCGGGCAATCCACACATCCCTAGCGATCAGAAGAGGAACCCCTTGGCATTCTCGAATCCCGGCTTCAGTCAGTCGCCGGCCTTCTCGAAGAACGGCGGGCCCGTCATCCGTCAGCAGCAGGGCGCAGCCCAGCCGGTCGAGTACAACGGCATGACCGCCGAGCAGTTGCAGCAGCTCTACTCGCAGCCCGCCGCCGGCCCCACCCAGACCGACCGCATGACGTACGAAGACACCATCACCAAGACGCTTCTCGCGTTCGGTGTCGTGCTCGTCGGTGCGGCCATCGGGTGGTTCGTCCCCGCGCTCGCGATCGTCGGCGCCATCGCCGGCTTCGTCCTCGCGCTCGTCAACATCTTCAAGAAGAAGCCCTCCCCGGGGCTCGTCCTCGCGTACTCGGCGGCGCAGGGCCTCTTCGTCGGTGGCATCTCGTCCATCTACGAGTCGCAGTTCGACGGCATCGTCACCCAGGCCCTGCTCGGCACCGCGGCCGTGTTCGTCACGACCCTGCTGCTCTTCAAGAGCGGCAAGGTGCGCGCCTCGGCCAAGGCCACCAAGATCTTCCTGATCGGCATGGTCGGCTACGCCGTCTTCTCGCTGCTCAACCTCGGCCTGATGGCCTTCGGTGCCAACAGCAACCCCTGGGGTCTGCGCGGGTCGTTCGAGATCTTCGGCATCCCGCTCGGCTTCTTCCTGGGCATCCTGGTCGTCATCATGGCTGCCTACTCACTCGTGCTCGACTTCGACCAGATCAAGACCGGCGTCGAGCGCGGCGCACCCCGCATCTACGGCTGGTCGGCCGCCTTCGGCATCGTCATGACGGTCATCTGGCTCTACGTCGAGATCCTGCGCATGATCGCCATCCTGCGAGGCAGCGACTAGGCACGACGCCGTCACCAGCGGCACCCCGAAGCGGGGCTCGTTCCGAGAGGGACGGGCCCCGCTTCCCTGTGGGTGGGGGGGCGATGGCCGAGTGGGCAGAAGGTGCTGTTCGTGGGCGGGGGACGAGCATGTTCTGCCCACTCGTTCGTGTGCTGACCAGGAACGACGAAGAGATCCAGGGACGACGAAACCCCCTGGAGACGACGAAACCCCCTCGGGCAGCTGTCTGCCGGAGGGGGCTTCGCCTCACTGCGCTTCGCGAGAGGTCTCCCTCACTCGACGTTCGCGGCTACTGGTGGGCACCGGGGTCGCAGGCTCCCCCGGAATGATCAGGCCTCGGCGCTCCGCGCCGGAACCAGCCCGGTCACTGCGCTTCGCGAGACGTCAGCCTCACTCCATCTCGGCGGCTACTGGTGGGCACTGACGGCGCAGAGCGCCGCCAGAGTGACGCTTCGCGTCACTCCCATTCGATCGTTCCCGGGGGCTTCGAGGTGACGTCGAGCACGACGCGGTTGACACCGTCGACCTCGTTCGTGATGCGGTTCGAGATGCGGGCCAGCACGTCGTAGGGCAGACGCGTCCAGTCTGCCGTCATCGCGTCTTCCGAGGACACCGGGCGCAACACGATCGGGTGACCGTACGTACGACCGTCGCCCTGCACACCCACCGAGCGGACATCGGCGAGCAGCACCACGGGGCACTGCCAGATCTCGTCGTTTAGGCCGGCCGCGGTCAACTCGGCCCGCGCGATCGCGTCGGCCGCACGCAACAGCTCGAGTCGCTCGTGCGTCACCTCGCCCACGATGCGGATGCCGAGACCGGGGCCGGGGAACGGCTGGCGCCCGACGATGACCTCGGGCAGACCGAGCTCACGACCGATCGCCCGCACCTCGTCCTTGAAGAGGGTGCGCAGCGGCTCGACGAGCTCGAACTGCAGGTCTTCGGGCAGACCGCCCACGTTGTGGTGGCTCTTGATGTTCGCCGTGCCCGTACCGCCACCGCTCTCGACGACGTCGGGGTAGAGGGTGCCCTGCACCAGGAACTTCACGGCCGAGTCGCCCTCGGCCGCGGCCTCGAGCACCAGCGCCTCGGCGGCGGCCTCGAAGCTGCGGATGAACTCGCGGCCGATGATCTTGCGCTTCTGCTCGGGGTCGGTCACCCCGGCGAGGGCGTCGAGGAACTGCTGCTCGGCGTCGATCGTGACGAGTCGCACACCGGTCGAGGCGACGTAGTCCTCTTCGACCTGACGACGCTCGTCGGCGCGCAGCAGACCGTGGTCGACGAAGACGCAGATCAGCTGGTCGCCGACGGCCTCGTGCACGATGGCGGCCGCGACGGCCGAGTCGACCCCGCCCGAGAGGCCGCAGATGACGCGCGCGTCGCCGACCTGCTCGCGGATGCGGGCCACCTGCTCGGCGATGACGTTGCCGCTGTTCCAGTCGGCGGGGATGCCGGCGGCACGGTGCAGGAAGTTCTCGAGCACGGCCTGGCCGTACGACGAGTGCTTGACCTCGGGGTGCCACTGGACGCCGTAGAGCTTGCGGGCGTCGCTCGAGAACGCGGCGACGGGGGTCGAGGCGCTCGACGCCAGCACGTCGAAGCCCGCAGGGGCCTTCGACACCGAGTCGCCGTGACTCATCCACGTCGTCTGCGAGGACGGTTGGCCGGACAGCAGCGTGCTGTCGCCCTCGGCGAGCGTCACGTCGGTGGCGCCGTATTCGCGCTGACCCGTCTGCGACACCTCGCCGCCGAGCGCCTTGGCCATCGCCTGGAACCCGTAGCAGATGCCCAGCACGGGGATGTCGAGGTCGAAGATGCCCGCGTCGATGCTCGGCGCGCCTTCTTCGTAGACGCTCGAGGGACCGCCGCTGAGCACGATGCCCACGGGGTTCTTCTCGGCGATCTCGGCCGCGGTGATCGTGTGGGGCACGATCTCGCTGTAGACGTTGGCCTCACGCACGCGCCGGGCGATCAGCTGCGCGTACTGGGCGCCGAAGTCGACCACGAGCACGGGGCTCTGCGCGGTCTCGGGCGCGCGGTCGGCCGGTGCGGGGGCCGTGGCGGCGGTGGTCGCCGACGCCTCGGCGGTCTCGGGTGCGTCGGTCACGCGGGGGCTCCCTCGGTCGTGGGGGTGGTCTCGGCGGTCAGGGCTTCGTACTGCCGCGTCGCGAGCTTGGTCATGTGGCTCTCGACGAAGAACGAGAGCAGGGGCACGACGCCGCCGAGCGCGATGAGGAAGAACCGCGAGAACGGCCACCTCATCAGGCTCCAGAGGCGGAAGTCGGCGAAGAGGTAGACGACGTAGAGCCAACCGTGCGCGATGAGGATCGCGGTCGACAGGTTGAAGCCCGTGGTCGAGTCGACCGGCACGAGGAACCCGCCCTGACCGCCCAGCTGCATCTCGAGCTGCAGGGGCGTGTACTTGAACAGCATCTCGAAGATGAGCAGCAGCAGCATCACGCCGGTGACGTACGCCGAGATCTTGTAGAACCTGACGGCACCCGGGATCTTCGGGATGTCGCGTTGCCGGGGCTTCAGAGGCATGGGGACGATTCTAGCCGCGCCCACCCATGCGCCAGGACGGCACCTGTCGACGTCGAACGAGGCCGACCCACCGCCCGGCCGGGGCCCGGACGCGGAGGTCGGGACGCGCGGGGTCAGGAGGCGCGGGTCGGCTGGGTCGCGCCGCGCGCGTCCGCCTCGGCCCGCGCCTCCTCGGCTTCTTCGTACTCGCGCTCGAACGCGTCGCGCACGAGCCGGAACCACAGGAAGACGGCGAAGCCGGCGAAGACGACCCACTCGATGGCGTAGAAGACGTTGAGCCAGTTGAACTGCACGTCGGACGCCGGAGGCGCGGAGTCGATCTCGCTCAGCGACGCGGGTGCGGCGTCGGAGACGACGTAGCCGCCGTAGACCTGGCCGTCGAAGCCGGGCCACTCGTTGATCAGGGCGGCCACGGACACGACGGTCTGCGCACCGCTCTCGAAGTCGCTCTCGGTCGGCGACTCGGACGGGAAGTAACGGCCCTCGACCGTGACGGTCGAGGTCGCGGCCACGGACGCCTCGGCGGCCTCGGCACCCTCGCGGGTCGCGGACCAGCCGAGCCCCACGGGAAGCGAGGCGCCGTTGGCGTCGTCGACGAAACGGCCGATCAGCCAATAGCCGGTCTCGCCGCCGTTGACCCGGTCTCCGACGACGGCGAAGTCGTCCGGGTCGAACTCACCGGTGACGGACACGCGCTGGGCACCGAGCGAGTCGGCGAAGGGCGTCTGCGGGGTCGCGACGGACGACAGCACCTTGCTGGTCTCGGTCTCGGGGTTGACGACCTGCACGCTCTCGACGCTGCGCTCGATCTGCCAGTGGCCGAGCCAGGCGAAGATCGCCGCCACGACGAGGGCGAGGCCGAGCAGGGCGATCCATCGGGGCCGACGGGCGACGTGCCACATGGTCGCGGGCAGCGGTTCGCCGTCGACTCCGAGGAGGGCGGGGCGCTGCTCGGTCTGGGTCACGGAGGCGATCGTACCTCGCGTCGCCCACGAACCCGCTGGGACGACGGCGAGCGGTTCAGTACTCGGGGTCGCGTCGGCGGGTGGCCCGCTGATCGCTCTGTTGGCCGGCCTGCTCGGCCCAGATCCGGGCCTCGTCGGCGTCCATCGCGTCGAGGTCGTCCAGGTCGTCGTCGGCGTCGGCATCGCCGTCGGCCCCGCGTCGCGTGGTGTCGACCCGGCCCGCGGCGGCCCGCGCCGCGCCGGCCCGGACCCGCTCGGTCTCACGCTCGTCGTCGTCCTCGGTGACCTCGGCCTGATCGAGGTCGTCACCGGCGAGGGCGGCCTCCATCAGGGCGATCTCGTCACCGCTGCGCGCCTCGCGTTCGAGACGACGGGCCTCGGCCTCGGCACGCTCGGCCTTCTTGCGCGACCGCAACAGCACCGAGCCGATGCGCTCGCTGTTCGAGGCGAGGACCGGCCCGAGCACCGCCATGATCAGCACGTACAGACCGGCGAAGGGCTGCAACCGCTCGTCGAGACCCGCACCCGCGGACAGGGTCGCCAGGATCAACGCGAACTCGCCCCGGTTGACCAGGATGACCGTGGTGTTGATGCCCGCCTGCGGCCCGAGCTTGTTGAGCCACGCGACGAACTGCCCGGCACCCACGTTGAGCAGCACGGTCATGCCCACGGCGATGGCCACGGGGCCGAGCACGCTCGGGAACAGGGCCGGGTTGAGCCCGAGGCCGAAGTTCAGGAAGAAGAACGCCCCGAAGACGTCGCGCATGGGCAGGGCGAACTGCTCGACCCGGTTGCGGAACTTCGTGGCCCCGATGATCAGGCCGATGAGGAAGGCGCCGATCGCGTCCGTCACCCCGAGAACCTCGCCGAGGCCGGCGAAGAGCACGGCCAGCCCGAAGAACAACACGGTGAAGAGTTCGTCGTCGCGGGTGCGCATGAGCCTCGACACGACGCGGCCGCCCCATCGGGCCACGCCGAACATCACGACGAGGAACGCGAAGGCGATGCCGAGCTTCAAGATCACCGGCCCGGGGTCGGTCTCGCCGCTGAGCACGACGGACACGATCGCGAGGTAGATGGCGATGAAGATGTCCTCGACGACCGTGACGCCGAGGATCATCGGCGTCTCGCGGTTCGCCAGGCGGTTCAGCTCGATCAGCAGCTTGGTGACGATCGCACTCGACGACGTCGCCGTCATGCCCGCGATGATCAGCGCCTCGCGCGTGCCCCACCCGAGCATGAAGCCGAAGATCAGCCCGACGCCCATGTTGATGGCGATGTAGCTGCCGCCCGAGACGATGAGCCGCCCCGCGTTCGAGAAGAATTCGTCTTGATCGAACTCGAGGCCGAGGTTGAACAGCAGCAGGATCAACCCGAAGATGGCGATCAACTCGATGTTGTCGGACTCGAAGCTGAGCGGGAACCACCCCGTGTTCGTGCTGGCGAGCAGGCCGACGATCATGTAGATCGGGATCGACGGCAGGCCGATCAGCTTGCCGGCGCGGCCGAGCACGTACGCGATCAGCAGCAGGATGCCGAGGACGATCAGCTCTTCACCCAGGTGCATGGGCCTAGCCCCCGGGCGGGGCGTCGACCGGCGAGCGGTGCTTGAGCTCGCCCGTGCGGTAGAACGAGAACGCCTTGGCGACCTTCTCGGGTGAACCGGCCACGACGAGCGTGTCACCGGGGAACACCTTGAAGTCGCCCGACGGCGCCGGGTTGGCCGCGTCGCCACGGACGACCGCCACGACGGTGAGGCCGACGACGCCCTTGGCACCGAGGTCGCCGAGCGGCTGTCCGGCGATGTGGTCGTCGTAGTCGACCGTGAACCAGTCGATGCTCAGGCCGGGGATCTGGTCGAGGGCCGACAGCGACTCGGTGATGCGCGTACCGCCGAGCAGTTCGGCGAGCGTGTGGGCCTCGTCCTCGCTGAGGCGCAACGAGACCTTCTTGACGTGGTCGCCGTCGACGTCGTCGCTGAACGTGATCAGGTCGCTGTGACCCGAACGGTGCGTGATGACACCGCACTTGCCGCCGTCGTCGGTGATGAAGGTGTGCAGCACACCCACGCCGGGGAGCTTGACTCGACGCACGTCAACCATGGTTCGTCTCCAGTGGACTCGGGGGCAGTCGTCTCAGCCTAGCGGCGGGTTCGGCCGCGGCAGCCGGGCTGCTCGTGGTGGGGACAACCCGTCACCGTCCACAGGTGTTCCCCCGTTCTCGGACGGCGGACACGCAAGAGGCGCGGTGCCGGTCGAACCGGCACCGCGCCTCCTGCAGGTGGTCGCGCGAGCGACCGCGGGGTCAGCCCTGGCGACCGCCCGGGCTGCCCGCCGAGGTGTCGTCGCCCGGCGTGCCCGCGGGCTCGGTGACCTTCTCGCCCGGCTTGGGCGCGCCTCCTTGGTCGGCACCGGCGACGACCATGTCGTCCTCGTCGAAGCCGAAGGTGATGTCGGGTGCCTCGAGGCGGACCCGGTCGGCCGACTCGTCGTCGGGCTCGAGCTGGCTCGCCCGCTCGGCCGCGACGCGCTTCAGGTAGTTCGCGACCTCGGCCTCGGCCTCGTCGTCGCTCCAGCCGAGCACGCCGGCCATCAGCTTGGCGGCGACGGGGGCGGCGGACTCGCCCCGGTCCCACGCCTCGATCGAGATGCGGGTGCGGCGGGCGAGCACGTCCTCGAGGTGCAGGGCGCTCTCGTGGCTCGCGGCGTAGACGACCTCGGCCCGGATGTAGTCGTCGGCCCCGGGCAGCGGCTCGGCGAGCGAGGGGTCGTCACGGATCAGGTCGAGGATCTCGTCCGTCGTGGTGCCGTACCGGTTGAGCAGGTGCTCGATGCGCACCTTGTGCACGCCGAAGGCCTTGGCGATCTTGCCGCGCTTGTTCCACGCCGCGTGGTAGCCCTCGGCACCGATCAGCGGGATCTCCATGGTCGTGCTCGACGGGATGCGACCGTCGAGGGCTGCGACGGCCTCGTCGATGGCGTCCTCGGCCATGACCCGGTAGGTGGTCCACTTGCCACCGGCCACCACGACGAGACCGGGCACGGTGTGGGCGACGATGTGCTCGCGCGACAGCTTCGACGTCTGGTCGGACTCGCCCGCCAGCAGCGGTCGCAGACCGGCGTAGACGCCCTCGACGTCGGCACGGGTGAGCGGCACGGCCATGACCTTGTTGACGTGCTCGAGGATGTAGTCGATGTCGGCCGCCGTCGCCGCGGGGTGGGCCTTGTCGAGGTCCCAGTCGGTGTCGGTCGTGCCGACGAGCCAGTGGCGGCCCCACGGGATGACGAACAGGACGCTCTTCTCGGTGCGGAAGATCATGCCCATGTCGGAGTGGATGCGGTCACGCGGCACCACGAGGTGCACGCCCTTCGACGCCCGCACCTTGAACTGACCCCGCTCGCCGACCATCGCCTGCGTGTCGTCCGTCCAGACGCCGGTCGCGTTGACGACCTGCTTCGCCCGGATCTCGAAGTGCTCGCCGGTCTGGTAGTCGTGGGCCTTCACGCCGACGACCCGCTCGCCCACCTTGACGAAGCCCTCGACCCGGATGCGGCTCGCGGCGTGGGCGCCGTAGCTCGACGCGGTGCGCACCAGCGACGAGACGTAGCGGGCGTCGTCGACCTGGGCGTCGTAGTAGGTGAGGCCGCCGACGACGGCGTCCTTCGACAAGCTCGGGATGGCCCGCAACACCTGCGTCTTGCTGAGGTGGCGGTGGTGGGGAACGCCGGGCGGGCGGCCGCCGGTCCAGCTGAAGATGTCGTAGAGCGCCATGCCGGCACCGATGTAGAACCGCTCGTAGACCGGCTTGCTCAGCGGGTAGAGGAACCGCACGGGCTTCACCAGGTGCGGCGCGAGACGCTGCAGCAGCAGGCCGCGCTCGATCAGGGCCTCGCGGACGAGCCGGAAGTTCAGCTGCTCGAGGTAGCGGATGCCGCCGTGCACGAGCTTCGACGAGCGGCTCGACGTGCCCGAGCCCCAGTCACGGGCCTCGACGATGCCGACGCTCAGGCCGCGGGTCACGGCGTCGAGCGCGGAACCCGCACCGACGATGCCACCCCCGATCACGAGGATGTCGAGTTCTTTCGTCTTCAACGCCTCGACGGCTGCGGCCCGTTCGTCGGGGCCGAGCTTCGTGGAGAGCGAAACGGACGCGGACTTGGCCATGCGAGCCTCCATCGTTGGATTCGGTCGGCCCGGCCTCTCGACCGGACCACCCCATCAAACGCTAGTGAGGCTGGTAGGGGGCCACAACCACCTCGACGCGCTGGAACTCTTTCAGGTCGCTGTAGCCGGTGGTCGCCATCGAACGACGCAGCGCGCCCATGATGTTCGACGTGCCGTCGACCGTCGTGGCGGGGCCGTAGAGGATCTTCTCGAGCGAACCGATGGTGCCCACGTGCATGCGGCGACCGCGGGGCAGCTCGGGGTGGTGCGCCTCGGCGCCCCAGTGGTAGCCGCCGCCGGGCACGTCGTCGGCCCGGGCCAGAGCGGCACCGAGCATGACGGCGTCCGCACCGCAGGCGATGGCCTTGACCAGGTCGCCGGACGTGCCCAGACCCCCGTCGGCGATGACGTGCACGTAGCGCCCGCCCGACTCGTCGAGGTAGTCGCGGCGTGCACCCGCCACGTCGGCCACGGCGCTCGCCATCGGTGCGTGGATGCCCAAGGAGGCGCGGGTCGTGCTGGCCGCGCCGCCCCCGAACCCGACGAGGACGCCGGCGGCACCCGTGCGCATCAGGTGCAGTGCGGCGGTGTACGTCGAGGCCCCGCCGACGATGACGGGGACGTCGAGCTCGTAGATGAACTTCTTGAGGTTGAGCGGCTCGCTGTTCTTCGAGACGTGCTCGGCGCTGACCGTCGTGCCCCGGATGACGAAGAGGTCGACGCCGGCGTCGACGACCGTCTGGTACAGGTCTTGGGTGCGCTGCGGGCTGAGGGCACCGGCGACGGTGACCCCGGCGGCGCGGATCTCGGCGAGGCGGTCGCGGACGAGCTCGGGCTTGATCGGCTCGCTGTAGATCTCTTGCATGCGGGCGACCGAGTCGTCGTCGGAGAGCTCGCGGATCTCGGCCAGCACCTGCTCGGGGTCGTCGTACCGCGTCCAGACGCCCTCGAGGTCGAGGACGCCGAGGCCGCCGAGCTGGCCGATGCGGATCGCCGTGGCGGGACTGACCACCGAGTCCATGGGCGCGGCGATGACCGGCGACTCGAACTGGAACGCATCGATCGACCAGCCGACCGAGACGTCGCGCGGGTCGCGCGTGCGCCGGCTCGGAACGATGGCGATGTCGTCGAACGCGTACGCGCGGCGGGCTCGCTTGGAGACGCCGATCTCTACCTCAGTCACCGTGCCACCCTACCGGAGCCGGGGGTCGCACCCCCGGCCCGGAGGCATCACCGACGGTAGTTAGGGGCCTCGACGACCATCTGCAGGTCGTGCGGGTGGCTCTCTTTCAGGCCGGCCGCGGTGATCCGGACGAACTTGCCCTTGGCCTTGAGCTCGGCCACGGTGCGGCCGCCGACGTAGAACATCGACTGACGCAGACCGCCGCTGAGCTGGTACACGACGTTGTTGAGCGCGCCGCGGTAGGGCACCTGACCCTCGACGCCCTCGGGGATGAGCTTGTCGTCGCTCGGCACGTCCGCTTGGAAGTAGCGGTCCTTCGAATAGGACGTGTTCTTGCCGCGGGTCTGCATCGCACCCAGCGAGCCCATGCCGCGGTAGTTCTTGAACTGCTTGCCGCCCACGAAGACCAGGTCGCCCGGGCTCTCGTCGCAGCCGGCGAGCAACGAGCCCAGCATGACCGTGTCGGCGCCGGCCACGAGGGCCTTGGCGATGTCGCCCGAGTACTGCAGACCACCGTCGGCGATGACCGGGACGCCGGCCTCGCGCGCGGCGAGGGAGGCCTCGTAGACGGCCGTGACCTGCGGCACGCCCACGCCCGCGACGACGCGGGTGGTGCAGATGGAACCCGGCCCCACGCCGACCTTGATGGCGTCGGCACCGGCCTCGATCAGGGCCTGGGCACCGCTGCGCGTGGCGACGTTGCCACCGATCACGTCGATGTGCGCGAAGCTCGGGTCGGCCTTGATGCGACGGATCATGTCGAGCTCGCCCGAGCTCTCGCCGTTGGCCGTGTCGACCACGAGGACGTCGACCCCCGCGTCACGCAGGGCGCCGGCGCGCTCCCACGCGTCGCCGAAGAAGCCGATCGCGGCGCCGACCCGCAGGCGACCCTCGTCGTCCTTCGTGGCGTCGGGGTACTTCTCGCTCTTGTCGAAGTCCTTGACGGTGATGAGGCCGCGCAGGTGCCCGGCCTCGTCGACGAGGGGCAGCTTCTCGATCTTGTGCTGCGCGAAGATGGCGATCGCCGAGTCGGGGTCGACACCCTCGGGCGCGGTGATCAGCGGGGCCTTGGTCATGACGTCGCGGACGAGCGTCGTCGACATCTCGAACGGCGACACGAAGCGCATGTCGCGGTTGGTGATGATGCCGACCAGCGTGCCGTCGCCCTCGACGACCGGCAGGCCCGAGACGCGGAACTGCCCGCAGAGCGCGTCGACCTCGGCCACCGTGGCGTCGGGCGTCGTCGTGACGGGGTTGGTGATCATGCCCGACTCGCTGCGCTTGACCTTGTCGACGTGCGCGGCCTGGTCGGCGATCGAGAGGTTGCGGTGGATGATGCCGATGCCACCCTGGCGCGCCATGGCGATGGCCATGCGCGACTCGGTCACGGTGTCCATCGCGGCCGAGAGCAGCGGCACCGCGACCCGGATGCGCTTGGTGAGCTGCGACGAGGTGTCGGTCTCGCTCGGGATGACGTCGGTGCGGCCCGGAAGCAGCATGACGTCGTCGTAGGTGAGTCCGATGAATCCGAACGGGTCCGGCTGGTCCATGAGTCCCCTTCGAAGGAGCGAGATGAGGGTGGGTGGGTTGGCACCGGTTCGCCGTCGAGCCCGGTAGTCGATATTAACCCAGCCCGCGCCTCCTGCATTCCTGTCGGGCGCGTCCCTCGCGGACGACGAGGAGGCGCGTGGCGGCCCCCCGAGGACGCAACGGAACGGCACCGTTACCGATCCGACACACGGAAGATTCGTGATTCTCGCTCGACATGGGGGATTCTGTACCGACTCCACTCCGTCTCGCACCTGAAACATGCTCGACACACAGCGGAGTTACTGTCAGCGACGACGACGCCCCGGGAGCAGAACGAGACCGCCCGAATCTCGACGGGGCGCTTCCCACCAGGAGGTTTTGTGAGACTCTCGACGACCATCGCGTCGCGGCCACGGCTGCGGCAGTCCCTGATCGTGACGGCCTCCGCCGTACTGCTCGGACTCCTGGCGACCTTCATGGGGGCGTTCGCCCCGACGGCCGCCCACGCCGCGGCCGCCGCCTGCACCACCGACGCGACGACCGGCTGCATCCAGGGCACGATCAACGACAGCGAGCGGGAGCCCGCCTCGGGCGTCGACGTGATCGCGACGAACGCGACCGGCGACGAGCAGACCGCGACCACCGACGACACCGGTCGATGGAGCATCGCGGTGACCGAGGCCGGCAGCTACACCGTCACGGTCGACCAGGACACCCTGCCCGACGGTCAGTTCCTGGTGAACGCCGACAACGCCGAGCGCACCGTGACCGTGAACCTCGGGGCCACGGCGAGCGCCCTGTTCGCCCTCACCGCCGAGGAAGGCGCCACGAGCGGCGCCGCGACCGCGTCGAGCTTCAACTGGGACCGCTTCGCGCAGCAGTTCGCCTCGGGCATCCGGCTCGGCCTGCTGCTCGCCCTCGCGGCCATCGGCCTGTCGCTGATCTACGGCACGACGGGCCTCAGCAGCTTCTCGCACGGCGAGCAGGTGACCCTCGGCGGCCTGCTGGCCTACTCGTTCACCTCGATCGGGATGCCGCTGATCCTGGCCGCGGTGCTCAGCACGGTGATCTGTGCGGCGACGGGCTACCTGCAGGACCTCGCGATCTGGAAACCCCTGCGGAAGCGCCGGCTCAGCCTCACGCAGCTGATGATCGTGACCATCGGCCTCTCGATCGCCCTGCAGTACGCCTTCCAGTACTTCTACGGCGCCGGCACCGTGCGCATCGATCGCGACAACCCGACCACCGTCGAGTTCCTCGGCGTGACCCTGACCGTCCAGTCGTACGTCGCGATGGCGATCTCGGTGCGACTCGAA
>NZ_JXQZ01000046.1 GCF_000878135.1 Frigoribacterium sp. MEB024
GTCGGCGGCCGGGGCGCCGGCGGCCGGGGCGCCGGTGGCCCGCACCCCACGTCCCCGCTCGCCGCGACCCTGATCGTCGTCGCCCGCCGCGTCGGCACCGCCCTGCTCACCGTGCTGCTCGCCTCGTTCTTCGTGTTCTTCGCGGTGCAGGCCCTGCCCGGCGACGTCGCGCAGCAGCTGCTCGGCCAGGACGCCACCCCCGACGCCGTCGCCGCCCTGCGCGAGACGCTCGGCCTCGACCAGAACGTCTGGGTGCGCTACGGCCAGTGGCTGGCCGGCGCGGCCCACGGGGACTTCGGCGTCTCGCTCGTCAGCGGCCTGCCGGTCGGCCCCGACCTGCTGATCGCCTTCCGCAACAGCATGCTGATCGCGCTGCCCGCCATGATCGTCGGCGTCACCCTGTCGCTGACCCTCGGCGTCGTCGCCGGGGTGCGCCGCGGCCGCCCGAGCGACCACGCGATCTCGTTGATCAGCCTCGTCGTCATGAGCGTCCCCGAGTTCATGGTCGCCACCGTGCTCGTGCTGCTGTTCGCCATCGCGCTGCCGATCTTCCCGGCGGTCGTGCTGCGCGGTCAGGACGCGACGGTCGCCGAACTGCTACCGAGCATCTGGCTGCCCGTCATCGTGCTGACCCTCGCCATGGCCGCCTACATCGTGCGGACGGCGCGCTCGTCGACGATCGACGTGATGGCGAGCGAGTTCGTCACGACGGCCGAGCTCAAGGGCCTGTCGACGCGCCAGGTGGTCTGGCGCCACGCCGTGCCGAGCGCCCTGCTGCCGACGCTCAACGTCGTCGCGCTGAACGTCGCCTGGCTGCTCGGCGGCGTCGTGGTCGTCGAGAACGTCTTCAACTACCCGGGCATGGGCAAGCTCATGCTCGAGTCCGTCTTCAACCGCGACCTGCCGACGATCCAGGCGATCGCGGTCGTCAGCGCCCTCGTCTACGTGGTGTGCAACCTCGCCGCCGACCTCATCGCGCTCGCCCTCGACCCGAGGCTGCGCACCCGACGGAAGGCCCGCTCATGAGCCCCGCACGCGACCGGACCCCGCCCGCCGACAACGGCCACGGCGGCACCCGGCTCAGCAGCACCGAGGAGGCGCGGGTCGCCACGACCGCGGACCCCGCCACCCCGGGCGCGCAGGTCGGCGGCCCGGCATCGGCCGGCCCCGAGGCCGCGGGCGGCTGGCCGAGGCGACTGCGCGCGAGCGCGACGTCCCTGACCAGCAGCCTCAGCGCCTCCTCGGCCCTGAGCATCGGGCTCGGTCTGATCGCCCTGCACGTCCTGCTGGCGCTGCTCGCCCCGGTGCTGACCGGCCACGACCCGGTCGCCACCGACTCGGGTGCCGCCCTGACCGGCACGAGCTGGGCGCACTGGCTCGGCACCGACCAGTACGGTCGCGACATCCTGTCGCGCACGCTGAACGGCGGCCGGTACGCACTCGTCGTCACGTTCCTCGCGACGACGATCGCGGTCGGGATCGGCACCGTGCTCGGCTGCGTCACCGCCTACGCCGACAACTGGTTCGACGAGGTCGTCATGCGCATCGTCGACGCGCTGCTCAGCGTGCCGTCGATCCTGGCGCTGCTCGTCGTCGTCACGGTGTTCGACTCGGGCCTCTGGGTGATCGTGCTGGCCGTCACCGTGATCTACGCGCCGGCCGTGACCCGCGTCGTCCGCGGTGCCGCCCGCACCGTGATCACGCAGGACTACGTGACCGCCGCCCGCGCCCGCGGCGAGAAGCCGCTGAGCATCGTGTTCCGCGAGATCGTGCCCAACGTCACCGACGTGGTGCTCGTCGAGTACGCGATGCGCGCCTCCTGGATCGTGCTGCTGATCTCGACCCTGTCGTTCCTCGGGTTCGGGGCCAACCCGCCGACGCCCGACTGGGGGCTCATGGTGCAGGAGAACCGCACCGCCCTCACCGTCGTCCCGTGGGGCACGCTTGCCCCCGTCGTCGCCCTCGCCACGCTCGTCATCGGGCTCAACCTCAGCGCGGACGGGCTCAGCAAGTCGCTTGGCGTCGACCGCGCACAGAAGGGGGCGGTCTCGTGAACGAGCCCCTCACCACCACCGGCACCACCACCACCGCAGGAGGCGCGGGTCGCCCCGTCGACGTCGCCCCCATTCCCGTCGTCCGCGTCGACGACCTCTCCATCTCGTACGCCGCCGGTCGCCGCGAGGTGCCGGTCGTGCGGGGCGTGAGCTTCGAGGTCGGCGCCGGACGAGCCCTCGGCCTGGTCGGCGAGAGCGGCAGCGGCAAGTCGACGGTCGCCCGCACCCTGCTCGCCCACCTGCGTCGCGGGTCGCGGGTCGTGTCGGGCAGCGTCCGCGTCGCCGGCGATGACGTCTTCGCCCTCGACGAGCGGGCGCGACGGGCCCTGCGCGGTGGCACGGCGGCCCTGGTCGCCCAGAACGCCGGCCAGGCGCTCACCCCGTCGATGCGCGTCGGACGCCAGCTGCGCGAGGCGCTCGAGAGCCACGGCCTGCCCAGAGGCGACGACCGCGTGCTCGAACTCGTGCGCCACGTCCGCTTGCCCGACCCCGAGACGATCGTGCGGCGCTACCCGCACCAGCTGTCCGGTGGGCAGCAGCAGCGCGTCGCGATCGCCATGGCCATCGCCGCCCGGCCGAAGCTGCTCGTGCTCGACGAGCCGACCACCGCCCTGGACGTCGTCACGCAGTCGGCCGTGCTCGAACTGATCCGCGACCTGGCGGTCGAGCTCGGCATGGCGATCGTGCTGGTCAGCCACGACCTCGGCGTCGTCTCGACCATGGCCGACGAGATCGCCGTGATGCACGAGGGCCGGATCGTCGAGCACGCGCCGACCGCGTCGCTCTTCGCGGACCCGCAGCACGAGTACACCCGCGAACTGCTCGCGAGCATCCCGCGCGTGCACGCCGCCGCCACCGCACCGCGGTCCGTGGACGGCACCGCGACCGGTCACGGTGTGCAGCACGAGACGCGGCGCGACGAGGCCGACGCCCCCGCCGCACCCGCAGGAGGCGCGGCGCAGGACCCGAGGACGGCACCCGCTGCGGGGCCGGTCGCCATGGCGAGCGACCTCGTCGTCCGGTACGGGCGCGGCCTGCCCGCCGCGGTCGACGGCGTCTCGTTCACCATCGGCCGTCGCGAGACCCTCGCGGTCGTGGGGGAGTCCGGCAGCGGCAAGTCCACGCTCGCCACGGCCCTCGCCGGGCTGATCCCCGCCGAGTCGGGTCGGTTCGCCTTCCACGGAGCCGACGGGGTCGAGAGCGACCTGACGCGGCCCGTCGCCGGGCGCACGGCGACGCTGCGCCGGTCGATCCAGCTGATCTTCCAGAACGCCGACACCTCGCTCAACCCCCGCCGCACCGTCGGCGCCGCGATCGCCCGGCCGCTGAAGCTCTTCACGGGCGAGTCGGGCCCCGAGCGCGTCGCCGAGCTGCTCGTCGAGGTCGGCCTGCCGCCCGAGTTCGCCTCACGCCTGCCGGCGCAGCTCTCGGGCGGCCAGCGTCAGCGCGTCGGCATCGCCCGGGCGCTCGCCGCCGGACCCGAGCTGATCATCGCCGACGAGATCACGACGGCGCTCGACGTCCGCGTGCAGGCCGGCGTGCTCGACCTGCTCGCGGGGCTCCGCGACGAGAAGGGGCTCAGCTGCCTCTTCATCAGCCACGACCTCGCGGTCGTGCGCGGCGTCGCCGACCGGGTCGCCGTCATGACCGGTGGCCGCATCGTCGAGGTCGGCCCGACCGAGCGTGTCTTCCAGGGGCCGAACCACCCGTACACGCGCACCCTGCTCGACGCCACCCTCGACCCGGGCACGACCGAGCTGCCCGACGTGGGCGACGCCCGGCCCCGCTGGCGGGACGCCGACGGCTGGGACGACCACGGCGACGGACACCACGTGAAGCGCTGGGAGGCGATGTGAGCACGAGCGGCACGACCGGCACGGCACCCGGGGGAGACGCACGGGGGGACGGCGAGCGCGACCCGCGCCTCCTCGGCGACCCGCGCCTCCTGCAGGAGCCGGCCCGGGCCGGGGCGGGCCGCACCCTGGGTGCCCCGCGGCCCGACCTCGCCGAGACCCGGCGGCCGGCGTCCGACCGGCCGCGGGGCAGCGGCCCGCTCGAGGTGCAGGTACGGGACGAGTGGGTGCCGATGCCCGACGGGACGCGGCTGCACGCCCGCATCTGGGCCCCGGTGGTCGACGAGCCGGTGCCGGTGCTGCTCGAGTACCTGCCCTACCGGCTCGACGACTGGACGGCCCCGCGCGACAGCGAGCGTCACCCCTGGTACGCCGCGCACGGCTACGCGTCGGTGCGGGTCGACATCCGCGGCACGGGGTCGAGCGACGGCCTGTTCGACGACGAGTACTCGGTGCAGGAGCTCGACGACGGCATCGCGCTGATCGAGTGGCTCGCCACGCAACCCTGGTCGACGGGAGCCGTCGGGGCGTTCGGCATCTCGTGGGGCGGGTTCAACGCGCTGCAACTGGCCGGGCGGGCCCCGTCGGCGCTCAAGGCGATCGTCACCGTCTGCTCGACCGACGACCGGTACGACAACGACGTGCACTACATGGGCGGCGC
Source organism: Frigoribacterium sp. MEB024 (assembly GCF_000878135.1). GTDB lineage: Bacteria > Actinomycetota > Actinomycetes > Actinomycetales > Microbacteriaceae > Frigoribacterium. Next base: position 4,569 of record NZ_JXQZ01000046.1, read on the forward strand.
CGTGCTCGGCATCGACATGGCGTCGTGGGGCGGCACGATGTTCGCCTTCAACTCGCGCCCGCCGCGACCCGAGGTCGTCGGCGCCGACTGGGTCGCCCGCTGGCGCGAACGCCTCGAGCACAACCGACCGATGACGACGACCTGGCTCTCGCACCAGGAACGCGACGACTACTGGCGGCACGGCAGCGTCTGCGAGGACTACTCGTCGATCACGGCGGCCGTGCTCGCCGTGGGGGGCTGGGCCGACCCGTACCGCGACGCCGTGCTGCGGCTGGTCGAGAACGTCGACGCGCCGGTCAAGGGCATCATCGGGCCGTGGTCGCACCAGTACCCCGACCGCGGGCTGGCCCCCGGCCCGGGCATCGGGTTCTTGCAGGAGACCCTGCGCTGGTGGGACCGCTGGCTCCTCGACTGCCCCAACGGCGTCGACGCCGAGCCCGCGCTGCGCGCCTGGATCAACGACTCCGAGCCGCCGGCGACGTACTACGCCGAGCGGACCGGGCGGTGGGTCGCCGCCTCGACCTGGCCGTCGCCCTCGACCGAGGCGCGCATCGTGCCGCTGGACTCGCTGCGCGGCGGGTCGGACGGCCCCGTCGTCGTGCGCTCGCCGCAGAGCACCGGGCTCGACGCGGGGCGGTTCTTCCCGTTCGGCAACGCGACCGACCTGCCGCCCGACCAGCGCGCCGAGGACGGCCGCTCGGTCTGCTTCGACCTGCCGGTCGACGCCACGCTCGACGTGCTGGGCAGCGTCGTGGCCGACCTCGCCCTGACGAGCGACGTGCCCGACGGCACCGTGATCGTGCGCCTGTGCGACGTCGCCCCCGACGGCTCGTCGACGCTCGTCACCCGCGGCGTGCTCAACCTCAACAAGCGGAACGGACGCGACCGCGCCGACGACCCGATGGAGGCGCGGGTCGAGCAGGTCGTGCGCGTCGCTCTGGTCTCGACCGGGCACTCCTTCCCGGCCGGCCACCGCCTCCGGATCGCCGTGTCGAGCGCCTACTGGCCGTGGGTCTGGCCGCACCCGGTCGAGGCGACCCTCACGGTCGACCCCACGCGCAGCAGCGTGACGCTGCCGGTGTGGACGCGCGGGCCCGGTGACGGGTCGGCGGAACGTCCGGTCGACGACGGCGTCGCGTTCGAGGCGCCCGAGCGGGCCGAGCCCCTGGCGATCCGCGCCCTGCCCTCGGCGTCGGACCTGCCGCAGCGCAGCGTGTCGCACGACGTCGGCACCGGCGAGTGGGTGCTCGACGTCGACCCCGGCTACGGCGGTGGCCGTGAGTACCCCGACGGCCTGGTCTTCACCGAGGACAGCCGCGAGACCTACCGCATCGTCGACGGTGACCCCCTGTCGGCGTCGGCCGAGTCGCGCTGGGCGATCGGGCTCGAGAAGCCGACCTGGAAGGCCTGGCTCGAGACGACGTCCCGCGTGACGGCGTCGGCGGAGGCGTTCCGCGTCGAGAACACCGTGCGCGCCTGGGCCCGGGACGGCGGGCCCGAGGCCGAGACGGTCCTCGTCGCCGACCGGACCTTCGACGAGCTCGTGCCGCGGACGTCGGCGTGAGCGGCCCGAGCGGCACGGGCGCGGGCGGCGTCAGCAGCGTGAGCGGCACGGTCGGCACGGGCGGCGCGGGCGGCGCGGGCGTGCGGCAGAAGCCGGTCGTCCGGCGGGCGTCCATCGTCGAGGCGGCCCGCGAGGTGATCGTCCGCGAGGGCATGGGCGCGACCCGTCTGCGCGACATCGCCGCCGCGGCCGGGGTCTCGGTCGGCACCGTGACGTACCACTTCGACGGTGTCGCCGAGATCCTCAACGAGGTCGTCGTCCTCGAGACCGCACGGTTCTACTCGTCGATCATCGAGGCGGTCGACGCCGAGTCCGACCCGGTCGTCGGGGTGCGGATGCTCGTCGAGCCCCTGTTCGCCGACACCGACGCGACCGACGAGCACTGGCGGCTCTGGTCGGACTACTGGACGGCCGTGGCACGCAAGCCCGCGGTCGCCGCCGAGTACGTCGAGCGCATCCGCGTGTGGGAGGCCTGCCTGACCCGCACCCTGCGGCGCGGGGTCGAGCAGGGGCGCTTCGCGACGGCCGACCCGTCGGCGCTCGCCCTCAAGCTCGCGGCCTACAGCGACGGCCTCGCGACCCAGCTCGCCCAGAAGGCCCCCGGCCTGACATCCGCCCTCGCGCTCGACTGGATGTGGACGCTGCTGGAGCACGAGACCGGGGCGTCCTTCCGGGGCTGACCCGCGCCTCCTCGTCCGGAAACGGGCGGGTCCGGCAGAGCCGGGCGTCCGGAGACGCCCGCTTCCACCGAACCCGCCCGCTCGGCACACGCCTGCACCCTCGGGCCCGCGGCCCGCACCCGCCTCACTCGTAGCGGAGCGACTCCACCGGGTCGGCCTTGGCGGCGCGGGCGGCGGGCAGGGTCCCGGCCAGGAACGCGATCACCATCACCACGACGATGATCAGGGCGATCGACACGGGGTCGAACGCGATCAGCGTCAGCCCGGGCAGGTTCGACAGCAACGACCCGGCCAGGGCCGCGCTGACCAGGCTGCCGGCGATCATCGCGACGCCGACGCCGATCGCACTGCCGAGGAACCCGATGAACGCCGCCTCGAGGCTGAACAGGCCGAACACCTTGCCGCTGCCCATGCCCATGGCCTTCATCAGGCCGATCTCACGGGTGCGCTCCTGCACGCTCATCAGCAGCGTGTTGACGATGCCGAAGCTCGCCGCGAGCAGGGCGATGATCGCGAAGGCGTTGAGCACCAGCACGATGCCGTCGATCACCGTCGTGAAGGTGCCCAGCTGGTCGGCGACGGTCGTACCGGTGTAGCCGGCGGAGGCGAGACGCGCCTTGAGGTCGCTCACCTGCCGGTCGGACGCGTCCGCGGCGAACCGCACCGTGGCCTGCGCGTAGCGGTCGACCTGGTCGGCGGGCAGCCCGACGTTCTGCGCGTCGAAGAGGGCCGTGCCGAGAGCGGCGTTCGGAGTGACCGACGCGCCGGCGGGCGAGGCGATGCTCTCCTCCGCGACGCCGACGACGGTCGCGGTGACCGTGTGCTGCGTGCGCGTGGCGTCGGTCACGGCCAGGGTGACGGGCTGACCGACGGCCGCCTCGTCGTCGCGGTACCCCAGGGGACCGACGTACGACGTCGGGACGACCACCTGCAGGTCGGTCGCGTCGTCGTCGGGCTGGTCACCCGCGGTCAGGGTGAGTTGCTGCCCGGGTACGAGGGCGCTCGCCGACACGACGTACTTCGTGCCGCTCCCGCCCTCGACGTAGTCGGTCGAGAGCGACTGGGTCGGCTGCACGTCCAGCACGCCGTCGACCCCCTCGAGGGTCGTCACGTCGTCCGGGGTCAGGGCCACGACGGTCGACCCGGGGGCACCGAACCCGCCGGCGGCGACGGTGTCGGGGTCGTACTCGGTCGGACCCGAGTCACCCACGCTGAGACCCTGCGCGTCGTCGGAGGCCTTCGTGACCGTCATGGTGTCGGACGAGCCGACGGCCGAGACCGTGTCGTCGATGTAGGCGTTGATGCCGGTGCCCAGTCCACTCGTCAGCGTCAGCGTGAACGCGCCGACGAAGATCGCCAGGATGGTCAGGATCGTCCGCGTCTTCGACCGGAACGTGTTCGAGACGGCGGTCAGCAGCAGGTCGGTGGTCTTCACGCGGCCACCTCGGCCTCGTCGTCGACGATCAACCCGTCGCGGATCACGATGCGCCGGTCGCAGCGCGCCGCGAGCTCCTCGTCGTGGGTCACCACGATCAGCGTGATGCCGTTCTCGCGGTTCAACGAGAACAGGATGTCCTCGACGACCGCCCCGGTCGCCGTGTCGAGGTTGCCCGTGGGCTCGTCGGCGAAGATGATGCGCGGGTCGTTCACCAACGCCCGCGCGATCACCGTGCGCTGCTTCTGACCACCCGACAGGTTCAGGGCCTTGTTCTTCGCCTTGTCGGCGAGCTCGAGCTGCTCGAGGGCCGCCAGTCCTCGGCGACGGCGCTCGCCGCGGGGCACGCCCGCGATCTTCATCGGCAGCACGACGTTCTCGAGCACCGACGAGCTCGACGTCAGGAAGAACTGCTGGAACACGAAGCCGAACGTCTTGTTGCGCGTGCGGTTCAGGCGACCGCCCTTGAGCGTGCTCGTGTCGACGCCCTCGAGCTCGACGGTGCCGGTCGTCGGGGCGTCGAGCAGCGCGAGCACGTGCATCAGGGTCGACTTGCCCGAGCCGCTCTTGCCGACGATCGCCACGCTCTCGCCCTCGGCGATGTCGAAGCTCACCCCCTTCAGGGCCTCGAACCGGTTCGGGCCGCGCCCGTACGAACGGTGGACGTCTCGGACCGAGATGATCGGCGCCATGGTGCTCCTGTCGCTGACGGCCCGGTGTCTCCGGGGCCGAGACCCACACTCGCGGGCCGGGCCGCCCGGGGCGTCCCCCCACCGCGGACACCTGCCCGAGCGCCCGTACCGCGACCGCGGTACGCGACGTCGGGCCACAGGGGGACTCGGCCGTGGGCGTTCCAGGGCACGATGGGGTCATGACGACGACGGACGGCAGGAGGCGCGAGCCGCCCTACCCGCGACCTCGCGTCCCCTGGTGGCTGGGCGACACGCTCGCCGCGGTGCTCGTCGTCGGTGCGGCCTTCGCTCCCTTCCCCGTCCCGGGGTTCCGGCCGACCGGCGTGCTGGCCGTCGCGGTCGTCCTCGCCCCCGTCGTGCTGCTGCCGGTCCGTCGTCGACGCCCCGTCCCGGTGCTCGCCGCGATCGTCGGCCTGTTCGGCGTCGCCGCCCTGCTCGGCACGCTCGCACCGGGCGTCGTCCTGGCCACCGGCATCGCCGTCTTCGCCGTGGCCGCGCGGACCCCGCGCCGCCGCACCATCGTCGTGACGGTCGCCACGGTCCTGGCCGTCGCGCTGCTCGGCCTGCTGGGCGTGGGGGGACGCGTCGTCGACCTGCCCGTGGTCCAGTTCACGCTCCTGGTCGCCTTCGCCGCCGCGGCGGGCGACGCCAGCCGCTCCCGACGGGAGTACATCGAGGCCGTCACCGAGCGCGCCGAACGAGCCGAACGCACGCGCGAGGCCGAGGCCTCGCGCCGGGTGGCCGAGGAGCGGCTGCGCATCGCCCGCGACCTGCACGACGCCGTCGCCCACCAGATCTCGGTGATCAGCCTCAACGCGGGCGTGGCGTCGTCGGCGATCGAGACGCGACCCGAGAAGGCGGTGACGGCCCTCGCGACCATCCGCCGCGCCTCCCGGACGGTCCTCGGCGAGATCGGCGACCTGCTCGAGGTGCTGCGCGCCGGGGACTCGGACCGAGCCCCGTCGCCGCAACCGGGCCTCGCGCGACTCGACGAACTCGTGGCCGGGTTCGCCGACGCCGGGCTCGTCGTGGGCACCCGGGTCGAGGGGCCGCTCGCCTCGGTGACGGGCGCGGCCGACCTCGTCGCGTACCGGGTCGTGCAGGAGGGGCTGACGAACGCCGGCAAGCACGGTGCCGAACACCGCGCGCACGTGCTCATCGCCGTCGACGAGCACGAGGTGTCGATCGTCGTGACGAACCCGGTGCCGGTGGTGCGGGTCGAGCCCGACCCGGACGACGTGCGGGGTGGGCACGGGTTGCTCGGGCTGCGCGAACGCGTCGCCTCGGTGCGCGGGGTCGTCGAGACCGGGCCGACGCCGGGCGGCTTCCGACTGGCGGCCGTGTTGCCGGTGTCGCGCGCGGCCGACGGGGCCGGTTCGTCCGGCTCGGCCAGCTCGGCCGGCTCGTCCGGTGGGCTCGGGGGTGTCTCGTGACGACCGTGCTCGTCGTCGACGACCAACCGCTGATCCGTCAGGCCGTCACCGACATCCTCGACGATGAGGACGGGGTCGACGTCGTGGGCGACGCCGTCAACGGTCGTGAGGCGGTGATGCGGGCCTCGTCCCTCAAGCCGGACGTGGTGGTGATGGACATCCGCATGCCCGAGCTCGACGGCATCGGCGCGACGGCCGAGATCTGCGCCGACCCGCTGCTCGCCGGGACGAAGGTGCTGATCCTCACCACGTTCGAGGAGGACGAGTACCTCGTCGCGGCCCTGCGCGCCGGCGCGAGCGGGTTCATCGGCAAGGGCGCGGAGCCCGACGAGATCGTCCGGGCGGTTCGGGCCGTCCACGCGGGGGAGTCGCTGCTGTCACCCGTCGCGACGCGCAGCCTGATCGAGAAGTACGTGCTGCCGGGTAGTGGCGGGGCGGGATCGGTCTCGGGAACGCCGTCGTCAGGGGAGTCGTCGTCGGGAAGCACGCCCTCGCCGGCCGTGCCGCCCGAGCTCGCGCACCTGACCGACCGTGAGCGCGAGGTGCTGCTGCTCGTCGCCCGAGGGCGCGCCAACGCCGAGATCGCCACCGACCTGGTCATCTCGCCGCACACCGCCAAGACCCACGTCAACCGCATCATGACCAAGCTCGACGCCCACGACCGGGCGCAGCTCGTGATCGTGGCCTACGAGACGGGGTTGCTCGCACCCGGTGCCTGACCGGGGGCGCACAGCACGTGGCGGAGGTGCTCGGCGGCCTCGTGGCCGACACGGGCCATGGCCTCGCGGGTCTGGCCCCCGACGTGCGGGGTCAGCACGACGTCGGGTCGACCGCGCAGGGGGTGGTCGGCGGGCAACGGCTCGACCGTGGTGACGTCGAGACCGGCCCCCGCGAGGTGACCGGCGTCGAGCGAGGCGACCAGCGCCTCCTCGTCCACGACGCCGCCGCGCGAGGTGTTGACGACCACCGAACCCGGGCGCATCAGGGCGAGCTCGCGCGCGCCGATCAGGCCGACGGTGGTGGGCGTCAGGGGCACGTGGACGCTCAACGCGTCCGACGCCGCGAGCAAAGCGTCGAGGTCGTGGGGCTCGGCTCCGGCCGCCCGGACGGCATCGTCCGAGAGGTGCGGGTCGTGGGCGACGACGCGCATGCCGAGGCCGTCACGGGCCGCGTCGGCCACGAGCCGCGCGATCCGCCCGAAGCCGAGCAGCCCGAGCGTCGCACCGTGCAACTCGCGCCCCACGAAGGAGGCGCGGGTCGGCACGGTCGCGGAGCCGTCGGCACCCGGGTCCCCGGCCACCGAACCCCCGACCGGCGGGTGAGCGGCACCCGCGCCTCGGCCGCTCGACCACGCCGCTCCGAGCCCGCGCCTCGTCACCATCAGCAACGCGACCGCCAGCTCGGCGACCGACCGGCTGTTCGCGGCCGGGGTCGTGGTGACGGTGATGCCGAGCTCGGCCGCGGTGTGGACGTCGACCGTGTCGAGGCCGACACCGTGCCGCGCGACGATGCGGAGCCGCGGTGCCTCGCGCATCATCGCGCCGTCGACCCGGGCCGTGCGCAGCAGCACGCCCTCGACCTCGGCCGCGACGTCGGACCAGCCCGCGGCGTCGTCCCCCCAGCCGAGCCGCACGTCGGCCCAGGCGCGCAGGGACGTGACCACGTCGTCGTCGATCGGCCGCGGCACCCAGACGACGGGCGCGCGGTCCGCCGCGCCCGCGTCAGTCACGCGGCACCAGCTTCCGGTTCGCCGCTCGGCGGTCGCCTTCTCCGCGCAGCAGGTCGTGCGTCGCCGCCACGACCTCGTCGACCCGGGCGGCCGGCACGATCGCCACCCCGTCGTCGTCCCCGAGCACCCAGTCGCCCGGCGACACCGGCACGCCGCCGACCGCGATCGTCTCGCCGGTGCGGAACGGCCCGGTCTTCCACGGCCCGGCCGGTGTCACGGACCGCGCGAACACCGGCACACCGACGCGTTCGAGCTCGACCACGTCGCGGGCGGCGGCGTCGAGCACGATGCCACCGACGCCGAGGGCCTTGGCCTTCTCGGCCACCAGCTCGCCGATCAGGGCCCGGGTCTCGTCACCGCCACCGTTCACCACGAGGATCTCGCCCCGACGGATTCTCTCGAACGCGGCGTGCAGGCCGGCGTTGTCGCCCGGCCGGGTCCACACGGTGAACGCCGGGCCCGACAGGGCGGCACCACGCCAGAGCGGGCGGACACCGTCTGCGACGCCGAAGCGTTCCATCGCATCCGAGACGGTGGCGACGGGGAGTTCACCGGCCGCGGGCAGCACCGGTCGGAGGGGCCGCGAGGCCGGGGAAGCGGAGGGGGTGCTCATGGTGCTCCTGTCGTTCGGGGGTGCGGGGTCTCTCGGTCGGTGGCGGTGGTGCGGGCGCGGGTGCGGTCGGTCAGTCGAGGGCGGGCGGCAGCCCGGTGCGGGCGAGGTCCGAGGAGGCGCGGCGCAGCTCGTCCGCGAAGCGCGCCACCGCGTCGTCGGTGAAGCGACTCGTCGGCCCACCCAGGGCGAGGGCGACGGGTCGGCCTGGCGGTCGTCCCGGGACCAGGACGGCGACGCCCGAGTTGCCCGGCTCCCGCGTGCCGTGCGACACCGACCAGCCGTCGTGGCGCGCCTGCTCGACCCGGGCCCGCACGGCGTCGCGGTCGACGGGCAGCACCGGCGCCGGCGAGAACGGCGTGGTCGGTCTCGAGCCACCCGTGCCCGGGAGCGCGGTGGCGTCGACGTCGGCGAGGGTGTCGTCGAGTGCCTCGGCGGGCTCGCCGCTCAGCAGCACGGCGCCCGCGGCGCCGATCCAGAGCGGCAGCTCGTCGCCCACCTGGACGACGTGACGGAGGCTGTGCGGGCTGGGCGACTGTGCCACGACGACCCGGGCCACGCTGCGGCGGACGTAGAGGCTGACGGTCTCGCCCGTCACCGCGGCGAGCGCGGCCATGCGGTCGGTGGTGGCGGCCGGCACGGCCCAGGCGCGGGCGGCGAAGGCCCCCCAGTGGATCATCCGCGTGCCCACGCCGACCCGCCCGTCGGGCCCGTGCTGCAGCATGCCCTCGGCGACGAGGGTGTCGACCAGGCGCAGCACGGTCGTGCGGGGCAGGCCCGAGGTCCGCACGAGTTCGGAGAGGGTCTGCGTGCTGCGTTCGGGCGTGAACGCCTGCAGGACGGCCAAGGCCCGGCTGACCGCCCGGACGCCGCCGGGGTCGGCACGGCCCGGCGTCGCGGGGGACACGGGCGTCGGGGACGGTGTCGCTTCAGCTGGTGTCATCGTGTCGACCTCTCGCCGGGGAAGCGTGGCGCCCGGGTGGGGCCGCCCTTGCGGGGACTTCCACGCCGAAGCTACCATCAGGCGGACACAGACATCCACCAGGCGGACATCCTTCGAGGACGGGTCCACCGGTGCGAACCGCTGCAACCATCACAAGGGAGTGATCGTGTGGGCAATCTGATCGACAGGAACAGGCGCAAGGTCGTCACGGGGGCCGTCGGCGTCGTCGCGACCGCGGTGCTCGTCGGCTTCGCGGCCGTCGACGCCGGCGACGGCACCGCGGGCGCCGACCCCCGGGCCAAGCTGACGATGATGGCGCCCGCGGCGCCCGGCGGCGGGTGGGACCTCGCGGCCCGTGAGTCGCAGCAGGCCCTGCGCGCGGCGTCGATCGTCAACAACGTGCAGGTGGTCAACGTGCCCGGCGCCGGCGGCACCATCGGCCTGAGCCAGTTCGTCGGCCTGGGTGCCGACCCCACGAACCTCATGATGACCGGCACGGTCATGGAGGGGGCGATCACGGTCAACGGGTCGGACGTCGACCTCTCGGACACGACGCCCATCGCCAAGTTGGCCGAGGACTACGAGGTCTTCATCGTCCCGGCGGACTCGCCCTACGAGACGATCGACGACTTCGTCGCGGCCTGGAGCGAGGCCCCGCACACCCACCCGATCGGCGGCGGCGGACTCGGCGGGACCGACCACCTGCTCGCCGGCCTGTTCGCCCGCGAGGTCGGTGTCGACCCCGGCGAGATCAACTACGTCTCGTACGCGGGCGGTGGTGAGGTGCTGACCGCCCTGCTCTCGGGCACGGTCGAGATCGGCGTCAGCGGCTACAACGAGTTCAGCGACCAGATCGAGGCCGGCAACCTGCGCGCCCTCGCGCTCTCGGCCGAGGAACCCGTCGACGGTATCGACGCCCCGACCTTCATCGAGCAGGGGATCGACGTGCACCTGCCGAACTGGCGCGGTCTCGTGGCCCCGAAGGACATCACCGACGCCGAGCGCGACGAACTCGTCGCGATCGTCGACGAGATGGTCGCCTCCGACGAATGGCAGGACACCCTGAGGCGCAACTCCTGGGCCCCGGCGGTGGTCACCGGAGAGGACTTCGCCGACTTCATCGCCGAGGACCAGGCCCGGGTGAACACGATCATCGAGGAGCTGGGGCTGTGAGCGGCGTCATCCGGACCGTCTCGGTCACCCGTCGGGCCGTGGTCGTCGCGGACGGGTTCTGGCGCCGACGCACGGGCCTGATCGTGCCCGGGCTCATGCTGGTGATCGGGCTGGCCCTCGTGGTCGGCACGGTGACGATGCGCGTGCCCGACACCGCCACCTCGCCCGGGCCCCAGGTCTTCCCGGCGATCGTGGCGGCCCTCGTGCTCGTCGTGGCCGTGCTGCTCGCGATCGACGTGCTGCGCAGGCCCGAGGCCGCCACGGTCGAGATCGCCCAGCCCGCCGCCCCCGGCGACGTGGACGACCTCGACCTCGACGGCGAACCCGTCGAGCGCCGCCCGACCAGCAACCACCGGGCCCTGCTCGGCGCCCTCGGCACGGTGGTGGTGTTCATCGCCGCCCTCACGCCCCTTGGCTGGCTGCTGGCCGGCGCCGTCCTGTTCTGGGGCATCGCCCGGGCGCTCGGCAGCCAGCGGCCCGTCTTCGACGTCTTCCTGGCACTGGCGATCTCGTCGATCGTGCAGCTCGCCTTCTCGGCCGGACTCGGCCTCAACCTGCCTCCCGGCATCCTCGAGGGGATCTTCTGATGGAATCGCTCGCCAACCTCGGGGACGGGTTCCTCACCGTCCTGACCCCGATCAACATGCTCTGGGTGCTGATCGGCGCCGTGCTCGGCACGGCCGTCGGCGTGCTGCCCGGCCTCGGCTCGGCCATGGCCGTCGCCCTGCTGCTGCCCGTGACCTTCTCGCTCGACCCGATCGGCGCGTTCATCATGTTCGCCGGCGTGCTCTTCGGCGGCCTGTTCGGGGACTCGATCTCGGGCATCCTGATGAACACGCCGGGCAACAGCACGGCGATCGCCGGCACGATCGAGGGCCACAAGATGGCCACGAGCGGGCGCGCCGCACAGGCCCTCGCGACCTCGGCGATCGGTGCCTTCATCGGCGGCATCATCGCGTCGGTGCTGGTCGTGTTCTTCGCTCCACGGCTCGCGGAGCTCGCGACGCTGTTCGGCCCGGCCGAGTACCTCGCCCTGGCGGTGTTCGCCTTCGTGGCGATCTCGGCCGTCGTCACCGAGTCGGTGCTGCGCGGTCTCGCGGCCCTCGGCATCGGGCTGGCGATCTCGGTCGTCGGCATCGACGGCATCTCGGGAGCCTCGCGCTTCACGGCCGGCGTGCCCGAGCTCTTCGACGGCATCGACATCGTCGTGATCACCGTCGGCCTGCTGGCGCTCGGCGAGGTCTTCAGCGTCGCGGCCAAGCGCGGCACACCCGACGAGACGCCGCTCGTGCCCTCGCGCGGTCGACTGTGGCTGTCCCGCCGTGAGTTCCGCCTCGCGGCACCGGCCTGGCTGCGCGGCACGGCGATCGGCATCCCGTTCGGCATCATCCCGGTGGGCGGCGCCGAGGTGCCGACCTTCCTCGCCTACGGCACCGAACGCCGACTCGACGCCCGCCGCAAGGACTCGATGTTCGGTCGCGGTGCCATCCAGGGCGTCGCCGGCCCCGAGGCCGCCGGCAACGCCACGGCCGGTACGGCGATGGGCGCGCTGCTCGCGCTCGGCCTGCCGACCTCGGCCACGGCGGCCATCCTGCTCGCCGCGTTCCGCCAGTACGGGCTGCAGCCCGGGCCGCTGCTGTTCGAGCGCGCCCCCGACCTCGTCTGGGCACTGCTCGCCAGCTTCTTCGTGGGCATGGTCGTGCTGCTGATCCTCAACCTGCCGTTCGCGCCGCTCTGGGCCAAGCTGCTCAAGGTGCCGCGCCACTACCTGTACGCGGGCATCTCGGTCTTCGCCATGCTCGGCGTCTACGCGACGAGCGCGAAGATCCTCGACCTCGTGCTCGTCACGGTGATCGGGCTGATCGGGTTCCTCATGCGCCGCTACGGACTGCCGGTCGCACCGATGCTCATCGCGATCATCCTCGGACCGCTCGCCGAGACCGAGTTCCGGCGGGCGATGGCCGTCAGCGAGAGCGACCCCGCCATCCTCGTGTCGAGCCCGATCTCGGTGACCCTCTACGTCGTGCTCCTGCTCGCCGTCGCCGGCGCCGCCTTCCAGAAGATCCGCAGCCGCAGGACCGTCGCCCAGGCGATCGCCGACCGCCAGAGAGAGACCGTGTGACCCAGCCCCACGACCCCGCCCACGACCGCCCCCGACCGCTCGACGGCGTCCGCGTCCTCGACATGACCAACGTGCTCGCCGGTCCCTACGCGGCGTACCAGCTCGCCCTGCTCGGGGCCGACGTGATCAAGGTCGAGACGCCGCACGGGGGTGACCTCGCCCGCCAACTGGGGGCGTCCGCAGAACTGAACCAGCGCCTTCTCGGCATCTCGTTCCTGGCGCAGAACGCGCAGAAGCGGTCGCTGACGGTCGATCTGAAGAAGCCGGGCGGGGCCGAGGTGCTGCGGCGGGCGGTGGCCGAGGCCGACGTGCTGCTCGAGAACTTCCGACCCGGGGTGCTCGAGCGGCTCGGCTTCGGCTGGGACGTGCTGCGGGGGATCAACCCGCGCCTCGTCTACGCGGCGATCTCGGGGTTCGGGCAGACCGGCCCGCTGCGCGGCAAGCCCGCGTACGACCAGATCATCCAGGGCAGCTCCGGCATGATGAGCGTCACCGGCACGCCCGAGACGGCCCCGCTGCGTGCCGGCTACCCGATCGCCGACACGCTCGGCGGGCTGGCGGCGGCGTTCGCGATCTCGTCGGCGCTGCTCGGTCGGGAGCGGACCGGGGTGGGCTCGGTCATCGACGTGTCCATGCTCGAGACCGCGGCGACCGCGATGGGCTGGGTCGTGTCGAACCACCTCGTCGCCGGCACCGACCCGCGGCCGCTCGGCAACGACAACGGCACGGCGGCCCCCTCGGGCACGTTCGCGACCGGTGACGGAGCGCTCAACATCGCGGCCAACAAGCAGGAGCAGTTCGAGTCACTCTGCACGCTGATCGGCCGTGCCGACCTCGCCGTCGACGTCCGGTTCGCCGCCCGTGAGGACCGCAAGACCCACCGCGCCGCGCTCACCCACGAGATCGAGGCGGCGCTGGCCACCCGCGGCGCCGCCGAGTGGGAGGCGCTGCTCAGCGATGCCGGCGTGCCCGCCGCGGCGGTGCTGACCGTGGCCGAGATGCTCGACAGCCCGCAGGTGCGCGACCGCGAACTCGTGCACGAGCTACCCTTCCCGGGCGGCGCGGAGGGCGACGACCCGTTGCGGGTGATGGGACACGGCATCCGCGTCGACGGCGTGCCCGGGGCGCCGACCCTGCCGCCACCGCTGCTCGGGCAGCACACCGACGAGATCCTCGCCGAGCTCGGGTTCGACGCCGGCGAGATCCACGACCTCAGGGAAGGAGGCGCGGTGTGAGCGCCGACGACAGAGCCGACCTCGAGGCCCGCCTCGCGGCGGCGCAGGCCGAGGCCGCTCGGCTCGAGGCACAGATCGCCTCGACCACCGCCTGGTGGTCGACGGGCATCACCAAGATCGAACCCGGCGTCATCGAGCTGCGCGGTTATCCCGTGCAGCAGCTGATCGGCAACCTCGGCTTCGTCGAGACCGTCTGGTTGATGACGCGCGGCGAACGGCCCGAACCCGCGCAGGCCGCGCTGCTCGAGGCCGCCCTCGTCGCGAGCGTCGACCACGGCCCGCAGGCGCCCTCGATCGCCGGCGCGCGCATGGCGATCACCTGCGGGGTCGGCCTGAACTCGGCCGTCGCCAACGGCGTCAACGTGCTGGGCGACACCCACGGAGGCGCGGGTCAACAATGCGTCCAGCTGCTGAACCGTCTGGTCGCCTCGCACCGCGACACCGGTGCGCCGCTCGACGAGCTGGCCGCCGCCGAGGTCGCGGCCCACAAGGCCAGGGGCGAGTTCGTGCCCGGGTTCGGGCACCGCTTCCACCCGCGCGACCCGCGCCGCGACCCGCTGCTGGCTCTCGTCGAGCGAGCGCGCGACGAGGGCGTGGTCGAGGGGTCTCACCTCGACGCGGCCCTCGCCGTCGAAGGCGTGTTGGCGTCCCGGAACGTGCCGATGAACATCGACGGGGTGTCGGCCGTGGTCTACGGCGAACTCGGCATCGAACCCGAACTGGCGCGCGGGCTGTTCGTGCTCTCGCGGTCGGTGGGCATCCTCGCCCACGCCTGGGAGGAACGCGGATCGGGTCAACGCATCAAGGGTCCGCTGCCGAAGGGCTTCCTGGCCGACTACACGGGCCCCGCCACCCGCGACCTCTGAGTCAGGGCCGCCGTTCGATGGACCGCGCCGGTGAGGCCCCGCTCCGGGAACCGGGGGAGTTCGTCGGACACGGGCCGGCGCGGACGCCCGTGTCCGCCGAACTCGCCCGGGAGGTCGCGTCGCCCGCAAGCCAAGGTGAGTCGACGGCGGGTCAGCCGAGCGCGGCGGGGTCGAGGCCGTGCTGCTCGACCTCGATCGCCTGGCGGATCGTCAGCGGGTAGATGCGCGACAGCTCGGGGTTCGACGGGTCGCTCGAGATGTAGGCCACGCTCTCGACGTGCTGCTCGAAGGCGTTGACCTTGTCGCGCGGCGCGCCCACCACGAGCTGGAAGCCCAATGAGGTCAGCGCCGCCAGGGCCCGGCCGGTGTACTCGGCGTCGGCCTTGACGAAACCCTCGTCGAGCACGATCGGCGCGTAGGTCGGCACCCGGTCGGTGCCGTCGCCCAGCCGGAACCGCAGCGCGGCCCCGAGCACGAACGCGATGAGCTCCTGTCCCTCGCCGCCCGACTTGCCGGCGACGCCCTCGTGCACGATCTGCGTGCCGTCGGCCCGGGTCTCGATCGCCCGGAACTGGTAGTGCTCCCGCGCGTCCAGCACCCGGCGGCGCCAGGCGTCACCGACCTTCGACTTCTCCTCGAGGTGGGCGAGGTCGCGGCGGAGCCTCAGGAACCGGCGCTCGACCTCGGACGCGTCCCGCGCCTCCGGGGCTCGTCCGTCCGATGCCCGTGCCTCGGACGCGCCCCCGGCCCCGCCGGTGTGCTCTCGCAGGGTGCGCTTGAACTCGAGCAGGTCGCCGTTCGACACCGGCCGCGGCTCGATGTCGAGCGTCGACCCCTGGCGGAACTCGATCGACCGCAACGCCTGCGAGATCGGGCGGACGCCACGACGGATGACGTGGCCGTCCTCCTCGATCTGGACCAGCAGCGCCCGGAGGCTGTCGCCCACGTCGCTGCCGGCCTTCTCGAGCCAGCGCTGCTTCGCGTGCGGCAGGTCGTCCTCGACGAGCTGCCGGTGGATCGCGCGGACCGACGGCAGGCTCTCGATCGTGGCGTCGATGCCCGCGGTGCGGTCGAGCTCGAGGTAGCGCTCGAAGACGACGACGAGCGTCGACTCGGCGTTCGCCCGGTCGCGGTCGTGCGCGTCGACCTGGGCCCGCAGCTGCGACGCGGCGTCCCGGTGGAGCCGGGCGACGTCGGTCGCCTCGCGCGGTGCCGCGAACGGCAGCGGGGCGAGCAGGGCCCGCTCGTCGTCGGTCAGGGGCTCGGCGTCGGCGGCGTCCGCGAACTCGTCCTCGATGTCGACGAGCGTCGCGTGCTTCTCGTCGAGCTGCGCCAGCACCTGGTCGATCTCGGCCAGGCGGCGCGTCGCGACGGAGCGGTCGTCGTCGTGCTGCGTCGCCTCGGCCTGCAACGTCGCGAGCTCGGGACGCTCGACCGCGATGCGGTCGAGCTGGGCGCGCAGGTCGTCGAGTCGCGTCTGGGCGGGCGCGGTGTCGAGCTCGTCCCAGGTGAACTCCTTCGACCGGGCGACGGCGTCGGCGACCCGGCGGCGGTCGGCCGCCTCGGCCTCGATCGCGTCGTACTCGCCGCGGACCCGGGCCAGCACGGCCTCGAGGTCGACGATCTCGTCGCCGAGCTCGGCGATGCGCGCGGCGTTGTCGAGGCCGATCCACGAGCGGGTCGTCCGGTCGTCCTTGATCACACGGTCGCGCGACCCGGTGCGGAGGCCCCGTCGCGTGACGGCGCCGCGGGTGCCGGTCGGACGCGGGTCGTCGAGGTCGTCGGGACCCTCGACGCAGAGCACACTCCGGTCGCCGACGAGCTCGTCGTGCAGCCAGCCGCGGAACGGACTGGCCGGGTCGAGCCGCACCATCGCGGGCACGGTGTGGTCGACGGGGGTGAGCGTCGGCTCGGCCCCGGCGGTCGCCGGCACGAGCGTGACGCGTCCGCGCACGTCGTTCTCGTTCACCCAGCGGCGCACGGCGTCGAAGTGCGAGCGGTCGACGAGGAGGTGCGTGGCGAGATCGCCGAGCACCCGCTCGATCGCGACGGCCCACCCGGTGTGCTCGGGCGCGACCTCGAACAGCTCGCCGGCGTAGGGCAGGCTCGACACCGGCACGCCCGCCCCCTCGGCGATGCGGCGACGTCGCTCGATCGCGTCGTCGGGCACGTTGCTGCGGCGCTGCTCGAACGACCGCTTCTGCTTCTCGAGGGCGGCGAGGGCGCGCTTCGTCTCGCCGATGCGGGCGGCGAGGTCGCTGCGGGTGTCGGCGGTCGCGGCCCGGGCCGCGGCGTCGTCGGCCGCGAGGCGGTCGGCGCGCTGTCCGAGGGCGGCGAGCTGCTCGTCGTTCCGGGGGAGGGACTCGCCGGTGGACTCCAGGGCGGCGGCGAGCCGGCCACGGGTGCGCTCGACGGCCGCGAGCTCGGCCTCGGCGGCGGCCACGTGCTCGCGGAGCGACTGCGTGGGGTCGCCCCCGAGCTCGCTGATCCGCGCCAGAGCCTGTTCACGGGACCGGAACGCGAGCTGCTCGTCCGCCTGGGCGCGCCTCCGGCGTTCGCCCTGCTCGCGTTTCTCGGTCGTGACGCGGTCGACCTCGCCGCTGACCCAGCTGCCGACGCGTTCGGCCAACCAGACGCGCAGGCGGCTGGGCCCGTCGGCGTCCGCGAGCAGGCGGCGCTTGGCCGTTCCGTCGCGGCCGGCCAGCTCGTAGCGGTCGGCGAGCGTCGGCACGGACTCGAGCACGTCGAGCTTCTTGCGGGTCGTCTCGAACACGTCGTAGAGCGCCGAGGCCTCACGGTAGGTGGCGAGGGTGGTCTCCCACCGGCTCAGCGCCTGCGGCTGCACGAGCACGAACTGCTTGAACAGGTCGTCGATCGAGAACACGCCCTTCGACGCCTGTGCCCGACGCAGCAGGGTCAGGGCCTTCAGCTGCGACTCGTCGCTGCCGCCGATGCCGAGCTGGCCGCAGAGCCGCACCCTCAGCTCGGGCTGTGACGAGGTCGCGAGGTCGGTGGTGGGGTCGAGCAGGCGGGCGAGCGAGCCGCGGGTCAGCGGGTTCTGGCTCGTGCCCTCGCGGGTCACCTCGGACAGGCGGCTGAGGTCGAAGCGGCCCTGCACGAGCAGGTAGACGCTCGCCTGGGTGACGTCGTCCTGGCTCGCGGTGTCCTCGCCGATCCAGGCGACGCGGACGGCCGTGACGGTCTGGCCGAGCTCGGTCGACCAGGTGATCGCCGCACCGCTCGGGAACGCCTGGCCGAGTGGTCGCAGGAACCGCGTCGTGGTGCGGTCGGAGGCGGCGTCGCGCACCTCGTCGGTCTTGCCGCGCGCGTAGCTGTAGACCGTGCGCTCGGACCGCTGGCGGCTGTCGTCGCGGGCGGCCCGGTTGAACTCTTGGGGGTTGGGCATGATGACCGCGGCCATCGCGTCGAGCACGGTCGACTTGCCGCGGCCGGTGGGGCCGAGGATGGCGATGCCGCCGCGCCCCACGGGCATGCGGTGCAGGCCGGCGTAGCTGCCCCAGTTGAGCAGCTGCACCTGCTCGATGCGGTACTGGCCCGAGTGGAACATGCCGAGGTCGGGCGAGGTGTCGGCGATGCTCATGCCTGGGGTGCTTCCGGGTCGGTGTCGGTGTCGGTGTCGAGCGGGGGCTCGAGGTCGAGGTCGAGCGGGACGGCGGTCGGGTCGGGCTCGGGGTCGGGCTCGGGGTCGTCGTCCGCCGGGGCGGCAGGGTCGTCGACGCTGTCGGGGTCGACCTCCGGGTCGGCGACGGTGACGACGTCGACGTCGTCAGCCGGGTCGGCCTCGGTGCTCGGGTCACCGGTCGTGTCGACCGCGTCGTCGTCCTCGCCGGTCTCGTCCCCCTCGACCCCGGCGGCCTCGAGGTACACCCGCTCGAGGTGCGCGAGTCGGTCGGCGGTCATCAGCGGCACGATCGCGGGCGAGACGACGAACAGCTCGGGGTCGTCGGGCTCGGCCGTCAGCAGGTCGCGGGCGACGAGCGCGGCGATCGCGGCGTCGACCCGGCGACGGGCGCGCACCTCGTCGGAGCCCGAGTCGTCGTGGTACCGACCGAGGAACTCGGCCACGGCGTCCTTCGAGATCACGACCGCCTCGTCGAGGCCGTCGGTGAAGGCGTGCTCGCGGCGGGCGAAGACCATCAGCAGCGAGGCGTCGCGCGACAGCGGTTTCTCGCGGCGCAACAGCACGGGGACGTCGTCCTCGCCGCCCTGCCGCTTGAACGCGACCTCGTGGTCGTGGTCGACGACCAGCACCAGGAACAGCTCCTCGAGCCGCGCCCGGATCTCGGGTTCGTGGGCGAGCAGGCCGGCCCAGGCCTCCTGCTGCCGGGCACGGGACACGAACCGATGGGTCAGCAGCGTGACCAGTGCCTTGCGTCCGGCCAGCGGCAGAGCGTCCGGGACGCCGGTCGCCCCGTCGTCGGCGTCGCCGTCGTCGAAGGCGTCGCGGGAGGCGCGCGCCGACTCGTCGCCGGAGGGGGCGATCGCCTCGGCGAAGGAGGCGCGGGTCGCCTCGTCGGCGCCGGTCTCGTCCGAGGGGGCTGCGGGGCTCATGCGGGGTCCTTCGTGGAGGTCGTGCTGGTCGTGAGGGCGGGCTCGGCGGGGGCGGCGGGTGCGGCGTCAG
>NZ_JXQZ01000047.1 GCF_000878135.1 Frigoribacterium sp. MEB024
GGAGGCGCGGTGCCGGTCGGGTTCGGCACGCCCGGGAGGCGCGGTGCCGGTCGGGTTCGGCACGTCCGGTAGGCGCGGTGCCGGTCGGGACGTGCCCGGCCGTCACCGGTTCGCCGAGAGAGGTGTCCCCTCCCGGGCGTAGCGTCGACGTCATGACTCGCATCACCACCCCCTTCAGTGCCGCCACCACCGCGAACGAGGTCGTCGACGGCCTCGACCTGACCGGCACGCGCATCGTCGTGACCGGCGCCGCGTCCGGCATCGGCATCGAGACCGCCCGCTCCCTCGTCGCTGCGGGGGCCGACGTGACCCTCGCCGTCCGCCGTCCCGAGCAGGGCGAGCAGGCCGTCGCCGACATCCGCGAGAGCACCGGCGGCGGCAGCGGCACGGTCCGCGCCGCGATCCTCGACCTCGAGAAGCGCGACACCCTGCAGGCCTTCGCCGACGCGTGGCAGGGCCCGCTCGACGTGCTGATCGACAACGCCGGCATCATGGCCACGCCCGAGACCCGCACCCCCGAGGGCTGGGAGCTGCAGTTCAGCAACAACCACCTCGGTCACTTCGCCCTGGCGAACGCGCTCCGAGGTGCCCTCGTCGAGGGAGCACAGGCCTCGGGCACCCCGTCGCGTCTCGTGTCGCTCAGCTCGACCGGCCACCACTTCTCGCCCGTCGTGTTCGACGACGTGATGTTCGAGCGTCGCGAGTACGACCCGTGGTCGGCCTACGGCCAGTCCAAGACGGCGAACTCCCTCTTCGCGGTCGGCGTCACGCAGCGCTGGGCCGACGACGGCGTGCTGGCGAACGCCGTGCACCCGGGCGGCATCCTGACCCCGCTGCAGCGCCACCTGCCCAAGCAGGAGATGCTCGACCGTGGCTGGATCGACGAGGACGGCACCCCCAACCCGGCCTTCAAGTCGACCCAGCAGGGCGCCGCGACGTCGGTCTTCGTGGCCGTCCACCCGCTCGTCGAGGGCGTCGGCGCCCGCTACTTCGAGGACGTCGCCGAGGCCGAGCCGTTCCGCGAGGACGCCCGAGGCCGCGGCGTGAAGGACTACGCCCTCGACCCCGAGCAGTCGGACCGCCTCTGGGCGCTCAGCGAGCAGCTGCTCGGCTGACGCGCCCGCCGGGCTGACGCCCTTGCCGGGCTGATGCGCCCGCGCGAGCGACGGGCGGAGCACACAGGAGGCGCGGGCCGGGTCGACGACCCAACCCGCGCCTCCTGCGTCCTGCGGAGTGCCGCGGCTCAGCCCGTGTTCTGCAGCCCGGCGGCGATCCCGTTGACGCTGAGCAGCAGGAGGCGGTGGTCGGCGTCGGCCGGGTCACCACCGCCCGCGACGCGGATGGCCCGCAGGGCGCGCAACTGCAGCAGCGAGAGAGCGTCGACGTAGGGCGAGCGCAGCCGCACCGCGCGGCTCAGCACCGGACGTCCGTCGAGCACCTCGCCGTGGCCGCTGACCGCGAGCACCCACGAGCGCGTGCGGGCCATCTCGTCGAGCACGCGTCCGGCGAGGTCGTCGCGGTCGGCCAGGGCCAGGTACTCGCGGGCGATGTGCTCGTCGGTCTTGGCGAGCGACATCTCGACGTTCTTGATCATCGCCGAGAAGAGCGGCCAGGTCGCGTAGGCCTCACGCAGCAGGTCGAGGTCGCCCACGGCCTCGAGCGCCGAGCCGAGGCCGTACCAGCCGGCGAGGTTGATGCGGGCCTGCGTCCAGGCGAAGACCCACGGGATCGCCCGGAGGTCTTCGAGGGATTCGACCGAGAGTCCGCGACGGGCCGGGCGCGAACCGAGCGCGAGCAGGCCGACCTCTTCCATCGGGGTGACGGCGGCGAACCACGAGGCGAAGCCGTCGGCCTTGACCAGGCCGAAGAACGCCTCGCGCGAGGCGACGTCCATCGTCGAGGCGACCTCGGCGAACCGCGTGGCGGCGGTCGCGTTGGCCTGTTCGTTCGACGGGCTCGACGCCAGCAGGGTGGCCGCGGCCATCTGCTCGACGTGTCGGGCGGCGATCGTCTTGTTGCCGTACTGGGCGAAGATGACCTCGCCCTGCTCGGTGATCTTGAAGCGACCGTCGACGGAGGCCGGCGGCTGCGCCAGCACGGCCTCGTTCGCCGGTCCGCCACCGCGGCCGAGGGCGCCGCCGCGTCCGTGGAACAGCGTCAGCTCGATGTCGTTCTCGGCGGCCCAGTCGGCGATGCGGGCCTGGGCGGCGTAGAGCGCGAAGGTGGCCGAGACGGGGCCGACGTCCTTCGACGAGTCCGAGTAGCCCAGCATCACCTCGAGGCGGCGGCCGGTCGCCGCGAGGCGCTGCTGCACGGCTTCGGTCTGCAACGCCTCGTCGAGGATGCGCGTGCTGGCCTCGAGGTCGGCGAACGTCTCGAACAGCGGGATCACGTCGAGCACGGGTGCGGGCTCGTCGCCCATCGCGCGCTCGGCGAGCTCGTAGACGTTGGCCAGGTCGGCCGACGACTGCGTGAACGACACGATGTAGCGCGACGCGGCCCGCACGCCGTAGCGCTTCTGCAGGTCGGCGATCGTGCGGAACACCGCGAGGACCTCGTCGGTCATCTCGCTGCGTGCAGGAGGCGCGGTGTCGGACCCGGCTTCGCCGCCGGTGGACTGCTCCCCGCCCGCGACCGGGTCGGCCGCCCGGAGCTCCGCGAGGGCCGTGCGGTGCACCTGCGAGTGCTGGCGCACCTCGAGCTCGGCGAGGTGGAAGCCGAACGTCTCGACCTGCCAGACGAGGCCCTGCAGGTCGCCGTTGGCGCTGCGGTGCGCGCCGGCCGCGCGCAGCGACTGCTGCACGACCCGCAGGTCGGCGAGCAGTTCGTCGGGGTGGCCGTAGGCGAGCGGCGCTCCCTCGCGGCGGGTGGCGTCGATGCGGGCCGCGACGAACATCAGCACGCGGCGGTGCAGCTCGTGGGGTGAGCGCACGCCGATGCGGGACGCGACGTCCGCGTCCATCCCGCGCTGCGCCTCCGCGAGGGCCACCAGCTCGTCGGAGGCCGGGGTCTCGGCCTCGTCGAGCGTCAGGGTGCCGCCGATGCGGGAGGTCGCGCGGTGCAGGCCGAGCAGGACGTGTTCGGCGGCGATGTCGGCGGCGGCCCGGGTGACCTCGGCCGTGACGTGCGGGTTGCCGTCGCGGTCGCCGCCGATCCAGGTGCCGAGGCGCATGAAGGCGGGGGCGACGGCGGGCTCGCGGCCGGCGGCGTCGCCGAGCAGCCGGTCGTCGAGCAGGCGGTAGACCTGCGGCACGATCTCGAAGAGCGTCTGGTCGAAGATGCTCATGGCCGTGCGGACCTCGTCGAGCGGGGTCGGGCGCGTGGTGCGGATCGGCGAGGTGCGCCAGAGCGTGTCGACCTCTTCGAGCAGGCGGCGTTCGGCCTCGGCCACGGCGACGTCGTTCTCGAGCCGGTCGCGGTCGATCATCAGGTCGCTGATGCGACGGATGCTCGACGCGACCGCACGGCGGCGGGCCTCGGTCGGGTGTGCGGTGAGCACGGGGTGGAAGCGCAGGGCGTCGAGCCGCTTCGAGGCCTCGTCGGCGCCGACCTCGTCGGTCAGCTGTCGCAGGGTGGCCGAGACCGAGTCGCCCGCG
The DNA here is from genome assembly GCF_000878135.1 of Frigoribacterium sp. MEB024. Taxonomy (GTDB): domain Bacteria; phylum Actinomycetota; class Actinomycetes; order Actinomycetales; family Microbacteriaceae; genus Frigoribacterium. The sequence continues at coordinate 3,597 of NZ_JXQZ01000047.1, forward strand.
GCGCTCGCCTCGCTGCCGCGGCGGCGCAGCACACGGACGCGGTGGTGCTCCTCCGCGAGGTTGCTGAGGTGGAAGTAGCAGGTGAAGGCGCGGGCGACCTGCTCGGCGAGCCCTTGGTCGAGGGCGTCGACGAGGCGCTGGGCATCGTCGAGGCTCGCGCCGTCGGCTCCCTCGTAGGCGGCGATGACGGCGGCCCGGACGTCCTCGACGGCCTGGAAGAGCTCGTCGCCGCCGGATTCGCGCAGCACCCGGCCGAGCAGGCTGCCGAGGTAGCTGACGTCCTGACGGAGGCTGCCGTCGACGGCGCCGCTGATGTCGTCACGGCTGCCGTCGTGTCGTCGTGTGGTCTCGATGTCGGTCACCGCACCATCTTGGACGACCCGGGCGATGTATGACGCCACGTTCTGGTCACACCGCCATGTTTAATCGTGGCGCGGTGCCCACATCGTGGCGTCGTGGGCCCGGGTGCGACTCGGCCCGGGTCACGTCGCGTCGACGACCACGTCGTCGAAGAGCGCGAGCAACGGCTCGAAGTCCTGGCGTTCCGACGCCGCACGACAGGCTGCCACGTTGGTGGTGGAGTCGATCGAGCGCCAGTCGAGGCGCCGGCCCGCGTCCTCGGCGATCCGGCCCCACAAGACCCGCTGCGCCCGGCCGTTGCCTTCGCGGAACGGATGGATGTAGTTGATCGCGTCGAAATGGTGGGCGAGCCTCTCGACGAACCGCGTCCTGTCCATGCCGCGGAGGTGGTCGTCGGCCCGCAGCTCGTCGAACGCGAGAGCCGATGCTCGCTCGATCATCGACCAGGGCAGGAAATGCTCGGCACCAGGGGTGTTCTTGCGGATGTCGACGATGCGCGGCGTGCCGGCCCAGTCGTGCACGTCCTGGAACAGGTGACGGTGGATGCCACAGAGCTCGGCCAGGTCGCGCGTGCTCGGAGCCTCGTGGTCCGAGAGCTGGACGAGCCGGGCGAACGCGAGGGCACCCTCGGCTTCGTCCAACGACCGCCGATCGGTCGCGCCGACGAGATTCCGAAGGATTCCCGTGGCCGGATCGACGTACGGGTCGACGCCGTCAGGCAAGTCCGTAGCGAGCCCGCGCCCGGGCGACGAGCTCGTCGGAGTCGATCCGCCCCGCCACGTAGTCGTCGGCATCCGACGACGTGTCGGAGTCGACGTGCAGGCCCTCCATCTCGCCGCTGTGCTCGGCCTCGTGGACCGACCGCTGTCGGAAGAGGGTCAGCTGTGCAGGGTCGGACGGCGGTGTCATGTTCGCTCCCGGACGATGGCGGCTGGCTCGGATCGTCCCATTTTACCTGCTCGCCCCGTTCACGTCGCGGCCCAGAGCGCCCGGTAGTACGCCGTGCGGACGGGGTCGTCGGCGACGCCGTACGAGTCGAGGAAGGTCTGCTCGAAGCCGGGGCCGTAGTTCCAGCCGAGGCTCATCGTCGCGACGGCGATGTCGGCCCAGCGGTCGGCGACGCCGAGGGCGTCGAAGTCGACGTGCCCCGACCAGAGTCCGTCGTCGCCGATCAACGTGTTGGGCACGCAGGGGTCGCCGTGGCAGACGACGAGGCGGTCGATCGCCGGCGGGTCGCCGAGTCCAGGAGGCGCGGTGCGAGCCTTCTCGCTGGTCGCGATCCGATCGTCGACCGACCAACCGAACGGGCACTCGTCGACCGGCAGCACGTCGTGCAGTCGCCTCAGCCCTCGTCCCGCCTCGCGCACGGCGGTCGCCGGGTCGGCGGCCCAGAGCAGGTCGACGGCGCTGCGCCCCGGCACGCCCGCCGTCACCAGGTACTCGCCCGCGTCGTCGCCACCGATCTCGAGCACGCGGGGGGCGGGGGTGAAGTCGACGACCCAGCGCAACCGCATCTCCTCGGCGTGCAGGTCGAGGCCGCTGCCGTGCGGGGCCCACTTCGCGAAACGCCGGGTCGGCCCGTCGCCGAGGCGGTACGTGGTGCCTCCGGCCTCGTTCCGCCAGACCGCCGTGATGGCGTCGCCGCGCGCGGCCGTGACCACCGCCTCCGGCACCTCGGCGTCGGGGTCGGGCCGGTTCTGCGTCCACATGCCACGAGTCTCGCACCCGCACCCGCTGCCCCTGGCGCCCCTGCTGCCTGGCCGCCGTGTGCAATTCGCGACGGTCGGCTGGTGTTCGGGGCCATGGGGCGGAGATGAGCGGCGTGGCGCGCGGCGGTTGTCGGGTTCGGCACGCGCGGTGAGGAGGTGCGGGTCGGGTTCGGCACGCGGAGTGCGGGGGTGCGGGGTGCGGGGCGCGGAGGTGCGGGTCGGGTGCGGCACGCGGGGCGCGAAGGCACGGGTGGGGTGTGGCACGGCGGGTTCGGCACACGGGGCGCGGAGGCACGGCTGGAGTGCGGGCACGCCGGGAACGGCAAGGCGCCCCCTGGAGACGACGGAGCGGGCCGCCCCCGGAGGGACGGCCCGCTCTGTCGTGGTGCGGGGGGAGCTGCTTACGCGCGGCTGCCCTTGCGGCCGGTGATGAAGCCCCAGATGACGAGGACGACGAGCGCACCGAGGATGGCGATGATCCAGCTCTGGATGCTGAAGAAGCCGTCGTAGCCGACGTTGAAGACGGCTCCGCCGATCCAGCCACCGATGAGGGCGCCGATGACACCGAGGATCAGGGTGGCGATCCAGCCGCCGCCCTGACGGCCGGGGAGGATGAGCTTGGCGATGGCACCGGCGATGAGGCCGAGGAGGATGAAGGCGAGGAAGCCCATGATGTGTTCCTTTTCGTTTGGTGCGCGGGTTGCGCTGATGCTGCTGAGACGGTCGGGATCGGGTGCGTGCCAGCGGGGTCCGTGTGACGGCCGCATGCGAAGAGGCCCGTGAGAAGGTCGTCCTCTCGGGCCCCTGCGGCTGGAAGGACTAGTGCGCGGCCTTGCGGGCCTTCTTCACCGCGGCCTTGCGGGCCTTGGTGACGTCCTTCTTGGCCTGGACACGCGCCTTCTTCACCTTGGGGTCGTTCCAGAACGAGTCGAAGAAGTTGCTGATCTCCTTGTAGCGACCCTTTCCGGCCTTGGCTCCGTAGGTGTACGCGAGGAACGCGATGAGGGCGATGACGAGGTACTTGAAGCGCATGTGGGGGTCCTCCCAGTGGGACGTTCTTGTCGTTCGGGGGTGACGCTATTCCTCCTGGGAGTTCTCTGTTACAAATCGGATTGGTGGGAAGCGCCCGTTGTTCGCTTTTGTCCTGCCCCTCGGCCGGCCGACGCCCGGCCGACGCCCGGCCGACGCCCGGCCCATGCCCGGCCCGACACCCGGGCGACACGTGTCGCATAGCCACCTCCGAGCCCCCGACACACCCCCGCCGCACGGCCGAAACACCCCGGCAACACCCCCTGGCTAGCGTCGAGCCATGGGTGAGCTCTTCGAGGGATACGCGACCACCACGGGTGCCGCGGCCCGGTCGGTCGGCACCCGACCAGCCGGCGCCCGTCCGTCGGCCGCCGCATGGGACGAGATGTTCGAGCCGGACGGCACGCCCCGTCGGGCCTACCACGAGATCCACGCGACGCTCGAGGGCATGACGCAGGACGACCTGCGGGGCCGCACCGCGGCGCTCGCCGACTCGTACCTGGCGCAGGGCGTCACCTTCGACTTCGCCGGTGAAGAGCGGCCGTTCCCCCTCGACGCCGTGCCGCGCGTCGTCGAGCACGCCGAGTGGACGACCGTCGAGCGCGGCATCAAGCAGCGGGTGAAGGCCCTCGAGGCGTTCCTCGCCGACGTCTACGGCCCGCAGACCGCCATCGCCGACGGGGTGATCCCGGCGAGCCTGATCACGAGTTCGAGCCACTTCCACCGGCAGGCGAGCGGCATCGACCCGGCGAACGGCGTGCGCATCCAGGTGAGCGGCATCGACCTGATCCGCGACGAGGCGGGTGCCTGGCGCGTGCTCGAGGACAACGTGCGGGTGCCGAGCGGCGTCAGCTACGTCATCTCGAACCGTCGCGTCATGGCGCAGACGCTGCCCGAGCTGTTCGTCTCGATGCGCGTGCGTCCGGTGGGCGACTACCCCAACCGGCTGCTCGCCGCCCTGAAGAAGAGCGCCCCGTCGGGAGTCGACGAGCCGACCGTCGTCGTGCTGACCCCCGGGGTGTTCAACTCCGCCTACTACGAGCACACCCTGCTGGCGCGCCTCATGGGTGTCGAGCTGGTCGAGGGCCGCGACCTCTACTGCTCCGGCGGCCGAGTCTTCATGCGGACCACCGGCGGACCCGAACGCGTCGACGTGATCTACCGCCGCGTCGACGACGAGTTCCTCGACCCGCTGCAGTTCCGCGCCGACTCGGTGCTCGGGTCGCCCGGCCTGCTGATGGCCGCCCGTCTCGGCACGGTCACGATCGCGAACGCGGTGGGCAACGGCGTCGCCGACGACAAGCTCGTCTACACCTACCTGCCCGAGCTGATCCGCTACTACCTGGGCGAGGAGGCGCTGCTTCCGAACGTGCACACCTGGCGGCTCGAGGACCCCGGCGCCCTGGACGAGGTCCTCGACCGCCTCGACGAGCTCGTCGTCAAGCCGGTCGACGGCTCGGGCGGCAAGGGCCTCGTCGTCGGTCCGGCCGCGAGCCGACGCGAGCTCGACGAGTTGCGCACGCAGCTGCAACGCGACCCTCGCGGCTGGATCGCGCAGCCCGTCGTGCAGCTCAGCACGATCCCGACCCTGGTCGACGACGGCCTCCGCCCCCGCCATGCCGACCTCCGACCGTTCGCCGTGCACGACGGCGACGACGTGTGGGTGCTGCCCGGCGGCCTCACCCGGGTCGCCCTGCCCGAGGGGCAGCTGGTCGTCAACAGCAGCCAGGGCGGCGGCTCGAAGGACACCTGGATCGTCGGCGGCGACGTCAACGCCTGGGCCGGTCACGACGTGAGCGCTCTCATCGCCGAGCAGACGACCCCGACGCAGTCGATCCCGATCGTCACGCCCGAGCAGCTCGCCGAGGCCGCGGCCGCCGCGGCCGACCACAGCCCCGACCACGCGCCCCAGGACGACCCTCGCAACGACCAGCAGGCGCAACAGCAACAGGCGAAGGAGGTGCGGGCCGGGTCACGAAGCCGACCCGCGCCTCCTGCGTCCCGCGTTCCCGACCACGGAGCCACCCCGACCGAAGGACCATCATGCTGAGCCGCATCGCCGAGAGCCTGTTCTGGATCGGCCGCTACATCGAGCGGTCGGACGGCACGGCGCGCATCCTCGACGTGCACCTGCAGCTGCTGCTCGAGGACCCCTGGATCGAGGAGGACGTCGCCTGCCGCAGCCTCCTCGCCGTGATGGGCAGCGACGCCCCCGAGGGCGACCTGGCCCGGGGCGACGTGCTGTCGATGCTGGCGGTCGACCGGCACAACCCGGCCTCCATCGCCTATTCGCTCGGCGCCGCCCGCGAGAACGCCCGACGGGCCCGCGAGATCGTCTCGACCGAGCTGTGGGAGTGCCTCAACACGACGCGCGCCCGCATGCCGCGCAAGGTCGCCGACGACAAGGTGCACGAGTTCTTCGCCTGGGTGCGCGAACGCAGCGCGCTGGCCGTCGGGATCATCGAGAGCGCGACGAGCCGCGACGAGGTGTGGCAGTTCTTCACCCTCGGCCGGTCGATCGAGCGGGCCGACATGACCGCGCGCCTGCTCGCGACCCGCACGCTGACGGAGGCGTCCGGCCCGTCGTGGACGACGATCCTGCGGTCGTGCGGTGCGTACGAGGCCTACCTGCGCACCTACCGGGGCGTGCCGAGTGCCCGGAACGCCGCGGAGTTCCTGCTGCTCGACCGGTTGTTCCCGCGCAGCGTGCTGTTCGCCATCAGTCGGGCCGAGGCCTGCCTGCGCGACGTCGAGCCGACGAACCACCGGGTGGCGGCGTCCGACAGCGGGGTGCGCATCCTCGGTCAGATGCGCAGCGAGCTCGAGTACCGGCCGATCGGTGAGATCCTCGACGACCTGCCCGGCCAGATGGACACCGTGCAGGCCGCGACGAGCGCCGCGTCCGAGGCGATCCGGCAACGGTACTTCCCGACGAGCGCGGCACCGACCTGGGTGGGGGAGCGATCGTGAGCCGGCTGCGCATCCGGCACCTGACGGGCTTCTCGTACCAGGGCGAGGCGGTCGCGAGCTACAACGAGGCGCGCATGCTGCCCGCGCACACCGAGGGCCAGTTCGTGCTCTCGTCGCACCTGCGCATCGAACCCGTCGCCGCGTCGCACGAGTACGTCGACTACTGGGGCACGCGGGTGTCGTCGTTCGAGGTGCTGCTGCCGCACCGGCAGCTGTCGCTGACCGCGACCTCGCTCGTCGAGGTGCGGCCTCAGGCGCATCCGTCCGAGACGATCTCGTGGGACGACCTGGCGGCGGTCGCGGGGGCCAGCACGTCGTTCGTCGAGCACCTCGAGCAGACGCCCCTCACCGCGCCTCCGGTGGACCTGGCCGAGGTCGGCACCGAGGCACGGGCGTCGCACGCCGACCCGTGCGCCGCCGCGATGGCGATCTGCGAGACGGTCGGAGGCGCGGTTCGGTACCTGCCGGGCGTCACCAACGTGAAGACCACGGCCGCCGAGTCGTGGGCCGCCCGGGCCGGCGTCTGCCAGGACATCGCCCACGTCACGGTCGGTGCGCTGCGGGCGGCGGGCATCCCGGCGCGCTACGTCAGCGGCTACCTGCACCCGAAGCCCTCGGCCGAGCTGCGCGAGACCGTCACGGGCGAGTCCCACGCCTGGGTCGAGTTCTTCTGCGGCACCTGGCACGGCTACGACCCCACCAACCTGATCGACATCGGCGAACGCCACGTGGTCGTCGGCCAGGGCCGCGACTACCGCGACGTGCCGCCGCTGCGCGGTGTCTACGCGGGGTCGTCGAACAGCGAGCTCTTCGTCACCGTCGAGATCACCCGCGAGGCCTAGGGCGGCCCGGCCCGCCGGGGGCTCAGGAGGCGCGGGTCAGCAGGCCGTGTAGGCGTGGGCCGGGTCGTCGGCCGGCACCAGGTCGTGGTCGCGCACGATGGTCGAGGGGGCCGGGTCGAGCTCGCCGACGCGGGCGCAGACCTCGGCGATCGAGCCGCGGAGGTCGTCGGTGTACTCGACGTCGAACACGAGCCCGCCGTAGACGTCCGTGAAGGCGTCGCACTCGTCGTAGCGGTCGCACTCCTCGGTGACGGCGAAGTCGTAGCCGACCTCGTCGCGGCCCCGGGCGCCGAGGTCGGCGGTGTTCTTCTGCGCCGTCGCCAGCCCGGCCGCGTGGGCCCGCGCGACGAGCAGCGTCGCGAAGGCGACCGCGTCGTCCTCGCCGAAGGCGTCGTCCGACCGCGTCCACGAGTCGAGGTTGTCGAACTCGACCGCCTGGTAGCCCGAGGCGGCGCACCCGTCGATCGTCGAGGCCTGGCGCTCGGCCACGGCCTGCCGGTTCGCCTCGGTGGACAGGTCGAACAGGTGCTCGTCCGGCCAGCCCGGGTCGACCAGCGGTTCGCCGTCGGCCGTCCGCACGAGCAGCTCGTCCGGCCACTCGACTCCGGGCTGCGTCTGGAACCCGTTGACGTAGCAGATGCCGTAGGCGCCCTCGGCGGGGTCGTCGGTGCTGTCGCGGGCGACGACGGTGGCTCCGTCGGGGACCGGCGACGCGCCTCCCAGTTGGTAGTCGAAGCGGGCGCCCTCGGGCGGCAGCACGACGCCGTCGGCCGTCGCGGCCCCCGACGCCACCACCGCGGACGAGGAGGCGCGCTCGGGTCGTCCACCGACCCCGGCGTCGACGTTCGTGCAACCCGTCACGGTGAGGGCCACGGCGACCAGGCCGACGAATCCGAGGGGTACGCGCATGCGGCGAGCCTAGGGGAGGGTGCGGGTGCGGGTGCGGGTGCGGGTGGAGTGCTCGTGCGGGTGTGTGCGTCAGGCGGTGTGCGAGAGCGGGGCGGACTCGCGCTCGACCGCGGCGTCCACCGCGGCGTCGACCGCCGGGGTAGGCGTCACCGGGGCGCGTCGCGAGGCCAGGAAGTCGAGGCGCGCGGCCTGTCGGGCCGACTCCCGATCGAGCTCGGCCTGGCGGGCGGCGGCCCGGGACGCGGCGCGCGTCGCCGCGAGCGAGCGAGCGTTGTCGCGGGCGCGGGTGGCGGCGGCCGAGGAGGCGCGGCGTGCGGTCGCCCCCGTGGCCGTA
>NZ_JXQZ01000048.1 GCF_000878135.1 Frigoribacterium sp. MEB024
GCTGCGGCGGTCGGAGCCGCCCGCGGGCCGGCGGGTGGCGTCGCGCGAGTCGCGGGGGTCGCGGGGGTCGGTCACGGGGTCTCCTCGCTCCAGCGGTGGGTGCGGTCGGCGTGGGCGGCGGCGACCGCCTCGCGGCCGCCGGTCGTGAAGAAGCCGAGGGCGTCGTCCTGGTCGAGCGCGCCGATCTCGGCCACGATCGGCCCCTGGACGGTGTGCAGGTGCACGGTCGCGAGCCGCAGCCGGCGGCGCAACGGACCCTGCACCAGTCCGACGCTCTGCACCCGGGGCAGCGGCACGATGACGAGCTGACGCCAGATCGCGCCCTTGCGCAGCAGCAGCGCGCCCGGCGCCGTGCGGAATCCGTTGCGGCGCCACGAGAACCAGCGCAGCACGGCGGCCCGCCGCGGCGACACGGTGAACCCGCCGTCGGTGCCGCTCGACCTCAGGCCGCCCTCGACGAGCGAGAGGGTGTGCTCGGTCGTCGCCTCGACGGCGTCGCGGACGGCAGGAGGCGCGGCCTCGCCGGCCACGGACGTAGCGTCCCCGAGCACCTCGCCACCGAGGACAGGAGGCGCGGCCTCGCCGTTCGAGAAGGCGTCCGTGGCCATGCCCGCCGCGGGGGCGACCGCCTCGGGGACGTCGGCCGACGCGCTCGACCCGGCCCGCGCCTCCTCGGCGGCGACGCCCACGGCGGCCACGCCGACCAGTTCGGGCAGGACGAGTTCGAGGACGCGGCGGACGTCGTCCTCGTCGCCGACCGGCAGGATCGTCGTGTTCTCTTGTCCGGCGGCGCCCTTGGTGCTCGAGCGCGAGGCGCGGTTGATCTTGACGTCCCACCAGCCGAACGGGCGCCAGAGCAGCGGTTGGCTGACCTTGACCGAATGGATGCGGCCGGGCGGCAGCGTCTCGTTCGAGGTCGAGAACAGGCCGTAGCCGATGCGGACCCCGTCGCGCGTGCCCGCGATCGTGTAGCGCAGCGACTTCGTGATGCGGTTGACGTAGAACCCGCCCGACCCGAGCACGGCCGGCAACAGCACGAAGAGCAGGAACCACTCGCCCGTCGTCACCACGCTGATCACGATCGCCACGACGGCGGCCAGCAGGAAGAGGGTGTAACCGCTCAGGACGGTCGACCCGATCAGGCGGCCGGGCGAGAGGGCCACGACGGACTGCGGCGGCGCCTCGTCGGGGTCGAGCTCGGGCGCGAGGAACTCGTTCGCGCGCTGCTCGACGAGGCCGCCGAAGCCCTGGCGGTGCGGAGCGTGGGCGTCGGGGTGACCCGGACCCGCGGTCCCCGCGACGGCGGCGGCGTCGGTCACGTCGCCCGTGCCGACGGCTGGCGCCTCGACCGGCGAACCGGCCGCACTCGGGGCCGGCGCGTGCGGCTGCTGCGCCCCGCCCGCGCGCCGGAGGATCTCGCGGCGCAGGTCGTCCGCCGACGCCGACCGCAGGTAGGCGAGGTTGACGTTGGCGTCCTGGCCGGCCTGGTTGACCTCGAGCTTGGCGGCGCCGAAGACGCGGGCCAGCAGCGGACGCTGGATGTTGATGCCCTGGATGCGGTCGAGCCGCGCCCGACGGTTCGTGCGGAACACGATGCCGCTGCGCACCTCGACCACGTCCTCGCCGACCCGGAAGGTGTGCATGCGCCACGACAGCCAGAACCCGCCGACGAACAGGGCGATGACCACGACCACGGCGAGCAGCAGCAGGCCCAGCCAGCCCTGGTCGACGACGTACCCGAACGGGTCGCCCTCGTCGCCCCGCCGACCGCCGGGCACGAACAGCTCGACGACGTACTCGCGCGCGTTGTTGAACAGGATGACGAGCACCGCGGCCAGCGCGATGCCGCCCTTGAGCAGCGGGGTGGCCGGGTGCAGGCGGTGCCACTCGCCGTCGGTGAGGGCGGCGACGTCCGGAGGCGCGGGTCGGCCCCCGCCCCCGTCCGCACCGGTGCGGGGGTCGCTCACAGGCCGGCCCGCCGCGATTCAGCCAGCTCGACGAGGCGGTCGCGCAGCCGCTCGGCCTCGTCGGCGGGGACGCCCGGGATCGTCACGGCCGAGGCCGCGGCCGCGGTGACGAACTTCAGGTCGCTGAGACCGAGCGCCCGGACGACCGGGCCCCGGTTGATGTCGATGAGCTGCATGCGGCCGTAGGGCACGGCGACGACCCGCAGGTACAGGATGCCCTTGCGCAGCAGCAGGTCGTCCTCGCGCAGCTGGTAGCCGATCGCCCGGACCCGACGCGGGGTCAGGGCGGCGACGACGATCGTCACGAGCACGACGGCGGCGGTGATCGCGTAGGTCCACCACTCGCCGATGAACCAGAGCGGGACGGTGGCGGCGGCCACGATCAGCCCGGTGACGACGTAGCCGATCAGCTCGGGCCAGACGTACCGGGGCGAGACGCGGGTCCACTGCGCGTCGGGGATGTCGAGTCGGTCCATGTCGGCGTCTCTTCCGGTCGGCGGCGGTGTCGTGCGGCAGCGGTGTGGTGCGACGGCGGCGGGGCCGCGGGCGGTCAGACCGCTTGCGTCCCCGGGCCCTGGCCGTTCTCGTCGTCGGCGGGCGGGACGGTGCACATGCGTTCGGCGACGATGCCGGCCACGAGCAGCCCCACACCGCCGACGACGGCGACGATCGCGGGCACGAGCGAGCCTACAGCGACCCCTACGCCACGCGAGAGGACGAACAGCAGGACTCCCCCGGCGAAGCCGCCGAACAGGGCGCCGGACAGGCTGCTCGCCTTGGCCAGCAGCAGCACGCGCGTCGCGTAGTAGGGGTCGACGCGCTCCTTGCTCGACCCGGTCGCGACGCGGTGCACGGGCACGGCCATCGAGACGACGACCCCGCCGATGCCGAGCAGCACGAGGCCGAGGGCGACGGGCAGCACGATGGACGGCTGACGCATGGCGACCAGCACCGAGTCGAGGACGAAGCCGGCGGCCACGGCCACGATGATCAGGCCGACCAGGGTGGAGGGGCGGGTGTGCTTCACGGGGCTCCTGGGCTGGGGTCGGTGGTCGGGTCGTGGGCGGACCCGTGGTCGGACGGTGCGTCGGTCAGCGGGGGGTCGGGCTCGGGGTCGAACAGCGAGGTCGCCCCTGGCACGGGACGGGTGCGCTCGGTGAGGCGGGACGCGAGGTCGGCGACCCGCCCTGCTCCGGCGAGCCGCGCCTCCGGGTCCAGTTGGAGCCAGGGCTCGAGCACGAACGCGCGCTCGGCGGCGCGGGGGTGCGGCACCTGGAGGCGCTCGGTGTCGATGCGCTCGTCGTCGAGGGCGACGACGTCGAGGTCGAGGGTCCGGTCGCCCCACCGCACGTCGCGGGTGCGCCCGTGCGTGGCCTCGATCGCCTGCAGCGCGTCGAGCAGGGCGTCGTCGTCGAGCGTGACGTCGGCGAGCAGCACGGCGTTGAGGTAGGTCGGCTTGCTCGGATCGAGGCCGTCGAGCGTGACGGCGGTCGACGACACGGGGGCGGACGCGGCGACCACCGTGATGCCGGGCGTCGCGTCGACGGCCCGGACGGCGTCGCGCAGCAGGGTGTCGCGGTCGCCGAGGTTCGAGCCGAGGGCGATCACCGCACGGCGGACGCGCGGCACGCTCACGCTCGGCACGCTCACGCTCGCTCCCGGCTGATGGTGATCGACACGTCGCCGAACGGCACGGTGATGGGGGCCCCCGGCTTGTGCACGGTGACCTCGGTGGCGACGGCCGAGGGGTGACTCAGCACGACGGCGGCCAATCGCTCGGCGAGGGTCTCGATCAGGTCGACCGGGTCGCGCTCGACGGCGGCCACGATCTCTTCGGCCAGGACTCCGTAGTGCACGGTCTCGCCGAGGTCGTCGCCGGACGCCGCGGTCGTGGTGTCGAGGTGCACGACGACGTCGACGACGAACTCCTGACCGTCGCGGCGCTCGTGGTCGAAGACGCCGTGGTGGCCGGTGGCCCGCACGCCGCTGAGACGCAGCACGTCGAGGCCACGGGCACGGAGGGCCGGCACGGGCTCGCCGACCGGACCGGGCTCGCCGCCCAGACCGGGCTCCTGCCCGGGCAGGCCGTCGGGTCCGGTCGCGCCGCCGCTCACGCGTGCCTCGCCGGTCGTCGGGGAGCCGCGGCGGCCTCGGTCCACGCCTGCAGCACGTCGAGGGCGGCCCGGGTGCCGGCGACGTCGTGCACGCGCACGCCCCAGACGTCGGCCTGCGCCGCCAGCACGCTGATCACGGCGGTCGCGGGGTCGCGGTCGACGGGCGGCGCGCCCTCGGGCAGGAGGTCGGCCAGGAACCGCTTGCGCGACGCGGCGACGAGCACGGGCAGGCCGAGCCGGCCGAGCACGTCGAGGTGGGCCAGCAGCTGCCAGTTCTGGGTGGCGTCCTTCGAGAACCCCAAGCCGGGATCGAGGACGATCGTCGACGGGTCGACGCCCCGGGTCACGAGGTCGTCCACCCGTGCGGCGAGCTCGTCGGCGACGGTGCCGACGACGTCGCCGTCGTAGTCGCGCGACGCCGCGGAAGGTGCGTGCCCCGAGCCGTCGAGTCGACCGCGCCAGTGCATGACCACGAAGGTGCGGCCGCTCTCGGCGACGACCCGGGCCATGTCGACGTCGGCGAGGCCGCCCGACACGTCGTTGACGATCTCGGCGCCGGCCTCGAGCGCGGCGGCGGCGGTCGACGCGTTCATCGTGTCGATGCTGACGCGCACCCCCTCGGACGCGAGCTGGCGCACGACCGGCAGCACCCGACGGAGCTCGTCGGCCGGCTCGACGCGGGCGGCACCGGGCCGGGTCGACTCCCCGCCGACGTCGACGATGTCGGCCCCCCGCGAGACGAGGGTGCGGGCGTGGGCCAGGGCGGCGTCGAGGTCGAGATGACGACCGCCGTCGCTGAACGAGTCGGGCGTGACGTTGAGCACGCCCATGACGGCCGGGCCGGGTCGTCGGACGGTGGACCGGTCGCGCGAGCGTCGGAGGACCGGCTCAGGAGGCGCGGCGTCCGGCCCCGGGCCGGTCGCGACCCGGTCACGCACCGCCGGTGCCGCATGCGAACCGCTGCGCTGCCGCTCGGGTCGTGGCCGGGCCTCGAGCACGGGGTCGGCGTCGTCGAAGGACCGCTCGTGCAGCGGCCCCTCGAACCGGCCACCGGCCACCAGCCGACGCCCCGAGCGGCCGGCGGGAGCCACGGCCGCCGAGGTCTCGGCGGGGGCGGGGCCGGGATCACCGGTCGCGGGGCGGACGGCGGCAGCCACGGCGGGCGGCTGCGCGGCGACGGGCACCTCGGCGGGGAGGCTGGTCGCGGGGGGCGTCGC
>NZ_JXQZ01000049.1 GCF_000878135.1 Frigoribacterium sp. MEB024
TGAGCCAGACGGCTTGCGAAGGGGGCACGGGGTTGTCCCAGCCGGGAGAGCCGGTGCCCTGCAGGGCGGTGGCGACGATGGCCTGCGGGTCGTAGGCGAGCTTCATCGCCTGGCGGACGAGCGGGTCCTTGAACTCGGCGCTCGTGGCCAGCATCGGGATCGTGTACCACTGGGCGTCGGGGGCGCGGGCGACGGTGGCGCCGGACGAGGCGCTGACGACCTGGGCGGTGGCGAAGTCGAGGTTGGTCTGGCTGATCAGGTCGATCTGGCCGGCGAGGAGGGCGTTGACGCGGGCGGTGGTGTCCTGGATCGAGAAGAAGTCGATGCCGTCGAGCACCGGGCGGCCGGCGAAGTGGTCCTCGAAGGCCTCGACGCTGCCGGTGCCCGCGGGCTCGAAGCTCGACAGGCGGAACGGCCCGGTGCCGACGCCGGTGCGGCCGATGCCGCCGCCTTGGCTGGGGTCGGCGCTGCCCTCGGGCACGATGTAGCACTGGTACGCGGTGAGCAGCGAGGGGAACTCGGCGTTCGGCGTGAGCAGGTCGAAGCGCAGGGTGAGCGGGTCGACGGCGGTCATGCCGCCGGGGCCGATCATCGCGGCGAGCACCTCGCCCTGGGGTGAGGCGGTGTCGGGGTCGAGGATGTGCTCGATCGAGTAGATCGCGTCGGCGGCGGTGAAGCGGCGGCCGTCGTGGAAGCGGACGCCCTCGCGCAGGCGGAAGGTCCAGCTCGTGCCGTCGGCGTTCGCGGACCAGTCGTCGGCGAGGTCGGGCACGGTGACGCCGGCGTCGTCGAGCTTGACGAGCCGGTTGTAGAGGGCGCCGAGGTACTCGTAGGCCGAGAGCGAGCTGGCGGAGTCGAGGGTCTCGGCGGCGGAGGCGGCCGGGCGCGCGATGCGCAGGCGTCCGCCGCGGCGCGGGGTGCCGGTGGCGGCGGCCTCGGGGATGGTCGGGGTGCTGCGGGCGGGGGTGCAGCCGGCGAGGGTCAGCAGGCCGAGGCCGGCGAGTCCTGCGGCGCCGACGAGGACGGTGCGGCGGCTCGGGCCCGCGCTGCGGTCGGCGCGGCTGTCGGTGCCGCTGCCGGCGTCTCGCGCCGGGCGGAGCGCGTGTCGGTGTTCGGGGACGATCGGTGTCATGCAGGGATGGCCTTCCGTTTATCGTTCGGGTGAACGATAAGGGAGGTTCGCGGCGGCGGCCAGCTCGCCGGAGCCCCGGAGGCGCGGCTCCGCGCTCCCCCGCAGCCCCCGTTCTCCGCGCCCCGCCGCGGATGCGGGCGTGCTCGTGCGGCAGCGTGCACGGGCTGCAGTCTTCACCCACTCGTTACACGGGCGCGCCTCGCCGACGCGACCCGCGCCTCCTCGGGTTCGCCCTCCCGTCTCGGTCGAGTGGTCCCAAAACGTCCCTCCCCGCCCCACGAACGACGTTCTCGGACCACTCGACCGGTCCGCCGGGGGACCCCGGCCCGCCCGGGCGTTGACTGGCGCTCGCGACGGCCTACCCACCGAACCGTCCTCGCGAACGGAGCCACCCATGCCCCTGATCGGCATCGAAGAGCACTGGACCACCCCCGAGCTGAAGGCCGCGCTTGAGTCGCTGCCACCCGAGCTGCGGGACGACAGCCTCGCGTTCAACGAGCGGGGTGACCACCTGACCCGGCTCGAGGACGTCGGAGACGGGCGGATCGCCGCAATGGACGAGCAGGGCATCGACGTGCAGGTGTTGTCGGTGGCTCCCCCGGCGACCGGGCCGTTGCCGGCGGCCGACGCGCGTCGGCTCGCTCGAGACCTGAACGACCTCGCGGCGGAGGCCGTGTCGCGGCATCCCACGCGCCTCCTGGCGTTGGCGACCCTGCCGATGGCCGACCCGCAGGCGGTGTCGGGAGAGTTCGAGAGGGCGTCCGCAGCCGGTTTCGTGGGGGCGATGGTCTACGGCCGGACCGGTGACGTGCCCCTCGACGATCCGCGGTACGACGACCTGTTGGCGACGGCGGCTCGGCTCGGCAGGCCGCTTTTCATCCACCCGCAGATCCCGACGCGGGAAGTGCGCGCGGCCCAGTACGGAGGCCTCGGCGACCTGACGGGGCTGGCCCTGTCGACGTTCGCGTGGGGCTGGCACCTCGAGGCGGCGACGGCGGCGTTGCGGTTGATCGCGAGCGGGGCGTTCGACCGGCACCCCGAGCTGCAGATCGTGTTGGGGCACTGGGGAGAGCTGTTGCTGTTCTGGTTGAGCCGGGCCGACGGGCTGTCGGGGCTGGCGGGCCTCGATCGCACGGTGAGCGAGTACGTGCGGCAGAACGTGCACATCACGGCGTCGGGCATGTTCGAGCCGGCGCTGCTGCGGCACGCGCTCGAGGTGACGACGATCGACCGACTGCTCTTCTCGACGGACTACCCCTTCCAGCACCCGACGGGCGACGAGGTGGAGGCCTTCCTCGGCGAGTTCGCGACGGACGCCGACCGCGATGCCTTCGCCGGCGGCAACGCGGCCCGCCTGTTCGGCATCGACGTCTGAGAAGAAGGCGCGGGTCGGTTCGCCCGCGTCTGTCACCCCGGTGCTCGCGCGAGTGGGCAGAAGGTGCTCGGCCCGAGCCCCCGAGCAGCATCTTCTGCCCACTCGGGGTCCTCGCTCGGGCCGGACGACCGGGGTGACCGAGGTGACCCTCGAAGCAGGACTCCGTCCGGCTCCGTGCCGCGCCCTAGTCTGTGCGCATGGCCACCCCGACCACTCCCCGCCTCGGCCGTCTGGCCGTCGTCGCCGCGATCGTCGGTGCCGTGGCCTACGGCGTGGCCGTGCTGCTCGTCTGGACGCCGTTCGGCCCGACGGGCAGCGTCCGGTATTCGACCGAGCCCCCCGTCGACTGGCTGACCATCCGTCGAACCGCGGCCGCCGTGCTCGGGACCTTCGGACTCGTCGTCCTGGCGACAGCCCTCGTGCTGGCACTGGTCGTGCTGGTGCGGTGGGCCGTCGCGAGGCGACCGACCCGCGCCTCCTGATCGGATTCCCGTGATCAACCTCGTCGCCCTCGTCCCGGCATTGCTCACCGTGGCCGCTCTCGCAGTGGCCTGGTCGGCATCGGGCGGAACGACGACCCGGGCGCGCCGGTGGAGTGCCCGCGCTCTGGCGGTCTGGGCAGCCGCCGTCGTGGTCGCACTCGCCGCGTTCCTCGTCGGCCTGCACCTACAGCACGCCGACCTCGCCGTCTGGTCGGCGTTCGCACTGATCGCTGCAGCTCTTGCCGCCGTGACCGCGGCGGCCGCCCGCGTGGTGTCATCGCTCGTGCGGTGATCCGGTACGTACCGGATCATCACGGGCGGCCTTGCCGTCTCTGGGCCAAGGCCTCAGGGCCCGCGGCTCAGGGCCCACGGCGCAGGGCACCTACCCGAAGGTCGAGACGACCGTGCTCGTGACCGTCGCCACCACCGCGATGGCGACTCCCCCGCTCGTCCCGAGAATGCCGAGCGCCGTGCCCACCCGCCACCGCCGACGTCGCCGAGCCGCGTCGTCGATGTCGCGGCGCAGGCGTTCGAAGCGGTGTTCGTGACGGAGCGTGTCCGTCAGGACCAGCGCCTCCGTGTGCCAGGTACCGCGTTCTTCGGCGACCATGGCCAGGTAGGCCAGCGCCTCGGGCGAGTGCACCCGCGGCCCGTTCATCAGCCACTTGCGCAGGCGGGCGGCCACGACCACCGGCACCGTCGGCGCCTTCTTGCCGACTGACAGCGAGGCCTCGCCCACGAGCACGATGACGGGCGTGACGACGACCTCGAAGTCGGCCGCCCTCGACATCAACCGGGAGGCGCGGGCCGCCTCGTGAAGGGAGTTGCGAGAGTGGTCGGTCCGGTGTCCGCCGACCGTCACCAAGCCGCCGCCGACCCAGACCTTCTTGCCGGCGTGGTGCTTGGTGTTGACGGTGAAGACGCCCGTCGGTCCGATGACGACGTGGTCGATGTCGGACTCGCCCGAGCCGACCGGGACGGAGTGCAGGACGGTCCACTCGGGCCCGAGCTCGGCGAGCACGCGGGCGACCTCGATCTCGCCGAGGGCGCCCTGGTACCAACTCTGGGCGTCGGCGCTCAGGGGTGAGTGACCGAAGAGGCGCTGCCGCCGGGTCAGCGCGGGAGCCTCGGCCTGGACGCGCAGGCACTCCTGCATCACCGAGTAGGCCGGCCGCCGGGCCTTCAGTGTCATCGCCACGCTTCCGCGCGCCACGGTCTCGCTCATGTCTTCCCCCTTGCCCACACGGTAGGGCGACACGTGACGTGGAGACGAGCCCCCGTTGGGAGGTCAGTTCGCGCCCCGGGTCGGCGGGCCCGATCGAGTGGTCAGAAAACGTCCTTCCGCCGCGGGCGAAGGACACTTTCTGACCACTCGACGGCCCGATCAGCAGCAGCGGCACCGGGTCACGGGCGCCTACGGCGAGCCGAGCACGTCTGTGGCCGCCTGATCCGCCCGCCACGCCCCGACGAGCGTGCCGAACAGCAGGGCGACCATACTCCCGATCGCCCAGATGGCCATCGCGTCCTCCGACGGGCCCATGACCAGCGGCACCACGATCGACCCCACGGCGAGCAGGCACCCCACCGTCACCGGCACGAGTGCTGCCCGGTGCCCGGCCCGCCACGCCTCGGGCGACGCCATCACGTGCCGGAACCGGATGCCGGCGAGGTGGTTCACCCCGAGCCGGCCGCGGGCGCCGGCAAGCGTCGTACCGAAGACGACGACGCACCCGGCGAACACGATGAGCGGAACGACGACGAGCATCCCTCCAGGCTAGGTCGGCGCCTCCGGACGCGACTCCCCCGCGCGGCCCGTTCTGAGCCGCCCTGGCCCACCCGGGCCTGAACGAGTGGGCAGAAAGTGTCCTTCCGCCGCCCCCGAAGGACACTTTCTGCCCACTCAAGCCTGCCGGGCCCACCCGGGCAGACTCGAACCGGGCGAGCCCGGCGAGCCCGACGAGCGCGACGCGCCCCAGGAAGAATGGCCCCATGCCCCTCGTCCCCGTCGCCCTGACCGATGCCGACGCCGACGCCGACGCCCGAGCCGACCTCCGCGCCTTCCTCGCCGCCGCCGACCTCACCCTCGCCGGTCTCGACTCCCCCTCGCCGCGCCTCCGGCTCTGGGTCGACCGTGACGCCACCGGCACCGTCGTCGGCAGCACCGGCTACGAGCTCAGCGCCGACGGCGAGCACGCGCTCATCCGCAGCGTCGCCGTCGCTCCCACCGCCCGCACGCGCGGCGCGGGCTCCCGCCTCGCCCGCCACGCCCTGGCCGACGCCGCCGCGCACGGAGCCCACCACGCCTGGCTCTTCTCCCGCCGCTCCGGACCGTTCTGGCAGACGCTCGGCTTCACCCCCGCCGACCGCGACGCCCTCGCCGCGGCCCTCCCCGACACGCACCAGGTGCAGCTCTTCCGCGCCACCGGCCAGCTCGCCCGCGAGGTCGCCTGGTCGCGCCCCCTCGACGACCTCCGCCCGCCCACCCCCTAGGAGGCGCGGGTCGGCCCACGCCCGCCCCACCGGTCATCGAGTGGTCCCGAATCGTCCTTCCCCTCCCTGCGAACGACGATCCGGGACCACTCGACCCCACCCCGCCGAGAGTGACACCCCGTACGCTCGCCCCGATGGTCGATCTGCAGCCGCACTCCCCCGCCTGGGCCGACGACTACCGCCGAGAGGCCGAGCGCCTGGCGACCGCCCTCGGCACCCGGGTCGACGCTCTCGAGCACATCGGAAGCACGGCCGTCCCCGGCCTCCTGGCGAAGCCGATCATCGACGTCGCCGCCCGGACGTCTCCCGGCACCGACCCGTTCGTCCTGGGCGCCGCCCTGATCGACCTCGGCTACGAACGACACGCAGCGGGCCCGAAGACCCACGCGGTCTACATCCGGCGGGACGGACCACGACGCACGCACATCCTCCACGTCTTCCGCCCCGACCAATGGGCGGCCTGCCACCAGCGGCTGTTCCGCGACCGCCTGCTGCGCGACCCGGTCGCGCGACAGCGCTACGCGGCCCTGAAGGAGGCGCTGGCCGGCCTCGACGACGGACGCGCCTACACAGCCGCCAAGACCGCACTCATCACCGACCTCGTCACCGATGAGCGAGCGGCTCGGGGTCTCTCTGCGGCCCCGGTGTGGGACAAGTGATCGACCCCTGTTCGATCGCCCCAGCCCGCCGCGCCCGTTAGCGTTGACGCGATGAGCACCCGCACACGGATCGAGCTGGGCCGCCGCGCCGACCTCGGAGCCGACTGTGCGAACTGCTTCGGCCTGTGCTGCGTCGCGCTGGCGTTCACGAAGAGCGCGGACTTCCCGTTCGACAAGCCGGCTGGCGACCCCTGTACGAACCTCGACGAGCACGACGGCTGCCGCATCCACCCGCAGTTGCGTGAGCGGGGGTTCAAGGGCTGCACGGTGTTCGACTGCTTCGGGGCGGGCCAGAAGGTCAGTCGGCAGACCTTCGCCGGGCGATCGTGGCGTGACGACCCCGCGACGCGTGAGGCGATGTTCTCGACCTTCCCGCTCGTGCGGAGGCTGCACGAGCTGCTCTGGTACCTCGACGAGGCGATCACGCTGGTCGAGCGCGAGCGCGCACACGGCGCCGCGGCCCAACACGGCCGCACCCGAGCAACCACCCCCGACCCGGCCCCGTGGCTCGCCGCCTTCGAGCACGTCCGGAGCCTCACCGACGGCACGCCCGACGAGCTGGCCGCCCTCGACGTCGACGCCGAGTACGACGCGGCGCGCCCGCTGTTGGTGCAGGCGAGTGAGGTGGCCCGGGCGTCCGTGCCCGCGCCTCCTCGGCGGTCGAGGGGGAAGGGGCCGACGCTCGAGCCGGGGAGCGACCTGATGGGTGCGGCCCTGGCCGGGGCGGATCTGCGGGGGCGGACGCTCCGCGGCAGCATCGCGATCGCGGCGGACCTGCGCGGGGCCGACCTCGACCGCTGCGACCTGCTGGGTGTCGACCTGCGGGACGCCGACCTCGGTGGGGCGGACCTGTCGGGGGCGATCTACCTGACGCAGATGCAGGTGAACAGCGCCCGAGGCGACGAGGCGACGCGCCTGCCCGAGGGCTTCGCCCGGCCGACGCACTGGGCTGACGAGAGGTAGGACGAACACCTCTGGTGGCGCCTGCGTCGCGGAGCTAGCCTCCCCGGCATGAGGACGCTCACGTACTCCATCAACGTCACGCTCGACGGCTGCATCGACCACCGTGAGGGCCGACCAGATGCCGAGGTCCACCAGCTCGCCGCGGAGGCTCTCGAGCGGGCCGACGGTCTGCTGTTGGGGCGGGTCACCTACGAGCTGATGGAGCAGTCCTGGCGTCCGCCCGCCTCCGACGCGTTCCCCGACTGGATGCAGCCCTTCGCGCGGACCATCCACGAGATCCCGAAGTACGTGGCGTCGACGACGCTCGAGAGCGTCGACTGGAACGCCGAGCTGCTCGGCGGAGACCTGCGCGAGGCGGTGCGAGAGCTGAAGAGCCGTCCCGGGGGCCCGCTTCGCCTCGGAGGTTCAGCCTTCGCCACCGACGTCGTCGGCTGGGGCCTGGTCGACGTGTACGAGTTCACCGTCTCCCCCTGGGTCGCCGGCCACGGCCCCTACCTGCTCGCCGGCCTCCCCCACCCCCTCGACCTCACCCCGACCGCCCGCCAAGACCTCGCCTCCGGCGCCGTCGCGACGACGTACCGCCCGCGCCCTTGACGCCTCGGTTCAGTCACTTCACCAAATGGCGCAAACCCAAGGAGGCGCGGGTGGCCGCGCTAACGGACGTCGGCTTAGCAGGTTCACGGCATGCCCGACAGATGGCCGATCCCGCTTCCACGCCGACCAGACCGAACAAGCTTTATTGATCCTCCCGGCGCTCCGAGCAGGGCATGCCTTAACTCCATCCAAGATCGTGATGAAAGTAGCTGCGCACACTTCGTTCCGCCACACGACGGGATCATATATGAACGGGTGCATCGCATCCTTCGCCACCCGACTGACGAGCGGGTGCTACATCTCTCCGATCGCTTCGGCATTCCTTACCTTCATGTGGCTCGCCTTTACAGATGTTCAAACAACCGGACCATCTAACGTACTTGACACCGACATGCGGGCTCCGCTCATCGAGACGAGTACGCGACTTACGCCATGCGGACTAGGGACACTGCGTCCTCCGACAGGATATTTGACGTAATCTTGGGGATTATTTGCCGCACTAGGTCGCGTTCTTTAAATCCGGCCAATCAAGCTCGATTTCAAACGCGTGGACTCGCGTCAGCCCGAACGACGTCTTTTCTGAATATTCAGGCGTGTAGGGGAAAATGATGCTTAGAGGAAGATTCTCCCCCTCCAGTAAGGCAAATAATGCGAATCCCAAGGCCTGCGTTTTTGCACCAACGGGAGATAGATAAACGTTGGCGTCCGAGCGGAATGCCTCCGGTGCGAGGAGGGCGTCCTGCAAGGTCTGCGCCGTCATGAAAGGGTCATTGGCAGGCGCAAACAGCCACGAGCTACTTCCGAAGCGCCGTAGCGACTCGAGCACACGCGCTAGTCGAAAACGACTCTCTTGGTACATGTGTGCCTCGAGGCCCGGCAAGCCCAACATGAGATAGTGTCGAGCATCCTGTTTCGAATCGGCAACTCGATGGACCAACTTGGCGTCGTAGCCACCGCCGATTATCAACACATCGTTTTCACTAGCAACAAGATGTGACCCCTCGTAACCCCGAACTTGCCTAACAACCTCGACTTCGCTCCGCGAAAAGATGGTTCCAGCTCCTGCAGCATAACCAGCAGGGTCTGCATAGAGCATTATAAACGTGCTAAACCCTTGAGCCTGGAGCATTTTGGGGAGAACCATTAGATGTGGCCTCATCATCCCCGTGATGTCAATGACAAGCCGAGCAGTTTTAGGCAAGGCGTCAAGCCCAATCTCGGCGAAGACGTCAAGCCAAAAGTCAACTTCGTCGCCAACGCCTGATGGCCTGATGCATCCCTCTAGCGGGAGATCTTCGTCACTGAAGCCGTATTCCTGGTGTACGATCCAAAATTTCTTCGCTGCCGATATACCGTTGAAGACTTTGATTACACGATCTGACGAATTGTAACTTGATATAAATACGTCAGCAGGAATACTTTGTAATTGATGGGGCAGATAGACGGACCGTGCGAACAAGGAATAGTCTAGGAGTTTCAAAACAAAGCCACATCGTCAGGAGAGCGCCTAACAAAGGGAGCATTCATCGACGACAAACGTTCCGAAACGATTTGGTCGAATTGCTCGTCGGTTGCTGAGCCAAAAATAGCCTCAACTTCCGACCTTGATAATTGCGCCACCCCTCTACGCGCTGTTCCCAAATCGAATTTGGCAGAGATCATGGGGTGAATTTTCAGAAGAGTCGTGCGAACGCCCGAGTTTCGAGCTGCCTGCCCGCGCGGAAGCCGAAGCACAAGCCCACTTGCTACGCAATCCTCTACGCACTGGGTGGCTAGCCCGGACAACAATCGCGTGTCGAAGCTGACAGCGCTACAATTGACTTCTACCGGCTTATCGCTAAAGCGAAGCTTCCGGAGCATGGCACCAAGACGATGCACCGCCGTTTCAACGCCCGCGGATCCTGATCCCATAGGAAGGCTGTCTTGGAAGAACCAATCCGCAGCATCGGAGACACCACGGTTGCGAGCCTCGTTAGAAATTAATCCATTTGTATCGCGAAAAGCTGATTCACCGAAGAAGAACGACCACTTCACGATGGCCTTCAGAGTGATGAGCAAGTTGCGAGGGATGAATCCAGACATAGAGACGAAATGCTGAAAACCTTGCTGAGGCTGATTAAGCCTGTACGTGTCGTAAAGCTGGGCAATTAGGTCAAGTCTGTGATGGTCTAGGAAGCGCCGAACCTCGGCAGACCCTCTTCCCTCTTCGACACCAGAGAACTCATCGCGAATTGCTCTGGCCGAAGTGATGCCCGGCCGACCCTCGGCTCGCCAGAGTTGATAAAACCTGAGAATCGCTGCCTTCGACAAGACCGGGTCGTTGTAATCAAGCAACTGCACCACAGCATCAATTTCCTCGGGACCAAGCAAAATATCTGCAAGCTGATTTCTGAGGTGAGCCATGTATTTCTTGCCGAGCCGCTGCTCTGCTTCAACGATAGGGCGTAAGACGGCCTCCCTCCCGCCCGCGGATCTCGTGAGTTCTTCTCCAAATAGGCGAACAAATTGCCCGCGACTGATAAGAGACCCTGCGTCTGCAAGTCTCGTTTCAATCATGGCAGCGCAGAAGTTTTCAAAGGCGACAGTATCCGCTTGGTAGACGGACTCCATCGTCACGAATTCAATCTCGCTTCCTACCCGGTTAACTTCTCCGCCACTGAAGGTACCGTGCGTCTTGATCCCCGATAGTCTACTTCCGATAATAAAGGTTACCGGGTGCTCCCGCTCGCGAATGAACGTGTTCACCGCACGTTGCTGATCTTCAGTAAAGTTCTCGAACTCATCGATAAAAAACGTCACACTACAATCGGACAGCTCGGGTCGACTGTCAACCACATATCTAGCTAAATTAAACAACAGTTGACCGGGAGCCCACTTTGCCCGTTGTGAAACCTGGCCCCCAAACGCAGCGGCATTTACTTCCTGATCAAGCCGGCGAAGCTCATTGCGCAGGTCCTGTTCTATCCCATGCGCACCGGTCACTCGAGAAGCGCCCTCATGGGAAAAACCCATTTGATGCCAGAAATCGCTCTTCTGAAGCGACCCGAGCGGAGGCACATCAGCCGACATGCGGGCCGTCAAATCTATGTAGGTAGTGATGAGCTGGCGTGCGAGCCACAACTCCAAGTAGCTGGAAAACAAGGACTCCCAAGCAAAACCTTCCACCGATTTGCCGCTAAATCTCGCCCCGTTTAGCCCACTGGCTCTTAGGTAGATACCTACATACCCATCATCACGCAACGACAGCCACGATCCTGCAGGCTCGACTTGGAGAGGTAGAGTCATTCTGCGCATGAGGTGAGTTCTGCCGCCGCCCTTGGCGCCGACTAGAAAGCGTGCGGTTGAATCGCTGGGATCGAACAAAGACGGCGTTTCAGAGCCAGTAAAAACTACGTACTGCCTTTGAATCTGCTCGTCGGAGAGATCCGCTGCCTTCGTGACCTCGAAGGGGTTTACGGGGAACGAAGTCATATTTTTTCCGTCCTAGGAAATAATGCTTTCCATTCAGCTGGCGTCTTGTTCCACCAGAAGATCGGCAACGAGTTGTCTGGCGTATTGTGGGCAAACGCAAGTAGGAGTTGCCCGTCGTTCCAACCTAATGGGTGACTTTTGACCAGCTGTTCGCCCTTCAATTGAGCCACTGCCCTGCCCTGCCCTCGAGACGTGTAGGTCGGCATCGAAGTATAAACTCTTGACTCGTCAGAAAAAGCCTCCTGCGCCCCGTCGAGGACGTGGACGGCCCCAACGTGATCAAAGAGACTGGACCCTTTTAGCCGGTCTATACCTGACTGCTTTGCGAACAGGGCTAGGTAGCTTACTTCCAACACATATGATGCATCGCGAGCTTGTTTCCTGATGGACGTGATGAAGGCCGTTTCTTTCTCCAGCATTTGCTCACCCGAGCCAAGAAGATCATCTACGTAAACTATTCTTCTTATTTTTACTTCATCGAAGACTTCGTGGCTAAAAACAGGCGAATCAGCAGCGAGTAACTCCAGCCGGTCCGCGAATACGCCCTCAGTTAGATTGTTCTCTTGTCGAAAGTAGTAAAGCAAGTGCTGACCGGACGCGGCTGGACCGCCAACTCCAAGGAAATGGGTGTTTTCTAACTGCCGCTGATATTGGCTGTTAATGGCGACAGGGCTTTTCGTGTATAGCAGCAACCGTCGGAGGGTCTGCCGTATTGGGTAGGCAAACAGGTCGCGATATGCCGAGCGCAGGAGTGCGCGCACCTCTCTTTCTCCCACGTAGTTAAAGTGAGACAGCAGGTGCAGTGCGTGAAGCCGATCATTGTCTGTCGCTTCCGTTGGCTCAAAGTTCTTCAGCCAGTCCTTTATGTCCTGTTGCGTGAGCGCCAGAGACCATACATCCCCCGCCAGGGTCTTCATTTGTTCTAACAGAACTTTTTCAACGCCCAAGGAGCCTTTTTCTGTCCCCACCATCGTCCTCGCTTCGTCATTGACCGAGTGCCCCACCAACGTGCTTATTTTACGAAGATAGTACTCGTTGCCGCGTCCTGGCGTACGAAGCGATGAACATATTCAGCCCGGGCCGGCTGAGCATCTCCTTTTCGCCTCGTCAGCAAAGTACGTCCTCGTATTTCATCCTGAAAGACTTCCACGAGCCTGAAACCAAGGCTGCTGATCATCTCCGACAAGTGTTCGTGTGTCTCCATGAGAGTACCCGCTACGACGTTCGTCCCTGCAACTAAGACCACCTCGTCCATGTTGTCAAGTGCGGCCGCATTCTGAAATACTTTCATCATGTCGAGATAATAATGATCGTAAATATCTGCGCGGGTAGCACTTCTGTTGCGCAAATCTCGAAGCTCATCTGCGACGAGGAGGCCATCGAGGGAACTCAGGTTAGGCGCGCGATGTTGGGCACGAATGTGCTCTCGACCAATGCTTCCCTGCTCAATTCCAATTGGGCCCCGGTCATCAATGAAACCGAGCCACGCGGATTCTAGACTGGTACTTCTAACATACTTCTGAGCCGCACCGTAAGGAGGGCTGGATAAGAGAACGACGCTTCCCTGACCTATTAAGGTTTTCCAGGGGTCCGAAGATCGAGCATCTGCGTTCAGCACCTGGGGCTGAGGCCAATTTTTCGGCAAGCGATCAACCTTATTCGATACGAATAGTACCTGTCTTAGGAACTCCTCGAAGATGGAGGCCACCTCCGATCGCTGCCCTTGAACATGATTTGCCCGGACAGGGACCGGAATTCGACGATCAGTTTGACTCGCAGATCTAGCCGTCAGTGCAAAGGCCAGCTCCAAACCTCTTTTTATTTCAAAGTCGGCCACGTCTTGAACGGAATCTCTGATGTAAGACAGATCGGCTAAGTGCTCAGGGGAGTACCAAGGAGCCAGTGATTGTGCTGTCGCTCGGGCCGAGTTCGCCTTATTGGCAGCCTCGATTACCGAACGACCAGCAGCTTCGAGAGACCCGGGAGGAAGGGGCGTCGTCTTTACCCGCGATATTAGGGCAGCCATCGGATTCTGGTCGATACCGAGCGCCTTCAGCCCCTGGAGCGCCGCCTCGACTAGTACAGTGCCGGAACCGCAAAATGGGTCGATGACCGCGCTTGGTGCCAGAGATCTCTCCATGGTCAGGAAGTAGCGTGGAATGTGCCTTAGGAGGCGTGCCGGATATGGGAACAGGCCGTGAGTAAGGTCATCTGCAGGCAGAGCGCCCAATCGGTCACGGAAATTCCCGGGCTGCACCTTCAGCGACCGCCCCTTGGAACCCGCATCCATCTGAGCCTTAGCCCTTCTCGCCTAGAGCCGGGGAGACGACATCATGCAGGCTTGCGGGCCTTTCTAAGGACATCGCGATAGCTCGATCGAAGGGGACACCTGGGTGCGTCTTGTGGGTATATCGCTGCCAACGGGAGGGGTGGCGGGGCTTCCCGCCAAGGGTGACCACGGGAACGCCGTGATGCTCCAAGGCTTCGTGAAGAGCGCTTAGTCTTCGCCTGAACGGTGAGCGAGAGGGGCCAATGGGTGCGGAGAGGCCGTATGCCAGCAATACTTCATCTGCTTTAGCTAGCTCGAAGTTCAACTGCATCCATTCGACGGCTCCCCACTCAGCCTGTAAGTCCAGATTTCCGATCTCCAAGGATGTCTGAGTCTTCTCAACGACGACATTTACAACACCCCATGAATGATGCCCCAGAATGCGGGCAGCCAGGGCCGTTCGACTCCTTGTGATTCTGCCGTCGCCGACCGGCGGATTATGAAGGACCGCCAGCAGTTCAGTCACGACCCGGGCCTCCCCGCGACAGTAGTTCTCTCGGCGAACCGACGAGAAATACGTTCGCCGACTGTAAACATTGGTCGGGCTGACAGGATTTGAACCTGCGACCCCTTGACCCCCAGTCAAGTGCGCTACCAAGCTGCGCCACAGCCCGAGAAAACCGTTGCTGAGCAACTGCCTTCTTGGTGTTGCCCCGACCGAGGCAACCCGACAAGCATAGCCGATCCAGCGGCCTTCAAAGTCCACCCGCAGTCGGCCCCTCACACTGGGTACGTGACGATCACCCAGGATTCCGCATACGTGAGTCATGATCTCTTTCGTGGGGATATCGGACTGGACGCGCGGCGAGTACGAGCGACGCCTCACGCTCTGGAGCGAGCTCGCCAAAGCCGGTAACGCCGACGGCCTCACCCCGTCCGCCATTCGCGACCTCGGCCTCTACAAAGGCCAGGCCGGCATCTTCTTCGACGGCACCGGCGACTGGACCCAAGGGTCCCCCGGTCGCGTGGCTCTCACCCTTCAGCACACCGGCACCTCGTACGCCGACGACCTCACCGACGAACACCTCGACTACCACTACCCCTCCACGCAGCGGCACGCCTCGTTCGATCGCAACGAGATCGAGTCGGTCAAACGAGCCCAGAGCCTCGGTCTGCCCCTCTTCGTCGTGACCCCCAACGCCCTGCGCTCGACCCTCAAGGACGTCCGACTCGGCTACGTCGACACCTTCGACGACGATGCCGCCGTCTTCCACCTCTCCTTCGTCGAGTCCGTCCTCCCCCTTCCCTCTGACGACGAGCTGCCCGCTTCGGAGGAGGAGGTCGACTTGTTCGGCGGTCTCCCCGAACAGACCCTCCGCCTCGTCCAGCAGCGCACCCAACAGCGCCGCTTCAAGGTCGACGTCCTGAACCGCTACGGCTCGACCTGCGCCCTGTGCGACATCGCCGTCCCACGACTCATCCAGGGCGCGCACCTCATCCCCAAAAGCATCGGCGGCGCCGACGAAGCGGTCAACGGCTTGCCGCTCTGCCTCAACCACCACGTCGCCTTCGACGCGTTCCTCTTGCGCCTGGAGCCGGACGGCAGCCGCATCACCTACGCCCCCGGCATCACGAAGGCCGATTTGCAGGTCACCCGCGACGATCTGTTCCACCTACCTGCCGTGCCCTCGGCCGCGGCCCTGCGGAAGTTCTACCGAACGGATGCCGCCCTGGCGGCCTTCTCCAGCTGGTCCTAGACCGAACGGAGTGTTTCGCCCCGTTACACCGCACGGGACGGCAAGCACCCCGCCCACCTACCGTCGTGACATGTCCACCTCGACGACCCGCGCCTCCTCGGCCCTGCCGATCCGTCTGCGCGGCGTCGGGAGGCGTTTCGGCGAGCGCCCCGTCCTCAACGGCCTCGACCTCGACGTCGAGGCCGGCGAGATCATCGCCATCGTCGGCCCGTCCGGCTGCGGCAAGTCCACGCTGCTCCGCCAGGTGGGCGGCCTCGACCAGCCCGACACCGGCACCGTCGACATCGACGACTCCCCCACCCTGCCCACCGACCAACGCTGCGCCATCGCTTTCCAGGAGCCTCGCCTCCTGCCCTGGCGCACCCTCCGCCAGAACGTCGAACTCGGCCTGCCGAAGGCCGGCAAGGGCGACCGAGGCAGCAAACCGGACAAGGCCGCCGGCCGCGCCCGCATCACCGAACTGCTCGACCTCGTCGGGCTCGGCAGCTCGGCCGGCCTCCGCCCCCGCCAGGTGTCCGGAGGCATGGCCCAACGCACCTCCCTCGCCCGCGCCCTCGCCCGGGCCCCCAAGGTGCTGCTGCTCGACGAACCGTTCGGAGCCCTCGACGCCCTCACCCGCCTCCGCATGCACGATCTGCTGCTCGACATCCACCGGGCCGAACCCACCACCGTCCTGCTCGTCACCCACGACGTCGACGAAGCCCTCTACCTCGCCGACCGCATCGTCGTCCTCGCCGACCTCTCGCAGCAGCAGCCCGCCGGCGCCACCGGCGCGTCAGACACCACCGCAGGAGGCGCGGCGCGCGCCGACACCGCAGGAGGCGCGGCGCACGCCCCCACCGCAGGAGGCGCCCCCAGCATCCAGCGCATCGTCACCGTGCCCGGCGACCGACCCCGTGACCGCGACGACCCCGCCCTGGCCGAGCTGCGCCTCCAGCTGCTCGCCGACCTCGGCGTCCACCGCGTCCACGCGGGCAACTCGACCACCAGCACGCTGACCGCGACGGCCACCGCCGGACGCACCCGGACCGAGACCGCACCCGAACCGACCCCCGCAGACCACCGCACCGCCCCCGACAGCACGGAGACGAACCGATGACCTTCCGCACCTCCCCCACCACCCGCACCCGCGCCTCCTGGGCTGGCGGTCTCGCCCTCGCCGCGGCGAGCGCCCTCCTCCTCACCGGCTGCGTCGCGGGTGAGGACGCCGGCACCGGCGCGGCCGACGCGGCAGGCGGCGCCGGGGCGAGCGACGGCGACTGGTCGACCGACACGCTCGACATCGACTTCGCGACCTACAACCCGCTCAGCCTCGTCGTGAAGGACCAGGGCTACCTCGAGAACGCCCTCGGCGACGGAGTCACCGTGAACTGGACCCAGTCGGCCGGCTCGAACAAGGCCAACGAGCTGCTGCGCGCCGGAGCGGTCGACGTCGGCTCGACCGCCGGCTCGGCGGCACTGCTCGCCCGCTCGAACGGCTCCCCCATCAAGACGATCGACGTGTACTCGCAGCCCGAGTGGTCGGCGCTCGTCGTCCCGGGCGACTCGACCATCACCGACGTCAAGGGCCTCCGCGGCAAGACGATCGCGGCGACCACCGGCACCGACCCGTACTTCTTCCTGCTGCAGGCGCTCGACCAGGCCGGGCTCAGCGCCTCGGACGTGACGATCCAGAACCTGCAGCACGCCGACGGACGTGCCGCCCTCGAGAACGGCAGCGTCGACGCCTGGTCCGGCCTCGACCCGATCATGGCCGCGAGCGAGGCCGAGTCGGGCACGAGGCTGCTCTACCGCAACGTGGACTTCCTCAGCTACGGGTTCCTCAACGCCACCGAGTCGTTCCTCGAGGCGTCGCCCGACGTCGCGCAGGTCGTCGTCGACTCGTACGAGAAGGCCCGCGCCTGGGCACTCGAGAACCCGGACGAGACCGCCGCCATCCTCGCGAAGGCCGCCGCCATCGACCCCGCCGTCGCCACCACGGTGATCGACCGCACCCACCTCGACATCGACCCCGCCCCCGGAGCCGACCAGCGCGCCGTCCTCGACACCGTCGGCCCGATCCTGGTCGAGTCGGGCGACGTCCCCTCGCAGGACGACGTCGACGCCGCCCTCGACTCGCTCTTCGACGACTCGTACGCGACGGCCGCGTCCACCTCGTGAGCAGCACCCTGACCGCCACCCCTCGAGCCGAGGAGGCGCGGGTCGTCGACGACGGACGCCGCGCCTCCTCGTCCGGGTCGCCCGCGCCGCGACGCCCGGGCACCCCGGGCGCGCCTGCTCCCCGCCGCCTGGCACTGCTCGGGGTGCTCGTGCCGGCCGCCGTGCTCGCCGCCTGGGTGCTCGCCACCACCGTCGGAGGTGTGCCCTCGTACCGCCTGCCGTCCCCTGCGGACGTGGCGCGGGCAGGAGTCGACCTCGCCGCCACGGGTCAGCTCGGCCTCTACGTCGCCATCTCGGTGCAGCGGGTGCTGATCGGGTTCGTGGTCGGGTCGGTGATCGGGCTGGTCGTCGGCGCCGTGGTCGGGCTGTCGCGGGTGGGCGAGGCGTTGCTCGCACCGTCGATCGCGGCCGTGCGCGCGGTCCCGTCGCTGGCCTGGGTGCCGCTGCTGATCCTGTACCTCGGCATCGGCGAGGACTCGAAGGTGACCCTGATCGCGATCGGTGCGGCCTTCCCGGTGTTCACCACGGTCGCGGGGTCGCTGCGGCACGTCGACCCGCAGCTCGTCGAGGCGGGACGCGCCTACGGCCTGCGGCGGGTGTCGCTCTTTACCCGGGTGCAGCTGCCGGCCGTGCTGCCGTCGCTCGTGTCGGGGCTGCGGCTGGCGCTCGCGCAGGCGTGGCTGTTCCTGGTCGCGGCCGAGCTGATCGCGTCGTCGATGGGCCTCGGCTTCCTGCTGACCGAGTCGCAGTCGAACGGACGCGTCGACCGGATCTTCCTCGCCATCGTGCTGCTGGCGCTGCTCGGGACGCTGAGCGACACCGTGCTGAACGTCGTGCAGCGCGTGGCGCTGCGGCGCTGGCGGTAGGCGGTAGGCCGCAGGCCGCAGGCGGTCTACCGCCCGCCGCCCGGGTATGACGCCAAGAAGTGGTCACTGCGCCAGGACTAAGCCTGGCGCGGTGACCACTTCCTGGCGTCGTGGCCCGCCCCACCCCGCCACGAAGTACACACTCCGCCACGAGATCGCGTGGCGGCGTGTTCACCTCGTGGCGGCATGCAAGCCCGCCACCTGCCGTCCGCACCTTCCCGACGCGACCCGACCCGCGCCTCCTGCGTTCCGCCCTGCCACCCCTACGCCGCGACCCGCCCGCGCCGCTCCCGCCCGCGCATCACGACGACGACCGCCACCATCGCCGCGAGCGCCAGCCCCACGATCGCCGGAGCTCCGACGTCGACGGCGCTCTCGAGCCCTCCGCGGGTCGCCTGCGCGCCGAGCCACAGCGCGGTCGCCCCTTGCACCAGGTAGGCGACGAGGTACACCGCCGACAGCGTCCCGGCGCGGTGATGCTCCGGAGCGAACCGCGACACGATCCCCAGCCCCGCCGCGAAGAACAGGCTGTAGCCGACCCCCGACAGTACGCAGAAAGCCAGGAACAGCCCCAACGACTGCTGTGCCGCGGCCAGCACCAGTGCCGTGAAGCTGAGCGCCGTCGCCACCGCCGCCACGACGACGGCGATCACCACCGGCACCCGTCGCGACGCCAGCGCCACGACCGCGATGACCACCATCGACAGGGCGATCACCGCGCCGGTGACGAACGCGTTGTCGCTGCCGATCAGCGTCACGCCGATCTCGGCACCGAGCGAGAGCACCACGGCCCCGAGAGCGTAGGAGGCGCTGACACAGACAGCCGCGGCGCCCACCGCCCCGAGGAGCGCGCGCGGCATGCTCGGCCACCGTGGCCTCCAGGGCCCGGCCAGCGCGTCCCGGTCCCGCGGCAGCCGCCAGACGAGGACGAGCACTCCCACCTCGACGACGAGCAGAACCCAGTACGTGAGGTGCAGCGGTTCGGGCGCGTACTGGACGAGCGCTCCGCCGAGCAGCGTCGCGAAGACGAGGCCCACAGCGGTGGAGGCGGTGCTGATGGCTCCGGTGCGCGCCGAGTTGACGGGACCGGCGATGTCGATCATCGCGGCGGTGGCGGGGCTGAGCGACAGGCCGACGCCGAGGCCCATGAACGCGCGGCCGACCAGCACCCAGCCGACGTCCGGAGCCAGCGCGAACAGCAGCACACCGACGATGGACGCGCTCACGCCGAGCAGGATGCTCGCCCGCCGGCCGATCGTGTCGCTCAGGCCGCCGAAGACGAGCAGCACGACGACGAGGACGAGCGGGTAGACGGCGAAGATCGCGGTCGTGACGAACGGCGTCAGCTGCCAGTCCGTCGCGTAGAGCGGGTAGACCGGCGTCGCGGCGCCGCTCGTCCACAGGGCGAGGGCGAGGACGGAGGCGCAGGTCCAGAACGCGAGCCTATCCGGCCCGTCGGGACGGACGGAGGCAGCGAGGTCACGGGGCATGTCGGCGACGCTAGCACCCTGGATACGAAAAGCCTATCGAGGTAGGGTGTCGGCATGGCTTCTCGTGGACCCCTCGACCCGCGTTGCGGCATCGCGCGCAGCCTCGACCTGCTCGGCGAGCGCTGGGCCCTGCTCGTGGTGCGGGAGGCGCTGCTCGGGCACACCCGGTTCTCGCAGTTCCGGGCGCGGCTCGGCCTGTCGCCCGACGTGCTGACGGCCCGGCTCGAGTCGCTCGTCGCCGCCGGCGTGCTCGAACGCTCGACCTACCGAGAAGACGGGGCCCGTGAGCGGGTCGAGTACCTGCTGACCGACGCCGGCCGCGACCTCTCCCCCGTGCTGGCCGCCCTCGCCGTCTGGGGCGACGAGCACGATCCGCACCCCGACGGCGCCGCACGTCGGTTCAGCGTCGCCGGGTCGGGAGAACCCGTGCGGGTCGCGTTCGTCACGGGCGACGGGCACGTGGTCGAGCCCGCCGACGTCGAGATGGTTCCGCGCGCGAGCGACTAGGCCGCGCCTCCTCGGGCCTGCGGCCGCCCCGCCCGCCAGCCCGCCTGCCCGCCTGCCCGCCTGCCCGCCACGAAGTGAACACCCCGCCACGGAATCGGATGGCCGTTTGTTTACCTCTTGGCGTGGTGCCGGAGCGCGCGGACTCTCAGCTCGCGCCGTCGACCACGTCGGGCTTCGCCGGCCGCGGGAACGCCGCGCGCATGTGGTCGCTGGTGAGCAGGTCGCCGATGCCGATCATCAGCAGCGAGAAGACGATCTGCTCGACGACCATCCATCCGGGGTAGAGCCCGGGGATGGTGGCGATGATGAGCGTCACGATCGGGAAGATGCGACTGAACAGGCGGAGGCGTGAGTAGGCCCAGTAGTAGCCGAGCTGTGCCCGCCAGGCGAAAACGTAGAGCGAGGCGGTGATGAAGAGGACGACGGTGGAGCGGAACCACACGGCCCACGGCACGTGTTCTCCGCGGCTGGTGAGGACGGCGGCGATGAAGATGGCGGTGAGCCCGACGACGGTCTCGCCGAACAGCAGCCACCGGATGCCGACGAAGCCGCGGACGGTTCGAGGGTGCTGCCGCATGTCCTCGTGGATGACGTAGCCCGAGTGCCGCCCGCCGGCGAGCCGGTCGAGCTGCAGCCGCTGCCACACCCGGTCGGCCGCGGCCGACAACCCCACCCCCGAGGAGGCGCGGTGCCACAGCCCAGCGCCCGTCACCGTTCGCACCCCGTCCGCTCGTCTCACGAACACCAATGGTGCCCTATCCCACCCTCAGAACAGACCACCCTCTGCCTGCCCGGGCTGAAGCGTGAAGCACCACGAACTCGAGGACACCTGGACCTTCGAGCGCCCCGTGTAGACCGTGATGGAATATCTGGTTCCATCCCTGGTCCAAACGATGAGCCATTCATCCCTGCCGTCAGGCGTGACGAGCCGTTCTGTACGAAAGTCCGCAGAATCAGCAAGTCTGTGTTCCACCAAAGAGAAGTACGCCTCTTGTTCTGGGGCTTCGGCGTACTCGATCGTCGTCGACCCCGTCCACTGATGTCGCCCCTCGGAACATGACATCAGGACCCCGTCAGCCGGTTCCAGGATGCCCACGATGCTCTCCGCATCCCCCATGGATGCCAGTTCTCGTTGAGTCACCATGACGTCGCGTTTCAGGGCCGAGAGATCCACTCGATCGGTCTTTTCGTCTATGTACTTCATCTGCTCAAGCCCCTCCGGGGTCTCTTGGGCGCAACCCGCGACCAAGCTAGCCAATACCGCAATGACGACTGCGCACCGCACCGCGACGAATCTCGCCTTGTTTCTAGCCATCAGGGAACAGTTCCTGCCTCAAGGCATCGCGCACCTGTGCATTGTCGTCACTCGATTGAGCGACGAGCGCATGGTTGTCATCGAGCTTCCAGACCGGGGTGTAGCTTGCCCCGGCCTGCTCGAGTTCCACGTCATGCGGACTCTGGAAGTACCCACGCGAGTCGAAGTCATCGGATCGGTTCGGGTTACGTCCGCCCCAGACACCACCGGTCGACTGCGCCTCCATCAGGAAATCCCAGTAGCTGTGGCACGCCAATGGCGGACGTCCCACCCTCAGAACCGACCACCATTCGTCTGCCCGGGCTGAACCGTGAAGCACCACGAACTCGCCGACACTTGCACCTTCGAGATGCCCGCCCAGAGGGTGATCGAGTAGCGAGTACCGTCTTCACCTCGAACGATGAGCCATTCGTCTTCGCCATCTGGTGAGAACTGTCGAGACGTCGTCAGCTCATCGGACCCCTCAAGCTCTGCCTCGACCAGGCGGTAGTACTCCTCTTGGCTTGGCATGGCCGAGTACTCGGCGGTCGTCGATCCCGTCCATTGGTGCTGGCCACCCGAACAAGACATGAGAACGCCATTCGACGACTCCTCGACACTCCCTTCGACGAGTTCAGACCCCATGGAAACGAGGCGGCGCTGAACGACACGGATGTCTTGGCGCAACTGTCCGAGATCGACTCGGTCAGATCCCTCTTCCATGTACTTCTCTCTCTTCGTTTCTTCGCTGCTCGGACTCGAACATGCAACGAGGTTTGCAACAGCGATGGACACTGCGGCTGCAACCAGCCACCGTCGCCGAGGAATCCTTCTAGCGAACATCCGGATGGACTTCCTTCGTGAGGGCATCTCTTACGGCGGCGTTTGCCTCGCTGGACTCGGCAACGAGCGAATGGTTGTCATCCACCTTCGTGAGAGGCGTCAGAGTGGCCATGTCTCCAAACCTGAGGTCTTCGGGGCCCAGGTAGTACCCCTTGGAATCGAACTCATCCGACCGGTTCGGGTTTCGACCTTCCCAGACACCGCCCGTGCGCTGGGCAGCCTGGAGAAAGTCCCAGTAGCTGTAATCGGTGTAGGTCGTACCGGGACGCGCCTGCCACTCGGGCGGCATGCCCGCGCCGGCGAGCGAGATGACCTTGTCGTAGGTGGCACCCCGCACCTCGGCCGACGTGATGTTCGCGAGCCCCCAACTGTGGCCGATCGCGATGTCTCGATGGCCGGGCTTGGTCGAGACCGGGTCGACCGCCAAGCCTCGTTGGAAGTCGTACAAGGTCTTGCTCGACTTACGAGCGAATTCGGGGTCGTTCGCCTCGGCGAAGGCCCCGACGAACTCGGCGGGGTTCTTTCCGCCCTCCGCCCCTCCAGGAAAGAACCCGTCCTTGAACACGAACGCGACCGTGGTCTTGCTCGCGTCGCTATCGTGCAGCCACCACGCCATCTGCTGCACGGTTCCAGGCTCCCGATAGAACGAATCCATGTTCGTCAGCGTCCCCGGCACGTAGGTCAGCACCGTCCTGGTCGATTCGTTCCACTCCCCGATCATCTCGATGATGCGACTCTTCGACGGATCGAAGAGGTACAGCTGAACCGTCGGCGGCTCTGCCACCGCTCGCCCGAGGTACGCGCGCTCGCGCGCCAAGGCGGCGAGCGTCTCGTCATCGCCGGGGAGGCCCCTGCGCTTGATCGGCCCCACCATCGCGTCGATCTCGGCCATCCGACGTCTCGCGTTGAACACGTTCGCCGCGACCCGCGCCGACGGCGGCAGGCCGTCGAGCGCCCCGATGATCGCTGGCGCCCCTCGCACCAGCGCCACTTGCATCGCAGTGAGTCCGTCGGCGTTCCGCGCACCCTGCTGCCCGAGCTCGTCCCACCAAGCCCGCACCCGCTCGGGATCGGCCAGGAACGCCTTGTCGACGAGTTCGGGGTGCTGCTCGAGCAGCATCGTCAGCTCGGTGGCCGAGAGCCCTGCCAGCAACGCCAGCAATTCCTCGGACGACCCCGCGGCCAGGGCCTGCCCGGTGACCTGAGGCAACGCCCCCATCGCCTCGGGGCTCTGCAGCGCGGCGATGCACCGGCGATCAGCCGCAGCCCGCTCTTCGACCAAGTCGGCCCACAAGCCCGCCATGACCTCGAGCTCGCGTTGCTCGTCGTCGATGCGACGCTGCAATGTCGACCGTTCACCCGAGCGGTACTCGGACTCCACGACAATGCCGATCAGGTCGTCCCGCGCCGCGTCCTGCGCCTCACGCATGATCGTCTTCAAGGCGACCCCCGTCGAGAGGACGTTCTGCTCAGCCATCGCACGCCGCGCCTCCAGGGTCTGCTGAGACCCCTGGATCAACGACACGTCGACCGCGTACGCCTCGAGCGCCGCCGCGTGGTGCTCGAGGCCCCGAGCCACAGCAGTCACCTCGGCGGACACGTCCGTCATGGACGCGACGAACTGCTCGCCCGAGCGTCCCCGCCAGCACTCGGCACCCCAGCTCGCCGCCTCGGCCAACCGGTAGGCCGCCACCTCGAGATCGTCGACCTCGGTCCGCCTCGTCGTCGCGAGCTGCCGGATGCCCTCGACCGACCCGACCCCCGGGGCGGCGTCGGCACTCACTTGGACCCCACCCCGGCCAGGTCGTCCACCGGCAAGCCGGCGGCGAGCCGCGACTCCACCTGCTCGAACTCGCGCACGAACGTCGTCGTGAAGTCGCCCACCGCCTGGATCGCCTCGACGGCCAACCCCGCCCGTCTCACCAGCTGCCCCGTCGCCTCGTCGAGAACCCCCGCCACGCTCGGCGAACCGACGTCGGACGCCGTCCCGAGCGTCAGCGTCGCCGACACCTCGGCGTCGACGGCCGCCGACGACACCCGCCACGCAACCGACGTCAACGTCTTCTCGTCCACCACCAGGTCTGCCATGCACCCTCGCCCTCCATCATGCGACATTCACATATCGCTGTCGATGGGAGCCACCTTAGCAATGCAGAACGCCCGGTGTGGAAACGATCCACAACCGGGCGTTCAGTCCACAGGCGAGCCTGCGGGCGGTGCCGATCCGTCGACGGGACAGGCACGGGAGAAGGGCTACGGGCGCTTGCGCTTCTCGCGCACGCGCATGTTCACCGTGATGGGCGTGCCCTCGAAGCCGAAGATCTCGCGCAGGCGCCGCGTGATGAAGCGGCGGTACTGCGGGTCGAGGAACCCGGTCGTGAAGAGCACGAAGGTCGGCGGGCGGTTCGCGGCCTGGGTGCCGAACAGGATGCGCGGCTGCTTGCCCGACCGCAGCGGGTGCGGGTGCTCGGCGACGAGCTCGGCGAGCAGGGCGTTGAACTTGCCGGTCGGGATGCGGGTGTCCCACGACTCGAGGGCGAGCTCGAGGGCGGGGACGAGCTTCTCGAGGTGACGACCCGTGCGGGCCGAGATGTTCACGCGAGGGGCCCACGACACGTGGTCGAGGTCCTGCTCGATCTCGCGCTCGAGGTAGCGGCGACGGTCGTCGTCCAAGAGGTCCCACTTGTTGAACGCGAGGACGAGCGCACGGCCCGACTCGAGCACCAGGTCGATGATGCGCAGGTCCTGCGTCGAGATCTGCTCGGTGACGTCGATCACGACGACGGCGACCTCGGCCTTCTCGAGCGCTGCCGAGGTACGCAGCGACGCGTAGAAGTCCGCGCCCTGCTGCAGGTGGACACGCTTGCGGATGCCGGCGGTGTCGACGAAGGTCCACACGCGACCGGCGATCTCGACCTGCTCGTCGACGGGGTCGCGAGTCGTGCCCGCGAGCTCGTTGACGACGACGCGCTCTTCGCCCGCGGCCTTGTTCAGCAGCGAGCTCTTGCCGACGTTCGGTCGACCGAGGATCGCGACGCGACGCGGGCCGCCGATCTCTTGCTTGGCCACGGTCGAGACCGCGGGCAGCTTGGTCATGCAGAGGTCGAGCAGGTCGGCGACGTTGCGGCCGTGCAGAGCCGACGCGGGGAACGGCTCGCCGAGCCCCAGCGACCACAGCGATGCGGCCTCGAGGTCTTTGCGGGCGTCGTCGCTCTTGTTGGCGACGAGGATGACGGGCTTGTGCGAGGCCCGCAGCATGCGCACGACGGCCTCGTCGGTGGCCGTCGCCCCGACGTTGACGTCGACGACAAACAGCACGGCGTCGGCCAGGTCGACCGCGATCTCGGCCTGCATCGCGACCGAGCGGTCGATGCCGATCGCGTCGGGTTCCCACCCGCCGGTGTCGACGAGGGTGAAGCGGCGTCCGCCCCACTCGGCCTTGTACGAGACGCGGTCGCGCGTGACACCGGGCTTGTCCTCGACGACGGCCTCGCGCCTCCCGAGGATGCGGTTGACCATGGCGCTCTTGCCGACGTTCGGTCGGCCGACGATCGCCAGCACCGGCAGGGCCGGGGCGTAGGTGAGTGCGTCGGGGTCCCAGTCGGCCCCCTCGAGGACGTCGATGTCGCCCTCGTCGAGGTCGTAGTCGGTCAGGCCGGCGCGAAGGGCTCGGGCGCGCTGGTCGGCGTCCTCGTCGGGCATCGTCTGGATGCGGTCGACCATCTGCTCGTCGAGCTCGGGGTACTTGTCGTCGTCTGCCATGGGGACTTCCTTAAGAAATGGGGGTGCTCGCTCGCACGAGCTCGACCACGGCCTGCACGGTCTGGTCGAAGTCGAGTTGGGTGGAGTCGACGGTGGAGACGCCGGGTGCGGCGGTCATGAAGTCGACGACCTTGCTGTCGAGCCGGTCGCGGGTCGAGAGCTGCCGAGCTGTCTCTTCGGCACTCTGCCCGGTCACCTCGGCCGAACGCCTGGCCATTCTAGCGGCTTCGCTCGCGGTCAACAGGATTCTGACCTGGGCATCCGGTGCGACGACGGTCGTGATGTCGCGGCCCTCGGTGACGATGCCCGGCTTGTCGGTCGACGCGATGATGCGGCGGAAGAGGTCGACCATGAACCGGCGGACCTCGGGCAGCTTGGCCACGTGGCTGACGGCGGTCGTCACGCGCGGGGTGCGGATCTCGTCCGTCACGTCGCGACCGCCGATCGTCACCGAGGAGGCGCGGGCCGTATCGATCCCGATCGCGTAGTGGAACGTCGGCAGCGCCGCGATGATCGCGTCCGCGTCGTCGAGGTCGACGCCGCCGTCGAGGGCGTGCAGGGCGAAGGCTCGGTAGGCCGCCCCCGTGTCCTGGTAGTCGAAGCCGAGAGAAGCGGCGGAGGCGCGGCTGACGCTGGACTTGCCGCTCCCGGCCGGTCCGTCGACGGCCACCACGACGTGGCGGTGCACGGCCGCGGCGGTCTCGGCCCGCAACTCTTCGACGTGGGCCTCGCCGGCGGGACCTCCGACGCCGTGCTCACCCGGCGAGCGCTCGGGGTCGACGTCGGACGAACCGACGGGGCTCGTGCCGCCCAGGTCGGCGCTCACGCGAACGCCCCCACGACGGTCCAACCCCGGGTCTCGAGTTCGGTGACGAGTCGGTCTTCTTGTTCGGGCACGATCGATACCTCCGCGAGTCCTACCTGCGCGCCCGGCGAGTGCTCGAGCCGCAGGTCTTCCAGGTTGACGCCGATCTCACCGATCTCGGTGAGCAGGCGGGCCAGTTGCCCGGGAGTGTCGTCGACCATGACGATCACCGAGCTGAACTGGGTCTGTTGCCCGTGCTTGCCGGGCAGACGGGCGACGCCGACGTTGCCGGCGCCGATGCTCTCGGCGACGGCGCGGCGACTGCCCGGCGCGTCGGGTGCTTCGAGCGCGTGCACGACGCGGTCGAGGTCGGCGCGCAGGTCGCGCAGCACGACGGCGACGCGGGAGGCGTTCGCCCCCAGGATCTGCGTCCAGAGCGCCGGGTCGCTGCTGGCGACCCGCGTGACGTCCCGGACGCCCTGACCGGCGAGGCCGAGCGAGGCGTCGGGTGCGTCGCGCAGACGGGTCGCCATGAGGGAGGCGACGACCTGCGGCGCGTGGCTGACGAGGGCGACGCCGGCGTCGTGTTCTTCCGGCGACATCTCGATCGGGGTCGCTCCGAGGTCGAGCGCCAGGTCTTCGACGGCGGCCGCCCGACGGTACGTGATGTCGTCGTGCCCCGCGATGACCCACGGGCGGCCGACGAAGAGGTCGGCGCGAGCCGAGACGGCTCCCCCGCGTTCGCGGCCGGCCATGGGATGCGAACCGATGTACCTCGACACGTCGGCGCCGCGCGCACGCAACTCGGCGAGCGGGGCGACCTTGACCGATGCGACGTCGGTCACGAGCGCCTCGGGCCAGGCGTCGAGTTCGCGCGCGACGATGCCGCTGGTGACGTCGGGCGGCACGGCGACGACCACGAGCCCGGGGGCGTCGCCGTCGGCCGGTGGCCGCCCGGCGCCGTAGTCGACGGCGAGGCTGCGCGCGGCCGGCGACACGTCGTCGAGGATCACGTCGACCCCGTGCTGACGCAGTCGCAGACCGATGCTGGCACCGAGCAGACCCGAGCCGACGATGCGAACCTGGCCCGCGAGCCGCCGACTGCCGGACGTCAGCGCGTCAGCAGTCAGGG
The DNA here is from genome assembly GCF_000878135.1 of Frigoribacterium sp. MEB024. GTDB lineage: Bacteria > Actinomycetota > Actinomycetes > Actinomycetales > Microbacteriaceae > Frigoribacterium. The sequence continues at coordinate 28,052 of NZ_JXQZ01000049.1, forward strand.
CGTCGACCGTCGGCACGCCGCCGATCGCCGCGTCGAGCGTGGTGGAGTCGTCAGCCGAGGAGGCGCGGTGCGCGTCGGTCACGACCGCCCGCCCCCTCGAGGACCACGTCCCCCGGCGTCGGGTCTGCCACGGTACGGGCGGTCGCCGCCGCGGTCGTCACGGCCGCCACGGTCGTCACGGCCACCGCGGTCGTCACGCGGGCCACGGGCGGGTCCGCCTCGCGAACCGCCGCGGTCGTCGCGTTGCTCACGGCCCTGGTAGCCGCCGCTGCGCGATCCGTCGCGCCCGGCGCGATCGTCGCGACCCTGGTAGCCGTCGCCACGCGAGCCACCTCGGTCATCGCGACCCTGGTAACCACCGCGGGAGTCTCCACGATCCGCACGGTCGTCACGGCCCTGGTAGCCGCCCCTCGCCGCACCACGGTCGTCACGGCCCTGGTACCCACCGCGCGAACCACCGCGGTCGTCACGACCGGCCCGGTCGTCACGTCCACCCCGGTCGTCACGGCCCTGGTACCCGCCCCGCGAACCACCACGGTCGTCGCGCGAGTCGCGCCCACCCGTGTAGCCACCGGCACCGGCACGACGGTCGTCACGCCCGCCACGGTCGTCTTCGCCGCGCTCCGCTGCGCCGCGGTCGACCCAGCCTCGGTTGGTCGCCTTGCCGCCGGCACGGATGCCCGAGGGGCGTCCGGTGCGCGGATCGCGGTTGGCGTCGCGGTTCGGGTAACCCGCCGCGCGCTCTTCACCGGGGCTCAGCGGACGGTCTCCGCCACCTCGCGGCGAACGGTCGTCGCGCGAGACGAACCCGCCCCGCGAGCCGCGATCGTCGCGTGACACGAACCCACCGCGATCGTCACGACCTCGGCCGTCGTCGTTCCGGCCCTGGTATCCCGGGCGTGCTCCACCGCGGTCGTCACGACCCTGGTAGCCGCCACGGGCCGGACGGTCATCGCGTCCGCGGCCGTCGTCGTTCCGGCCCTGGTAGCCACCACGAGACTCACCGCGACCGTCGTCGTTGCGGCCCTGGTAGCCACCACGAGATCCACCGCGGTCGTCACGTCCCTGGTACCCGCCGCGGGCGGGACGCTCGTCGCTGCCGTGGTAACCGGTTCGAGCCGGTCGCCCCTCGCGTCCACGACCGTCGTCGTTGGTGCCCTGGTAGCCGCGCACGGGACGCTCGTCGCCCGAGCGACCGTCGTGCCGGTTGCCCTGGTAACCACCCCGGGTGGGACTCTCGTCGCGTTGCCCGCGGCGCGCCTCCTGCTCTCGGCGGACCTGTGCCCGGCGCGAGGTCGACTCGGCCTGGTCACGGGCCGCGGCACGGCGACGCTCGGCACGGGCGTCGGTGGCGGGGTCGTACTCTTCGTCGTCCTCGTCGTAGTAGTCCTTCTCGACCTCGTCGTCGGCGAGGGCCAGCTCGACCACGTCGGCCTCGTCGACGGGGGCGTCGGGGCTCTCTGTGATCGGGGCGGCGTCGACCGTCGAGTCCGCCGTGGCGTCACGCGAGATGGTCAGGATGGCCCCGAGCTCGACCTTGGTCAGCGAGCGCATGTGGCCGACCTTGAGCGTGCCGAGGTGCAGCGGGCCGAACGAGCGTCGGACGAGGTCGATGACCGGGTGGCCGACGGCCTCGAGCATGCGACGGACGATGCGGTTGCGCCCCGAGTGCAGCGTGATCTCGATCAGCGACGAGTCGGACGAGCGCGAGAGACCCGCGCCACCGGCGACGAGCGTCGCCTTGTCGGCCGCGATCGGGCCGTCGTCGAGCTCGACGCCGGTCATGAGCTCGTTCAGCACCGAGGTCGTGACGACGCCCTTGACCTTGGCGATGTAGGTCTTGGTCACGCCGAACGACGGGTGCGCGAGCACGTGTGCGAGCTCGCCGTCGTTGGTCAGGACGAGCAGGCCGCTCGTCTCGACGTCGAGGCGGCCGACGTTGAAGAGCCGCTCTTCGTACTGCTCGGTGAACTGGCGCAGGTCGGGGCGACCGTTCTCGTCGCTCAGGGTGCTGACGATGCCGACCGGCTTGTTGAGCATGACGTAGCGACGCGTGGCATCGAGCTGCACCGCGCTGCCGTCGACGACGATCTTGTCTTTCGCCGGGTCGATGCGGCGGCCGGGCTCGGTGACGACCTTGCCGTTCACCGTCACGCGACCGGCGGCGATCATGTCTTCGCTGACGCGGCGCGAGGCCACGCCCGCGGCCGCCATGACCTTCTGCAGGCGTTCGCCCGAGGCCAGCTCGGAATCGTCGGAGGAGAACTGACTACGCGACATCGTCGAACCCCCCCTGGCCGTCCGAGAGCAGGGGCGAGATGAGCGGGAGCTCATCGAGCGAGTTGATGCCGAGATGGGTCAAGAGGAGGCCTGTCGTTTCGTAGTTGATGGCGCCTGTCTCGGGGTCGGTGGACGACTCCGTGATCAGGCCGCGACCCAACAGCGTACGGACGACCGAGTCGACGTTGACCGCCCGGATCTGGGCGATGCTGCTGCGGGTGATGGGTTGCTTGTAGGCGATGACCGCCAGCGTCTCGAGAGCCGCTGAGGACAGTTTCGTCGGGTTCTGCGTCAGCACGAAATCGCGGACGACCGGATCGTGCTCGTCACGGACGTAGAATCGCCATCCGCCGCCGACCTCTCGCAGCTCGAAACCCCGTCGGACCGTGCCGTCAACCCCGTCGAAATCGGCCACGAGCGCCGTGATCGCCGGCCGCACCGCGGCGACGGGGGCGCCGACGGCGGTCGCCAGGTCGACGAGCGACTGCGGCTCGTCGGCGACCATCAGCAGCGCCTCGAGCTGGCGCGCGATCACGGTGGACGGGTCGGCCTCGCGAGTCCGGGCTCCCTCGGACCGGGCCCCGGGCGTCCCGACGGACGAGGAGGCGCCGGTCGCGTCAGCCCTCATAGTCGGCCCCCAGCGCCGCCAGGTTCTCTTCGGTCCAGGTCTCGGCCACCCAGCGGACGCTGAGCTCGCCGAGCGGCTCGACCTGCTCGAACGAGATGGACGCATGACGGTACAGCTCGAGCAGGGCCAGGAACCGGGCGACGACGACGCCCTTCTCGTCCACGCCGGCGACGAGCTCGCGGAAGGTGAGGACCGCACCGCGACGCAGCAACGACACGACGATCGCTGCCTGCTCGCGGATGCTCACCAAGGGGGCGTGAAGGTGGTCGAGGCCGACCGTGGGGATCTCGCGGGGAGTCAGCGCCAGGGCGGCGAGGGCGGCGAAGTCGTCCGGCGAGAGCGTCCAGACGAGCTCGGGGGTCGTGACGCGGTACTTCTGTTCGAGTCGCACCGAACGGGCGTGCCGGGCCGCCTCGGCGGCTCCGTGCTGCGCGAACCACTCGGCGGCCTGCTTGAAGGCCCGGTACTGCAGCAGCCGGGCGAAGAGCAGGTCGCGCGCCTCGAGCAGGGCGACGTCCTCGGCATCGACGAGTTCGCCCTGCGGCAGCAGCCCCGCCACCTTGAGGTCGAGCAGCGTGGCCGCGACGACGATGAACTCGCTGGCCTGGTCGAGGTTCTCGTCGGTGTCGATGCGGCGGAGGAACGAGAGGAACTCGTCGGTCACGGCACTGAGGGCGACCTCGGTGATGTCCATCTCGCGCTTGGTGATCAACGAGAGCAGCAGGTCGAACGGCCCGCTGAAGTTCTCGAGCCGCACGTCGAACCCGGGCGAGACCTCGTGACCCGTGAGGGCGGTCTCGTCGGTGCCGACCTCGGCGGTCGCCGACTCAGGCCGCGGCACCACGCGCGATCAGCTCTCGGGCCAGCTGGCGGTAGGCCTGCGCCGCCGGGTGCTCGGGGGCGAACTTGGTGATCGGGGTGCCCGCGACGGAGGCATCGGGGAACTTCACGGTGCGACCGATGACGGTCTCGAGCACCTGGTCGTCGAAGGCCTCGACGACGCGCTCGAGCACCTCACGGCTGTGCAGCGTGCGAGAGTCGAACATGGTCGGCAGGATGCCGTCGAGGGTGATCGCGGGGTTCAGCCGGTCGCGCACCTTCTCGATGGTCTCGACGAGCAGGGCGACGCCGCGGAGCGCGAAGAACTCGCACTCGAGCGGGATCAGCACCCCGTGCGCCGCGGTGAGGGCGTTGACGGTCAGCAGGCCGAGCGAGGGCTGGCAGTCGATCAGGACGACGTCGTACTCGTCGCTGACCTGACGAAGGATGCGCGCGAGGATCTGCTCGCGCGCGACCTCGTTGACGAGGTGAACCTCGGCGGCGGAGAGGTCGATGTTGGCCGGCATGACGTCGAGGTTCTCGACGCGCGTGGGCACGATGACGTCGTGCGCGTCCTTCACGGCGCCGATCATGAGGTCGTAGATCGTGGCCTGGTCGTGCGACTGCACGCCGAGGCCGGCCGTCAGCGCACCCTGTGGGTCGAAGTCGATGGCCAACACGCGACGGCCGTACTCGGCGAACGCGGCGCCGAGGTTGATCGTCGTGGTGGTCTTGCCGACGCCGCCCTTCTGGTTGCAGAGGGTGATGATGCGGGCCGGGCCGTGGCTCGACAGGGGCGCGGGAGTCGGGAACTCGGTGCGCGGGCGCCCGGTGGGGCCGTTCGCGGGGACGGTCGCCGGAGCGCTCTCGAAGAGGGCGGGGGTGCTCGAGGTCGGCTTGGTGCTCACGGGTACGAGAGTACCGGCGCCCCCCGACGCCGACGGGCTGCCGCGCCCGGCCCGTCACCAGGAAGCCTCATGCCTTGCTTGAGGGTTTTGCCTGGTCAGCGCGGGGTCGATGCTCTGTCGACGCCAGGTCGGGGCTCGGTCGGGCGCCGGGTCGTCGCCCGGTCACGACGCCCATCGTGCCCGCGGATGTGCCGTCGAGTACACGTCCCGCAGCGCGTCCGCCGTCACCAGCGTGTAGATCTGCGTCGTCGCCACGGACGAGTGCCCGAGCAACTCCTGGACGACCCGGACGTCGGCCCCTCCCTGGAGCAGGTGCGTCGCGAAGGAGTGCCGCAGCGTGTGCGGCGACACCTCGAGGCCCAGCTGGGCCCGCTCGGCCGCCGCCTGGATGATCAGCCACGCGTTCTGCCGCGACACCCTGGCCCCGCGCGTGCCCAGGAACAACGCGGGCGTCGGTTCTCCCCGCGGCGAGAACACCGGTCGGGCACGGACGAGGTATGCGTCGAGCGCCCGGCGGGCGTAGCTGCCGAGCGGAACGATGCGCTGCTTGTTCCCCTTGCCGAACAGGCGCACGACGTCGCCCTCGATCACGTCGTCGACGTTGAGCGACACCGCCTCGCTCACCCGCGCCCCCGTCGCGTAGAGCAGCTCGAGCAGGGCCTTGTCGCGCAGTCGCGTCGGCTCGTCGCCGTCGGTGGCGGCGAGCAGCGCCTCGACCTGGCCCACCGAGATGGCCTTCGGGAGGCGGCTCGGCAGCTTGGGCGGCCGGGTGGTGGCGGCCACGTCCACCGCGACCAGCCCCTCCTCGAGCGCGAAGCGGTGGAACCCCCGCACCGACGACAACACCCGGGCCACCGAGGAGGCGCCCAGCGGTTTCTCGGCGCGGGTCGCCAGCGCCGCCGGGAACGACGCGACGTCCCCGGGCTCGACCTCGTCGAGGGTGACGCGACCGGCCTCCGCCAGGTGCGCCCGCCAGAGGACGAGGTCGCGGCGGTACGCGGCGGTCGTGTTCGGACTGAGGCCTCGCTCGACGGAGACGTGTCTCAGGTACCGGTCCAGCGCCTCCTCGATCGTCACCGGGCCAGGCTACGGCCGGGGCCGCGGCGCCGACGGGGCGACGCGCACCTCAGCGGGACGCGACCGCGGCGAGCGCCGCGATGCTGAGGATCGAGTTGTGCAGACGCCCGGCGAGGACGCCGTCGACGATCTCGTCGAGCGAGACCCAACGCTTCTCGATGTCGGCTTCTTCGTCACTGCGCTCGAAGGGGCCCTCCGTCGCGCTGACGCCGGTGGCTCGGTAGACCGTGACCATCTCGTCGTTGCCGCCGGGCGTCGTGTGGAACGAGACGAGTTCGTCCCAGGTCGTCGCCTGCAGGTCGGCTTCTTCTGACAGTTCTCGCTTCGCGGCGTCGAGCTTGCTCTCGCCCTCGGCGTCGAGCAGGCCGGCGGGCAGCTCCCAGTCGCGGGTGCGGATCGGGTGTCGGTACTGCTTGATGACGAGAACGCGCTGCTCGTCGTCGACGGCCAGCACGGCGACCGCCCCGGTGTGCGCGACGTACTCGCGCACCATCGGCGACCCGTTGTAGTCGACGGTGTCGCGCTTGACGTTCCAGACGGCGCCTTGGAAGACGACCTCGGTCTTCGTGACCGTCGGCGACGCCGGCTCGTCGGCGAGAGGGCCGGTGGCCGCGGAGAACGCGTCGGTCACGCGACGACCTCGGCAGCGTCGGCCTCGTCGGCCTCGTCGGCGAACAGTTTGCTCGCGTCGTGGCGCTCGAGGGATGCGGCGACGAGCCCGGCGAAGAGCGGGTGGGCGTCGTTGGGGCGCGACCTCAGCTCGGGGTGGGCCTGCGTGCCGATGTAGAACGGGTGGACGTCGCGGTCGAGCTCGACGTACTCGACGAGCGTGCCGTCGGGCGAGGTGCCCGAGAAGCGGAGGCCCGCGTCGGCGATCTGCTGACGGTACTGGTTCGAGACCTCGTAGCGGTGGCGGTGACGCTCGGACACCAGCTCGGAGCCGTACAGGTCGGCGGCGAGCGAGCCCGGCGTGAGGGCGGCCGGGTAGAGGCCGAGGCGCATGGTGCCGCCCAGGTCGCCGTCGGCGATGATGTCGACCTGCTCGGCCATGGTCGCGACGACCGCGTACTCGGTGTCGGGGTCGAACTCGGACGAGGAGGCGCCGGTCAGGCCGGCCTCGTTGCGCGCGTACTCGATGACCATGCACTGCAGGCCCAGGCAGAGGCCGAGCGCCGGCAGGCCGTTCTCGCGGGCGAAGCGCAGCGCACCGAGCTTGCCCTCGATGCCGCGGATGCCGAAACCACCGGGCACGCAGATGCCGTCGACCTGGCTGAGCGCCTTGGCAGCGCCCTCGGCGGTCTCGCAGTCGTCGGAGGGGATCCAGGTCAGCGACACCTTGGTCTGGTGCGCGAACCCGCCGGCCTTGAGGGCCTCGGTGACCGACAGGTAGGCGTCGGGCAGGTCGATGTACTTGCCGACCAGGCCGATCGTGACCTCGTGCTTCGGCTCGTGGACGGCGGTCAACACGGGCTGCCAGCCCGACCAGTCGACCTCGCCCGCCTTCTCGCCGAGACCCAGGTGGTCGATGATGTACGCGTCGAGCCCCTGGTCGTTCAGCATGGCCGGGATGTCGTAGATGCTCGCGACGTCCTTCGCGTTGACCACGGCGTCCTCGTCGACGTCGCACATCAGGGCGATCTTCTTCTTGTTGCTCTCGCTGACCGGACGGTCGCTGCGCAGCACGAGGGCGTCGGGCTGGATGCCAATCGACCGGAGGGCGGCGACGCTGTGCTGCGTCGGCTTGGTCTTCTGCTCACCGGACGCACCCATGTAGGGCACGAGCGAGACGTGCACGAAGAACACGTTCTTGCGACCGAGCTCGTGGCGCACCTGACGAGCGGCCTCGATGAACGGCTGGCTCTCGATGTCGCCGACCGTGCCGCCGACCTCGGTGATGATCACGTCGGGCTTCGGGTCGTCGTCCGCCTGCTGGCGCATGCGCCGCTTGATCTCGTCGGTGATGTGCGGGATGACCTGCACGGTGTCGCCGAGGTACTCGCCGCGTCGCTCTTTCGCGATCACGGTCGAGTAGATCTGGCCGGTCGTGACGTTCGCCGACTGACCGAGGTCGATGTCGAGGAAGCGCTCGTAGTGCCCGATGTCGAGGTCGGTCTCGGCACCGTCGTCGGTCACGAAGACCTCGCCGTGCTGGAACGGGTTCATCGTGCCCGGATCAACGTTCAGGTACGGATCGAGCTTCTGCATGACCACGCGCAGCCCGCGAGCCGTGAGCAGATTGCCCAGGCTGGCGGCCGTCAGGCCTTTTCCGAGGGAGGAGACGACGCCTCCGGTGACGAAGATGTGCTTCGTCGTGCTGGCATCTGGACCCGAGTTCTCAACGTTCACCACGGGATTCCATCCTATGTCACACCGAGCCGTTGCGACAGACCACGCCTGTTACGAACGTGTGTCGGCCGTGGTCGGTCGTCGGGCCGACGAGGCCAGCTCGAGCAGCTCGCGCGCGTGCTCGAGGCCACTGGAGCTGTCGGGCAGCCCCGAGAGGAGACGGGCCATCTCGGCGACTCGCTCGTCGCCCTCGAGCTGGTGCACGCTGCTGGCGGTCACCTCGCCCGAGGCGTCCTTCACGACGCGGAGGTGGTTGGTGGCGAACGCCGCGACCTGTGCCAGGTGCGTCACCACGATGACCTGCGCCCGTTCGGCCAGCGCCGCCAGCCGTCGACCGATCTCGATCGCGGCCGACCCGCCGACGCCGGCATCGACCTCGTCGAACACGAAGGTGGGCACGTCGCTCGACCCGGCCATGACGACCTCGAGCGCGAGCATCACGCGCGACAGCTCGCCGCCGGACGCCCCCTTGCCGAGCGGCCGCGGTTCGCTGCCGGGGTGCGGCCTCAGCAACAGCGACACGACGTCACCGCCGCTCGTCCCGAGCTCGTCGCGCGGCGAGACCTCGACGACGATCTCGGCACCGGTCATGGCCAGCGCGCTCAACTCGGCGCTGACCCGCGTCGAGAGGTCGGCCCCGGAGGCGCGCCGCAGGTCGCCGAGGACGCCCGCCCGCCGCTCGGCCTCGGCCCGCAGCTCGGCCACCTCGTCGTCGAGGTGCGCGAGCCGGTCGTCGTCGCCGTCGAGCTCGACCAGGCGCCGGCTGCCGTCGTCGAGCATCCGGATGACGTCGTCGAGGGTGGGGCCGTACTTGCGGACGAGCCCGGCCAGGTCGGCGCGACGCGTCTGCACCGACTCGAGTTCGACGGCGACGTCGGCGTCGAGGGTGCCGAGGTAGCTCGACAGGCGTGACGCGGATTCACCGACCTGCACGCTGACCTCGGCCAGCAGGTCGGCGATCGGCTCGAGTGCCGGATCGTGAGGGGCGACGCGTTCGATCTGACGCCGGGCCTCTTCGACCAGCGAGACGACGTCCCGGGTGCCGTCGACCGCGTCGGTGGAGAGCACCTCGTGGGCGAGCCCGGCCGCCAGACGCAGGTCTTCGGCGTTGCTCAGTCGCTCGGCGGTGGCGTCGAGCTCGTCGAGTTCGCCGGCCACGGGGGCGAGCCCTTCGATCTCGTCGATCGCGGCCCGAAGGCCCTCGGCCTCGTCGCGCCGGGCATCGCGGTCCCGGGTGATCTCGTCGAGTTCGGCGCGGGCGGCCAGCCAGGCGTCGTAGGCGCCGCGGTAGTGCGCGACGGCCTCGGCCAGTGCGGCCCCGCCGTGCGCGTCGACGGCCGCACGTTGGGCCGCTGCGGACTTGAGGCGGATCTGCTCGGACTGGCCGTGCACCACCACGAGATGGTCGGCGAGGTCACCGAGCACGCCGATGGGAGCAGTGCGCCCACCGACGACCGCGCGGCTGCGCCCTTCGGCCGAGACGACTCGGCTGAGGAACAGTTCACCGTCGTCGACCTCACCGCCCGCATCACGGACACGCTCGACGATGGCCCCCTCGGCGGGGACCAGCCACCGGCCGTCCACGACGGCCTGAGGACTGCCCGAGCGGACGACGCCGCTCTCGGCACGCTGGCCGAGCAGCAGGCCGAGCGCCGAGACGACCATGGTCTTGCCCGCACCGGTCTCACCCGTGACGGCCGTGAAGCCGGGGCCGAGCGGCAGCGTGGCACGACCGATCACGCCCAGGTCGCGGATCGAGATCTCTTCGATCATCGGTCGCCCTCGGCGGCCGGGGCGGTCGGCGACGACGAGGTGACCGACTCGGCGGGGGCTTCGTCGACAGGCGCCGGACCGCGCCAGCCGGTGACCGGCAACTGGAACTTGGCCACCAGACGGTCCGTGAACGGGCCCGTCCGCAGGCGGGCGAGTCGCACGGGCTGGTCGGAGCGACTGCACTCGACCCGGGCCCCCGGAGGCAGGTCGTGCTCGCGACGACCGTCGCACCACAGGATGCCGCGGGCGTCGGTGCGGCTCAGCACCTCGACGGCGAGCACCGAGTCGGGCCCGACGACGAGTGGGCGGGCGAAGAGGGCGTGGGCGCTGAGCGGCACCAGCAGGAGCGCCTGCACGGCAGGCCACACCACGGGGCCGCCGGCCGAGAACGAGTAGGCCGTCGAGCCGGTCGGCGTCGACATGACCACGCCGTCGCAGCCGAACGACGACAGGGGACGACCGTCGACCTCGATGACGACCTCGAGCATGCGCTCGCGTGAGGCCTTCTCGACCGTCGCCTCGTTCATGGCCCAGGTCTCGTAGACGACCTCGTCACCGTTGGTGACCTTGACGTCGAGCGCGAAACGCTCCTCGACCTCGTAGTCGGCGGCGAGTACGCGGGCGACGGTGTCTCCCATCTCGTCGCGCTCGCTCTCGGCCAGGAACCCGACGTGCCCGAGGTTGACCCCGACGATCGGGGCGCGGGTGCCACGGATCAACTCGGCCGCACGGAGGATCGTGCCATCACCGCCGAGCACGATGACGCATTCGAGGTCGTCGCAGGCCACGCCGTCGAACAGGATCTCGACGTCGTCGATGGCGGCCGTGGGCTGCGCCCGACGGATGTCGTCCCACTCGTCGCGGGGAAGGACGGGAACCACCCCGGCGTCGCCCAGCAGCCCGCAGACCTCGAGGGCGGCGTCGATGGAGTCGGGGCGCCCCGTGTGCGAGACGACCAGGATGTGTCGTGTCGAAGAGATGTCGATCACCCTCTCGTCAAGCTGTCGGCCGTGCTGAGCCATTCTGTCGGATTCGTCCCGGCCGAGGCCGAGAAGTGCACACAGTACTCGCGGTTGCCCGAGCCTCCGACGATCGGGGACGAGATGAGGCCGGCCGTGCCGAGCCCCAGGTCGTGGGCGGCCCACAACACGGTCGTGACGGCCTCGTTCCGCAACACGGGGTCGAGCACGAGGCCTTCACGGACCCCCTGCCGACCGACCTCGAACTGCGGCTTGATCAGCAGGACGAAGTCGTTGTCCACACCCACGCTCGCCACGAGCGCGGGCAGCACCATCGTCAACGAGATGAAGGACACGTCGGCGACGACGAGCGACACCGAGGAGGCGCGGGTCGTCAACGCCGCGAACCGCTCGGCCGTCAGGTACCTCGCGTTCTCGCCCTCGACGATCGTGACCCGCGGGTCGAAGCGCACGGGGTTGGCCAGCTGACCGTGGCCGACGTCGAGGGCGACGACGTGCTCGGCCCCGCGCTCGAGGAGGACTTGGGTGAACCCGCCCGTGGACGCACCGACGTCGAGGGCCGTTCGGCCCGTGGGGTCGACCCCGAACGCGTCGAGGGCACCCAGGAGCTTGTGTGCCGCGCGACTCACGTAGTGGTCGAGCCCGGCGACGGCGACGTCGTCCGTCTCGGCCACCCGAGCAGAGGCCTTCACGACCCCGATGCCGTTGACCGTGACCAGCCCGTCCGACAGCAACCGGGCGGCATGCGTCCGTGACCGGGCGAGGCCCCGCCGGGCGAGCACCGAGTCGAGTCGGTCCCCCGGCGCCTCGGAGGCCGTCATCGACCGCCCTGACCGGTGTCGTCCGTCGTGCCCTCGAGCACCGCACGGAGTTCGTCGTGGACCTGTTCGAAGCCCTGGGCCCGGGAGGCCAGGGGCTGGGACTCGATGTCGGCCAGACGCGCGGCGGACTCGACCCGCGCCTCCTGACGGTCTGCGGCATCGACGACGTCGAGGTCGGTGTCGCCGCGGACGGTGGCGTCGGGATGGTCGCTCATGGTGCCGTCAAGACTAGCCGCCACCCCTGACGGTCGGAGCGGACGCGATCAGCCGTCGGCGTGCAGCTTGGGGTCGACGTCGAGCCCGTAGATCGCCTTGCCGGTCCCCCACACGGCGGTCGCCCCGGCGCGCAGCAGGTCGACGGGGTCGTCCCCCTCGGACAACACGCGCACCACGTGACCGCGGACGGCGACGCTCGCCGTGCGGACGGTGACGACGTGCACGTCCTCTTCGTCGTGCTCGACGGTCTCGGGATACGGCTGGTCCAGCTCGCGGAGGTCGCCGACGATGAAGTCCGGTCGCGACTTGGCGTCCGCCGCGAGCACCTGCTTCGCGCCGTCGATGCCGGTCAGCACGAGGATCGAGACGAGTCCGGCCGCGTTCGCACCCACGATGTCGGTGTCGAGCCGATCGCCGATGAACGCCGCCTTCGTCGCCCCGAAGCGCTCGACGGCGGCGGTGAAGATCGGAGTCTCGGGCTTGCCGGCGGTGACGGGCAGGCGCCCGACGGCCGTGTGCACCGCGGACACGAGCGTGCCGTTGCCCGGTGCGACGCCACGCTCCTGCGGGATCGTCCAGTCCGTGTTCGTCGCGATCCACGGGATGCCCGTGTGCAACGCGAAGGACGCCTCGGCGAGTTGCGCCCACCCGACGTCGGGGCTGAAGCCCTGGACGACCGCGGCAGGGGCGTCGTCGGCCGAACGGGTCACGACGAACCCCTCGGCCTCGAGCACCGACGTCAACCCCTCTCCGCCGACCACCAGCACCGTCGAGCCGGCGGGCACGGCATCGACGAGGAGGCGCACCGCGGCCTGCGGGGACGTCACCACGTCGTCGGCACCCACCGCGAGCCCGTAGCCGGCCAGTTGGCCGGCCACCGTCTCGGCCGTGCGCGACGCGTTGTTCGTGATGTACCCGACACGACGCGTCCGAGCGGCCTCGGTGAGGCTGTCGACGGCGTGGTCGATGGCGTGTCGCCCCCGGTACACCACACCGTCGAGGTCGGCGAGGACGGTGTCGACGCCGTCGAGCGGGGTCCTCCCGTCAGCCACGGTGGTCGTCGACGTGGTCCGTGCCCTGCGGGGCCGTCTCGGGATCGGCAATCTCATCGTGCTGGCCCTGCTCCTCGTCGTGCTCCTCGTCGTGCGGCTCGTCCGATCCTTGCTCGGGTCCGTTCAGGTCGTCGACGCCTTCCCGGGGCTCCGGCTCGACATCACCGAGTTCCTGGAGCGCTCCCACGCCGACATCGTCGAGCCCCGCGGGCCGTTCGTCGGAGACGTCGACGTCCTCTTCGACGATCTCGACGGTCTCACCGTCGTCGCCCCCGTGTTCGAGAGCAGCGAGAGCGTCCTCGGCACGGTCCGCCAGCGCGAGCCACTTCTCCCCCTCGTCGGGCCGGCCGAGATCTTCGAGCACCGTTCCGTACGCCGCGAAGAGGGCCGGGCTGTAGCTGAACGCCTTCGTGCGGTCCAACTGGGGAATCTCGAGCTCGCCCAAGGCCGCCTGGGGTTGGCCCAGGTCGAGGCGCGCACCCGACATCGCGATCGCCAACGAGACGCGCACCTGCGCGTCGAGCGTCGACACGTCGACGGACCGGCCGAGCTCGAGCGCCCGCTCGGGGCGACCGAGACCGCGCTCGCTGTCGACCATCAGGGGCAACTGGTCGTCACGGCCCGAGATGCGGCGGTAGGTGCGAAGTTCGCGCAACGTGAGGGCGTAGTCCCCCACCTGGTAGGCCGTGATGGCGATCGTCTCGCGGACGACCGAGATGCGACCGGCACGACGGCCTGCCGACAGGGCGTGCTTGTGCGCTTCCTCCGGGTCCTCGTCGATCAGTCGTCCGGCCATCACCAGGTGTTTGGCGACCCAGTCCGCGTTCTCCTTGCTGAGCGTCTTGAGCTCACCACGCGCCACCTTGTCGAGATCCCGGGGCTCGACGTCGTCGGGCACGTGCGCGACCTCTTGCGCCGGACGGACCGACTTGATGCCGAAAGGATCTCGGTCTTCCGGAGTCTCGCGCGGCTTCCAGGCCTCTCGGCGATCTCCACGTCCGGTCGAGCCCGCACGAGGACCCGCTCCGCGACGATCGTCGCCGCCGGGGCGACCGCCACGCTGCGGCCGGTCGCCGTAAGACGGACGGTCTCCCCGTTGAGGACGGTCACTCGACGAGGGACGATCCCCCCGCTGAGGACGGTCACCATAAGAAGGACGATCCCCCCGCTGAGGACGGTCACCCGAAAACGGGCGTTCGCCTCGCTGGGGGCGGTCGTTCGACGGGCGCCCTCCGGTCGGTCGTCCGCCGACCGGACGACCCTCGGCCGAACGGCCACCCTGCTGAGGGCGACCCCCAGTGGGACGATCCCCCGAAGGACGCCCGCGATCACCGGAGGACGGGCGGCCACTTCCCCCACCGCGGTGAGAGCCCCCGCCGCCAGAGCCCGAGGAGGGGCGGCGCGGGCCGTCCTTGCGGTCGTCGTCGTCGCGATCAGTCACCGAAGTGCTCCTCTGTTGTTCTCTGCCAGCTGTCGAGTTGGGAAGGGATGACTCTACCAAAGTGACCGCAAGTGCAGGAGGCGCGGTGCGAGTATTCGGCATTCGTCCCGTAACGCAGAAAAGCCGCCCCAACTGGGGCGGCTCTTCTGGTGTTTCTAAAAGGAGTCCGGCGGTGTCCTACTCTCCCACAAGGTCCCCCTTGCAGTACCATCGGCGCTG
>NZ_JXQZ01000005.1 GCF_000878135.1 Frigoribacterium sp. MEB024
CGAAGACCGCCTCCGGCGGTGAGCTGAGCAACCAGCAGCAGCTCGAGCAGTACGGCTACAAGCAAGAACTCAAGCGGTCGGTCTCGACCGTCGACCTGTTGATCTACGGCCTGATCTTCATGGTGCCGATCGCGCCCTGGGCGATCTTCGGCACCGTCTACAACGCGTCGTCGGGCATGGTGCCGCTGGTCTACCTGGTCGGACTCGTCGCGATGATCTTCACCGCCCTCGCCTACGCGCAGATGGCGAAGTCGATCCCGCTGGCCGGGTCGGTCTTCTCGTACGTCGGGCGGGGCATCCACCCCGTGGCCGGGTTCTTCGCCGGCTGGGCCATCCTGCTCGACTACCTGCTCGTGCCGACGCTGCTCTACGTCTTCGCCGCCGAGTCGATGATCGGCATCTTCCCGGGCACCGCGCGCTGGATGTGGGCGCTGATCTTCGTCGCGATCAACACCGCGGTGAACCTCCTCGGCATCAGCTCGATCAAGCTGATGAACCGGGTCTTCCTCGCCATCGAGGTCGTCTTCATCGTGATCTTCGTCATCATCGCGGTGACCGCGCTCAACGGCGGCACGATCCCCGGTGCCGAGTTCACGACCGACCCGATCTGGGACTCCAGCAAGGTCACCGCCCCCCTGATCGCCTCGGCGCTGTCGATCGCCGTGCTGAGTTTCCTCGGCTTCGACGGCATCTCGACCCTCGCCGAGGAGAGCACCGGCAAGCGCGGCGGGGCCGGCAAGGCCATGATCATCGCGCTGTTCATCGTGGCGTTCTGCTTCATCCTGCAGACCTGGCTGGCCAGCGCGCTGGCAGGCGGCCGCGACTCGTTCCCCGAGGGCGAGGCCGGGAACGCCTTCTTCGACCTCGTGCGCGAGGCGTCGAACAGCGGGTGGGCGACGGCGTTCTTCGTCGTCAACGTGTTGGCCGTCGGCATCGCCAACGCCATGGCCGCCCAGGCCGCGACGTCGCGTCTGCTGTTCTCGATGAGCCGCGACGGGCAGCTGCCGGCGTTCCTGTCGAAGATCAACACGCGTCAGGTGCCGCAGGCCGCGATCCTCGTCGTGTCCGCGCTCTCGGCCGTGCTCGTGCTGTTCTTCGTCGGCCAGATCGACGTCATCTCGTCGCTGGTCAACTTCGGGGCGCTGTTCGGCTTCATGCTGCTGCACGTGTCCGTCGTGGTGCACTACGTCGTGAAGAAGAAGTCGCGCAACTGGTTGTTGCACCTCGTCGTGCCCGTGGTCGGGTTCCTGATCATCGGCTACGTGCTGGTCAACGCCGCACCCGAGGCCAAGATCGGCGGCGTGGTCTGGCTGGTGCTCGGCGCGGGCGTGTTCCTCTACTACCGCAGCCGAGGAGGCGCGGCGCCGTCCCTCGGGCAGGCCGCGGACGACTCCGCGGTCGCGTCCACCCCCGCCACCGACTCCGAACGGCGCGACGCATGAGCGGCGACGGGACCGGCCCGGGGGCCGGCGCCTCCGTCGGGGAGCCGACCCGCGCCTCCTCGGGGCCACGGCACGACGGGATCGACCACTTCCTCGGCAAGGAGCACGGTCGCCCCGGCTTCACCGCCACGGTGGAGCCGGCCCTGCGCATCGAGCCGGGCACGGGCGAACGCATCGGGTTCGAGACGAGCGACGCCGTCTACGCCGAGCTGCACCGGCACCACGACCTGGCGAAGCTGTCCGTGCCGATCAACCCCGTCACCGGGCCGGTGTACGTCGAGGGCGCGAAGCCGGGCGACGCGCTCGCCGTGACGGTGCACGAGATCCGACTGATCGAGCACGGCTGGTCGGTCAGCCTGCCCGGGTCCGGGGCCCTGCAGCACGCGATGGGTGACGAGATGTTCACCCGTCGCGTGCCGATCGACTCCGACGGGGTGCACGTCACCGACCGGCACGTGTTCGAGGCCCGGCCGATGATCGGCTGCATGGGCACGGCGCCCGCCGAGGGCGAGAACTCGACGATCATGCCCGCGTACGCCCAGGGCGGCAACATGGACGTCACCGAGAACACGGTCGGGTCGACGGTCTACCTGCCGGTCATGGTCGAGGGGGCGTACCTGTCGATCGGCGACGTGCACGCGATCATGGCCGAGGGTGAGTCGTCGTTCGTGGCCATCGAGGCCGAGGGCACCGCGGTCGTCTCGATCGACCTGGTGCCGGGCCTCGGCCTGCGGGCGCCGCGCATCGAGACCGCGGACGACTGGATCTTCGTCGGTCTCGGCGACCCGGTGCAGGAGAGCATCCGCCGCGGTTACGAGGACGCCTTCTCGTTCCTCGTGGACGACCACGGCTGGTCGCGTGGCGACGCGTACGCCGTGCTCAGCGCCGTGGGGCACTCGCGGCTCGGGGGCCCGACCGGTTCGGTCGCCCCCGACCCGCTGCACCCGTTCGACGCCGTCGGTGCGGTCACGCTGCACCGCGTGCCGAAGAGCGTGCTCTGAGCCCGAGGCCCCAGGAAGTCACCGAGACCCCCGTGCGCGCACGGGGGTCTCGGCCGGTTCCGGGGGTCTGACGACCGCAGGAGGCGCGGGCTCAGCCCCAGAGGCGCGTCGCGATCGAGCCGATCAGGTCGTCCGTCGGCACGTTCGTCTGGTCGACCGTGACGACCACGTCGTCCCGCACCCAGAAGGTCTGCGTGCGGTCGACCGGGTACTGCTGCTCGGGCGTGACGAGCTGGCAGCTGCGGCCCTCGTGGACGGTCGTGCACGTGAAGCCGGCGGAGGCGAGAGAGTCGAAGGCCGGGCCCGAGACCGCGGGGTCGAGGTGCCCCATGTCCACCCCGATGCCCGAGATGTCGGCGCGCGGGTCACGCCACAGGCAGCTCAGTTCGTTCGCCGCTCGGACGATCTGGACCGCGCTGGCCCCCGCGGGCGGTTCGGTCGGCGTGACCACGCCCGACGTGGTGCCCGAGCCGCCGAACTCGACGGGGTTGAGCGGGCTGTCGCCGAAGGTCGCGGCGTAGGTCGCCTGGTCGACGACGTCGGTGCAGTCGGTGGGCAGGGCGATCGGCCCGGGGGTCTCGGTCGGCGCGGGTGTGGCAGTGCCCGACGGCGTGGGCGAGGACGGCGCCGACGAGCCGGGGCTCGAGGGATCGGGTGTCGCCTCGCCGGGACCGCTCGAACAGCCCGCCGTGAGGGCCAGCACCAGGCAGGCCGTCGCCCCCGTGATCGTCGCCGTCCGCTTCGCGGTCGTGCCCCTCATGGTCGTGCCCCTCATGGTCGTGCCTTCCTGGTCGTCGTGCCGTCCCGACCGTTCGCCGATCTCGACGCTACAGACCGGTCCGGCCCGAGCACTCGTCCCGGAGGATGAGGTCGGGCCGGCCAGGGTCACGATCGTGTCACGACGCGTCAGTCGTCGAGGTGCGCCAGGGCGTAGTCGGCCTCCTCGGCGGTGAACTGTTCGCCGTACTCGCTGACGAGCTGGTTGCGCAGCACGTCGCCGGTCATGCCGTCCGCCGCGTAGGCCTTGGCCTTGCGGACGGCGTTGGCCTGCCAGTCGGCGTCGACCGTGTCGACGGCGTACTGCGCCGCGGCCTCGGAGGCTCCGCCGGCCACGAGTTTCGTGTAGGTCTCGAGCTTGCTGCTGCCGAGGCCGTTCGCGATGGTCTCGGCGTCCGCCAGGGCATCCGAGTAGTCGGCCGGCACGTCGGCGGCCGCCGACGTCGGCGTGGCCGACGCGGTGGGCGCGGGCGTCGACGAGGTGCGGACGGGGGCGGGCTTGGAGGTGGCGGTCACGGCCGGGTCGTCCTGCTGCACGCTGTCGATCGCGGCGCCGAGGCCGACGGCGACGACGATGGACACGATGGTGGCGACGGCTCCCAGGCCGAGGCCGATCCACGCCATGACCTTCGACTGGTGCCGCAGCAGCGCGATGATGCCGAGCACCACGGCGGCGACGCCGACGATCGTGCCCACCACGGGCACGAGGCCGAGCAGGAACGCGACGATGCCCACGACGAGGGCGGCGATCGCGAGCCCGATCGGGCGGCCCGGTCGCGGCGGCGGAGTGGACGTCCCCGTCGCGGGGTAGGAGGTGGTCGGCTGGTCGGCGGAGGGGCGTCGCTCGTCGGAGCCGCCCCCCAGCGGGCTCTCGGTGGTCATGCTCCGAGCCTGCCAGGTGGCGTACAGACGGGTTCACCCCCGAACGGGGCGCGTCGGCGGGCCGGGGGGATGCCAGGCGCGTCGCCCGGCCCGGGTGCGAGACTGGTCGGCAACGACACGGCCGTCACCGACGACGGCGCACGGCGGGCCGCACGACGCCCGCCCCACCAGAGAGGGTGGCCGATGGGCACGCAGCACGAGCAGGCGTCCGAGCACGCACACGACGCCGGGGCGACGACCGACGCGAGCGGCGGGGGAGACGCGACCCGCGCCTCCTCGTCCGGGGGCACGGACGGGCCGGCCGCCCCGACCGCCGACCTCGTCGTGCACACGGTGCGGGTGCACCGCAGCGACGAGCCGCTGGCGCGCGAGGACGAACTCGCCTGGCGCCTCGCCGCGCTCGCCACCGACGATGCCCCGATCGACGACGACGTCACCGAGATGGTGATCAACCGCCTGATCGACAACGCCGCCGTCTCGGCCGCGTCGCTGCTGCGCGCGCCGGTCGCCGTCGCGCGCGACCAGGCGCTCGCGCACCCGCCGACCACCGGAGGCGCGGGCTCGCAGGTGACGGGCGTCGCGCCCGAGCACCCCGTGTCGCCCGAGTGGGCCGCCTGGGCCAACGGGGTCGCCGTGCGCGAGCTCGACTTCCACGACACGTTCCTCGCGGCGGAGTACTCGCACCCCGGCGACAACGTCCCGGCGCTGGTCGCCGTGGCACAGCACCGCGGACTCGACGGCGCGGCCCTGCTGCGCGGGATCGTGACCGGCTACGAGGTGCAGGTCGACCTCGTCCGGGCCATCAGCCTCCACGCCCACAAGATCGACCACGTCGCCCACCTCGGCCCGTCGGTCGCGGCCGGCCTCGGCACGATGCTCGGGCTGTCGACCGAGGTGGTGCACCAGGCGATCGGCCAGGCGCTGCACACGACGACGGCCACGCGGCAGTCCCGCAAGGGTGAGATCTCGTCGTGGAAGGCCTACGCCCCGGCGTACGCGGGCAAGGCCGCGGTCGAGGCCGTCGACCGCGCGATGCGGGGCCAGGGCAGCCCCGCCCCGATCTACGAGGGCGAGGACGGCGTGATCGCCTGGCTGCTCGACGGGCCCGGGGCGTCGTACGACGTGCCCCTGCCGGCGCCGGGGGCGTCGAAACGGGGCATCCTCGACACCTACACGAAGGAGCACTCGGCCGAGTACCAGGCCCAGGCCTGGATCGACCTCGCCCGACGGCTCGGTCGCGCGCACCCGGCGTTGCGAGACCCCGCGCAGGTGCGGAGCATCGTGCTGCACACCAGCCACCACACGCACGTCGTCATCGGCTCGGGGGCGGGCGACCCGCAGAAGTACGACCCGACCGCCAGCCGAGAGACGCTCGACCACTCCATCCCCTACATCGTGGCCGTCGCCCTGCAGGACGGCGAATGGCACCACGAGCGCAGCTACGCCCCGGCCCGGGCGCAGCGTCCCGACACCGTCGAGCTGTGGCAGCGCATCACCACGGCGGAGGACTCCGCCTGGACGGCCCGCTACCACTCGACCGACCCCGCCGAGAAGGCGTTCGGCGGCCGCATCGAGGTCGAGTTCGTCGACGGCACGACCCTCGTCGACGAGATCGCCGTCGCCGACGCCCACCCTCTGGGGGCGCGACCCTTCGGACGCGAGGACTACGTGCGCAAGTTCCGCACGCTGGCCGAGGGCGTGCTGCCCGACGCCGAGGTCGAGCGGTTCGTCGACCTGGCCACGCGCCTCCCCTCGTTGACGGCGGCCGAGGTACGGCAGTTGGGCATCGTCGCCCCCGACGCGCTCGCGGGTGCCGCCGCCCAGCCGGGCGGGCTGTTCTGATGCTGTACTCGACGGTGTCGCCGGCCGACAAGCGTGCGACGTTCCGGGCCGGGCTGGCCGACGAGCGCACCCTGGTCTTCCCCGGCGCGTTCACGCCGCTCACCGCGCGCCTGATCGAGCAGAAGGGCTTCGACGGCGTCTACGTGTCGGGTGCCGTGATGGCCAACGAACTCGGGCTGCCCGACATCGGCCTCACCACGCTCACCGAGGTCGCCACGCGGGCCGGGCAGATCGCGTCGATGACCGACCTGCCCGTGCTCGTCGACGCCGACACCGGGTTCGGCGAGCCGATGAACGTCGCCCGCACCGTCCAGGCGCTCGAGGCCGCCGGCGTGGCCGGGCTGCACATCGAGGACCAGGTCAACCCCAAGCGCTGCGGCCACCTCGACGGCAAGCAGGTCGTCGACGCGGCGACGGCGACCGGGCGCATCCGGGCCGCGGTCGACGCCCGCCGCGACCCGTCGCTCGTGATCATGGCGCGCACGGACGTCCGGGCGCTCGACGGGCTCGAGGCGGCGGTCGACCGGGCCCGCGCGCTCGTGGACGCCGGCGCCGACGCGATCTTCGCCGAGGCGATGGCCGACCTCGGCGAGTTCGAGGCGATCTGCTCGGCGCTCGACGTGCCGGTGCTCGCCAACATGACCGAGTTCGGCAAGAGCGAGCTGTTCACGCACCAACAGCTGCACGACGTGGGCGTGAGCATGGTGATCCACCCGGTGTCGCTGATGCGCGCCGCGATGGGTGCGGCGTCCCGGGCGCTCGACGCGCTCGCGACCGACGGGACGCTCGAGTCGCAGGTGCCGTCGATGCAGACCCGTGCCGAGCTCTACGAGCTGATCGACTACCCCGGCTACGCCCGCTTCGACGCCGGCGTCTACGACTTCACGCTCGACGCCTGAGGCTCGAGACCCCAGGAAGTCGCCGAGACCCCAGCTCGCGCACCGGGGTCCCGGCGACTTCCTGGGGTCCGGGCGGAGGCGCGGCGTCGGTCGCCGGGGAGGGCGGCGGTCAGGCGAGGTCGGCGAGCAGGGCGCTGACGAACTCGGTGCGCTCGACCATGCCGTGCACGCTGATCCACTCGTGTCGGGCGTGGGCTCCGCCGCCGACGCCGCCGACCCCGTCGAGCACGGCCAGGCCGAGCGCGGCGGCGAAGTTGCCGTCGCTGGCGCCGCCGACCGACACCTCGCGCAACTCGAAGCCGAGCGAGGCGGCGACCCGGGCAGCGCGTTCGTAGAGCGCGCCGGTCGCGACCGAGCGCTCCATCGGCGGGCGGTTCCAGCCGCCGGTGACCTTCAGCGTCGCGGCCGGATCGTGCGCCGCGAGCCCGGCGAAGACCCGCTCGATGCGCTCGGCCTCGGTCGACGAGGTGACGCGCACGTCGACCATCGCCCGGGCGTAGCCGGCCTTGACGTTGGTGCGGGTGCCGCCCTGCAGCACTCCCACGTTCAGCGAGGTGCCCGCCTCGACGTCGGCGGCCGCGTGCAGGGCCAGGACGACGCGGGCGATCTCGTCGACGGCGCTCGCACCCGAGCGCGGGTGCAGGCCGGCGTGCACCTCGACCCCGAAGGCCTCGACCTCGAAGATGCCGACGCCCTTGCGGGCGGTCTTGACGGCACCGTCGGCGGCGGACTCGAAGACGAACACCGCGCCTCCTCGTCCGACCTCGCGCTCGATCGCCTCGCGCGAGGCGATGCTGCCGACCTCCTCGTCCCCGTTCAGCAGCAGGCGCACGTTGGGACGCGGCAGCCCCAGGCGATCTCCGATCGCGAGGGCGTTGCCGAGCTGGATCAGCCCGGACTTCATGTCGAAGACGCCCGGGCCGGTCATGCGGTCGCCCTCGACCGTGACGGGCCACCCGGCCAGCGTCCCCTCGGACCACACCGTGTCGTAGTGGCACAGGGCCGACACCCACTCGGTCGACCCGGACGGCGACGGGTAGTCGAGCGTCACCGTGTCGCCGTAGCCCTCGACGACGTGCACCCGGCGGTCGGCCGGGGGACCGACGGTCTCGCCGAGCCAGGTCTCGATCCATCGCAGCCCCGCCTCGAGCAGGTCGACGTCGTCGGACGGCGTCTCGAGGCTCGCGTAGGTCGTCAGGTCGGCCACCATCGCGTCGAGGCGGGCCTCGACCTCGCGGCGGAGGGCGGTGACCTGGTCGGGCTGCAGGGCGTCGTGGCTCACGGTCTCGCTCTCGTCGGGCCCGCCGCGGTGTGCGGGCATCTGACCATCTCACTCCCGTGGGCGGGGCGGCGACCGGCCGGGAGGCGCGGTGCCGGACACGAGGAGGCGCCGTGCGGGTCCCGAGGAGGCGCGTCGCCGGACCCGGGGAGGCGCGGTCGGCTCTGTCGGAGGCCCCCGATACAGTCGGGGGCACCGACTCCGGCACCCGTTGCCGCACCGACCGCGACATCCACGAGAGGGGCGCCGTGCGCATCCTGCACACCAGCGACTGGCACCTGGGGCGCACGCTGCACGGGGTCGACCTGCACGAGCACCAGCAAGCCTTCGTCGACCATCTGGTGGGTCTCGTGGCCGAACGCTCGATCGACGTCGTCGTGATCGCGGGCGACGTGTACGACCGGGCCGTCCCCGCGGTGCCCAGCGTGCGCCTCCTCGGTCGGGCCCTCGCCGGGCTGACCGAGCACGCCACCGTGATCGTCACGCCCGGCAACCACGACTCGGCGGTGCGACTGGGGTTCGCGGCCGAGCTGATGCGGCCCGGCCTGCACCTGCGGGCGTCGGTCGACCTGCTCGACGAGCCCGTGGTGGTCGACGACCCCGACGGGCCGGTCGCCTTCTACGGGCTGCCCTACCTCGACCCCGACAGCGTTCGGCGATCGCTGGCACCGGCGGGCGCGGACGAGCCGCTGGCCCGGTCGCACTCGGCCGTCGTGGGTGCCGCGATGCAGCGGGTGCGCGACGACCTCGCCGGGCGACCCGCCACCCGGTCGGTCGTGGTGGCGCACGCGTTCGTCGTGGCCGGGCCCGCCGCCGACCCCGAGGCCGCCGTCGGGGGTGTCGACCTCGAGGACGGGACTGCTCCCGAGCGCAGCGAGAGCGAGCGCGACATCCGGGTGGGCGGCGTCGACTCGGTCCCCTCGGCCGTGTTCGACGGCGTCGACTACGTCGCCCTCGGTCACCTGCACGGTGCCCAACGCGTCGGCCCGTCCGGTCGCCTGCGCTACTCGGGGTCGCCCCTGGCCTTCTCGTTCGGCGAGCGGAACCAGGTCAAGTCGTCCACGATCGTCGAGCTGGCCGCCGACGGCTCGGTCTCGGTCGACCTCGTCCCGGCCCCCGTGCCGCGTCGGCTCGCCGAGGTGACCGACACCCTCGACGCCCTGCTCGACGGCCGACACGACGACCTGCGCGACGCCTGGCTGCGGGTCTACGTCACCGATCCCGTGCACCCCGAGCGGCTCTACACGCGCGTGGCCGAGCACTTCCCGCACGCCCTCGCGATCCACCACACCCCCGTCGGGGCGGTCGAGGCCCCGGCGCTCGCCGCCGTCACGGCCGAGTCCGACCCGATCGAGGTCGCGGCCGCCTTCGTCGCCTTCGCCTCGGGTGGTGCGGCGAGCGAGACCGAGTTGGCCGTGGTGCGCGGCGCCTACGAGGCCGCGCTCGCGAGCGAGGCGAGCGAATGAACCTCCACCGGCTGACGCTGCGGGCCATCGGGCCCTACGCGGGCGAGCACAGCATCGACTTCGCCGCGCTCGGCGCCTCGGGCACCTTCCTGCTCGAGGGCCCCACGGGCTCCGGCAAGTCGACCATCATCGACGCGATCGTCTTCGCCCTCTACGGCGGGCTCGCCGGTTCGGCGTCGACGCCCGACCGCCTGCGCAGCCACCACGCGGCCCCCGACGTCGAGCCCTTCGTCGAGCTCGTCTTCGAGAACGGCGCGGGCGTCCACCGCATCCGCCGGACGCCCGCGTACCGCCGCCCGAAGGCGCGGGGCACGGGCACGACGCCGGCGAACGCGACCGCGAAACTGTGGCGCCTCTCGTCGCCCGACGCCGTCGACGGCGAGATCGTCTCGATCAGCACCCAAGAGGCCGGCGCCGAGGTCTCGCGCATCCTCGGGCTCACGCGCCAGCAGTTCGTGCAGACCGTCGTCCTGCCCCAGGGTGAGTTCGCCGCCTTCCTCCGCTCGACCGGCGAGAAGCGCAAAGAGGTCCTGCAGTCGCTCTTCGGCACCGAGATCTACGAGCGGACCACGGCCGAGCTCGTCGAACGACGCAAGGTCGCGAACGCCGCCGTGGCCGCCGCCGACCGAGACATCGAGCTGGCCCGCGCGAGACTGCTCGAGGCGAGCGGACTCGAGGCCGACGTCCTCGACGAGGCCCTGGTCGCCGACGGCGCGGCTGCCGTGCTCGGGGCCCTCGAGACCGAGGCCTCCGACACGGCGGCACGGCGGTCCCGAGCGGTCGAGGCCCGAGACGCGGCGCGACGGTCGCTCGATCGCGTGCGAGCGCTGAAGGCGGCACTCGACCGCCGGGCCGACCTGATCGTCCGACGGACGCGTCTCGACGAGGGCGACGCCGAGATCGCCACGGTGCGATCGCGCGTGGCCGCGGCGGCCCGAGCCGCCACCGTGACCGACGCCCTCGCCGCTGTCACGCGGGCGGACGAGGCCGAGCGTGACGCGGCGTCCCGCCTGGCCGAGGCCCCCCGGGGCGTCACGGGCGGCGAGGGCTCCGTGTCCGCTGCAGCCGATGGGGTCCCGGTCCGAGCCGACGTCGCCGCGCGGCGCGACGCCCGGCTCTCCGAACTCGCCCTCCTGACCGAGGCGGCCCGCACCGAGAGAGGCCTGCCCGGGCGTCGTGCAGCCCTCGAGGCGGCCGAGCAGTCCCTCGTCGACGCCGACGAGCGGCGCCGAGAGCTGGACGACCGCCTCGTCGCGGCCCCCGCCGTCCGGGCGTCTCTCGTCGTCGAGCGCGACGACCTGGTCGGCACCTCGTCCGACCTCGTCACCGCCGAGCAGGCGACGGCCGAGGCGCGCGTCCGTCTGCGCGACCTCGACGACCTCGACGCCCTCGGCCGGGCCGTCGACGCGGCGTCCGAACGACTGGTCGACGACTCGGCGGCGGCCTTGCAGGCCCTGGACGACGAGGCCGGCCTCCGCCGGCGGCAGATCGAGGGCATGGCGGGTCATCTGGCCGCGGGTCTGGTCGTCGGCGACCCGTGCCCCGTGTGCGGCTCGCGAGAGCATCCGGCCCCGGCGGCTCCCGGCACCGAGCACCCCACCGACGACCAGGTCGAGGCCGCGTCGCTGACGGCACGCGCGGCCGAGGCCCGTCAGCGCGAGTCCGCCGCACGGCACGCGACCGCCGAGGGGCGGGCCGCCGAGGCCCGCCGCGCCCTGGGCGACCTGACCCGTGACGACGTCGAGTCCGAGCTGGCCGGGCTGGCCCTGCGCGTGTCCGAGGCCATCCGGGCCCGGACCGCCCTCGTGGCGGCCGACGCGGCCCTGGTGGCCCACGACCGCGAGGTCGACCGGCTGCGGGCCGAGCTCGACGACCTCCGCGAACGGGCCGCCACCCGCCGGGAGCGCGTCGCCGCCGACCGACGCGCCCTGTTCGACGACGAGGCCGAGATCGCGCGACTGCTCGACGGTCGGGCTCCGACGATCGCCGAGCTCGCCGCCGCGGTCGGTGACGGCGTCGAACGCGACACGCGCCTCCTGACCCTCCTCGACGCCGCCGACGTGGCGTCCGAGGCGGCGGTCGTCCGACGTGCCGAGCTCGCCGCCGTCCTCGAGCGCAGCGGGTTCGACGACGTCGCCCAGGTCGCCGACGCCGCCCTCGAGGCAGGCGACCGGGCCGCCCTCGAGACGCGGGTGTCCGGGCACGAGCGCGAACGGGCCGTCGTCTCGGCCGGCCTCGCCGAGCCCGAGGTCGCCGTGCTGACCGGCGACGAGGCGGCCGACGTCGAGTCGGCCGTCGAGGCCCTCGACCGGGTCGAGACCGAGCTCGACGAGGCCACCGACCGGGCGACGCGCGCCGGCGACCGGGCCGGACGGTCGCGCCAGGCCCTGGCCGCCCTCGAGGCCGTGACGGCCGCGGCCGACGCCGCCGTCGAGCACGCCCGGGCGGTGGTGCGCATGGCGAACCTCGCCAGCGCCTCGACCGGCGAGAACGTCAAGGGCGTGACGCTCGGCACCTACGTGCTGCTGCGTCGGTTCGACGAGGTCGTGGCGGCGGCGAACGTGCGGTTGTCGGTCATGTCGAGCGGGCGGTACGAGCTCGCGTCGTCCGACGAGCGCGAGGTCGGGTCGCGGTCGCGCAAGACCGGGCTCTCGCTCGTCATCCGCGACGCGACCACCGACACCACCCGCGACCCCGGCAGCTTCTCGGGCGGCGAGACCTTCTACGCTTCGCTCAGCCTCGCCCTCGGTCTCGCCGACGTCGTGCAGGCCGAGGCCGGCGGACTCGAGCTCGGCACCCTGTTCGTCGACGAGGGGTTCGGCTCGCTCGACCCCGACACCCTCGACGCCGTCATGAGCGAGCTCGGTCGCCTGAGCGCCTCGGGGCGGGTGATCGGCATCGTCAGCCACGTCGACGAGCTCAAGCAGCGCATCGCCGACCGGGTCGAGGTGCGACGCCGCCCCGACGGGTCGTCGGTGCTCCGCTCGACGGTCGGCTGAGGCCGTCGGCGGTCCGTACCGCACCACACCGCGGTCCGCGTCCTACGGCGTCCCGCGTCGTGCGGCGACCCCCGTCCGAGGGTGTTCACCCGCGCGCACGCCCTCGTTCACTCGACGGCCACCCGGCAGGAGTCTGCTGATCTCCGTCCCGCGACGACTCCGTCGCGTGGCGACCGGATCACGATCACGATCACAGGAGCAGAACCGTGTCGAAGAACACCCCGAACCGCCGGCGTGCGGCCCTGACGACGGGGGTCGTCGCGACGGCCGCCGTCGCCGCCCTCGCCCTCACCCCCGTCGCCGCCTTCGCGGCCACCCCCGCGAACGTCGCCCAGAACGGTGGTGCCGCCCGCAGCATCGACGACAGCACGCAGCTGCTGCTCGACTCGGTGGAGGCCGGGCCCGCCAAGAACGTCATCCTGCTGATCGGTGACGGCATGGGCGACAGCGAGATCACCTCGGCACGCAACTACGCCTACGGCGCCGGCGGAACGCTGCCGGGCATCGACGCCCTGCCCCTGACCGGCCAGTACACGACGTACTCGGTCTACCGGGACGGCGCGAACAAGGGCAAGCCCGACTACGTGCCCGACTCCGCCGCGACCGGTTCCGCCTGGGCCACCGGCACGAAGACCTACGACAACGCCATCTCGGTCGACGTCGACGGCGTCCCGCAGGACACCCTGATCGAGATCGCCAAGGCCAACGGCAAGAAGACCGGCAACGTCTCGACCGCCGAGCTGCAGGACGCCACCCCGGCCGTCCAGGCCGCGCACGTCGCCGCCCGCAGCTGCTACGGCCCCGACAGCGTCACGCAGTGCGGTGCCGACGCCCTCGACCAGGGTGGCCTCGGCTCGATCAGCGAGCAGATCATCGGCACCCGCGCCGACCTGACCCTCGGCGGAGGCGCGACCTCGTTCGGTCAGTCGGCCCGCGCCGGTCAGTGGCAGGGCGACACCCTGTTCGCCCAGGCACAGGATCGCGGCTACCAGGTCGTGCGTGACGCGGCCGGCCTCGACGCGCTGTCGACCGCCGACCAGACGCAGCCCGTGCTCGGCACCTTCACCGACGGCAACTTCCCGACCCGGTACGCCGCCACGACGGCCACCGTCGGAGGCGCCGACCTGGCCCCGCAGACCTGCCAGCCGAACCCGGCTCGCCTGTCGACCGGCCTCTCGCTGCAGTCGCTGACCGAGAAGTCCATCGACCTGCTCGACACGGGAGACCAGGGGTTCTTCCTGCAGGTCGAGGGTGCCTCGATCGACAAGCGCGACCACAGCGCCGACGCCTGCGGCCAGATCGGCGAGGTGCTCGACCTCGACGAGGCCGTCCAGTCCGCCCTCGCCTTCGCGAAGGCCGACGGCAACACGATGGTCATCGTCACGGCGGACCACGCCCACACCAGCCAGATCGTCGACTCGACGCCGCCCGCCACGCTCAGCACCGCGCTGACGACGGTCGACGGCACCACGATGAAGATCGCCTACGGCACGGCCGCGGCCGGCGGCTCGCAGCAGCACACCGGCACGCAGTTGCGCGTCGCGGGTTACGGCCCCGGCGCCGCGAACGTCGTCGGCCTGATCGACCAGACCGACAACTTCTTCACCATCGTGAACGCCCTGCAGCTCGACCGTGACCTCGACGGCCTCAGTGCCGACGCGACGATCTCCGCTCCGACCGAGGTCGCCCCCGGCGCCGAGTTCCCGGTCAGCACCGCCGGCCTCGCCGGTGACCGCCAGGTCACGGGCACGCTCGACGTCGACGGCACGGTGACCGACCTCGGCATCGCCGACGTCGTCGACGGAGTCGCGACCTACACGGTCACGGCCCCCACCGAGCCCGGCAGCTACACGATCACGCTGACCGGCACGCAGAGCGGCACGACCCTGGTCACGACGGTCGCGGTCGTCGAGGGCGCCGTCACCCCGGCGCCGACGACCCCGCCCGCGGCGGTCCCCGGTGACGGCACGAGCGCAGGAGGCGCGGGGACGGCCGGCAACGGACGTGACCCCCTCGCGTTCACCGGCTCCGACGCGCTGCCCGCCCTGCTGCTCGCGTTGATGCTGGCAGGCACCGGTGCGGCCCTCGTGCTGCGTCGCCGCCACCGCGCCGCGTCCGTGCAGGACGGCGTGCAGCTCTAGGCGTTCCCCGCCCCGACACACGGGAGGCGCGGTGCCAGCCGGCACCGCGCCTCCTGCGTTCTCGGGTCGCGTCGGACCCTCGGGTCAGACCAGCGGGTCGCTGTCGGTCGAACGACGCTCGACGCGCTCGCCCGTGGCCGGGTCGACCGCGCTGCGGGTCGTGGAGACCGTCGAGCGCCGGCGCGACGCGAAGGCGATGCCGATGATGGTCACGACCACGCCGGCCGCGATGAGGATGTAGCCGATCAGCTTGATGTCGATGCCCGCGACCTGGAAGTCGAGAGCGAACGCGAGGACCGCGCCGATCACGATCAAGGCGATTCCGCCGCCGATGCTCATGGGGTCTCCTTCGTCTGGCGCCGCCCCGGATGGGCGACGGCGCCGACGCGAGGGTCGGCGGGCCCCACAGTACCGACGGGCCGCGTCGACGGGCCACGACGCGGCGACGGCGCTGAGAGGATGGGGCAGCCCGTCACCCGACACCGCAGGAGATCCCATGACCGGAGCCGCCGGCCCCGTGCCCCTCGACCAGCCGTACCACCGTGCCTCGCCGAAGGTCGCGGTCGTCCGGTTCTGGCGGAAGTACGCCACGTTCCACGGGCGCGCGAGCCGCAGCGAGTACTGGTGGTGGTTCGTCATCGCGCTCGTGTTCCAGGGGGCGTTGCAGGCCTGGGCCACGGGCAGCGGCGGGACGTCGACCTGGGCCGGGGGTGACAACGGCGATTGGACCTACATCGATCCCCAGGGCGTCGTCGTCGTGCTGTGGTCGATCGTGAGCTTCCTGCCGACCCTCGCGCTGCAGTCGCGGCGCCTGCACGACGGGGGCTTCACCGCCTGGTACGCGCTCTTCTACCTGCTGCCGGTCTTCGGGTGGCTGACCTTGCTGGTCATGTCGCTGCTGCCCTCGCGCGCCTCGGGCAAGCGGTTCGACACCGGCGGCGAGCGGCAGTACCCGGGGCCCGCCTGACCGTCGCGTCTCGTTCCGGCATTGACATGTCGGTGAGGCAGAATGGACGTCTCGGCGAGGGAATCCAGGTAAGTCTTCGCCGGACTCGATGAGCAAGAGAAAAGCCCCTGCAGGAACAGGGGCTGATCTCGCCTCGTGTGAGGCCAGTGGTCTGAGCGGCATTGACACTCGGATCGCTACGCATTCGAGTATATGCGATCCCCGAGCCACCTGGCTGGGGGAGCGCAGACCGCAAGCCTCCTGCCCTGGGAACAAGGAGGCCCGCGATGGCAAGACACCGCCGTCGTGGCAGTCGGAGCGACGCGTACGAGTCGTGTGCTGGGGTGGTCGGTTTGCTGACTGCCTTGGTCGCGCTCGTGACCGCGCTCGTCCGGCTGCTGTAGGTCACAGGAGGCGGTCCCGGTGTGAGCCGGGGCCGCCTCCGCATCACTCGTCGAGGGACAGGACGAGCCGCTCGCCCGACTCGGACTCGGCGTAACCGAGACGGCCGGGCAGGCACGAGATGACGGCGCCGTAGCCCTGCCCGACCACGGCGGCGACCGCGTCGTCGAGGGTGCCGGCCCACTCCCTGCCCTCCTCGAACACGACGCAGCGCTCGCCGGCTCCGAGGTCGCGCAGTCGGGTCAGCACGGCGGACGGCGACGAGTCGGCGTGGCTGAGCCGGGTGGTGCGGTCCGATCGGAACGGCATCAGGCCGAGCCCGGTCCGGAACTTCGCCCGCTTCTCGTCGGTCGAGCGCAGGCCGTTCAGGCGGCCGACCTTGCTGGGCAAGGCGAAAGCCGTCACGAGCTGGCGGGCGTGGTCGTCGATCTCTGCTTCGTCCATGCCTGAGGGTACGGCCGCTGCCTGTCCGCAAGGGGGTTACGGGGTCGGGCCACCGACCGCTAGCCTGTTCGCACTCCGGTGGGCCCGACCGCCGTGGTGGTCCCGTTGAGCGACGTCCGTCGCTCGTTTCCCGGTGGTGGACTCTGCGTGCGTCGGGCCTCCGGAGCCCTGACGCTCGAGGCCCCGTACGATGCCTGACCGACTCCGGTCCGGCGCCGTCAGCCCTGCTGCGCCTCGTGCACCAGCTCGAGCGCCGCCCGAAGCCCGGCCGCCGGCAGCTGCCCTGGCGCGCTCGTCGCCCCCGCCGACCCGAACGTGACGCACGAGCCGAACGTCTCGCCCGCGAGCCGGGACACGACGCCGAGCGGCCCCATCGACATGGTGATCGCGGGCACGATGCCGGCCCCCGTCCGGAACTCGGCGGTGGCCCGCATCAGCGTCAGCACGTCGTCCGTGCTCGACGGCATGGCGGCGAACTTGGCCACGTCGGCGCCGTTCTCCTGTTGCTCGAGCAGGCGCGACACGATCTCGCCCTGCGTGGGGGTGCCGCTGAAGTCGTGCGACGACATCACGACGACCAGACCGGCGTCGTGCGCGGCGTCGACGAGCCCGCCGAGCAGGTCGGGGTCGGTGTACATCTCGACGTCGACGGCGTCGAGCAGCCCGGTGGCCATCGCCGAGCGCAGCACGGCGTCGTAGGTCGCGGGGGCGACGTCCCGTTCGCCTCCCTCGGGCTCGGTGCGCAGGGTGAAGAGCAGGGGGAGCTCGGCGTCGAGGGCGCCACGCACCCGACGGACGACGTCGGCCACCAGGTCGAGGTCGGCGGCGCCCGTCGCCGGGGTGCCGGCGCCGACGGGTCCGTCGGGATCGGGCGCCGCGGCGAAGGCGACGTCGACGAAGTCGATGCGCAACTCGACCAGGTCGGCCGTGGCCGTGTCGAGCGCCGAGGCGGCGTCGACCAGTGCGTCGACGGTCCGGGCCACGAGCGGGACGCAGACCGCGGGACGCCCGGTGCCGAGCGCGATCCGGCCGATCGAGACCGGCAGAGGGGTCGCCATCGTCAGCCCGCCACGCTGTCGGTCGTCGACCGGCCGCGGATCGGCGAGCCCACGGAGGCGCGCATCGCGTCGCGCAGGACGTCCTCGTCGGGCACCGGCTCGTCCTGTGCCCGCCCGGAGAAGAGCCGCACCTGACCGAGCGCCTGCTCGACGAGCATGTCGAGACCGTTGAAGACGATGCCGCCGTCGGCCGACCAGCGAGACGCCAGGCGCGTCGGCCAGGGCTCGTAGGCGACGTCGAAGAGGACCGACCAGCCGCTGGTCGGACGCAGGTGCAGGTCGTCCGCGGCCCCGCCGGGCAGCGTGCTGATGACGAAGTCCAGAGGGCCGAGCGAGGGCAGCTCGGTGAGCGGGGCGACCATGACGTCGGCGCCCAGCTCGGCTGCCAGGGACGTCAGCTCGCCGGCCCGCATGGGGTTGCGCAGGTGGATGGAGAACGACCGGGCGCCGAGATCCCACGCGGCGGCCATCGCGGACAGGGCGGTCGCGCCCCCACCGAGGATGGTGGCCGCGGCGGGCCGGGCGTCGTGGAACCCCTCGACGCTGCGGACGATGCCGTCGACGTCGGTGTTGTGCCCGTGGCGGCGACCGTCGTCGTCGAGGACGACGGTGTTGGCGACCCCGAGGCGTCGGGCGAGCGGCGAGACGGTGTCGAGCAGGGGCAGCACCTCGCGCTTGAGCGGCATCGTCAGGCTCAGCCCACGCCAGCTCGCGTCGAGGCCCCCGACGAAGTCGGCGAGCCCGCCCGAGGCGACCTCGACCCGGTCGTAGTCGTAGGGCAACCCGAGGCGTTCGTAGGCCGTGCGGTGCAGCACGGGTGACAGCGAATGCTCGATCGGCGACCCCAGGACGGCGAGACGTCGGCGAGCATCGGTCACGGGTGGGCCCCTCCCTGCGCCCGCGGCTCGGACGACGACCCACCCTAACGCGAGGGCCCTGAGGGGGTGCGGGGCCGTGGTGACCGGCACCGCGCCTCCTCGTCCCGTCGGGTCTGGCAGGGTCGAGGCATGCAGATCCGACCCTTCGACGAGGCCGACACCGAGACCGTCGTGGCGCTCTGGGAGCGCTGTGGGCTGACCCGCCCGTGGAACGACCCTCGACGCGACATCGAACGCAAGTTGACGGTGCAGCGCGAACTCTTCCTGGTCGGCGTCGACCACGAGGAGGCGCTGGTGGCGACCGCCATGGCCGGTTACGACGGCCATCGTGGCTGGGTCTACTACGTCGCGGTCGAGCCCGAACGCCAGGGGGAGGGATTCGGTCGACAGCTCATGGCCGAGGTGGAGCGGTTGCTCGAGGCCATGGGGTGCCCGAAGGCGAGCTTCCAGGTGCGCACCGGCAACGAGCGGGTGCGGGCGTTCTACGAGCACCTGGGGTACACGGTCGACGACGCGTTCGGCATGGGCAAGCGGCTGATCGCCGACTGAGACGGGGCAGGCATCACCTCCCGGAGGGGCAGGGCGGCCGCCTCGCCGCTCGTCCGCGGCGCGTCTGATGAACAACATGTGACGATCTTCGGCGGACTCTTGTCGGGTACACAGCGAGAACTTATGGTCGTGTGATGTGCCCCCTGTCGGGGGGTGCCGTCCCGCCCGAACCGCCTTCTCCAGGAGCACCGACGCCCATGCGCATCAGCCCCCCGTCATCCGAGTCCGTCCCGACGGGAGGCCGGCGGCGCGTCCGCGGTGCGGCCCTCGCGTCCGTCGCCGCCGGCACCCTGCTGCTCGGCCTCGTCGCCGCGGCACCCGCCCAGGCCGTCCCGGTCACGATCGACCTCGTCGGCATCAACGACTTCCACGGCCGACTCGAGGCCGATGCCCCCGGTGCTCGCGCGTCCATCGCCGGTGCGGCCGTCCTCGCCGGTGCCGTCAAGTCGGTCGAGGCGCAGAACCCGAACACCCTCTTCGTGTCGGCAGGTGACAACATCGGCGCCTCGACGTTCACGTCGTTCATCCAGGACGACGAGCCGACCCTCGACGCCCTGAACGCCATGGGCCTCGACGTCAGCACGCCGGGCAACCACGAGTTCGACAAGGGCCAGGACGACTTCACCGGTCGCGTCCAGACGAACAGCGACTTCCCCTACGTCAACGCGAACATCCTGAAGAGCGACGGGACCCCCGCGTACCGTCCGTACGTCGTCGAGGAGGTCGGCGGCGTCCGCGTCGCCTTCATCGGCGCGCTGACCGAGACCATGCCGACGCTCGTCAGCCCGGCCGGCATCGAGGGGCTCACCTTCGCGCCCGTCGTCGAGTCGGTCAACGCCGTCGCGGACGACATCGTCGAGGCCGACGCGGCCGACGCCATCGTCCTGCTGCTGCACGAGGGCGCCGAGACCGGCAGCCTGGACTCCGTCACGGGCGACAACGCGTTCGGCGAGATCGCCCGCGGCGTCTCGGGCGACGTGTCGGCCATCTTCTCGGGACACACGCACCAGGGCTACGACTACCTCGTCTCGCCGTCCGACGGCGGCCCGCAGCGTGCCGTCGTGCAGACGGGCAGCTACGGGACGAACCTGGCCCGGGTGACCATGACGGTCGACCCCGCGGCCACCGCCTTCCGCGACCGGGTGACCATCGCCTCGCACCGCCTGGTGCCGCTCTACGGTGCCTTCACGCCCGACCCCGCCGTCGCCGAGATCGTCGCGGCTGCCGTCGCGGTGGCCGCCGACCGGGGTGCCGAGGTGATCGGCTCGATCAGCGACTCCTTCAACCGGGCCTACAACGCCACCCCGGACGCCAACGGGCTCCCCGTGTCGAACCGTGCGGGTGAGTCGACCCTCGGCAACTTCGTCGCCGACATCCAGCTCTCGTCGACCACCGCGAGCGGTGCCCAGCTCGCCTTCATGAACCCCGGCGGCCTGCGGGACGACCTGCCCTTCGTGGCGCCGGACGGTGCCGTGACGTACAAGGCCGCCGCAGCCGTGCAGCCCTTCGCCAACACGCTCGTCGTGGTCGACATGACCGGTGCCGAGATCCGCCAGGTGCTCGAGCAGCAGTGGCCGACCGCCGGCCGCACCAGCACCCTGAAGCTCGGCACGTCCGAGGGCCTGACCTACACCTACGACCCCGCGGCGGCGGCGGGCTCGCGCATCGCCGCCGTCTCGCTCGACGGTGCGGCGATGGACGACGCCACGATCTACAAGGTGACCGTCAACTCGTTCCTCGCCTCGGGCGGCGACGGCTTCACCGCCTTCGCCAACGGGCGGGCCCACGCCGACAGCGGCAAGGTCGACCTGCAGAGCCAGCTCGAGTACTTCGACTCCCGGGCCGGCGACCCGTCCGACCCCGACTTCGCCTCGCGTTCGGTCGGTGTCTCGGGTGTCACGACCGCACCGGACGGTGGCTTCGTCGCGGGTGACACGGTGTCGATGAGCCTGTCGTCGCTGCTTCTCGAGCAGGTCCCTAGCGATCCGTCCGAGGTCGTGACGGCCGCGGCGCAGCCCGGCGTCGTGACCGCGACCCTCGACGGCGTCGAGCTCGCATCCGCGCCGATCGACGCCACCGTGATCGACAACTCCGACGAGCAGGGTCGTGCCCTGCTGGAGTTCGTCGTCCCCGAGGGCATCACGGCTCCCACCGCCGGGCCGGTCACGCGGCAGGTCGTCCTGACCGTCGCGGGTACGGGCACGACGGCGACCGTCCCGGTCGTGTTCGCCGCGGCCGCCGAGCCGGTCGTCGTCGACCCGACCGACCCGGGCGCCACGCCCCCGGTCACGACCCCCGGTGGCACGGTGCCCGGAACCACCCCCGGCTCCGGCTCCGGCTCGGGCTCCACTCCCGCCGGCACGGTCCGCAACGCCGACGGCTCGCTGGCATTCACCGGCCAGGACGGCCTGGGTCTCGCGGCCCTCGCCGCACTCGCCCTGATGCTGGTCGGCGGTTCGGCGCTGGTCGTCGCCCGTCGACGCCGCCTCCGCGCGACGGTGACGCCCACCGAGGGCTGACGCCACCCGGCGTCGCACCACCGGAACGGACGTCGCACCACGGAAACTCGTGGTGCGACGTCCGTTTCGTGGTGCGACCCCCACCGGGCCGCGGCGGTGGCGGCGCGACCTGCCGGCCCGCGCCTCCTCGTGGTGTTCCGGGGGCCGGCACCGCGCCTCCCGTACGCTCGTCGGGTGACGACGTCCGCGTACCACCGCCTGTTCCGTTCCCTGCCCTCGTACCGGTGGTGGAAGCCTCTGCTGGCGGCCGTCGTGGCGGCCGTCACGTACCTGCTCGCGTCGGTCGTGGTCTACGTGGGCGTCCTCGGGGTGACCACGGCCGTCGGCGGGAGCGCCGCCGCCGAACGACTGCAGCGCGGCATCGAGGGCGACGCGCTGGCCGCGGCCGACCCGCTCGTCCTCTTCACGACGCTCGCCTCGATCGCGGTCATGCTGCCGGCGATCATGCTGGGCGCCCTGATCGTCGGGCCGGGGGCGGTCGGCGGGCTCTGGAGCGTCGCCGGGCGGCTGCGGTGGCGGTGGCTCGCGCGATGCCTCGTGCCCGCCCTCGCGTTCATGGCCCTGACGGTGGGGCTCAGCTACTTCGTGGTGCCCCCGCTCTCGGGTGAGCCGATCGGCACCGGCCCCGTCACCACGCCGGCCGACACCCTCGTCTGGGCGGTCGTCGTCATCCTCGTGGTCACGCCGCTCCAGGCGACGGCAGAGGAGTACGCGTTCCGCGGGCTCGCGATGCAGACGATCGGCTCGTGGCTGAAGTACCCGATCGCGGCGATCGTCCTGCCCACGATCGGATTCGCCTTCGGCCACGACTACAACGCGTGGGGCATGCTCGACGTCGCCGTGTTCGGCGTGGCCGCGGCCTACCTGACCTGGCGCACCGGCGGACTCGAGGCGGCGATGGTGGCGCACGTGCTCAACAACACCGTCCTCTTCCTGTTGTCGGCACCGTTCGCGGGCGTCGAGTCGAGCGACGGCAGCCCCCTCGCCCTCGCCGTCACGGTGGTCTCGACGCCGCTCTACGTGTGGCTCGTGCTGCGGGCGGCTCGGCGCACCGGTCTCGTGACGGTTCGCAGCGCTCCTCTCGTCCCCAGCGCGCCTCCCGCGGGCGACCGTCCCCAGGAGGCGCGGGTCGGCTGACCGCGTCGGTGGCCGCTCGTAGACTCGTCGCGTGACCACCACCGCCTCGCCCGCCCTGGCCCCCGACGCCCCCACCGCAGCCCTCGACGTGCTGCACCGGGTGTTCGGCTACGACGAGTTCCGTGGCCAGCAGGCCCAGATCATCGACCAGGTGGTCCAGGGCGGCGACGCCCTCGTGCTCATGCCGACGGGTGGCGGCAAGTCGCTCTGCTACCAGGTGCCCGCCCTCGTCCGCGAGGGCACGGGCATCGTCGTCTCGCCGCTCATCGCCCTGATGCAAGACCAGGTCGACGCCCTCGAGGCCGTCGGCGTCCGCGCGGCGTTCCTCAACTCGACGCAAGACCCCGACCGTCGTCGTGCGGTCGAGCAGGCGTTCGTCGAGGGCGAGCTCGACATGCTCTACCTCGCGCCCGAGCGGCTCAAGCTCGAGTCCACCAAGTCGTTGCTCGACCGGGGCCACGTCTCGCTCTTCGCCATCGACGAGGCCCACTGCGTGGCGCAGTGGGGCCACGACTTCCGCCCCGACTACCTCGAACTGTCCGTGTTGCACGAGCGCTGGCCCGACGTGCCGCGCATCGCCCTGACGGCGACGGCCACCGAGACCACCCACCGCGAGATCTCGCGACGTCTCGAGCTCGACGACGCGAAGCACTTCGTCGCCGACTTCGACCGTCCCAACATCCAGTACCGCATCGAGGCGAAAGACGGCCCGCAGCAGCAGCTGCTGCGGTTCATCCGCGCCGAGCACGACGGCGACGCCGGCATCGTGTACTGCCTGTCCCGCAAGTCGGTCGAGAGCACGGCCGAGTTCCTGGTCAAGCAGGGCATCCCGGCGCTGCCCTACCACGCGGGCCTCGAGGCACAGACCCGGGCGCGCAACCAGGCGCGGTTCCTGCGCGACGAGGGCATCGTCATGGTCGCCACCATCGCCTTCGGCATGGGCATCGACAAGCCCGACGTGCGCTTCGTCGCACACCTCGACCTGCCCAAGTCGGTCGAGGGCTACTACCAAGAGACCGGCCGTGCCGGCCGCGACGGCCTGCCCTCGACGGCGTGGCTGGCCTACGGCCTGCAAGACGTCGTGCAACAGCGACGCATGATCGACCAGTCCGAGGGTGACGCCGAGCACCGCCGCAAGCTCGGCGCCCACCTCGACGCCATGCTCGCCCTGTGCGAGACGGTCGAGTGTCGACGCGTGCAGCTGCTCGGCTACTTCGGGCAGGCGAGCACCGCATGCGGCAACTGCGACACCTGCCTCTCGCCGCCCGAGTCGCTCGACGGCACGGTGCCCGCCCAGAAGCTGCTCTCGACGGTCGTCCGGCTCAAGCGCGAGCGCAACCAGCAGTTCGGCGCGGGCCAGATCGTCGACATCCTCGTCGGCAAGTCGACCCCCAAGGTCCTCCAGAACCGCCACGAGCAGCTGTCCACCTTCGGCATCGGCACCGACCTGAGCGACGTCGAGTGGCGGGGGGTCGTCCGACAGCTGCTCGCCCAGGGGCTGTTGGCGGTCTCGCCCGACGGGTACGGCACGCTCCTGCTGACCGACGCCGCGGGCGAGGTCCTCTCGGGCGGCCGCATCGTCCGGCTGCGACGCGAGCCCGAGCGCCCGGTGCGCTCGGCCCGCGGGCGGGGTGGTTCGGGTTCGTCGAGCCGCGGTTCGTCACGCGGTGCCGCCGAGTTGACCGGCGACGACGCCGCCCTGTTCGAGACCCTGCGCGAGTGGCGCGCCGGGGTCGCCCGGGCGCAGGGCGTCCCGGCCTACGTCGTGTTCGGCGACGTCACCTTGCGGGGCATCGCGTCCGAACGGCCCACCTCGCTCGACCAGCTGGCGGGCATCAGCGGCGTCGGCCAGAAGAAGCTCGACACGTACGGTCAGCAGGTGCTCGCCGTCGTGGGCGGCACCGCCCCGGCCGAGGCGGCGGCCGTCGGGACGCCCGCGACGGCGTCCGTGTCCGCGGCGGGCAGCGCCACGGCCCGCTCTCCTCGCACGACGTCGACGGCTCCGTCCGCCGGTCGTGGTGCCCGCCGTGCCGCACCGCCCGCGGTCGACGAGGTGCCCGAGGTGCCGGCCGACGATCTCTACGACCTGCCGTCCGACGCTCCGTTCGATCCCTACGACGACGCGCCGCCGCCGCCCGACGACTGGCGCTGACCCGGGGTCGACGGGCCGAAGCCGAGCAGCGGGAACGCCTGCGACAGGACGACCAGGGCGACCGTCGTGATCACCATGGCCGAGAACCCGCCCAAGAACGGCTGTCCGTTCATGCGGGCCACGTAGGCCGCGGCGAGCAGCACGGCCCCGCCCGCCGGGGGTGCCAACCCGATGAAGCGCATGCTCGTCCGGTCGAGCGCAGCACCTCGTCGCGTCCGACGGAGCGACGAGACCCCCACGACGACGAGTGCGAGCCAGACGATCGCCGACAGCCCGTAGAGGCCGGTCGCCACGACCGTCGCGGTGAGACCGACGCCGACCGAGGTGCCGGCGCCGACGATGCTGGTGACGGCGAAGTAGGTGGAGATCAGCGCGGTGGCACCGAAGACGAACGGCAGGCGCGAGGGGCGGGTGGTCACGGTCTCGTCGTCCAAGGCGGTCCTCTCGGGTCGTCGGGGCTGTCGTCGGGCGATGATGCCGGGCGCTCCGGGCACCCGGGGTGCCGGGGTGGTCCGCGGTCGTCCCCGGCTGTCGGGGTCGGGGACGCGGGAGGCCGACCGTTCGTCCGGCCGGACCACCGCCCACGTGGACGGGCGGTGCGTCGCGGCGCTCGTCCCGGGTCTCGGGCCGATCCCCCGACGAGGACTCGCCAGAGGGTCGTGAACCGGACGAGCGTCCCGTTTCGGTCGGTCTCCGACGATAGGGCGCGGCTCCGTCGGCGGCAATCCTCCCTGAGGGGGACACCCGTTGTTCCCCGAATCGGGTGGTGCGGGTGGGTGTCGAGGGGCCCCGGGTGAGGCGCGGGGGCGAGCCATGCGCCTCGGGGAATGTGGCGTCGGGCACAGTGGAGCGTGCTCACAACGCTCAGCCGATCGGTCCTGTCACCCCTCGTGCGTGCGGTCTGGCGTCCCCGGGTGATCGGGCGGCGCAACGTCCCGCGACGTGGTGCCGTCATCCTGGCCAGCAACCATCTCTCGTTCATGGACAGCGTCGTGATCACCCTCATGGCACCCCGTCAGGTCTCGTTCCTCGCGAAGAACGCCTACTTCACCGGCTCGGGTCTCCGGGGTCGTGCGTCGCGCGCGTTCTTCACGGGCATCGGCGCGATCGGTGTCGAGCGAGGGGCCGGGTCCGCCGCGCAGCACGCCCTCGACCTGGGTCTCGGCAAGCTGACGGACGGCGACGCGTTCGCCATCTACCCCGAGGGGACGCGCTCCCTCGACGGGCGGCTGTACCGCGGCCGGACGGGCGTCGCCTGGCTCGCGCTCACGAGCGGGGCCCCGGTCGTGCCGGTCGCCCTGACGGGGACCCAGGAACTGCAGCCCGCGGGCACGCGCCTCCCGCGCCTCCGGAAGGTCACCGTCGAGTTCGGCGAGCCCATCGACCTCTCGCGCCACGGTGAGGCAAAGTCGGGTCGGGCTCGTCGGCACGCGACCGACGAGGTGATGGCGGCGATCCAGCGGCTCAGCGGGCAGGTCGAGGCGGGCTCGTACAACGATCCGCCGGCTCCGTCGGTCGTCGCGCGGGTGCGCCGCGCGATTCGGCCAGACCCCGTGGGGCCCGACCCGCTCGACTGAGCCGCGCTGCTCGCCCGCGCTGCTCGCCCGCGCCGCTCGCCCGCTCCGGGCGTAGCGTCGGAGCCATGAAGGTCGCAGTGCTCGGGACGGGCATCATGGGTCAGGGCGTGGCGGGAACACTGCTGCGCGAGGGGTTCGAGGTCACGGTCTGGAACCGCACGAGGTCGAAGGCCGAGCCGCTGGCCGCCGAGGGCGCCGTGGTCGCCGACACGGCGCGTCAGGCTGTCGAGGGTGTGGACGTGGTCGTCACCGTGTTGTTCGACGGCGACGCCGTGCTCGAGGTCCTCGACGAGGCCGCCGGCGCGAGCCGGCCCGACGCCGTCTGGGTGCAGACCAGCACGATCGGAGAGGCCGACACGGCGCGCGTCGTCCGGACGGCCGACGGGCACGGGCTCCGGCTCGTCGAGGCGATGATGCTCGGCACGAAGAAGCCGGCCGCGACGGGGAAGCTCGTCATGCTGGCCGCCGGCGACGAAGCCCTGCTCGATGCCGTGCGTCCGGTGCTCGACGCCATGGGATCGAAGACGATCGTCGCGGGCGACACGGTCGGACAGGGGACGGCGCTCAAGCTCGCCGCCAATGCCTGGATCGCGACGATCACCGCCGCCACGGCCCAGTCGCTCGCGCTGACGGAGGCCCTCGGCCTCGATCCGCAGCTCTTCCTCGACGCGATCGACGGCGGCCAGTCCGACACCCCGTACGCGCACCTCAAGGGCGCGACGATGATCGCGGGCGAGTACCCGGCCCAGTTCGCGCTCGACGGCATCCGCAAGGACCTCGACCTCATGCAGGAGGCCGTCCAGGGCACGGGCTTCGACACCGGCCTGCTCGAGGCGCTGTCCGGTGTATACGCCTCGGCTGCCGAGCAGGGCCACGGCGGCGACGACATCGCCGCGGTCCGCACCGGCTTCGACCGGAACGGTTCCGCCGAGACCCCCTGAAACCGCCGAGACCCTCGCGCGCGCGGAAGGGTCTCGGCGTGTTCCTGGGGTGTCAGCGTCCCTGACCGCCCGCGGCGGCCACGAGCGCGGCTGCGACGGCACGGGCGGTCGTGGTGTCACGCGTGGGCTCGCGGAGACGCATGGCGAGGTCGCCCGTCACGACCAGCAACAGGTGTTCGGCCAGAGCCTCGGCCTGCCCACCGACGAGCGGGCGGGCGAGGTCGGTGAGTCGCGTGCGGAGCGACTCGGTGTCGAGCCGCACGGCCTCGGCGACGTCGGCGGGCGGATCGACGTACTCGGCCGCCGAGGCGAGGAAGGCACACCAGCGGGCCCCCGTCGGGCGGGACCGGAAGTCGTCCAGCGCGTCGAAGACCGCGAGGAGGCGCGGGCCGGCCTCGTCGTGCCGGGCGACGGCGGCGTCCCAGGTGGCGAGCCAGTCGTGGTGGCGACGGGTCAGCGCTGCGGCGACCAGCGCCTCCTTGCTGCGGTAGCCGCGGTACATCGTCGCCGCCGAGACGCCCGCGCGGGCGAGGACGGCGTCGACGGGCGTCGCCGCGATGCCGTTCGTGAAGAACAGCTCGTCGGCGGCGTCGAGGATCTTCTTCTCGCTGGCCGGGCGCAGGGGCATGCCGACAGCTTAGGCTGTCAAAATGAAACGTACGTTTTCGAATGACGTCGGGCTCGTCGCCGCCGGCACGGCCCTGATCGCCGTGACCTACGGTCTGGTGCGCCTCGCCTACGGGTTGTACCTGCCCGAGATGCAGGCCGACCTCGGGTTCGACGCGGGTGTCGCAGGAACGGTCTCGTCCGGAGGCTCGCTGGCCTACGTGGCCGGCGCGGTGGCGGGGTTCGCCGCGGCCGGGCGCCACTCCCGGGCCCTCGTCGTCGCGGCGGGCGCCACGGCCGTGGTCGGGGCCACGGGCATGGCCCTCGCCCCCGACGTGGTCCCGTTCGCACTCGGGGCCGTGCTGGGCTCGGCCGGTGCCGGGCTCGCCTCGCCCGCGCTCGTGCGCGTGCTGCAGCGCGGTCTCGACGACGGGCGGCAGGCGGGCGCCCAGACGGTCGTCAACGCGGGCACCGGGCCGGGACTGATGGCGGCGGGCCTCCTGGCGTTCGCGTTGCTGCCCGACTGGCGGCTCGCCTGGCTGGTGGCCGCCGGGGGAGCCGT
This sequence comes from Frigoribacterium sp. MEB024, assembly GCF_000878135.1. Lineage (GTDB taxonomy): Bacteria > Actinomycetota > Actinomycetes > Actinomycetales > Microbacteriaceae > Frigoribacterium. Next base: position 28,500 of record NZ_JXQZ01000005.1, read on the forward strand.
CGCGGCGGCGGGGGCCGTCCTCGTGCTCGACCGCCGCGCCTCCTCCGCTCGATCCCTCGTCGCGGACGGCACCACCGGTGTCGCACGCGCCGACACCGCCCGCCCGAGCGGTGCCATGGGCCTCGGCCCGACCGGTCCCCGCGGCCTCCTGCCGCCGCAGTCGTGGTTCGTCGCCCACCGGTGGGTGCTGCTCGCGGCGCTGCTCGCCGGTGCCGCCTCGGCCGCGGTCTGGAACTACGGACGCACCCTGCTGGTCGACACCGGGGTGGCGGCCGAGCTGTCGGTCGGGGCCTGGGTCTGCCTCGGCGCCGGAGGCACGGCCGTCATCGTCACCGCCCGACCGCTGGCACGCCTGGCCCCCGGGACGGTCTGGACGCTCACCCTGGCCGTGATGGCGGCGGGCACCGCCGGGGCGGCGGCCCTGCCCGGTGTCGTGCCGGTGGCGTTCGCGGCCTGCGCGGCGTTCGGCTGGGCTTACACGGCGGCGACGGGTGCGCTCATCGCCTGGACCGCCGAGATCGACGCCGAGCGGGCCGCGAGCGGGACGGCGCTGCTTTTCGTGCTGCTGGTGCTGGGCCAGGCCGTGGGGGCCGTCGGCCTGGGCGCGCTCGTCGACACGGCCGGCTACGGCACGGCGTTCGTCCTGGCCGCGCTCGCGGCCCTCCTCGCGGCGGGCCTCGGTCGTCTCAGACCCCGGGGCGTGGCGAAGATCTCTGCCCGCGACCAGGGTGCTCGGTGACTTCCCAGGTGTCGGCGCACCCGGCGGGGAATGCAGCGTGCAACCGCCGGGTTGCCTCACGGGCGCCCCCGCCCGAGGGCGACCCACCGTTCGGAAGGACCACCCTTGGACCTCTTCTCTCCCGCCACCTTCGGCCAGCTCGAGCTGCGCAACCGCGTCGTCATGGCGCCCCTCACCCGTCTGCGCTCCGGCGACGCCGGCATCCCCGGCGACGTCGTCGTGGAGCACTACCGTCAGCGCGCCTCCTTCGGCCTGATCACGACGGAGGGCACCTACCCCTCGCAGGAGTCCAAGGCCTACGACGGCCAGCCCGGCATCGTCACCGACGAGCAGGTCGCCGGCTGGAAGCGCGTCGCCGACGCCGTCCACGCCGAGGGCGGCCAGATCGTCATGCAGGTCATGCACGGCGGTCGCGTCTCGCACACCGACATCACCCGCACCGACCGCATCGTCGGCCCCAGCGCGATCGCCATCGACGGTCAGGTGCACACCTCGGCCGGCAAGGTCGACTTCCCCGTGCCGCACGCCCTCACCACCGACGAGGTGCACCAGGTCACGGCCGACATCGTCGCCGCGTCGAAGCGCGCCGTGCTCGAGGCCGGGCTCGACGGCGTCGAGATCCACAGCGCCAACGGGTACCTGCTGCACGAGTTCCTCTCGCCCGTCTCGAACGTCCGCACCGACGAGTACGGCGGAACCCCCGAGAACCGTGCTCGCCTCGCGATCGAGACCGCGACCGCCGTGGCCGAGGCGATCGGTGCCGGCCGCGTCGGCATCCGCCTGTCGCCCATGCACAACATCCAGGACGTCGTCGAGACCGACGTCGCCGACGTGACCGCCGTCTACCGCGCGCTCGTCGAGGGACTCGCCCCGCTCGGCCTCGCCTACCTCAGCGTGCTGCACGCCGACCTGCGCGGCGAGCTCGTGCAGGACCTGCGGACGCGCTTCGGCGGCGCCTTCGTCGCCAACAGCGGCTTCGGCCAGATCACCACGCGCGACGAGGCGATCGCCGAGGTCGCGGACGGCCAGGCCGACGCCGTCGCCGTGGGCCGTTTCGCCATCGCCAACCCCGACCTGGTCGAGCGTTGGCAGGGCGACCACGAGGTCAACGAGCCCAACCCCGCCACGTTCTACGCCGAGGGTGCCGAGGGCTACACGGACTACCCGACCCTGCAGCACGCCGACCGCTAGTCGGTCGCCTGGACCGCGAACCCCGTTCCGCGCGACGAACCACGTTTCTTCGTGGTTCATCGCGCGGAACGGGGTTCGTCGTCGTGGGGTCGGCCGCGCGGTCTGCGCGGCGGCCGGCGTCCGCGGCGAGCCGAGGAGGTGCGGTGCGCGTCACCCGCGCCGCGCACCGGGCGTAGACAGGACGGCATGAGCGACGTCAAACACCCCTCCGAGCTCGGGATCGACGTGAGTGAGGGCTCGCCGCAGCAGCTGTACCGCTGGCTGCTCGCGAGCGTGCTGTTCGGCCGGCCCGTGCAGCAGGGCGTCGCCGCCGACACGTACCAGGTGCTGATCGACCACGGGCTGACCAGCCCCGCTCGCTTCGCCGAGCACGACCACGAGGGGTTGCGCCGGTTGCTCGACGAGGCCGGCTACGCCCGCATCGACCACGTGATGAGCGACGAGCTGCACGAGGTCATGGGACGTGTCGACTCCGACTGGGGCTCGGTGAACCACCTCGTGCGGTCGTCGGCGGACAGGGCCGAACTGACCCGCCGCCTCACCGACCTCAAGGGTGTCGGCCCGAAGACCGCCGAGATCTTCACGCGCGAGCTGCCCGACGCGCTGTACGGCACCGCCTGACCGGGGCACCCGTAGACTCGAGGCGATCTCGGGGGAGCGACCCGCGCCTCCTCGGGTGTGACCGGTGCGACCGCACCGACTGTCCGCGCGATCGCGCAGAGGGGGCCTCGTGACGCTCGTCGACAAGCTGTTCCGTCAGGACGAGTGGCGCACCGTGCCCAACGCCATCTCGGCGGCCCGGCTGCTGCTGCTGCCGGTGTTCCTCGTGTTGATCGTCGATCAGCACTACTGGTCGGCCATGGTCGTCATCGCGGTCGTCTTCGTCACCGACTTCCTCGACGGGTTCATCGCCCGCCGCACGAACACGACGTCCGAACTCGGCAAGTGGCTCGATCCGGTCGCCGACCGCGTCACCGTGATCGTCGTCGTCATCGCGTTCGTCGCCGGAGGGCTCGTGCCCTGGCCCGTGCTGCCGCTGCTGCTGGTGCCCGACCTGCTGCTGAGCGCGTACGCGCTGTTCGTGCTGGCCGGGGCGTCGTTCCCCGTGACGTGGGTCGGCAAGATCCGCACGGCGCTGATCTTCGTCGGGCTGCTGCTCGTGCTGGTCGCGGCGGCGGTCGTGGACCAGTTCGGCGGGTCCGGAGGCGCAGCGTCGCCACCGCTCGCCGACGCCGGTGCCGTCGCTCGCACGATCGGCCTCGTGGTGCTCTGGATCGGCCTCGTCGGCCACTGGGTCGCGGCGGCCCTCTACGCCGCCGCGCTCGTCCGGATGCGCCGAGCACGCCGCACCGCCTGACCCTCGCCCGCTCCCTGCCCCCCGTCCTCTGCCGTCCCGCGCAGGTGTGCAATTCGCGACGACCGAGGTCGGGGAGAACGATTTCCCCACGGACCGGGCGGCGTGTCGGCCGGCGGTTGTCGGGTTCGGCACGCCCGGGAGGCGCGGTGCCGGTCGGGTTCGGCACGCCCGGGAGGCGCGGT
>NZ_JXQZ01000050.1 GCF_000878135.1 Frigoribacterium sp. MEB024
GTCCGAGACCCCGACCGACCCGACGGCCGCCCCGGGGCCCGGCCCGGTCGCGCCGACCACCGACGCGACCGCCGTCACCGTCGCGGCCGAGGCCGTGCCGACCGACGTCGCCACCGACCTCGCGGCCCCCTGGTCGGTCGTTCGACTCGACACCGGGTCGTCGTTCGTCAGCCTGCGCGACACCGGCACCGTGCTCGAACTCCTCGCCGACGGCAGCACGCGCGAGGCCGGCACCATCGACGGGGTCGTCCACGAGGGCGAAGGCGGGCTGCTCGGCCTGGCCGTGCTCGCGGGATCGCCGTCGTACCTCTACGCCTACGCCACGACCGCCGACGACAACCGGGTGGTGCGCGCGCCGATCACGGGTGAGGTCGGCTCGTACGGCCTGGGCGAGCAGGAGGCCGTCATCACCGGCATCCCGAAGGCGAGCAACCACGACGGCGGCCGCATCGCGTTCGGCCCGGACGGGATGCTGTACGTGACGACGGGCGACGCGAACCAGCGGCCGAACGCGCAGGACCCCGGCTCGCTCGGCGGCAAGGTGCTGCGTGCGACCGCGATCGGCGGCGTGCCCGACGACAACCCGACGCCGGGGTCGCTCGTCTACTCGCTCGGTCATCGCAACCCGCAGGGCATCGCCTGGGACGCCACGGGCGCGGCCTGGGCAGCCGAGTTCGGGCAGAACACCTACGACGAGCTCAACGCCCTCGAGCCCGGGGCGAACTACGGCTGGCCCGAGGTCGAGGGACGCGGCGAGGACGGCGCCTTCTCGGACCCGGTGCTGCAGTGGTCCACGGACGACGCGAGCCCGAGCGGCCTCACGGCGGTCGGCACGACGCTCTACCTGGCCGGGCTCGGCGGCGAGAAGCTGTTCGAGATCCAGGTCGCGCCCGGTTCCGAGGCCGTGCCGACCGAGCTCTTCGCCGGAGACAGCTCGCTCGGCCGCATCCGCGACGTCCTCCCCGGTCCCGACGGCACCCTCTGGCTCGTGACGAACAACACCGACGGGCGGGGCACGCCGAGTGCCGGCGACGACCGCATCGTCAGCGTCCCGCTCACCCCCGTCCCCTGACCCGCGGGTCGCCCCGCGCCTCCTGGCCCTCCGCCGTCCTGCCTCTGCCCCTGCGCTCCTCCCGTGCAAATCGCGACAGTCGGAGGGCGACACGCCGACCGACCAGCACGATCGCGTGGCGGGAAGCGGCCACTTGTCGGGATGTGCACGCGACAGGAGGAGGCGCCGGTCGGGTTCGGCACACCGGGCGAGGAGGCGCGGGTCGCGTTCCGCACACGACCTCAGGAGGCGCGGGCCGGGTTCCGCACACCGGCCCGCGACACTCGCTCACACGCTGCGCGCCGCGCGGCCTGTTCGGGGGCCGGGCGGTTACCCTCGTACTCGATGAGCCAGCACGACCGACCCGACACGACAGCACCCGGCAGCGCCCGCCCCCAGACCGTGCCGCCGGGGCTCGCCGCACCCGTCGTGCGCGGCATCGGCGGCGCCGGCGGATTCGACCCCGTCAGCCTGCGCACGGCCGTCGACGTGCCCGCCGCCGAGGCCCGCCTCGCCGCCCTGGGCCAGAGCCGCAGCACGGCCGCCCTCGGTGAGCGCGCCGACCTGTTGCGCCTGCTCGGCCGACTCGACGAGGCCCTCGCCATAGCCGAAGAGGCCTTCCGCCTGGCCCACTTCACCGGCGACCGAGCCGACTCGACGGCCGCCCGCATCCGTCGCGCCCACATCTTCCGCGAGCAGGGCAAGCTCGACCGCGCCCTGAACGACCTGCACACCAGCCGCATCACCGCCGCGACCGAAGAGTGGCGCGAGCTCGAGGCCGCCGCCGCCGAGCTCGAGGGCTACACGCTCTACGACCTCGGCCGTAACGAAGAGGCTCGCGAGACCCTGGCCAAGGCACTCGAGGCGTACGAGGCGTCCGGTGCTCCGCGAGACCGCACGAACGGGTTGCGCGTCGCGATCGAGGGCGTCATGCGCGCCTACCTCAGCGACACGGGCCCGCAGCCACGGATCGAGGCCCCGGCCGTGGGCGACACGAACCCGGTGCCGGTCCAGCCCCTGACGTCGGCGCCGTCGGCCTCGCCCACGGCCCCGGCTCCGGCCCGGACCCAGGTGCCCCGGTTCGACGGCATCGCCGCACTCTACGGCGGGTCACCCGCGCCCGCTCCTGCTCCTGCTCCTGCTCCTGCTTCCGAATCGTCGCAGCGCACCGAGGCCCCGACCTCCGACGACGACGGAGGCGCGGTGCCGGTCCGTCAGCCCATGGACGCCGCGCGCACCGCCGCCATCAGCTTCGATCCCGAGTCGATGCCCGACGAGGCCGCCGCGTCGCCCGTGGCCGACGCCGCCGCCGCCCGGGCCGAGAAGGTCGCCGCGACCGCTCCTGCCGCGCCGCGCGACGGCGGACTCTGGGGCAAGATCAGCCACCTCGCCGAGCGTGCCGCGGGGCACCGCGACCGGGACTCCGACGAGTTCGACGCCGAGCGTCGGGGCGACACCGAGCGTCGCGGCGCCGACGAGGGCCGTACCGGCGACCGACCCCGCACCGGCGGCACCGGCGTGACCGGGGTCGTCGACGGCCTGCCGCGCGACGACGAGCCGACCACCTGGCCGTTCCCGCGTCGCTGACCCGCGCCTCCTGACCTCGACGTGGCCGACCTCGACCGGGTGCGGCGCTGGGCCGCCGCGCTCATCGACCTGCACCTCGACCCCACCGTGTGGACCTTCGGTTTCGACAACGCGAAGACCCGCGCGGGCTTGTGCAACTACACGACGAAGCGCATCACGGTCTCGCGGCACCTCGCCGGTCGCTACGACGACGACGAGATCCACCAGGTGCTGCTGCACGAGGTCGCCCATGCCCTCGCCGGCTCGCGCGCCGGCCACGGTCCCCGGTGGAAGGCCGTCGCGACCGACCTGGGCTACGTCGGCTCACGCCTGCACGACGGAGCCATCGCCAGCGAGCTCGCCCCGTGGGTCGGGGTCTGCCCCGCCGGGCACGAGCACTACCGCTACCGGCAGCCGGCCCGGCCGCTCGCCTGCGGGCGGTGCTCGCGGCGGTACGACCCGGCGCACCTGATCACCTGGACGAAGCGCGAGGTCTGACGCCGCGCCTCCCCGGGCCTCGGCCACCCCTTCTCCTCGGTGAGGGTGCAGGAAAGCCGAGGAGGCGCGTAACCGGTTAGGGTGGTCAGGTGCAGACCGGACAGTGGCTCAGATCCGACACCGACACCCGGTGGTTCTTCGACTCGGGCGCGCTCAGCCTCGACTTCGCGTACCTCGGCGGGTTCCGTGCCGGATCGCGCTTCGGCCCGGAGTCGGGCCTCGACCTGCCCGCCGACGGGTCGACCCCGTGGGACGGCCTCCTGCTTCCCGCCGACCTCGACGACTGGATCGGCGAACGCTTCGACGGCATCGCGGGCTCGGCGGGCGACCGCGAACTCGCCGACGCGCGGGGCCTGCGCGACGCGATCGCGCGGCTCGCGGTGGCCGCGGCCGATGCCACGTCGACGGACCCCGACGACGTCGACACGCTCAACTTGTTCGCCGCCCTGCCCGACGTCCCACCGTCCCTCGAGGGCGGCCGACGCCAGGCCGGTGCGGGGCGCCTGCGGCTCGGGCAGGCGATGGCGTCGGTCGCGCGCGACGCCGTGACCCTGTTCACGACCGTCGGCTTCGGAGGCGGGCCGGACTCGCGCCTCCGTCGCTGCACGAACGAGGCGTGCGGGCTCGTCTTCTTCGACGAGTCGCGCGCGGGCAGCCGTCGCTGGTGCTCGATGCAGCGGTGCGGCAACCGCGCCAAGGTGCGGGCGCATCGTGCCCGGGCCGCTCGCGCCTGACGACGGAGTCGCGCACGCTGCCCGGCCACTCCGCGCCGCCACGGCCCTCCACCCCGCCGCTCCCCTTCCCCGCCACGAAGTGAACAACCCGCCACGTGATCACGTGGCGGGTTGTTGACTTCGTGGCGGCGTGAGCCGGGCGGGCCCAGACAGGACATACCCGCGCGGGCGACGCTCGACGGTCGGTCAGTCGACGACCGAGACGTCCTTCCAGAAGGCGACGTAGCCCGAGTAGTCCTTGCCGACGCGGTCGAACGAGGTCGGGATCGGCGTCGGGTAGCTCCAGGCGCGGTCCTGCAACAGGTCGTCGCCGGACCTCACGCTGAAGTACTGGGTGTCGCCCTTCCACGGGCAGTGGTACTGCGTGGGGCTCTCGGTCAGCAGGTCGGAGTTCACGCTCGCGGGCGGGAAGTACCAGTTGCCCTCGATCGAGATCAGCTCGTCTTTCGGGGCCTCGGCGACGACGGTTCCGTCGGTGAGCACTGCCTTCATGGTTCCTCCTGCGGTCGGGGCGACGTTCGGGTCGCTCTGGCCGCAACGCTACGCCGAGGGGGTGAATTCCCCTCGGGAACCGGTCGTGGTGACGACGGCGAGGGCAGCGGAGGACGAGGAGGCGCGGGCCGCGTCGACCACGTCGCCCCGGTCGGTCGCGACCAGCTCGGCCGCCGAGGCCGAGGCCGTCAGCAGGTGCGACGAGGCCCGGGCGAGCGCCCCGGCGGCGGCGCAGGCGAGGGCCGCCTCGGGTGACGAGAAGTCGATGCCGACCGCGGCGAGCGCGTCGACCACCGCTCCGGCGGCGAGCTGGTCCTCGACGGCGGGCCGGAACCCGTCGGCCTCGACCGCCCCCGCGGCGACGATCGCCACGAGCGCGCGGTCGCCTCGTCGGGCCTGACGCTCGACCACGTGCCGGGCCACCTCGGGCGCCGCCCCGGCACCGGTGACGACCAGGACGTCGGCCCCGCTCGCCACCTCGGGCAGCGCGGCGACGACGCGTGCGGTCTCGTCCCGAGTCAGTGTGCCGTGCCCGTCGAGAACGTCGACCACGACGACGACGTGTGCCCCGGGTGCGATGCGGGCGGCGCCGGCCACGCCGTGGTCGAACCTCACCTGGTACTTCTGCTGGCCGTGCGAACTCATCGGACCAGCGTAGGCAGCCGCAGTCGGACGTCGCCCGTGCGTGACGCGCCGTGACATGCGATCAGGCGGCGGGAGTTGGATCGGGACATGCACGTGCAGCTCAAACTCCGCCTCGCCTGCCCCGTCGACGTCGCGACCGACGCCCTGCGCGACCCCCAGGTGATGGTGGCCGTGACGAAGCCGCTGGTCGTCTACCGGTCCGAGTCGCCGTCGGGCTTCCCCGACCGCTGGACCGAGGAGGCGCACCCGGTGTCGGCGAGCATCCTCGGGGTCCTGCCGCTCGGCAGCACGCACGTCGACCTCGACTGGCACGAGCGCGACGGTGCGTGGATTCAACGCGACACCGGACGCGGCACGAGCGGCCAGTTCGCCCGCATGCGCATCAACCACCGGATGGCCGTCGTGCCGGACGGCCCGGGCCACACCTTGTTGCGTGACCGACTCGAGTTCCACGCAGGACCCCTGGGCCTGCTGCTCTGGCCCGGGCTCTGGGCGACCTGGCAGTGGCGCGCGTTGCGCATGAAGGCGCTGGCCCCGACCTGGCGAGGGGCGCCGACCCACCCGAAGCACGTCTGACCTCGGCAGCACGCCGGACCGGGGGCCGGCGTCAGCTCCAGAACCCGGCGTGGACGGCCGAGGCCTCGTCGAACAGCGCCGGCCCCGACACCGACACCGCGCCTCCCCCGCGGGCGAAGACCTCGCGGCAGGGCAGGTCGAGCGTCGACTCGCCCTCTTGCTCGGTGACCATGCCGAGCAGCTGCTGCTCGGCGAGCGCGTAGACGACCCGACCGATGCCGGCCCAGTGGATCGCTCCGGCACACATCGCGCACGGCTCGGTGCTCGTGTAGAGGGTCGCGGCCTTGAGCGTCGGCTTGTCGAACCGCTGGGCGACGAGGCGGACGAGGTTCGTCTCGGCGTGGCCCGTCGGGTCGCCCTCGGTGACGACCGTGTTCTCGGCCTCGACGACGTCCCCGTCGGCCGTGAGCAGCAGCGAGCCGAAGGGATGGTTGCCGTGGTCACGAGCCTGCTGCGCGACCTCGATCGCGCGGTGCAGCTGCGCGAGGTCGGCCGGGGTGACGGTGGGGTCGGTGGTCGTGGTGTCGGTCGTCATGGGGTGAGCGTAGCCAGGGGGGACCGTCCGCCGCGGCCGGGACGGCGAGCTGTGGACGGGCGGCCCGCCTGTGAGGGAGCCACGGGCGGCGGGGCGACCGCCTGCGTACGGTGGCAGAGGTGACCGACCCGACCTGCGCCTCCTCGTCCACCGGTGAGACCACCCCCGACCTCGCCGTCGACGCCTCTGCCGAGGCCACCGCCGACGCCGCTGCCGACACCACCGCCCCGACGCCCGCCCAGGGCGCGCTCGACATCGCGTCGTGGCGGCGGACGATCCACGGGCTCTACCGTGACGTGCGTGAGGCGACCGACCTGGCGGCGGCCCACGACCTGTGGCGGCGCACCCGCGACGAGTTGTTCTCGACGCACCCCTCGACGCCGCTGCTGCCCGAGGACCGCCCCGACTTCACCGGCCTGCCGACGAAGCCGTACGACCCGGCCTGGCGATTCGAGGTGGCGGTCGAGCCGGCCGAACCGCGACGCATGGTCGTCGAGACCGGCACCGACGGCGACGTGCTCTTCGACCTCGTCGGCGTGGCCGACGTGCCCGGCGTCGGCAGCCTCGACGTGTGGAAGCTGGCGCAGTACGCGGGCGGCCTGTTCATCCCGATCAAGGACGCGCTGGCGGGCAAGCCCGGCGGCACCTACGGCGGCGGACGCTACCTGATCGACTCGGTCAAGGGTGCCGACCTCGGTGCCGGTGGCGAACCCGGCACGATCGTGCTCGACTTCAACTTCGCGTACAACCCCAGCTGCGCCTACGACCCCGCCTGGGCCTGCCCGCTCGCCCAGCCCGGCAACACGGTCGCGGTCGAGATCCCCGTCGGCGAACGGTACGGGCGCGCTCACTGATCGGGGCCCGCAGGCGGACGCGCGCACTGCTCGAGCCCCGCGGGCTGGGGCGCGCCTAGCCCTTCGGCTCGGAGTCGACCTCCACCGCGACGCCGTAGTCGTCACCGCCGTCCGTGCTGATCACCGAGACCGAGTCGTAGACGACGTCGGAGCCCGGGGTCCTGACGTCGCAATGCACCTCCGCCTGGTCGACGACGGAGACCGCGTCGTCGCCGCAGTCGACGTCGGGGCGGGTGCCGACCTCCTTCTCGAGGGCGTCGGCGACCGTGGTGGCGAAGGCGCTGGACGACACGGTCCGGTCGATCGAGGCCGAGGCGGTGCATCCGACCAGGGCCGCGGCCAGGACGGAGGCGGTGATCACGCTCGAGACGACTGTCGATGTGCGCATGGGTGCAGACCTTCCGGACGAGGAGGGGACCGCGGTGCGTGCCCCCGGAGCCGCGGCCCTCGCGCCCCCGACGTGTAGCCAACCACGTCGTCCGGTCGGTAGAACGACAGGTCGATCCTCGCGCGTACGTCGACTAGCGTCGGATCATGACCCCGACGACGACGCCGCCCACCACCCCGTCGAGCCCGTCGAGCCCGTCGAGCCCAGAGGTCGTGACGCAGGCGCTGCTCGACCTCGGCTCGCGACCCGAGCATCCCTTCACCACGAGCATCGAGGGCGGACGCATCGTCTTCACCTGGGTCTACGACAAGGCGTCGGGGCCGTTCGGCAGCCGGGAGCAGTCGTACCGCTTGCGCATCACCCTGATCCCCGAGACCTCCGAGTACAAGAGGTCCGAGATCGGCGTCGAGCGGCAGCGCGGCTCGGCCAGCGGCTCGTACACGTTCAACTCGGCGAAGGTCGTCGGCCCGGTCAAGCGCACCCTCGAGGCCCACGGCTGGCACCGCCGACGCACGGCGCTGGGCAAGGCCATCCGGCGCCTGTTCTCGTAGCGGAGCCAGGTCGGAGTTCAGGAGGTGCGGTGGGGGCGAGGCGTCCTGAGGGGCCGACCCGCGCCTCCTCGGCTCGTCCCCGGCGCCGCCACGCGGCGCCCCGCACGGCCGTGCACACCGCACCCGTCGCGTTTTCCGGCGCCAGCCGCTAGGCTGGGGTCACTTGCGAGCCGGCCCGATCGGCTCCCTGCGTCGTAGCACGCCCCTCACCGCCTCTCCGTCCTGGCACACACCCAGGCAGACCAGCAGGCGCGCGAAGCTCACTCTGCGGCGAAACGATCGTGCACACCTGCACCGTCGCCACACCTCGAGCCCGGCTACGACAGCCGTCCTCCCGGCACTGCCCCGCCCTCGTGCGAGCACGTCCCCGACGTGCCCCCTCACCAGCAGGCGGCCAGGCAGCCTCGGCCCGGCTCGACACCGATGCCCCGAAAGGTGCACCACATGTCAACGAACACCCTCGACACCGAGAACACCACCGGCGCCACGAGCGTCGACGAGACGGCCGACGCCGTCACCTTCAGTTCGCTGGGCGTGCCCGCCCCGATCGTGAAGTCCCTCGCCGCCGAAGGCAAGACGACCGCGTTCCCGATCCAGGTCGACACCCTGCCCGACACCCTCGGCGGCCGCGACGTCCTCGGCCGCGGCAAGACCGGCTCGGGCAAGACCCTCGCCTTCTCGATCCCCATGGCCGCGCGCCTCGGAGGCAAGCTGGCTGGCGGCAACCGCCGCGCCGGACGCCCCCTCGGCCTCGTCCTCGCCCCCACCCGCGAGCTCGCCACGCAGATCGACGCCGTCCTCGCCCCGCTCGCCGAGGCCTACGGCATGCGCACCACCACGATCTTCGGTGGCGTCTCGCAGAACCGTCAGGTGCAGGCCCTCAAGGCCGGCGTCGACATCATCATCGCCTGCCCCGGCCGCCTCGAAGACCTCATGAAGCAGGGCTTCGTCAAGCTCGACGCCATCGAGATCACCGTGCTCGACGAGGCCGACCACATGGCCGACCTGGGCTTCCTGCCCGGCGTCACGCGCATCCTGAAGGCCACCCCGAACGACGGCCAGCGCCTGCTCTTCAGCGCCACCCTCGACAACGGCGTGGACAAGCTGGTCAAGCAGTTCCTCCACAACGAGGTGCTGCACTCGGTCGACGAGGCCAACTCGCCCGTCGCCAAGATGACCCACCACGTCTTCGAGACGCCCGACGTCGACAGCAAGAACGCGCTCATCCAGAAGCTCGCGAGCGGCCAGGGCCGTCGCATCCTCTTCATGCGCACCAAGCACCACGCGAAGAAGCTCGCCAAGAAGCTCACCGAGTCGGGCATCCCCTCGGTCGACCTGCACGGCAACCTGTCGCAGCCGCAGCGCGACCGCAACCTCGCCGCCTTCCAGGACGGTTCGGCCCGCGTGCTCGTCGCCACCGACGTCGCCGCCCGAGGCGTGCACGTCGACGACATCGAACTCGTCATCCACGTCGACCCGCCGACCGAGCACAAGGCGTACCTGCACCGCTCGGGCCGCACCGCCCGCGCCGGAGCCGAGGGCGACGTCGTCACCCTCGTCATCCCCAGCCAGAAGCGCGACGTCGCCCAGCTGATGAAGAAGGCCGACATCCGCCCGACCATCACCGCCGTGACTCCGAACTCGCCCGAGGTCGACGCCCTCGTCGGACAGGTCGCCGCCTACGTCAAGCCCTCGCCCAAGGCTGCCGTCCAGCAGCAGCAGGGTGGCGGCGGACGCTCGCAGGGCGCGAACGCCCAGCGTAAGCGCGCCGCCCGTCAGGACTCGCAGGGCAACCCCATCGCCCGTCAGGACCGTTCGGGTCGCCCTGCCCAAGGAGGCGCGGGTCGCGGTTCCGACGCCGGTCGCGCCGGTGCCGGTGCCGGTCGCTCGGGTGGCTCGCGTGACGGCGGCCGCCAGGGTGGCCGCGACGGAGGTGCGCGTCGCGACGCCGCTCCCCGCGGTGGCGCCTCGACCTTCTACTCGACCGAGTCGGGCCGCGGTTCGTCCACGCCCGTCCGCGACGACGCCCGTGGCGCACGTGACGGTGCTCGCGACGAGACCCGTGGCACCCGTCAGACCGGGCGCCGCGCCCAGAGCACCGGCACCCAGAGCGACGGCGGCCAGAGCCGCACCAACGCGGTCCGCAACGACCAGGCCGAGTTCGCGGCGTCGCTCGGCGGCTCGCGCGAGGGCGGCCAGCGTGACGGCGGCCAGCGCAGCGGCGGACGCCGCGCCTCGTCCGAGGGCGGCCGTCCCGGCTCGCTCAAGGTCGGCGGCCTCGTCGGCGGCAAGGCCCGCACCGGCGGCGGCCAGCGCGGCGGTCGCTGACCGTCAGACCCCAGTAAGTCGCTGAGACCCCCGTGCGCGCACGGGGGTCTCAGCGGTTTCCTGGGGTCTCGGCGTTCCACTCGCCGTGCGTGCAGCGGGTGAGTCCGGCACGGGCGAGCTTGTCGAGCATGGGTCGATGCTTCAGGGCGTCGTCCCAGATCCACCGGGCGAAACCGCGGACACCGGGCACGGCACGGATGCGGTCTTCGCGCAGCTTCTCGTCGACCACGACCTGCTCGGGTGTGCGACCTCGTCGTTCGGTCCGGCCGAGGTACTTCACGAGCCCGTCGAACTCACCGACCACCCCGCAGCACGGCCACCAGAAGTCGACCCGCCCGATGAGTCCGTCGTCGTCGTGGAACCACTTCTGCAGGACGGGGCGCGCCAGCCCGGCCTCGAACATGCCCGCCCGACTGAGCGACTCACCCGCCGACTCCGAGAGTGGATCAGCCAGGGCGAGAGCGAGGGTGGCCACCCGGGTACCTCTGTAGGAGCCACGAGCCTCGAGGTGGGCCCCTGCGGCGGTCCGGTCGAAAGCCTGCGAACGGAGTCCGTGGTCGATGACGACGAGTCCGCCTCGGAGATCGCGGGTACGTGCGACGTCGAGAGCGGCGCGGAGGGGGACGACCGTGGGCATGCCCCACCTGCTGGTCAGGTCGGCGGCGCCGAGGTCGGCGGCGTGACGGACCAGCGTGGACGATGTGAGGGTGCTGGCGCGCCTCCGGTCCACGACGTGGACGCGCTCGGGCCAACGCCCCAGGAAAGGGAACCCGTTCAGGGCGAGCGCCGACTCGTGCGACACGACGACGTCCGAGCTCAGCCGCCCGACCACTCCCCGGACCCGCAGCACGTGCCGCTGTCGCGGGTCGGCCTCGGTCCAGGTCGACGCGGGCACGTAGGCACCGGGAGCGACGCGCACGAGGTCGCCGGCACGAGCGCGACGTCGGAGCGCGTGGTCGTCACGGCCGCCGCGGAGCCAGACGGTTCGCCGGATGAGGTCGTCGTCGGGAGTGGGCACGGTGTCGAGCCTGGCGGACCGACGCGACCCGCGCCTCCTGCCGTCGTCGGCCTGTGGAGAACGTCGCGAGACCCCAGGAAGTCACCGAGACCCCGGCTCGCGCCCGGGGGCTTGAGTGACTTCTTGGGGTCTCAGCCGGGGTCGCGGCTAGTGCAGGGCGCCGACGGAGGCGAGGGCGCTGCGCAGCAGGGTGCCGCGGCCGCCCTCCATCTCGGCGGCGACCTCGTCGGAGGCGGCCTGGTGCGGCGTCAGCCAGGTGAGTTCGAGGGCGTCCTGCCGCGGGTCGCAGGTGCCGGTCACGGGCACCACGTAGGCGAGCGACACGGCGTGCTGCCGGGGGTCGGTGTAGACCGACGAGCCGGGCAGCGGGAAGTACTCGGCGACCTGGAACGGCACCGGCGACGGCGGCAGCTGCGGGAAGGCCATGGGCCCGAGGTCTTTCTCGAGGTGACGGAACAGGGCGGTGCGCAGGCTCTCGCCGTACATCACCCGGCCCGAGACCAGCATGCGCGAGATCGACCCCTCGTCGGAGGCGCGGAGCAGCACCCCGACCTCGGTCACGACCCCCATGCCGTCGGTGCGCACGGGCACGGCCTCGACGTAGAGGATCGGCAGGTGCTGCCGCGCCTGGAAGAGCTCGTCCTCCGAGAGCCAGCCGGGATTGGGGTCGGGGTCGGGTGTCCGCACGGAGCTCATGGCCCATTCTTACCGGCTCGACGGCCCGATCGCGTGACGTGACGCTACGGGCGAACAGCACCGGCCCCGATGTCGCCGCCCGTCGCTAGGCTCGGTCCATGGTGCAGATCGACCCGTCCCTCGTCCAGTGGTCCGCCGTCGAGGCCGAGCGCGACGGGCGACCCCTGCTCGTGCTGCTGCACGGCGTGGGCTCGCACGAGGGCGACCTGATCGGCCTCGCTCCCTACCTGCCGCAGCACTTCGTGGCGGCGTCGCTGCGGGCACCTCTGCCTCATGGCGACGGCTTCTCTTGGTACCCGCTCTCGACGCCCGGTGCGCCCGACCCGGGTGCCGTCGACGACGCGGCCGAGGCCGTGCTCGCCTGGCTGGACTCGCTCGCGAGCGACCACCCGAGCGTCAGCCTGCTCGGCTTCTCTCAGGGCGGGTCGCTCTCGCTGCAGCTGGTGCGGCACGCGCCCGAGCGTTTCGCGTTCGCCGCCGTGCTCGCCGGGTTCGTGGTCCCCGCCGCCGGGGACGACGCCACGATCGAGCGCGCAGCCGCACGGGACGACGCCGTGACGGCCGTCCGCCCCTCCGTCTTCTACGGCCGCGGCGACGTCGACCAGATCATCCCCGCCGACGCCGTCGAGCGCACCTCGGCCTGGCTCGAGGCGCACGCCGACGCCGAACAGACCGTGTACCCGGGTCTGGCCCACGGCATCTCGCAAGAAGAACTCGACGACCTCAACGCGTTCATCGGTCGCGTGACCGCCGCTCCCGTCGTCGACGCCGACGCACCCGTGTCGGTCGCCGGCGGCGACTCCACCGACTGATCCGGGGCCCGCCCCGGCCCGTCACCCCGACGAACGAAGGAGGCGCGCGATGGCGACGCTCTCGGTGTCCGGTTCCGCCACCCACCGCCACCGTGCCGAGCGCGGTGTCGTCCACCTCACCGTGGGCTTCGACGGTGACGACCGCGAGAAGGTCGTCCGCGACACCGCCGCCGTGCACTCCCGCCTCAGCGAGCAGGCGACGGCCTGGCGCCGCCAGGAGGCCGCCACCTGGTGGAGCGCCCGGAGCGTCACGGTCGCGGTCGAGACCGGGGTGACGACCGACGGTGTCGACGAGACCCGCGCCTCCTCGGGGGTGCGGTTCCGTACCCGGGCCGCCGTCGACGTGCGGTTCAGCGACTTCGACGCGTTGGCGTCGTGGGTGGGCGACGTCGCCCTCGAACCGGGCGTGACGGTCGAGTGGATCGAATGGTCGCTCAGCCACGCCCGCCGACCCGAGGTCGAGAAGGCCGTGCGGGTCGCCGCCGTCGCCGACGCCGTCACCCGGGCCGGCGACTACGCCGAGGCGCTCGGGCTCGGGCAGCCGACCGTGCAGTCGGTGTTCGAGCCGGGGTTGCGACCCGGGGCCCCGGGTGGCGGCAACCCGTTCGGCCTGGCCCGAGCCGTCACGACGTTCTCGTCGGGCGGCCCCGTCACCTTCGACCTGCACCCCGACGACATCGAGGTCTCCGCCGAGGTCAGCGCCGACTTCGTCGCCTGACCCTCCCGTCTCCCCGCCCCGGCCCCTGCCCCCTGCCCGGTGTGCAAATCGCGACGATCGGCCGTCGACACGCCGGGCAGCGGCCGACCTGAGCGGCGTGTCGTCGCGGTGATGTCGGGTAAGGCACGCCAGGAGTCGCACGGCCGGTCGGGTTCGGCACAGGTCGGCACAGGTGGGCACACGCCACTGGTCGGGTTCGGCACAGGTGGGCACATGCCGCCGGTCGGGTTCGGCACACACCGACTCGAGCCGCCGGTCTGATTCCGGTTCCCGCACCCCGGCGCGACGCCGTGCCGCCTGTCCGCCCCGCCCCGCCCCGCCCGGCCCCGGCCCCGGCCCCACCTCACAGCAGCCGGTGCCACACCCCTTCGACGCCGATCGGCACGAACCCGACGGCTTCGTTGACGGCGAGCATGGGCCGGTTCTCCTCGGCGTTGAACGTCAACACGGCCGGGCGGCCCGGTTTCTCCACCGCCAGGCGGTCGAGGTTGGCGACCTTCACCAGCCACCCCAACCGGTGCCCGCGGTGCTCCCGCCGCACGAGGGTCATCTGCTGCATCACGGGCCGCGACGCGTCGTCGGGCACCGCGAGGTCGGAGCACGCGACGAGCCGGCCCGTCGGCACGTGCTCGGCCGCCGCGGTCAGCGAGGCACGCCCGCTCGTGGCGCGTCGCCGCTCGGCCTCGACGAGGCGTTCGACGGTCCAGACGTCCTCGGGTTCGGGCACGTCGCCCATGGGCGCGTCGGTGCTCAGTGCGGTCGCCATGGCCGCGACGTCGGACTGCCAGCGCCGGGGCGTGGGGCCCGACCAGGTGTGGACGCGGTACTCGTTCCCCGCCGCGGCGAGCGCCTCGGAGCGGATCGCGGCCAGCGCCTCCTCGTCTACCGGCAGGGGCAGGCGGCTGATGCGCTCGACCTGGCCGAGCGCGTAGCCGCGCGAGAGCGCGAACCGGACCTCCGAGGAGGCGCGAGGCACCCACCCGTGACCGGTCGAGGCCTCGAGGCGGTCGGCCGGGGCGGTGGCGGGGCCCGGGCCCTCTGCGGGCCACGAGCCCGAGGTGGCGTCCGAGCCCGAGGTGGCGTCCTGGCCCGAGGCCACCCCCTGGCCGGAGGCGACGAAGGAGATCACGTCGGTCCGACCGGCGGCGCGGGCGACGGCCTCGACGTGGTCGAGCAGGGCCGTGCCGAGCCCCCGGCGGCGGTGCTCGGGGTCGACGGCGACCCAGAGCCAACAGGTCGTGACGGCCGGGTCCGAGAGCGTCTCGTACGTGGCCTGGCCGACGATGCGCCCCTCGGCGCGCACCACGAACAGCCGCCGCGGCGTGAACGGGTCGTGCCACTGCGGCAGCTGCTCGGCCGGAGAGAAGTCGAGGTCGCCGAAGCCGAGCACCGCGGCCTGGACGGCGTTCTCGAGGGCGATCGCCTCGACGTAGGCGGCGACGCGGTCGGCGTGGTCGGCGCGGTCGTCGGGGCCGGGGTCTGCGTCGCGGTCGGCGACGGGACGGGGCTCGAGCGTGCGGGGAACGACGATCTCGTCGATCACGATGTCGGTCACGGGGGCTCCGGGGTCGAGGCGGGGACGTGGTCCGCCGCCCGGCAGGGCAGCCGACCAGAGTAGCGCCGTCCTCGCCCTCCGCACCAGGGGGGAGACGGTTCGACTCGCGGCGCGTAGAACGGGGCGATGAGCGACCCCTTCGACCTCGACCGGTACGTCCACGCGCAGGACGCCGGCGGCACCCACGACCAGGCCCTCGCCGAGCTGCGCCGTGGCCGGAAGACCTCGCACTGGATGTGGTTCGTCTTCCCGCAGATCGCCGGCCTCGGCCGCAGCGGCATGGACCGCACCTACGCGATCCGATCCCTCGACGAGGCGCGGGCCTACCTCGCCCATCCCCTGCTCGGCCCGCGCCTGCGCGAGGCGGCGGGCGTCGCGGCCCGGGCGGACGCCGCGAGCGCCGGCGAGCTGATGGGCGGGATCGACGCCCTCAAGCTGCGCTCGTCGATGACCCTGTTCGGGCGGGCCGACCCGACCGAACCCGTGTTCCGGGCCGTGCTCGAACGCTGGTTCGACGGCGTCGAGGACGACCTGACCGTCGCCCGCCTCTGAGCCCGTCGGCGGCCGTCCGTCGGGCGACGGCTCCTCCCCGGACGAGGAGGCGCGGGTCGTCGCCCCCAGGCGCCGCGCCTCCCCTGCCGGTGTCGGCACCCACGGCTACGCTCGTCGGCATGCGCCAGCTCTACCCCGAGATCGAACCGTACGACTCCGGCCTGCTCGACGTCGGCGACGGCCAGCACGTCTGGTGGGAAGAATGCGGCAACCCCGACGGCAAGCCCGTGGTCTTCCTGCACGGCGGGCCCGGCAGCGGGTCGTCGCCCGCGCACCGCCGACTGTTCGACCCCGACCGGTACCGCATCGTGCTGCTCGACCAACGCGGGGCGGGTCGCAGCACGCCCCACGCCGGCACGTTCGGCACCGACCTCTCGACGAACACGACCCACCACCTCGTGGCCGACCTCGAGACCCTGCGCGAGCACCTGGGCATCGACCGGTGGCAGGTGTTCGGCGGCTCGTGGGGCTCGACCCTGGCGCTCGCCTACGCCGAGACCCACCCCGACCGCGTCACCGAGCTCGTGCTGCGCGGCATCTTCACCCTGCGACAGAGCGAGCTCGACTGGTTCTACGAGGGCCCGGCGTCGAACGTCCTGCCCGACCGGTGGCAGGGCTACCTCGCCCCGGTGCCGGTCGACGAACGCCGAGCGGGCGGACTGATCGAGGCCTACGCGCGCCTGCTCGCCGATCCCGACCCCGCCGTCCACGGGCCCGCCGCCGTGGCCTGGTCGTCGTGGGAGGCCTCGGCGATCACCCTGCTGCCCCGCCCCGACCTGGTCGAGCGGTACTCCGACCCGGCGTTCTCGCTGGCCTTCGCCCGCATCGAGAACCACTACTTCGTCCACCGCGGCTTCCTCGACGAGGGCCAGCTCATCCGCGACGCGCACCTCGTCGCCCACATCCCGACGGTCATCGTCCAGGGCCGCTACGACCTGTGCACGCCGGCGACCACGGCCTTCGACCTGCACGCCGCCCTGCCCGATGCCGACTTCGTCCTGGTCGACGACGCCGGGCACGCGTTCGACGAGCCGGGCATCCTCGACGCGCTGATCGCGGCGACCGACCGGTTCGCCGAGGCGCCGACCGCGTCCGACGACGAGGCGACCCGATGACCGTCGTCCTCGCCGGCTGCGGCGACCTCGGCACCGAGGCCGCCCTGCGGTTCGTCTCCCTCGGGCACCGCGTCCTCGGCCTCCGTCGCTCGGCGGGCAAGCTGCCGACCTCGATCGAGGGCGTCTCGATCGACCTGAGCACCACCCGCCCCACCCTCCCCGCCGACACCGAGGTCGTCGTCGTCGCCCTCTCGGCCGGGTCGCGCGACGTCGACACCTACCGGGCGTCCTACGTCGACGGCCTGCGCAACGTCCTCGACGCACTCGACGAGGCCGGGGCGGTCGACGCCCGGGTGCTGTTCGTCTCGTCGACCGCCGTGTACGACGTCGACGACGGCAGCGTCGTCGACGAGGCCACGCCGGCGACCGGCGCCTCCCCCACGGCCGAGGTCATCCTCGAGGCCGAAGCTCTGCTGCACGCACGCCGTCCCGACGGGATCGTCCTGCGCCTCGGCGGCATCTACGGCCCGGGCCGGGAGCGGCTCATCACCCAGGTGCGTGACGGAGAAGCGCGACTGGCCGAGCCTGCCGGTAGCTCCCCCCACACGAACCGCATCCACCGTGACGACGCGGCGGCCGCGATCGTGCACCTCACCACCACCTCGGCGCCGACCGACGTCCTGTACGTGGGGGTCGACGACGAGCCGTCGAGGCTCGACGACGTGCTGACGTTCGTGGCCGACGAACTGGGGGTGCCCATGCCGCCGAGCGCGTCTCCTCGGGGCCGTCAGGCCGGCGGCGACAAGCGGCTGTCGAACGCACGACTTCGCGGTACCGGGTTCGCCTTCACGTACCCGACCTTCCGCGAGGGGTACCGCGCCGTGATCGCGGGCGAGGGCGTGCGGCACCCCTGAGCCGGGTCAGCCCTAGCCCGGCCCGCACGATGGGCACGGGCTCGGCCCGCACGGTCAGCCTCGCGCACGAGAACACCGCCGAGTGGACGGGGCACCGCGGATCAAGGCGGTGTCCGGTCCGCTCGACGGCGTCCTCGAGGGTGCGTCGACGATCTAGTGGATCGGCGTGCCACCCGTCACGGCGATGGTCTCGCCGCTGATGTAGCTCGACTCCTGGCTGGCCAGGAACACGAACGAAGGGGCCAGCTCGACGGCCTGGCCGGGGCGCCCGTAGGCGGCCTCCGAGCCGAAGCTCTCGATCTTCTCGTTCGGCACGAACGCGGGCTGCAGCGGCGTCCAGACGGGGCCGGGCGCGACGCCGTTGACGCGGATGCCCCGCTCGGCGAGCTGCTGGGCCATGGCGCGGGTCCAGTTGGCGATGCCGGCCTTCGACACGGCGTACTCGGCGAGGTCGGGCGACGGCTGGAAGCCCTGGATCGACGAGGTCGTGATGATCGACGCCCCCGGCTGCAGGTGCGTCGACGCGGCCTTGGTCAGCCAGAACAGCGGGTAGATGTTGGCCTTGAGGACGTGGTCGAGCGTCTCGGTCTCGAAGTCGTCGATGCTGCTGACCGTCGGCATGACGCCGGCGATGATCGCCAGGATGTCGAGTCCGCCGAGTTCGGAGACCGTCTTCTCGACGACGTCGACGTTGGTCTGCTCGACCTGCAGGTCGCCGGGCAGCAGGACGGCGGTGCGACCGGCCTCGCGGACGAGCGCGGCGACCTCCTCGGCCTGCGACTGCTCCTCGGCGAGGTAGCTCAGCGCGACGTCGGCGCCCTCGCGGGCGAAGGCGATGGCGGTGGCGCGGCCGATGCCGCTGTCAGCACCCGTGACCAGGGCCTTGCGGCCGGCGAGGCGACCGCTGCCGACGTAGCTGGTCTCGCCGTGGTCGGGCTCGGGCTTCATGGCGTGGACGTCGCCGGGGGCGCTCTGCTGCTGGTGCTCGAAGGGCGGCTGCGGGTACTGGGTGACCGGGTTCTGCGGGGTGTACATGTTGTCTGCCATGTCCCCCGGTGTACGCGGCGACGACGCCGCGCCGGCCCAGCTTGTACCCCGGCCGACGGCGACCACACCGGCCGCGGCGCGACGAGCGGAACCGAGGAGGCGCGGCGCGGCCCCCGGAGAAAGATACGGTGGTCGCGTGCCCCTGCTGCCACTGCCTTCCGAGACTCCCCGTCAGGTCCTGCCCGCCTGGGTGCTGCGCGCCGACCGACGGGCCGCGAAACGCATCAACTCGGTCCGAGGGGTGCCGGTCGTCGACCGCAACCTCAGCCGCCTCAGCCACTTCGCCGACCACGGGCTGTTGTGGGCCGCGGTCGCCGCGGGTCTCGCTCTCGTGGGTCAGCGACGCGCCGCCGTGCGGGGCACGCTGTCGCTCGGCTTCGCCAGTGCCATGGCCAACATCGTCGGCAAGCGCATCTTCGGCGGCAACCGTCCGCTGATCGACGACGTCCCGATCGAACGACGCCTGCGCAGCCAGCCGCTGTCCGCGTCGTTCCCGTCCGGCCACGCCGCTTGTGCCGCCGGATTCGTCACGGGCGTCGCGATCGAGTCGCCGGGGGCCGCGGCAGCCCTGTTGCCGCTGGCCGGCGCGGTCTCGTGGTCGCGCCTCCACGTGGGGGCGCACTGGACGTCCGACGTGGTCGGCGGGTTGATCATCGGGTCGGGCGTCGCGCTGGTCGGGCGACTCGTGTCACCGCGCGAGCGCTGACCCGACGGGGTCCCCGGTCCGGCTCGGCGAGACCGAGCGGGACCGCCCCACGGCCCGATCGCCGCTACCAGCGGGGGTGGACGGCCTCGCGGAAGTACTGGTCGTAGATGCGGACGACCTCGCTGTCGAGCCCGTCGTCGAGGTCGCCGACGCTGCCGGCCGCCGCGTTCGCCGTGGCCTGCGCGACGTTGCGCGCGCCGGGGATGACCGTGCTGACGCCCGGCTGCTCGACGATCCAGGCGAGGGCGGCCTGCGGCACGGTGACGCCGTCGGGGACGGCCGCGGCGAACTCCTGCGCGGCGGCGACGCCCTGCTCGAAGTCGACGCCGCTGAAGGTCTCGCCCTGGTCGAAGGCCTCACCGTGGCGGTTGTACGTGCGGTGGTCGTTCTCGGCGAACGTCGTCTCGGTCGTGTACTTGCCCGAGAGCAGCCCGCTCGCGAGGGGGACGCGGGCGATGATGCCGACGCCGGCGCGTCGTGCGGCCGGCAGCACCTCGTCGAGGGGCTTGAGGCGGAACGCGTTGAAGATGATCTGCACGGTCGCGAGGTTCGGGCGCGCGATGGCGGTCAGGGCCTGCGCCGTCTCTTCGACGCTCACGCCGTAGGCGCGGATCGCCCCGTTCTCGACCAGCTCGTCGAGGGCGTCGTAGACGGCGTCGCTCTCGAAGACGGGGGTGGGCGGGCAGTGCAACTGCACGAGGTCGAGCGTGTCGACGCCGAGGTTGCGGCGTGAGCGATCGGTCCACGCGACGAAGTTGTCGCGGACGTAGTTCGACGGCACCTGGTCGAGCCGGCGGCCCATCTTCGTGGCGACCGTCAGCGGGACGCCGGGGTTCGACGCGCGGAAACGCCCGATGATCTGCTCGCTGCGTCCGTCGCCGTAGACGTCGGCGGTGTCGAAGAAGGTCACCCCGGACTCGACGGAGGCGCCCAGCACGTCGAGCGCGTCGCTCTCGCTGACGTCACCCCAGTCGGCACCGAGCTGCCAGGTGCCGAGGCCGACGACCGAGACGGGACGGTCGGCGAGGAAGGATGAACGGGTTCCGAGGGTGCGGCTCTGCATGTCGTCGAGCCTAGCCACGCCGCACGACGGCTCGCCCAGGCGCAGGTGCCGGTGCGGGCGCAGGCACGGCTCCCGGTGCCGCTGCGGTCAGCGGCGGGACGCGTTCACGCTGCGGACGAGCGCGTAGGCCACGACGACCGAGACGAACGCCGCGAAGAGGAAGGCGGCACCGAACCCGGCCTGCCCCTGCAGCAACCGCACGAGCCCGACGATGGCGAGCGCCGCGGCCAGCATGCCGAAGACGCGGGCGACGATCGACTTCAGCCGACGTGCGGCCCCGGCCCGACGGCCACCTCGTCGACGCGACGACACGGTCAGCCGAGGCGGCGGGCCGAGGCGACCGCCGCCTCCTTCGCCTCTCGCAGTTCGCGCGTCGCTCGCTCACGGGCGGCCTCGGGCATCGGCAGCCGGTCGCTGAGCGTGAGGTTCGTGGCGATCGTCTCGACGTGCATGCCGAGCGTCGACCCCAGGACGATGTCGAGGACCGGGGTGGCGTGGTCCCGGCCGGCCGTGGGCGTGCCCTCGTCGTAGACGCCGCCGCGGCTGGTCACGACGACCGCGGGTCGTCCGAGCATCGGCTGCTGGTCGTCGCCGTCGAAGGGCGCCGTGACGCCGGGCAGGTGGATGTTGTCGACCCAGGCCTTGAGCGTCGAGGGCAACGAGTAGTTGTAGAGCGGGGCACCGATCACCACGACGTCGGCGGCGACGAGTTCGGCGATGAGGGCCTGCTGCAGGGCCTCGTGGGCGGGGTCGGGGGCATCGCCCGGCTGCCGGAGCCGCGGCGGCCAGTGCAGCGCGCTGTCGCTCAGGTGCGGCAGCGGGTCGACGTGCAGGTCGCGGCGGGTGACCGTGTGGTCGGCGCCGAGGTCGCGCCAGGCGTCGGCGAACGCCGCGGTGATCGCGCGTGAGCGGCTCGTCGTGAGGTCGGCGGACGAGTCGAGGTGGAGCAGGTTCGGCATGCGCCCACCGTAGCCGGGGCGGCCGACACGGTCGGCGAACGTTGCGCCGCGCTGTCCCAGACCATAACCTCGTCGCAGGAGATTATGACTTGTCGCCGCAAGTCATAAAAAGACGTGACCGGATTCTGACTTGGGAGGTGTCGTGACCGCCATCTGGCCTCCACTCGACCACGAGCAGGTCGCGTGGGTGCCGTCCGGGCGCCCGACGGCTGGGCTGCGCACCGAGCTGTTCCGCCCGGCCGTGTTCCGTGCGGCGGTGCCCCCACTGATCGGCGCACTCCACCCCGCTCCGTCGCCCGAGGTCGCCGCTCTCGCCGAGGACGCCTCTCTCGAACTGACCCGCTTCGATGCCACCCTCGGCGGCGAGGTGGCGGCCTTCGCTCCGCTCCTGCTGCGCAGCGAGGCCGTCGCCTCGTCGCGCATCGAGAACCTGACCGCGAACGCCCGATCCGTGTTCTCGGCCGAACTCGGGGACGAACGCAAGCGCAACGCGACCCTGATCGCGGCGAACACGCGGGCCATGTCGGCGGCGATCGACCTGGCTGAGGAGTTGACCCGCGCCTCCGTCCTCACGATGCACGCCACGCTGATGGCGTCGGACGCGCGGCACACCCCCGGCGCCCTTCGGACCGAGCAGGTCTGGATCGGTCGTAGCAGCGCCAGCCCCGTCGGCGCCGAGTTCGTCGCCCCCGTCAGCGAACGGGTCCCGGGCCTGCTCGACGACTGCCTGACCTTCGCACGACGCGACGACCTACCCGTCCTCGTCCAGACCGCCGTGACCCACGCCCAGTTCGAGACCATCCACCCGTTCACCGACGGCAACGGTCGGACGGGGCGATCACTCACCCAGGCGATGCTGCGGTCCAAGGGGGTCACGCGGTCCGTGACGGTGCCGGTCTCGGCGGGTCTGCTGACCGACGTCGACGCCTACCACCGGGCCTTGACGGCCTACCGGGCCGGCGAGCTCGACCCGATCGTGCGGTTGACGGCCGAGGCGTCCCTCCGGGCGGTCGCGAACGCCCGGACGCTCGTCGACGACCTCCACGACGTCCGAGCGTCCTGGTCTGCCCGCGTGACCGCACGACGCGACTCCTCGGTCTGGCGCCTGCTCGACCTGCTCGTCCACCAACCCGTCCTCGACGCCACGACGGCCGCTTCCCGGCTCTCGCTCGCCCCGAGCAACGTCTACCCCCTGCTCCGACGGCTGGTCGAATCCGGAGTGCTGAAGCAGAAGGCCGAGTACAAGATGGGCACGATCTGGCGGGCGGACGAGGTCCTCGAGGCGCTGGATGCGTTCGCCACGCGCTCAGGACGTCGGGGCGAGGCCACCGTGCTGGGCTGACCCCTCGGCGGAATGTCGGTGGTGCAGAGCAGGATGGCAGCGATGACCGACGTGCTCGACCGCTTCTCCCCCGCGACCCGCGAGTGGTTCCGGGGGGCGTTCGCCGCGCCGACCCGGGCGCAAGAGGGCGCCTGGACGGCCATCAGCCAGGGCGACCACGCCCTCGTCATCGCACCGACCGGCTCGGGCAAGACGCTCGCCTCGTTCCTCTGGTCGATCGACTCGCTGGCCTCGTCGCCGCCGCCCGACGAGAAGCTGCACCGCACCCGCGTGCTCTACATCTCTCCGCTCAAGGCGCTCGGCGTCGACGTCGAGCGCAACCTCCGCTCGCCGCTCGTGGGCATCACCCAGACCGCTCGACGTCTGGGCACCGAGGCTCCCGACATCACGGTGGGCGTGCGCTCGGGCGACACGAGCTCGAGCGATCGCGGCCGGCTCGCCCGCACCCCGACCGACATCCTCATCACGACGCCCGAGTCGCTCTACCTCATGCTCACCTCGCAGGCGCGCGAGACCCTCAAGGGCGTGCAGACCGTCATCATCGACGAGGTCCACGCCGTCGCCTCGACGAAGCGCGGTGCCCACCTCGCCCTCTCGCTCGAGCGCCTCGACGCCCTGCTCGAGAAGCCCGCGCAGCGCATCGGGCTCAGCGCCACCGTCCGACCGCCCGAAGAGGTCGCCCGCTTCCTGGCCGGGCCGGCACCCGTCACCATCGTCAATCCCCGCGCCGACAAGAAGTTCGACCTGCGCGTCGTCGTGCCCGTCGACGACATGACCGAGCTCGGCACCGCCGCCCCGCTCGAAGGGTCGGCCGCCGGCGCCGCACCGCAGGGCTCGATCTGGCCGCACGTCGAAGAGGGCATCGTCGACCTGATCGCCGCGCACCGCTCGACCATCGTCTTCTCGAACTCACGCCGCCTGGCCGAACGCCTCACGGCCCGCCTCAACGACATCTGGATCGAACGCCAGGGCGGCGACCTCGAGGCCGCGGTGCGTGCCACCGAGGAGGCACGGGGCCAGCTGGTCACGGCCGGTGGCGTCGGCGACGACCCGGCCTCCGACACCGTCGATCCCTTCGCCCCGGCGCCCGCCGCACAGCGCAACCCGGCCGTCGGCGGCGGGGCACCGGCCCAGCTCATGGGCGGGTCGGGGCAGACCGCCGGCAGCGATCCCCTGCTCGCCCGGGCCCACCACGGGTCGGTGTCGAAAGACCAACGCGCCCTGATCGAGGACGACCTCAAGAGCGGCCGGCTGCGCTGCGTCGTCGCCACCAGCTCGCTCGAGCTCGGCATCGACATGGGTGCGGTCGACCTGGTCATCCAGGTCGAGTCGCCGCCGTCGGTCGCCAGCGGCCTGCAGCGCGTCGGCCGTGCCGGGCACCAGGTCGGCGAGACCTCGCGGGGCGTGCTGTTCCCCAAGCACCGGGCCGACCTGATCCACTCCGCCGTCGCCGCCGAGCGCATGGTCGCCGGGCTCATCGAAGAACTGCGCGTGCCGACCAACCCCCTCGACGTGCTGGCCCAGCAGACCGTCGCGGCCGTCGCCCTCGACGAGCTCGACGCCGACGCCTGGTTCGACACGGTGCGCCGCAGCGCCCCGTTCGCCACCCTGCCGCGCTCCGCCTTCGACGCCACCCTCGACCTGCTCAGCGGCAAGTACCCCTCCGACGAGTTCGCCGAACTGCGGCCCCGCATCGTCTGGGACCGCGTGCACGGCACCCTGACCGGCCGCCCGGGTGCCCAACGCCTCGCGGTGACGAGCGGCGGCACCATCCCCGACCGGGGCCTCTTCGGCGTCTTCATGGTCGGCGAGAAGGCCGCCCGCGTCGGCGAACTCGACGAAGAGATGGTCTACGAGTCCCGGGTCGGCGACGTGTTCGCCCTCGGGGCCACGAGCTGGCGCATCGAGGACATCACCCACGACCGCGTGCTCGTCTCGCCCGCCTACGGCCAACCCGGCCGCGTCCCCTTCTGGAAGGGCGACGGCATCGGGCGCCCCGCCGAGCTCGGCAAGGCCATCGGCGGCTACGTCCGCGAACTGTCGAACTCGAGCGAGGCCGACGCCACCACCCGCGTCGCCGCCGGCGGCCTCGACGAGCGGGCGGCTCGCAACCTCATCGCGTTCCTCGGCGAGCAGAAGGCCGCCACGTCCTACGTGCCGACCGACACCACCCTCGTGGTCGAGCGCTTCCGCGACGAGCTCGGCGACTGGCGCCTCATCCTGCACTCGCCCTACGGCATGCAGGTCCACGCCCCGTGGGCACTGGCGGTCTCGGCCCGCATCCGCGACCAGCTCGGGGTCGACGGCGGGGCCATGGCCGCCGACGACGGCATCGTCGTGCGCATCCCCGACACCGACGCCGAGCCTCCCGGGGCCGAGTTGTTCTCGTTCGAGCTCGACGACCTCGACGAGATCGTCACCGAAGAGGTCGGCGGCTCCGCCCTGTTCTCGTCGCGATTCCGCGAGTGCGCCGCCCGGGCGCTGTTGCTGCCCCGGTACAACCCCGGCAAGCGGTCGCCGCTCTGGCAGCAACGCCAGCGGTCGTCGCAGCTGCTCGACGTCGCGCGCAAGTACCCGCAGTTCCCGATCGTGCTCGAGGCCGTCCGCGAGGTCCTGCAGGACGTCTACGACCTGCCGGCCCTGATGAGCCTCACCCGCGACCTCGCGAGCCGCACCGTGCGCATCGTCGAGACCGAGACCGAGGTGCCCTCGCCCTTCGCCCGGTCGCTGCTCTTCGGCTACGTCGCCGCCTTCATGTACGAGGGCGACTCACCGCTCGCCGAGCGGCGTGCGGCCGCCCTGTCGCTCGACTCGAGCCTGCTGCAAGAGCTGCTCGGCCGGGCCGAGCTGCGCGAGCTGCTCGACGCCGACGTCATCGACCAGCACGAGCTCGAACTGCAGCGCCTCGCTGCCGACCGTCGGGCCCGCGACATCGAGGGCGTCGTCGACCTGTTGCGCCTGCTCGGCCCGCTGACGACCGACGAGATCATCGACCGCAGCTGGCTCGCCGCGACCCTCGTCGCCGGCGACGTCGCCGCCCGCGACGACGCCCACCGCGCGCTCGAGACCGCCCTGACCGACCTCGCCTGGTCGAATCGCGTCCTCCGCTTCACCCACGCCGGCACGGTCCGCTGGGCCGGCATCGAGGACGCCTCGCGCCTCCGGGACGCCCTCGGCGTCGCCCTGCCGATCGGCGTGCCGACCGCGTTCGTCGAACCGGTCGACGACCCGCTGGGCGACCTCATCGGCCGGTTCGCCCGCACCCACGGCCCCTTCACCCCCGCCATGGTGGCCGACCGTCTCGGCCTCGGCACCGCCGTCGTGATGGACACCCTGCGCAAGCTCGCCACCCAGCGTCGCGTCGTCGAGGGCGAGTTCCGGCCCCGGCAGCAGGGCAGCGAGTGGTGCGACTCCGAGGTGCTGCGTCGACTGCGCGGCAAGTCGCTGGCCGCCCTGCGTCACGAGGTCGAACCGGTCGCCCCCGAGACGCTCGGACGCTTCCTACCCGCCTGGCAACACGTCGCCACCGGGCTCAAGGGTTCGGGGCTGCGCGGCCTCGACGGCGTGGTGCAGGTCGTCGACCAGCTCAGCGGGGTCTCGCTGCCCGCCTCGGCGTGGGAGTCCCTGATCCTGCCGGCCCGCGTGACCGACTACAACCCGTCCATGCTCGACGAGCTCACCGCCACCGGCGACGTCATCTGGTCGGGCACCGGCACCCTGCCCGGCAACGACGGCTGGGTCAGCCTGCACCTCGCCGACGGCGCCCAGGTCACCCTGCCCGAACCGTCCGGGGCCGAGACCGACGACCTGCAGCGCGAGGTGCTCGCCGCCCTGGCCGGTGGCGGGGCGTACTTCTTCCGACAGCTCTCCGACGCCGTCGGCAGCACCGACGACGACTCGCTCGTCACCGCCATCTGGCAGCTCGTCTGGGCGGGGCAGATCACCAACGACACCTTCGCTCCCCTGCGCACCCAGGTCGGCGGCGGACGCACGCCGCGGCCGCGCACCCCGACGCGGTCGCGCTCGTCGTACCGCAGCCGCGGCCGGGTCGCCATGCCCCGACAGGCGGGCCCGCCCACCGTCGGCGGCCGCTGGTCGCTGCTGCCCCTGGCCGAACCCGACGGCACCGTGCGTGCCGCCGCGACGGCCGAGATCCTGCTCGAGCGGCACGGCGTCGTCACCCGGGGCGCCGTCGTCAACGAGGGCGTCCGTGGCGGCTTCTCGACGGCCTACAAGGTGCTCAGCGGCTTCGAAGAGACGGGTCGCGCCCGCCGCGGCTACTTCGTCGAGGGTCTCGGAGCGGCGCAGTTCGCGACCGGGCCGACGGTCGACCGCCTGCGGTCGTTCGTCCGTGACGAGGGCGACCGCCGCGACGACGACACCCTCGTCGCCGCGGGTCGTCAGCGCGACGTGCCCGTGGTGACCCTGGCCGCCACCGACCCGGCGAACCCCTACGGCGCCGCCCTGCCGTGGCCCGGGCAGACGCTCGACGGGGTCTCGTCCGACGAGGCCGCGGCCGTCGCGAGCGCGGCGGCACGAGCCGCCACCGCCGCGGCGGCGACCAGGT
>NZ_JXQZ01000051.1 GCF_000878135.1 Frigoribacterium sp. MEB024
CCCTCGCCCCCTCGCCCCCTCGCCCCCTCGCCCTGCCTCGTCTCGTCTCGTCTCGTCAGCCTGCCGCAGCTGGCAACTCCTGACCCGTGTGTCGCCGAGGTCGAGCGAGCCGCCACGCCCTGCGTCCTCTCGGCCCGAGCACTCGCGGCAGTGAGGAGTTCCCGACACCCGCGACGGGTCGCGGACCGCCCGCCGTCCGGATCAGAGCCCTGATCGCGCTGACCGTCACGCCCCACCTGTCTTTCACCATCACCGTCCCCGCCCGGAACGGGATCAGACCGTCGCGAGCGATGTCGGCGTCCTTGAGTCGGTCCTTGTCGAAACGTGTCTCGTGGTGCGCTCGTCCATCGGTCTCGAGACCGACGACCCCGTCGACGACCATGTCGATGATCTTCGAGGTGCCGGAAACAGGCACCTGGCGGGTGACGTGATGCCCTGCCCGTCGCAACCTCGTGCCCGCCGCGCTCTCGAGGATGCTCTCGGCGCCCGGATCGCTCCACGCGACGAGGCCGGCAGCGTCGGCACGTCTCCGGGACAGCACCTCGGCTGCGTCGTCGTCGACGTCGACGATGCCGGCCCGTCTGGCCCAGTCGACGAGGATGACCGCATCCTCGAACGATCGGGTCTCGACGACTGCCCGAGCCAGGGCGTCACGAGGGTCGACGGCCCAGGTCGAACCCCGATCGGAGAGTTCGAGTGGGTCCCACACGACTCGGACTCCACGCCGCCGTCGCAGCCGCGAAGCCGTCACGGGTACCGACACCGTGACCGGCGGACGGGCCCACGTCCATGCTCCCAGCTGGTGCAACGCGGATGCGCCGGTGAGTCGACCACCCACGGCGACCGCGACGTATCGGGGATCTCCACGCTCCCAGGTGGAGTACCACCCACGCCGGGGTCTGCTGACCGTGCGTGAACGGACCGCGACGGTCAGGTGTCGGTCGGTGGCGCCCAGGGCGACCAGGTCGTGTTTGTGGAGGAGTCCTCCGGCCGCTGAGACGAGTTCGGCGATCGTTGTCATGGTCCACGAGCGTGTCGACGACGCGGGCCTCGGGTCGAGCCGTCGTCCGCGGGTGTTGAAGGACGGCTCGGCGACGTCGTTGGGGAGGATGCATCGCCCGAGCCCGAGCCCGAGCCCGGGCTAAGGTCCGACGCGTCGCCCGGGTGACCGGCCCCCCTGCCCCGGGTGCCGAGAACGTCTGAGGTGCGCCTCGACCTCGCGGCTCCTGGCGAAGGCCGAAGTCGCCGACCGAAGCGACCGGGTCGACCCCTCGTCGAGAAGTCCTGCCTCCCGCAGCGGATCGCGCGGGAGCGAGGGATGCTGGTGCGTGCGTCGCAGCACCGGTCAGGAGTTGCCGCCGCGTGCGGGTGCGGGTGCGCGTGCACGTGCGGGTGCGCGTGCGGGTGCGGGTGTCGTCAGGAAGGGGAGCTCATTAGACGGCGCGGCAGTCGCTGTCAACCCCCCTCGGGCCGACTGGTACGAACTTTGGAGTGCGTGCAACAATTCGCTGAGATGGCTGCCCAGGACGACAAGATCCGCTTCGACGCGCGTGGTCGTGACCTGGACGAGGCCGTCGACATCCTGAGCGCCGGGTACAACGGTCGCGACTTCCACGTCGCCCCGACCGAGGCCCCCTTCGCGTTCCGCCACACGATCGTCGGCGACGGCGCGATGACCCTGCGGTCGACGATGTTCATGGGCCGCGTCGACGGGCAGGCAGCCGCGGGAGACGAGCACGTCGTGCACTGGTTGCTCGACGGACGATCGACCGTCGACAACGGTCGCGACGAGGTGGCCGGCGCCGTCGGGCGACCGATCCTCTTCCCCGAGGGGCGCGAGTTCGAGTTCACGACCGAGGACGTCAACCAGAGCCTGTTGCACCTCTCGAAGTCGGTCGTCGACGAGGTCGCGGCCGAGCGCCACGGCATCATGCCCGGCACGCTCCGCTTCGACCATGCCGCCCCCGTCTCGTCCGCCGCGGTGCAGGCCTGGCACGCCACGGTCCGTCTGATCGGACGCGCCTACCTCGGCTCCGGTGAACCGAGCGACCTGATGCGCACCGAGATGGCCCGGATGGGCGCGGTGGCCCTGCTCGACACCTTCGCCCACACCTCGACCCAGATGCCCGCGGCGCTGCTGGCTCCGCGCAACGCGAGCCTCCGCCTCGCCGTGGAGTACATGCACGCCAGCGCCCACCTGCCGATCTCGGCCGTGGACATCGCCCGGGAGGCGGGGCTCACCGCCCGGGGGCTGCAACAGGCGTTCAGTCGTCACCTCGACACCACGCCCACGGCCTACCTCCGCGAGATCCGCCTCGAGCGCGTGCACGACGCGCTGCGGGCGGCCGCCCCGAACGCCACGACCGTCGCCGACGTGGCCCGGCACTGGGCCTTCGCCCACCTCGGCCGGTTCTCGGCCGCGTACCAGCAGCGGTTCGGCGAGTACCCCCGCGAGACGCTGCACCGCGGCTGAGGCCGTGGGCGCCCGGGGCGTGTGGTCGTCTCGCCGCCGAGCGCGCCTCCTCGGCTCGTGCCGACGGTCAGCGACCGATGGCGGCGTAGACGCGCAGGGCGCCGGGGACGACCTCGACCGTGACGGGCAGCGGCCCGACGCGCTCGCCGTCGGCGTAGGCGGCGACCCCGTCGGCCTCGATCACCGCACGACGCACGCGGTGCACCGTCACATTCGGGTGGCTCAGGTGGGTGCCGCGGAACACGCTCGGGAACAGCCGCACGAACTGCCAGCGCGTCAGCCGCTCGACCACGAGCACGTCGAGCAGTCCGTCGTCGAGCACGGCGTCGGGCGTGACCTTCATGCCGCCGCCGAGCGACTGGCCGTTGCCGACCGAGATCAGGGTGCCCTCGACGGTCGAGGCGACCCCGTCGAGCTCGAGGCGGTACGAGATGCGCGGCAGGCGCACCAGCTCGATGGCGAGCGCGACGTCGTAGCGTCGGCGCCCCTTCGGCCAGCTCAGCCGGTTGGCCCGCTCGTTCACGACGGCGTCGAAGCCGGCCGAGACCATGCACGCGAACCAGGTGGCCCGGCCGTCGGCCTGCAGCACGCGTCCGGCGTCGATCGTGGTGGGCTCGCCCTCGAGCAGCCGGACCAGGAGGCGCGTGGCGGCCTCGGCGTCGTCGTGGGGCAGCCCGAAGGCCCGGGCCGTGTCGTTGCCGGTGCCCGTCGGCACCAGTCCCAGCGGCACGTCGGTGCCCGCGACGAGGTTGGCCCCGAGGTTCACCATGCCGTCGCCACCGACGACGATCAGTGCGTCGGGTCGCTCGCCGTGGTCCGGGTCGAGCTCGCGACGGGCGGCGGCCACGAGGTCGTCGTAGCTCGACTCGGTGAGCGGCACGACCGTGTGGCCGGCACCGCGGAGCCCGGCGAGCACCCCGTCGGCGAGGTGCTTCCGGCCGCCGGCGGAGGCGCCGGGGTTGATCGCCACGACCAGGCGGAGGGGCGTCGGGGTCATGGGGTCGATCTTGCCAGCCCCGCGCCCGTCCGGGTCGGACGGCCCGCCGCGGGTGGCGGGCATACTGGACGCTGACCCACCTGACGAGAGGCACCTTCACCATGAGCAGCACCCACGGCACCACGACGACCGCGACCCCGGCCCCCTACGAGCCGACGATCCGCGAGTCGCCCAACCGCGGGGCCGGGCTGTTCGTCGGCACGGTGTTCCTGCTGCTCGGCGCCATCGGGTTCCTCGTCGAGGACATGGGCACGTTCTTCTCCACGCAGGGCGCCTCGCTCTGGTTCGTCTGGAACCTCAACCCCGCGCTGGTCGTCGTCTGGGTGCTGGCCGGCGCCGCCCTGATCATCGCGGGGGCGTCCTCGCGGGCCAGCGCCCGCTACATCAACACCTGGATCGGCCTGATCTTCGTCATCTTCGGCGTCGTCGGCTTCTTCCTCGAGGGCACCGACGTCAACTTCCTGGCGTTCAACCTCGGCGACAACATCACGCACCTGGTCGGCGGCCTGTTGCTGCTCGCCACCGCCGTGGGGGCCGAGCGCCGCCGCCGCTGACCCGCGCCGCGGTGCGCCGCACCTCTCGACGGGCTGCGGGCCGGCTGCACGTCTGCCGAGATCGGCCCCGGGGGCTACCGGCATCGCGCCTCCCTGGCTAGGGTTAGGGTCACCTAACCCAGGTGACCCAGGAGGTGCGCACCATGACCGTCGTCATCCCCTTCTCCGAGGCGGTGCGCGAGCGCACGGCCGAGCGGGTCCCCGCCGACGTCGGCTGCTCGTTCATGACCGACCTGCTGATCGGCCGGGGCACGCGGGACGACTACGTGCAGCTGCTCGCCCAGCACTACTTCGTCTACGCCGCCCTCGAGGACGCCGCCGTGCGGTGGTCGGGCGACCCGGTCGTGGCTCCGTTCCTCGCCCCGGGGCTGACCCGGTTGCCGGCCATCGAGGCCGACCTGGCGTTCCTGCTGGGTGACGGCTGGCGGGCCCGCATCTCGCCGCTGCCGACCACCCGTGCGTACGTCGACCGCATCGAGCAGGCGTCGACCTGGGCCGGCGGCTTCATCGCGCACCACTACACGCGCTGCCTCGGCGACCTGTCCGGCGGACACCTGATCCGCAGCATCCTGCAGCGCCGGTTCGGGTTCGACACGAACGGCGTCGGGTTCTTCCTCTTCGCCGAGATCGCCGAGCCGAAGTCGTTCAAGACGACCTACCGTCGCCAGCTCGATGCCGTGGCCTGGTCGGCCGACGAGCGCGAGCACGTGCTCGACGAGGTCTGCGCCGCGTACCGTTTCAGCACCGAGCTGTTCACCGACCTCGCCGCCGCGAAGGCCGCGGCCTAGCCGATCGCCGACAGGCCGACGGGCCGAGCCACCGGGCCGAGGGGCCGAGCCACCGGGCCGAGGGGCCGAGCCATCGGGCCGAGGGGCCGAGCCATCGGGCCGACAGGCCGACGGCCCGAGCCACCGGGCCGATGCCCGGTCGTGCCGGGTGGCCCGCCCGTGACGGCCGATGCCTGGTCGTACCGGGCGGTCAGCCCGTGGCGGCGGTCGCCGTGCCGTCGCCCACGCCGGCGTCGGCGGCTGCCTTGATGGCCGGTACGCGCGACGCCTCGCTCATGAAGCGCCGCACGTCGAGGTCGACGATGATGTCGGCCGGCCGCAGCGGGCGCGAGAGGTACAGCCCCTCGAGCGAGGTGATGCGGCTGAGGGCGACGTAGGTCTGCCCCGCGCTGAACACCCGCGAGCCGAGGTCGACGATGGCCCGGTCGTAGGTCTTGCCCTGGGACTTGTGGATCGTGACGGCCCAGGCGAGACGCAGCGGGAACTGCGTGAACTCGGCCACGACGTCTTTCTTGAGCTGCTTGGTGGTCGCCGAGTACGAGTACTTGTGCTTCTCCCACACGACGGGCTGCACCTCGTGCACTTCGCCGTCGACCTCGACGAAGACGGTGTCGCGCACCCGGGTGACGACGCCCGTGGTGCCGTTGACCCACCGCTGCTCGGAGTCGTTGCGGAGGAACATCACCCGGGCCCCGACCTTGAGCTCGAGGGCCTCGTCGGCCGGGTAGGCCCGCCCGCCGAACTCGCCGCTGACCTCGGCCTTGGCGGTCATCACCTTGCCCGACAGGCGATCGAGCTCGACCTTGTTGATGCGGTTGACCGTGTCGTTGCGCGTGGCCAGGGTGATGGCCCCGCCGTCGGTCGGCACGGGGCGGGCCCCGGCGCCGTTCAGCGCCCCGGCGATCTCGGCCGTGACCCGACCGTGCCGCACGGCGTTCAGCATCTCTTTGAAGTCGCCCTCGGTCTGGCGGTGGATGAAGGCCAGCTCGTAGATGCGCAGACTCGCCTCGGCCCAGACCTTGGCGTCGAAGAACCACATCGAGCGGTAGTTGTCGCGGAAGTACTCGCGCTCTTCGGCGTCGCCTGGCACCGGCGGCAGTTGGTACGGGTCGCCGAACAGCACGACCTGCACGCCGCCGAACGGCTCGTGCTTGCGCTGCCGGGCCTGGCGCAGCGAGCGGTCGATGGCGTCCATCAGGTCGGCGTTGACCATTGAGACCTCGTCGATGACGAGCGTGTCGATGGTGTTCAGCAGCTTGCGCAGCTCGGCGTTCTGCTCGATGTCGTGGTCGGCGATGAGCCCCACCGAGAGGCGGAACAGCGAGTGGATCGTCTGGCCGCCGACGTTGAGGGCGGCGACACCTGTAGGGGCGCAGATGACGATCTGCTTCGAGGTGTTCCACGACAGGTGGTTCAGCAGCGTCGACTTGCCCGTGCCTGCCCGGCCCGTGACGAAGATGTGCTCGCGGGTGTTCTCGATCGCGTCGTACAGCGCCTGCTGTTCGGCGGAGAGGGCCACGCTCACGACGACGAGCACCTTTCGGGAGGGGGTGGGGGAGGCCACCAATCTACCCGCGACGGCGGTGGTGCTCGGGAGTTCGTGACCCGCGCCTCCTATTGTTGTCGTCATGTCGTCGTCTGTGGGGGAGGAGACGCGCCCACCGCTCGGCTGGCCGTTCGTCGCGATCTGGGGCGGGGCGCTGCTCTTCGTGCTGATCGGTTTCTGGGTCACCGTCGTGGCCCTGAACGCCACCGTCTACAGCGCCGCCGGGTTCGCCCGCGGCTACGTGGCGGCCGTCGACCGCGGCGACACGTCGAGCGCCTTGACCCTCGCGGGCGTCGCGCCGACCGACCAGCTGGCCGACGCGCTGCTCGAGGTGCCCTCGCTCGGCGGCGTCGACGACGTGACCGAGGTGGGCGACGTCGACCTCGGTGACGACACCCACGCGATCACGCTCTCGTACTCGATGCAGGGCACGTCGGCCACGGCCGAGGCCCCCGCGCAGTCGCAGTTCGTCGTGCAGCGGGTCGGCACCCGGTTCGGGCTCTTCCACTCGTGGCGCTTCGTGCAGGCG
The DNA here is from genome assembly GCF_000878135.1 of Frigoribacterium sp. MEB024. Taxonomy (GTDB): domain Bacteria; phylum Actinomycetota; class Actinomycetes; order Actinomycetales; family Microbacteriaceae; genus Frigoribacterium. Next base: position 6,888 of record NZ_JXQZ01000051.1, read on the forward strand.
CCCACGGCCCAGCTCGACGTGACGCCCCAGCACGACTCCCGCTTCACGGTGGACGGCCGGGACATCACGACCGACGCCCCCGACGTCGCGACCCGGTTCACGGTCCTGGCGCCGTCGCGGTTCGAGCTCGACCACTCGTCGCGCTACCTCGAGGCGCCGACCGTCGAGGCCGACGTGCTCACGGTGGGGGCGACGTCGGCGGTGTCGATCGAGGTCCAGCCCCGGGAGGCGTTCGTCGAGGCCGTGCAGGACATGGTCGACCAGCAGCTCGACGAGCAGTGCGTCACGCAGCAGGTGCTGTTGCCGGCCGGGTGCCCCTTCGGACGCCAGGTCGACGACCGGGTCACCGACGATCCGACGTGGACGGTGCCGGTGCACCCCGTCGTCTCGATCGTGCCGGGTCCGTCGGGACAGTGGCAGGTGCCGGGGGTGGCCGGCACGGCCCACCTCGTCGTCGGTGCCCAGTCGCTCTTCGACGGCAAGCGCTACACGATCGACGAGGACGTCCCGTTCACGGTCACGTACCTGATGCGCATCAGCACGTCCGACGAGCTGACGTTCGACTGACCCGGCCCTCGCGTCAGCGGACGGAGGCGCGGCGCAAGAACGCGAACGTCCCCGCGATCGCCGCCGCCGCGAGCAGTGCCGCGGTGAGCGCCGCCCACCAGCTCTGGTAGCTCGCGAACACGGCGGGCAGCGAGGGGCCGGCGGCCAGGAGCGCGACGGCCAGCACGAGCACGACGCCGATCGAGATGCCCAGCGGGCCCCGCGGCCCGAACCGCAGCCAGGCCGCTCCGAACACCCCGCCGGCCGTCTGGGCGACGAGGGCGCCGAGGAACACGATCGGGACGAGCACGCCCAGGTCGCCGGCACCGAGGACGTTGACGTCGAAGACGTAGAAACCGCCGAACCAGTGGTCGGTCAGCACCTCGAGCGCGAGCAGGGCGGCGAACACCCCGGTCAGGTAGAGCGCGACGAGGGTGTGGGTCACGGCGGTGCCCAGCGCGAACGCCCGTCGCGTCGCCCCGAACGAGGCGGCGAGGGGGAAGGTCGACGCGACCGAGGCCACGCCCATGGCGACGAGGTACCCGGACTGGGCCCACACGACCCCCGGGTTGAAGCGTGCGCCGGTGGCGTACGAGGCGCCGTCGTCGTAGGCGCCCGAGCGCTGCAGCGTGACCTGGATCACCACGGTGACGGCGAACGTGATGGCGACGATGAGCAACGGCACGAGCAGCGCGCTGCGCCGACGGGCGAACTGCAGTCGGACGACGGGCAGGATGCGGTTCACGAGGCGACCCCTTCGAGTTCGGTGTCGCGCGAGCCGAGGGCCGCGACGACCTGTTGCAGTGAGACCCCCGAGAGCTCGACTCCCGCCGCGGCGGCATCGGTTCGCGTGGTGTGGTCGGCGACGCCGTCGACCACCGCCGTCTTCAGTCCGCCGACCGCGTGCTGCGACAGGAGGCGGCGCCCGGCGGCGAACCGGTCGACGGCGGATGCCGTCCCGGCGACCTGGTAGGCGGAAGCCCGCGCCTGGTCGACGTCGGAGTCCAGGCGCACCCGGCCCTCGTCGAGCACGACCACCCGTTCGAGCAGGGCCTCCATCTCGTCGATCAGGTGGGTCGAGAGCAGGATCGTCCGGGGGTGGGCCGAGTAGTCGGCGAGCAGGCGGTCGTAGAACAGCTGCCGGGCCGTGGCGTCCAGTCCGAGGTAGGGCTCGTCGAAGATCGTCAGCGGTGCCCGCGAGGCCATGCCGATCACGATCGACGCGGCGGACAGCTGCCCGCGAGACATCTTCTTCAGGTCGGTCTTCTCGGGCACCCGCAGGTCGGCGGCGAGGTCGCGGGCGAGGGCGGCGTCCCACCCGCGGTGGAAGGCCGGTGCCACCGAGAGCACGTGCTTCAGTCTGAAGCCGTCCGGGTATCGCTGGCTGTCGCGCACGAACGACACCCGCGACAGGACGTCGGCGTGGTCCGCGGGCTCTCGGCCGAAGACCCGCACCGCGCCTCCCGACGGCCGTTCCTGGCCGGCCACGCAGGCCATCAGCGTCGTCTTGCCGGCACCGTTGCGGCCGAGGAGGCCGCAGATGACGCCCTCGTCGACGCTGAGGTCGACGCCGTCCAGGGCGCGCGAGGAGCCGTAACGACGGCTCAGGTCGGTGATCTCGATCACAGGGCTCATGACTGGTCCTCTTCTTCGATCAGGTGGTGGAGGGCGGCGGCGTCGATGCCCAGCGCGCGTGCCTCGGCCACCAGCGGGCGCACGTACTCGTCGGCGAAGCGGGCCCGTCGGTGTTCGGCCAGCCGCTCGCGGGCACCGGTCGCGACGAACATGCCGACGCCCCGGCGCTTGTAGAGGATGCCGCGGTCGACCAGCAGGTTGACGGCCTTGCCTGCCGTGGCCGGGTTGATCCGGTAGAACGCGGCGAGCTCGGTGGTCGACGCCACCGGTGCCTCGTCGGCGTAGGTGCCGTCGAGCACGTCCTTCTCGATCTGCGCAGCGAGTTGCTGGAAGATCGGCGTCCCGTCGTCGAGCACGACTGCTCCTTTGGTTAGCTACTTGAGTAGTTAACCTAGGAGGCGCGGGTCGGCCTGTCAAGGACCGTCCCGTCAAGGACCGTCCCGTCACGGATCGTCCCGTCACGGACCGTCCCGTTCAGGCGCTGGCGGCTCCCGCCCCCGCGAGGTCGCGCACGTCGTCGACGCCGCCGAAGGTCGAGCGGTAGGCGCGCGGGGTCGTGCCGAGCACACGCGCGAAGTGGTGGCGCAGGACGGCCGCCGAACCGAAGCCGACCTGGTCGGCGATCGCGTCGATGCCGAGCCCGGTCGCCTCGAGCAGCTCCTGCGCCCGCAGGAGGCGCTGGCGGGTGAGCCACGCCCCGGGCGTCGCCCCCAGCTCGGCCTTGAAGCGACGGGCGAAGGTGCGCGGCGACATGTGCGCCCTCGCGGCCAACCCCTCGATGCTCAGGTCGTCGCGGAGGTGTCCGAGCATCCAGTCCGTGAGCGGGGCCAGCGAGTCGTCGACCTCGACCGGGAGCGGGGTCTTGATGAACTGGCTCTGGCCACCGTCGCGGTGCGGCGGCACGACCATCCGGCGGGCGATCACGTTCGCGGCGGCGACGCCGTGCTCGCGGCGGACGAGGTGCAGGCAGGCGTCGATGCCGGCGGCCGTGCCGGCGCTCGTGATGACTCGGCGGTCCTCGACGAAGAGCACGTCGGCGTCGACCTCGACCGCGGGATGATCGCGCTGCAGGGCATCCGAGTAGCGCCAGTGGGTCGTCGCCCGGCGGCCGTCGAGCAGCCCGGCCTCGGCCAGCACGAACGCCCCGCTGCACACGCTGAGCAACCACGCCCCGCGCGCCTCGGCCGCGACGAGCAGCTCGCGCACGGCCGGCGAGACGAGCTCGGCCTGGTCGGGCCGGTTCCACAGGGCCGGCACGCAGACGACGTCGGCGTCGACCGCGGCGCCCAGGTCGAGGTCGACCGTGATCGAGAAGCCCTGGTTCGTGCGGACGAGCCCGGGGTGCTCGGTCACGATGCGGTGCTCGAACGGAGGCGCGCCCTCGTCGGTCCGGTCGAGGCCGAACACCTCGCAGAGCACCCCGAACTCGAAGGGCGCGACGCCGTCGGCCACGATCGTGGCGACGGTGCGGAACGGGGACATGGGGTCTCCTGGGGTGGGGCGAGCCGCACACCGCCACGAAGTGGACACCGCGCCATCTTTTCTCGTGGCGTCGTGTCCACATCGTGGCGGGCTGGCGGGCTGGCGGGCTGGCGGGATGTCGACGCGTGCTGGCAAGACTGCCACTCGTGGCAGGACGTGTCCATTCGTAGAGTTCCTGCCATGACCGCCGAGCCCCGCCCGAACGCCGAGCCCCGCCCGACCGCCGAGCCCCGCCCGACCGCCGCCGTCCTCGACGACCTGCTCGCGCCTCCTACGCCCGTGGCCGCCCGCGCCCTCGAGGCGGCCGCCGTCGTGTCGAGTCCGGCCCTGCTCGCGCACAGCCTTCGCTCGGCGGCGCTCGCCGTGGCCCTGGGGCGACTCGAGGGTCTGGAGTTCGACCACGAGTTGCTGTTCGTGGCGGCGGCGCTGCACGACGTCGGACTGGCCGGCCCGTTCGACAGCCATGCCGAGCCCTTCGAGCGGGCCGGGGGAGAGGTCGCCCGTGTGTTCGCGACCGGGGCGGGGTGGTCGTCCGACCGCTCGCGACGGGTGGCCGAGGTCGTCGTGCGGCACATGTGGCCCGCGGTCTCGCCCGGCCTCGACGTCGAGGGGCACCTGCTCGAGCGGGCGACGAGCCTCGACGTGTCGGGGGTGGGCGGCGACGACTGGCCGACCGAGCTGGTCGCCGCCCTCGTCGACCGACTGCCGCGCGACGGCTTCGGTGTCGAGTTCGGTGGGCTGATGTCCGCGCAGGCGCACCGGAAGCCCGGGTCCGAGGCCGGTCGGACGATCCGGGGTGGCATGCGCGACCGGATCGCCGCGAACCCGCTCGACCGCCTCTGACCCCGGCGCCCGGGCACCCCGCGCCCGGGCACCCCGCGCCCGAGCACCCGCCGCCCGGGCACCGGGTGGGCCACGGGCGCGTGCATCGCGCCCCCTCCCGCGATCGCCCTCCATCGGCTAGAATGATGCAAACGTATGAATTTGGAGAGCACCCGCATGGCACACCCCCTCGAGTTCGGCCTCGACACCTTCGGCGACATCACCGACCGCCTCGACGGCAGCCCGGTCACCCACGCCCAGGCCATCCGCAACCTGGTCGAACAGGCCGTCCTGGCCGACGAGGTGGGCCTCGACTTCATCGGCGTCGGCGAGCACCACCGCAAGGACTTCGCCGTCTCGGCACCCGAGGTCGTGCTCGCCGCGATCGCCGCCCGCACGAAGACGATCCGCCTGGGCTCGGCCGTCACCGTCCTCAGCTCGGACGACCCCGTGCGCGTGTTCCAGCGCTTCGCCACGGTCGACGCGATCTCGAACGGCCGCGCCGAGGTCATCCTCGGCCGCGGCTCGTTCACCGAGTCGTTCCCGCTCTTCGGTCTCGACCTGCAGGACTACGAGGTGCTCTTCGAGGAGAAGATCCAGCTCTTCGCCGAACTGCTGAAAGAGGGGCCGACGACCTGGTCGGGTACCGTCCGCGCCGGCCTCGACGCACAAGAGGTCTACCCGAAGACCGAGGGCGGCTCGATCCGCACCTGGGTCGGCGTCGGCGGATCGCCGCAGTCGGTCATCCGTGCCGCGCACTACGGCTTCCCGCTCTTCCTCGCGATCATCGGCGGCCAGCCCGCCCAGTTCGCGCCCTACGCCGACCTCTACCGACGCGCCCTCGGCGAGTTCGGCCACGACTCGCAGCCGATCGCGATGCACTCGCCCGGTTTCGTGGCCGAGACCGACGCCGAAGCCAAGGAGGCGCTGTTCCCGTACCAAGAAGAGCAGACGAACCAGCTCGGTCGCGAACGCGGCTGGCCCCCCTACAGCCGTGCGCAGTACGAGGCCAGCGCCAGCTCGACCGGTGCGCTCTACGTGGGTTCGCCCGAGACCGTCGCCACGAAGATCGCGCAGAACATGCGCCTGCTCGGCGCGACGCGCTTCGACATGCGGTACAGCATGGGCCGCCTGCCGCACGAGCTCATGATGCGCAGCATCGAGCTGTACGGCACGAAGGTCGTTCCGCTGGTACGCGAGATGCTCGCCTGACCCGACCCGCGCCTCCTCGGGGCGTCAGCGGGTGCGCTCGCGCTGGTGTGACAGCGCCTCGAGCTGCTCGTTGTACGCCCTGAGCTCGGCGTCGTCGTCGCGCTCGGCCTGGCGGTCCTTGCGGACGGCCTCTCGACCGTCGCTGCGGCTCCACATGATCGCCACGGCGATGGCCATGACGATCGTCGGGATCTCGCCCACGCTCCAGGCGATGCCGCCGGCGACGTACTGGTCCTGCATCGGGGTCGGCCCCCAGGTGCGGCCCATGGCGCCGTACCAGTCGGCCAGGAAGAGGCCCGTGGCGCTCATGATGCCCAGGCCGAAGAACGCGTGGAACGCCATGGTCCCGAGCAGCACGACGAGCCGGGCGGGGTAGGGGAGTCGACCCTTGACCGGGTCGATGCCGATCATCGACTGCACGAAGAGGTAACCGGTGATCAGGAAGTGCACGATCATCCAGTAGTGGCCGATGTGCGTGGTCGTCGCCCAGCTGAACAACGGCGTGTAGTAGAACGCCCACAGCGAGCCCGCGAACAGCACCGCCGAGATGATCGGGTTGCTGACGAACGTCGCGAACCGCGAGTGCACCAGGATCATGATCCACTCACGACCGCCCCGCGTGCCGTCGCTGCGCTTCTTGATGGTGCGCAGCGCGAGCGTGACCGGTGCGCCGGGCACGAGCAGCACGGGTACGAGCATGCCCAGCGCCATGTGCGCGAGCATGTGCGTGCTGAAGAGGTACTCCTCGTAGACGTTCGGGGCACCGCAGGTGATGTAGAACAGCACGACGAGGCCCGCCACCCACGAGACGGTCCGGCCGACCGGCCAGCGGTCGCCGCGGCGGTGCAGGCGCACGACGCCGGCCAGGTAGAAGAAGACGCCGAAGGCGCAGAGCAGGCCCCAGAGCAGGTCGACGTTCCACTCGGTGAGGTAGCGCAGGGGCGTCAGCTCGGGCGGCAGGGCCTCTTCGGTGAGGATGACCGCGGGGGTCGGATCGGCCAGGTCGGCCGCCGCGACCTGCTCGACCGGGGTGGCCGTCCGGGCGAGTGCCGCGGCGACTCCGGAGGCGAGCCCCATGAAGGCGAGCTCGGCGGTGACGAACCACCAGAAGAGCTTGGCCGTCGCCTTGGGGTGGGTGGCGAGGCGGCCGACGAGCCACCGGCGCTGCACGACGCCGAACAAGCCCAGAGCGACGAGGGCGAACGTCTTGACGAGTACGAGCACGCCGTAGCCCGACGTCAGGGCCGACCAGTCGCCGATGCGGATGGCGGCGCTGCCGATGCCCGACACCGCGACGACCACGAAGCAGACGATGGCCACGCTCGAGTAGCGCGCGAGCACGATCGCCAGCCGCCCGCTCGAGAGGTGCCCGCGCAGCAGCACGATGGCGAGCAGGCCGCCCAACCAGACCGACGCTCCGACCAGGTGCAGGGCGAGGTCGGTGACGGCGGCGTCGTGGCCACTCGTGCCGGCCGCGTGGCCCTGCTCGGCGAGGGGGATGAGCCCGCCGGCGGCGAGCACCGTCACGGCGACGATCAACCAGATGTTGCGGACGATGAAGCAGAGCACGGTGACGGTCGCGGCGATCAGCGTCGTGATGAGCCAGGCGATGCCGAGCTCGGTGTTCGTCAGGAAGAACGCGAGCGTCCGCCCGAACTGGTCGTCGAAGGTGACCGGCACGTTGGCGACGCTGAGGAACGTGAAGAAGGTGGTGATCGCCGAGGCGACGGCCCAGAAACCCGCCGCGGCGGCGGCGACGTCCAGGGCGCGGTCGTACTCCGCTTCGCGTCGGGTGAGTGCGAAACACGTCAGGAAGAGCGTGCCGATGGTGAGGGCCGCACCGATGTTGCCCAGCATCTTGGCCATGGGCAGGCCGTAGCGCACGACCTCGCCGGGGTCGACGACGAGGGGCGCGTCGGCCGCCCCGCCGAACTTCAGCGCGGCGAGGAGGGACGCGAACGCCACCAGCACGAGCAGTGCGGGCGCCGTGGTACGAGCGAGTCTGGGCATCGTCTACCAGGGTAAGTCGGATCGCCTGGTGAACAGGCGGGGGTGAGGGTCGTCGCTCGACGTCGAGTGATCGGAACGAGAGAAGGGGCGGGACGACCGATGGTCGTCACGCCCCTTCTCGGGTGCTCGTGAGAGCGAGGACTACTTGACGGCAGCCTTGAGCTTGCTGCCGGCGCTGACCTTGACGCTGTCGCTGGCGGCGATCTCGAGGGCCTCACCCGTCTGCGGGTTGCGGCCGGTGCGAGCGGCGCGGTGCGTCTTCTCGAAGGCGATCCACCCGGGGATGGTGACCTTCGTGCCGTCGGCGACCGACTTCGAGACGACGGAGAAGAACGCGTCGACGACGCCGCTGACGGCGGCCTGGCTCTGGCCGGACTCGGATGCGACAGCTGCGACGAGCTCGGTACGGTTCAGTGACTTGTCAGCCATGTAAATGTCCTCCTCGGACTTCATTCGGTGTGACGAGACACGGCGTTCACCATGCCTGTGCGATCGAGACCAGAGAGCCGAGGGCCCTGTGGAACCGGTTGAAACCTACCAGGAAGACTTCGTGATGCCCGGCAACTCGCCACGGTGGGCCATGTCGCGGAACCGCACGCGGCTGATGCCGTAGGCCTTGAGGTGACCGCGGGGGCGGCCGTCGACCGAGTCGCGGTTGCGGAGGCGGACCGGCGACGCGTTGCGCGGCAGCTTCTGCAGACCGAGGCGAGCGGCCTCGCGGCTCTCGTCGGAACCGTTCGGGTCGATCAGGGCCTTCTTCAGCTCGAGACGCTTCTCGGCGTAGCGGGCCACGATCTCGGCGCGCTGGTTGTTCTTGGCGATCATGCTCTTCTTGGCCATTTTTAGCGCTCCTCGCGGAATTCGACGTGCTTGCGAATCACCGGGTCGTACTTCTTCAGCACGAGACGGTCGGGGTTGTTGCGACGGTTCTTCTTGGTCACGTACGTGAAACCGGTGCCCGCCGTCGAGCGGAGCTTGATGATGGGACGGACGTCCTGTTGACGAGCCATTAGATCTTCTCCCCACGAGCGAGCAGGTCCTTGACGACCGACTCGATGCCACGAGCGTCGATGACCTTGATGCCCTTGGCGCTGAGCTGCAGCGTCACGTTACGACGAAGCGACGGCACGTAGTACGTCTTCTTCTGGATGTTCGGGTCGAAACGACGCTTGGTGCGTCGGTGCGAGTGCGAGATGTTGTGTCCGAAGCCGGGAACGGCTCCGGTCACCTGGCAGGTTGCTGCCATGGTTTTCCTCCGTAGATACCGTGAGGGCCGGAGCCCTCACCCAAGGTCACTTGTCGGCGCGCCGGTCCCCCTTGCCCGATCGAAGGATCGGGCGATGGTGCCGGGAGGCGGTGCACATGGGCGCAGAGAGCGCCCAACCAAAGGGAGAGCTTACGCGACACGCCCGGACCCACGCAACCCGCACCTCCTCGGCCCGGCCGGCGAGGCCGTGCGGACGCGAGGCGCGGGAACGAGGAGGCGCGGTTCAGCGGATCGCGGAGGCGTCGGCCGCCGCACGGGCCTCGGCCGTGCACGCGGGGCACAGGCCGAACACGTCGACCACGTGCTGCGCCTCGGTGAACCCGTGCAGCGCGGCGACGTGCTGGGCCCAGGTCTCGACCTCGTCGGCCTCGATCTCGACGGTGGTGCCGCAGTTGCGGCAGATGAGGTGGTGGTGGTGCGTGCCCGGGGTGCAGGCGCGGTAGAGGCTCTCGCCCTCTTGTTGCAGGGAGTCGGCCGAGCCGTCGGCGGCGAGGTCTGCCAGGGCCCGGTAGACCGTGGCCAGGCCGATGCCGGTCTCGCGCAGGTGGGCGTGCAGCGCCTGGGCGCTGACGAACCCCTCGCTCGTGCCGAGTGCTTCTCGCACGGCCTCGCGTTGCCACGTGTTGCGTCGGACCACCACGTCGTCCTGCCTCTCTGTGTCAGACCCCGGTCGAGGCCAAGGGTACCCGCGGGCCCCTGCGCTGCTTCACGGCGGCGGTCGTCCGACGCCAGCTGACCAGGCGGCAGACGAGCCAGATCGTGAACGAGATCGTGGTGACGTAGGGGCTGATCGGCAGGCCGCCGCCGAGGGCGAGCAGGATGCCGCCGACGACCGAGACGACGGCGAAGGTCACGCTCAGCACGGGCACGAGTCGCGGGTTCACGGTCAGCCTCAGCGCGGCCGCGGCGGGTGTCACGAGCAGCGAGAGGACGAGCAGCGCCCCGATGATCTGCACCGACACCGCGACCGACAGGCCCAGCACGAGCATGAAGACGATGCCGAGCGTGCGCACGGGAACACCCGCCGCCGCGGCGACGTCGGGGTCGACGCTGGCGAAGGTCAGCGGACGCCAGATGACGATCAGCGTGACGATCACGACGGCCGAGATGGCGACCAGCCAGCCCAGCTGCGGGTTGTCGACCGACACGATCTGGCCGGTCAGCAGCCCGAACTTGTTGGCCGACCGCCCCCGGTAGAGCGCCAGGAAGAGGATGCCGAGGCCCAGGCCGAACGGCATGAGCACCGCGATGATCGAGTTGCGCTCCCGTGCCCGGGTGCCCAGCAGCCCGATCAGCAGGGCGGCGATCAGGCTGCCGACGAGCGAACCGCTGACGACGTCGACGCCGATCAGCAGGGCGGCCGCGGCGCCGGCGAACGAGAGCTCGCTGATGCCGTGCACCGCGAAGGGCATGTTGCGCGTGATCACGAAGGGCCCGATCAGGCCGCCCACCAGGCCGAGCACGGCGCCCGCGATGACGCTGTTGCGCACCAGCACGAGCAGCTCGCCGAAGTCCTGGAAGCTGAACAGCTGCGACCACAGGTCGGTCATCGGACGAGCCCTTCGTCGTCGTGGTGCTCGTCCGCGTGGTGGTCGTGCCCGTCGTGGCTGCCGACGATCACGATGCGGCCCATGGTGCGGATCACGTCGACCGGGGTGCCGTAGAGGTCGCTCAGCACGTCGGCGCGCAGCACCTCGTCGGGCGTGCCGATGCGGAACCGGCCCCCGGCGAGATAGAGCACGCGGTCGACCACGTCGAGGATGGGGTTGACGTCGTGCGTGACGAACACGACCGCGGCGTTGCGGGCGTGCCGCTGCTCGTCGATCAGGCGGGTGACCTCGCGCTGGTGGCGCAGGTCGAGCGAGATGAGGGGTTCGTCGCAGAGCAACAGGGCCGGCTCGGCGGCCAGGGCCTGACCGACGCGCGTTCGCTGTTGCTCGCCGCCGCTGAGGCTGGCGACCGGCGAGGTCGCGAACGACGTCGCGCCGACCTCGTCGACCAGGGCGTCGATGCGAGCCCGTTCGGTGGCCGACTCGCGGCGCGGCCCCCAGCGGTGACCCGTGATGCCGAGCGCGATCATGTCGCGGGCGCGCAGCGGGGTGCCGGACTCCATCAGCCGTTGCTGCGGCACGTAGCCGATGCGGCGGTGGCCGCGCCCGACCGGTCGGCCGAGGAACTCGATGCTGCCCTCGGTCAGCTGCTGTTGCCCGAGGATGGTGCGCAGCATCGTCGTCTTGCCCGCGCCGTTCGGCCCGAGCACGGCGATGAACTCGCCCGGCCGCACGTCGAGGTCGAGCCCCGACCAGAGCGTGCGGGCGCCGAACGAGACCCCGGCGTCGCGGAGGCGCAGCACGGCGTCGCCGCCGCCACCGGCCGAGGAGGCGCGGGTGGCGGCGGCGACGGAGGTCGCGCCGGACGGGTCGGTCACTCGCCGAGGGCCGCCGAGATCGCGTCGATGTTGCTCTGTTGCCATGCCACGTAGTCTTCCCCCTCGGGCAGCAGCTCGGTGACCGGCACGATGGCGACGCCGGCGTCGGTCGCGGCCTTCTCGACCTGCTCGGTCTCGGGGCTCGAGGTCTGCTCGTTGTAGGCGAGCAGGTCGACCTTTCCGTCGGTGAAGAGCTTGAGGGTGTCGTTGAGCACGGCGGGCGAGACGTCGTCGCCCTCCTCGATGGCCTCGGAGAACTCCGCCGGCGTCACGTTGACCAGGCCCATGGCGTCGAAGAGGTAGCCGGGCACGGGCTCGGTGTAGGCGACCGGGTCGCCGTCGTGGGCCGACTTGATCGACGCGGCCTGCGCCTCCAGGTCGGCGATCTTCGTGCCGAAGGCCTCGGCGTTCGCGGTGAAGGTGTCGGCGTTCGCCGTGTCGACGCGGCCGAACTCGTCGGCCAGGGCCATGGCGAGCTTCGCCATGCTCGGCAGGCTGTAGAACACGTGCTCGTTGAACGCGTCGTGGTCGTGGTCGGCGTGGTCGTCGGCCTCGGGGGTGGCGTCGTCGCTCGCGGCGTCGGTGGCCTCGTCGGCGTGGTCGTCGTGTCCGGCCTCGGGGTCGAGCCCCGAGACGTCGACCGCGTTGACCACGGTGGCGTCGGTGCCGCTCGCGTCGACCATCGTGTCGACGAACGAGTCGTAGCCGCCGCCGTTCTCGACGACCACGTCGGCCTTCGAGACGGCCAGCTGCGTGCGGGCGTCGGCCTCGTACGAGTGCGGGTCCTGCGAGGGGTCGCTGATGATGCTCGTGACGTCGACCAGGTCGCCTCCGACGGTCGTGGCGATGTCGCCGTAGACGTTGGTCGACGTGACCACCGAGAT
>NZ_JXQZ01000052.1 GCF_000878135.1 Frigoribacterium sp. MEB024
GCCGGCGTCGGCCGCGGACCCGACGGCGTGCCCGGGCCCCGGGTCGGGCGCGTGCCCGGCCCGTCCGCCCGCCTCATGCGCCGCCCACCCGTCGGCGTCGGGCGATCGCGATGAGCACGGGGGCGCCGACGGCCGCAGTGACGAGCCCCGCGGCCAGCTCGCCCGGGGGAGCGACCACGCGGCCGAGGACGTCCGCGAGCAGCAGCAGCACCGGCCCGAGCACGGCCGAGAGGGCGGTGGTCCACGGCTGGCTGGGCCCGACGACGCCGCGGGCGGCGTGCGCGACCATGAGCCCCACGAACGCGATGGGCCCGACCACCGCGGTCGCGCCTCCGGCCAGCAGGGTGACGACGACCAACGAGACGACGCGCACGGCCGGCACCGAGACGCCGACCGAGGCGGCGTGCTCGTCGCCGAGCGCGACGGCGTCGAGCGGGCGCGAGGCGATCAGGGCGACGACGACCCCGGCCGCGACGAAGGGCAGCACGGTGAGCACGGGTTCCCAGCCGCGGTCGGCGAGCGAGCCGACCTCCCACGCGCGGACGGCGTCGAAGCGACGGGGGTCGGCCAGCACGATCGACGAGGTGATGCCCGCGAGCACCGACCCGAGCGCGAGGCCGGCGAGGGTCAGGCGGCCGGGACCACCGCCTCCGCGTCCGGCGCCGCCGATCAGGGCGACGGCGACCGTCGCGACGCCGGCGCCGACGAACGAGAACCAGACCCAGCCGCTCGCCGAGGTCACCCCGGCGAAGCCCACCGCGAGGGCGACGGCGAAGGCGCTGCCCGAGGTGACGCCGAGGATGCCCGGGTCGGCCAGCGGGTTGCGCGTCACGGCCTGCACGACGGCCCCGGCGACCCCGAGCCCGGCGCCGGCCACGATCGCGGCGACCGTGCGCGGCAGGCGGAGGTCGAGCACGGCGGTGGCGTCGGCGGTGTCGCGGCTCGCGGCCCCGGTGAGGATGCGCAGCACGTCGTCGAAGGCGACCGGCCGCGCGCCGACGGCGAGTCCCAGCACGACGGCGAGGGCCAACAGGGCCAGGGCGGCCACGAGGGCGAGGAGGCGCGTGCGGGTTCGCCGGGAGCCTCGCGTCGGTCGCGGGGCACGGCCGACCGTGAGCGCTCGGGGCATCGCCATGATGATTAGCTTAGGCTACCCTCACTTGGAGTCCGGCCGGGCGGCGCACGTCGCCGCCCGGACCCGACCCCCGCACCCCACCTTCCGCCCGACACCACGTCACAGCACCGACGTCACAGCCCTGAGGAACACATGCGCAAGAAACTCTCGATCGCCGCCGCCGTCGCGGTCGCCACCCTCGCCCTGGCCGGCTGCTCGGCCGACACCGACTCCGACGACGCCGCCGGCGGTGCCTCGGGCGGGTCGGGCGCGTTCCCCGTCTCGATCGACACGAAGTTCGGCGAGGTCACCGTCGAGAAGAAGCCGACGCGCGTCGTCGCGCTCGGCTGGGGCGACGCCGAGGCGGCGCTCGCGCTGGGCGTGCAGCCCGTCGGGGCGTCGGACTGGCTGGCCTTCGGTGACGACGCCGACGGCGTCGGCCCGTGGGCGCAGGGTCTGTACGACCAGGCCCCCGAGATCATCGGCACCCTCGAGCCCTCCTACGAGGCCATCGCGGCCCTCGAGCCCGACGTCATCCTCGACACGAAGAGCTCGGGCGACCAGGAGCGCTACGACCGTCTGTCGAGCATCGCCCCGACCGTGGGCGTGCCCGAGGGAGGCGACAGCTACCTGACCGACTTCGAGGACCAGATGGAGCTCGTCTCGAAGGCACTCGGTGAAGAGGCCGAGGGCGAACGACTCGTCGACGAGAACGAGAAGGCCGTCGAGGCCGTCGCCGACGCCCACCCCGAGTGGAAGGGCAAGACGATCACCGCCGCCACGAAGACCAGCGAGGGCTGGGGCGCCTACGTCGAGGACAGCGAGCGGGTCGAGCAGCTCGAAGCGCTCGGCTTCGAGCAGAACCCCGCGATCTCGGCGCTGAAGCCGAACGCCGGCGGCTTCTCGGTGTCGATCTCGAGCGAGCAGCTCGACCAGATCGACGCCGACGTCATCGTGGCGTTCCCGATCTACATCGACACGACCGAGATCACCGACGACCCGCAGTGGAAGGCCCTGTCGGCCGTGCAGGACGGCCACGCCGTCGTCATCGACGGTGACGTCGCCGCCGCGTACTCGCTCGGCTCGGCGCTCTCGCGCCAGTACGCGCTCGACCAGCTGGTGCCGCTGCTCGAGGGCGCCACGAAGTAGTCGCCGCGCCCGCGGTCGGCATCGCGGCGAGCAGGACGGGCGGGTTCGTCCGATGCGGGCGTCGTCGGACGCCCGCATCGTACGGACCCGCCCGTTCCTGCGTGTTCCGCGGTGCCCGGGTGTGCCGGATCGCTGCAGAGGGTGAAAGATGTTCTGGTGACCCACGAGCTGCACGACCTGATGACCCCCGAGAAGAACGTCCAACGCATCATGTGGACCGGCACGATCTGGTTCGTCGCCGCGGTCGGCAGCGTGGCGGTGGCCCTGGGGCTGCTGCTCGCGACCGGCTGGCGTCCCGCCCTCCTCTCGGCCGGGCTGGCGACGCTGTTCTGGGTCGGTGCCGCGCTCGTCGCCCTGAGCGTCGGGCTCATCGGTTGGTCCGGCTGCCCGATCCTCGAGGTCGACGTCCCCACGGCCGACCGCAACAAGACCCGCACCATGCAGGCCGGCACGATGCTCTTCATCGTCGGCGGTGCCGCCGCACTACTCGCCGTCCTGCTCGGCCCCGCGAGCTGACGCCGGAGCCCGGCGGGCCGACGCCGACGCCCTGCGGGCCGACGCCCTCGGCCTCCGGGGGACACCTCACGACCGCCCGTCACTAGGGTGGCGCGAATGAGCGAACACGAACCCTCGACGACGGCCACCGCCCTGCCGGGCCCCGACTGGACCGAGCACGTCGTGTGGTGGCACGTGTACCCCCTGGGATTCGTCGGGGCGGACACGACGGGAGCGGACCGCTCGCCGGCACCGCGCCTCCTCGATCTCGTGCCGTGGCTCGACCACCTGCTGGCGCTCGGCGCCAACGGGCTCGCCCTCGGGCCGGTCTTCGCGTCGTCGACCCACGGCTACGACACCGTCGACTGGTTCACGATCGACCCGCGCCTCGGCACCGAGGACGACCTCGTCACCCTGATCGAGGCCGCCCACGCGAAGGGCGTCAAGGTCATGCTGGACGGCGTCTTCAACCACGTCGGCCCCGAGTTCCCCGCGCTGGTCGAGGCCCGTCGCGACCCCGACTCGAGCGCGGCCTCCCTGTTCCGGCGCGAGGCCGACGGCAGCCTGGGCACCTTCGAGGGGCACGGCGGGCTGATCGCCCTCGACCACTCGTCACCCGAGGTGGCCCGCACGGTGACCGACGTCCTGATCCACTGGGCCGACCGCGGCGCCGACGCCTGGCGCCTCGACGCCGCCTACTCGGTGCCCTCGCAGTTCTGGGCGACCGTGCTGCCGCCGCTGCGTGAACGGCACCCCGACGTATACGTCGTGGGCGAGGTGCTGCACGGGGACTACGCGGCGGCCGTCCGTGACGGAGGCCTCGACTCGGTCACCCAGTACGAGCTGTGGCAGGGCGTCTGGCACGCCCTCGCCGAGGTCAACCTGTTCGAGCTCGAGTGGGCGCTGCAGCGTCACGACGGGTTCCTCGACGACTTCGTGCCGCTGACCTTCGTCGGCAACCACGACGTCACGCGCATCGCCAGCCAGATCGACGACGAGCGCCACCACGACCACGCGATCGTCCTGCTCTTCACCCTCGGCGGCACGCCCTCGGTCTACTACGGGGACGAGTTCGGCCTGCGGGCCGTCAAGGAGGCGCGGGTCGGCGGCGACGACGCGGTGCGTCCCGCGTTCCCCTCGACGCCTGCCGAGGCTCCGGGTGCCGGCGTCCCGGACGCCCTCCCCGAGGTCCTCGCCCTGCACCAGGAACTGATCGGCGTGCGACGTCGGCACCCGTGGCTGCACACCGCCCGCAGCCGCACCGTGTCGGTCGCGAACGAGTCGCTCGTGCTCGAGGTCACGGGCGTCGGGGCGGGCGAGGCGCTCGTCGTCGCGCTGAACCTCGGCGACGACGAGCTGCGCGTGGCCGACCCCGCGCCGGGTGGGTGGTTGGCCGGTCGGGACGCGGGCCTCGACGGCGACGTGCTGTCGGTGGGGCCGCACGGCTGGGCGGTCGTCGCCCGCGCCTGACCCGGCGCGCGCCTCCCGGGGTCGCCGGTCGAGGTCGTCCGACGCTCGTGGGCATCCCCTGGGAGTCGCGACGAACCCGGCCGGGCCGTCGCTACCGTGCCACGCATGGCTAAGACACGAGAGCTACTCATGACCTCGACCCTCGCCGTCGGTGCGCTGGTCGCCGCCACCGGATGCACGTCCGACCCCGCCGTGACGGCTCCGACCGCCGCGGCCACCGGCGCTCCGAGCGCCCCGGCGACGACCGCGACCCCGGCCGGTTCCGAACAGGACTCGGCCGAGCAGGCGATCGTCGTGCGCTACCTCGAGGCGATCTCGGGCGGAGACACGGCGGCGGCCTGGGCCCTGCTGACCCCCGAGGCGCAGCAGTTCTACGGCGCCGAGCGGACCTTCGCCGAGTACTCGCCGGTGGACGGCACGGTGACGCCCGACGAGGCGTCGGCCCTGGTCGACGCCGACCTGACCGTGGCCGAGGGGCCCGAGGGCGCCTTCACGCTGGTGAGCGCCACGACCGACGACCTCGCCGACGCCTGGATCGTGCGCGAGACGGCCGACGGCCTGCGCGTCGACGACGCCGGCGTGCCGCCGACCGGCGACTCGCTCTACGAATGGGACAACCCGGCCGCCGGCGCCGAGGACCAGACCGCAGGAGGCGCGGTGTACGACACCACGGCCCCCGCGTCGATCTCGTTCGCCAGCCCGCTGAGCCAGGACCAGACCGAGCCGAGCGTCGTCGGCTACCCCGACACGCTGTGGGTCTTCCTCGACGGGAAGCAGCTGCCGTCGATCCAGGCCGTGTCGGCCGGCTCGGGCAAGCGCTTCACGACCGAGATCGGCGAGTCCGGCGGGGCCGGCCGCGGCCTCACCGTCGTGTGGCAGACGGGTGCCGACTCGCTCGGCTGGCGCAGCAGCACCGTCGTGCTCTGAGGTCCGAGGTCGGGGCCAGGGGCTCGAGGCTGGTGCCTCGGGGCTCGTGCCTCAGGGCTCGTGACGACTGGCCGCACGTCGTCCTCGTCGCCCCATGAACCCGGTTTCGAACGATGAACCCGGAAGCTCGTGGGTTCATCGTTCGAAACCGGGTGCACGGGCGTGCGGCGGCCGCGCCGCCGCGGGCCACGGACGATCACGCGGCGGGCAGTCACGCGGCGGGCGGCCGTGCCCGGATCAGCGGCGGCGCAGCAGCGCCATCGCCTCGAGGTGCGGCGTCTGCGGGAACATGTCGAATACGCGCGCGGCGACCACGTCGAACGACGGCATCGCGTCGAGGTCGCTCGCCAGGGTGACGGGGTTGCAGCTCGAGTAGACGACGTGCTCGACGTCCGACCCCTCGAGCCAGCCGGCCAGCGTGGCGCCGATGCCGCGTCGCGGCGGGTTGACGATGACCAGCTCGGGAGGCGCGGTGCCGGCCCCTGCGGACCCCGGCTCCGCCGACGCGGATGCGGCCGCGGTCGTCGCGAACCGGGTCGCGTCGTACGCCGCGAAGCGTACGTGCTCGAGGCCTGCACGACGGGCGCTGCCCCGGGCGCTGGCCACCGCCTCCTCGCTGGTCTCGATGCCGACGACCTCGCGGTGAGCGTGCCGACTCGTGCGGCCGGCGCCCGGGCGCGCGACGTGCAGGGCGAAGCCTCCGACGCCGCAGTAGAGGTCCCACACCGTGGCCGGGTCGATCGCGTCGACCCACTCGGCGGCCTGCGCGTAGAGCCCGGCCGCGATCGCGGTGTTCGTCTGGAAGAAGCTCTGGGGGCGCAGCTCGAGGTCGACCTCGCCGAGCTGCATGGTGAGCGTCTCGCGGTCGGTCAGCACGATCTCGTCGGTGCCCTCGAGCACGGCCTTGTGCTCGGGCAGCAGGTTGACCGACACGACCGCGACCCGGGGCAGGGCCTCGAGCAGCCAGGGCAGCTCGGCCCGCAGCCGCGGCAGGGCCTGCTCGCTGCGCAGCACGAAGCGCACCATCAACTCGCCAGAGGGCGACTCGGTCACGTGCACGTACTTCGCCTCGCCGCGGCGCTTCGGCACGTCGTACGGCAGGAGGCGCGCCCGGGTCACGAACGCCGCCAGCGTCGGCAGCGCCTCCTGGATGCCCGTCGTGTGCAGCCCGCAGCCACGCAGGTCGACACCCTGCCCGCGGCCGTCGAGGATGCCGAGCGTCGGTTCGTCGATCGTGCCGCCGACGACCATCTTCGCCTTGTTGCGGAACCCCGACTCGGGGCCGGTCAGCGTCGGCAGCCAGGCCGCGGGGGCGTGGCGCTCGCCGAGGAGGTCGCGGACGCGCACCTCTTTCTCGGCGACCTGCACCGGGTAGGGGCGGTCGAGGAGCGTGCACGAACGGCACAGCCCCGCGTCGAAGTAGTCGCACTGCATGGCGGGCCGAGTCTAGGCGAGGGGCGGGGGGTGGCGACCCGCGCCTCCTCGGCCGGGTGCGGCCGGGGGCGGCCGGGTCAGAGCTGGGTGATGCCGCGCACGAGGGCGAGGGCGCTGCCGACGGCCGCGAGCGTCAGGACGAGGATGCGGCCGACCCGGGCCGGCACGACCTTGCTGAGGTGGTGCCCGACGAACGCGCCGACGAACAGCAGGCCGAGCGCTCCCGCCCACACGGGGACCGGCTCGGTGGGGATGCCCTTCGTCAGCACCGAGGTCAGGTTGACCGCCAGCAGGAACACCTGGCCGGTGCCGACGAAGACCTCCCGGGGCCACCGGTCGCTCGTCGCGTGCACCGTCAGCGCCGGGCCGCCGACGCCGGCGGTCACGTTCATGAAGCCGCCGAGCGCGCCCGCGGCCACGGCGCCGACCCGGCCGGGCAGGAGGCGCGCGCGGCTCGAGAACGCCATCACCAGCACTCCGACCAGGGCCAGGGCGCCCACCGCGATGGTCAGCGGACCGGTCGGGGCGGTCTGCACGACCCACGCGCCGATCGGGATCGTCACGAGCGCGGGCAGGACGAGGAGGGCCGCCGTCCGCCACCGCACCGTCCGCCAGGTGCTCGCCAGCACGACCAGCGCGAGCACGGCGGCGAGGGCGTTGCCGACCGAGACGCCGGCCTCGGGGCCGAGGACCACGACGAGCAGGGGTGCGGCCGTGAGCGCGAAGCCGATGCCCGCCATGCGTTGCGTCAGGGCGCCGACCACGATGGCCGCGGCGGCGAGGGCGAGCGTCAGCGGGGTCACGCCGTCACGCTACCGGGCGTGGGTGCGGGGCGGGCGTGGCAGGGCAGCGCCGCTGTTTGCAACCGGCGGGTACTACGCCAGGAGATGGGC
This sequence comes from Frigoribacterium sp. MEB024, assembly GCF_000878135.1. GTDB lineage: Bacteria > Actinomycetota > Actinomycetes > Actinomycetales > Microbacteriaceae > Frigoribacterium. The sequence goes on from NZ_JXQZ01000052.1 coordinate 7,483, forward strand.
ACGGCGCCAGGACTAGTCGTGGCGCGGTGTCCATCTCGTGGTGTTGTGCGGCGTCAGTAGGGTGGCGGCATGACCGACTCGTCGAAGACCGTCCAGTTGCGCCGCTACGAGCTCGTCGAGGGGGTGCTCGACGACTTCGTCGCCTGGTTCACCTCGACGCTGATCCCCGCCCGGCTGTCCGAGGGCTTCGAGATCGAGTTCGCCTACGCCGACCGTGACGCGAACCAGTTCGTCTGGGCCGTCAGCGCCCCGGGGGACGCCGCGCGGTTCGCCGAGGTCGAGGCCGCCTACCTGCAGTCCGAGGCGCGCGCCGCGGCGTTCGCCGGCCAGCCCGTGCGGGTGGCGACGCAGCACGTCACGCTCGTCGAGCCCGTCGCCTGACCGCCCCGCCCCTGCGACACCGCCGAGTGGACAGGACACCGCCGAACGCCGCGGTGTCGTGTCCACTCGGCGATGCCTCGTCAGCACGGCCGACGTCGGCGCGGTGACGGCTCCGGGCAGGCCCGACTAGAGGGCGTCGACGAACATCTGGGTCGCGAGCGGCACGTTCGTGGCGTTCGACGACGGGTCCCAGCCGACGACCGCGACGGCGTCGCCGCCGACGCGGGCGGTCAGGCCGACCAGGGTGAAGCTGCCGCCGCCGACGGTGCCCGTGACGCGCCAGCCGAGCGACTCGTCGGTGCCCGTGAGGGTCGGCTCGGTGGTCTCGACCGTGGTCTGCACGGGCTGGCCCTGCATCGTGAAGAGGGCGGTGCCGTCCGCGCAGCGGGTCAGGGCGTCGGACGCCTCGGCGACCAGGGCCGAAGCCGCGTCGTCGTCACCCGTGCTCGCGACGACGGTGGTCATCGAGCGGTCGTTGCTCGTGCCGAACTCGAGCGCGCCGTCGGGGACGGCGTCGTCCCAGCCGACGCCGAACGGGGCGAGGCAGCTCGGGTCGCTCGCGGTCAACCCCGGGTAGACCGAGTCGAGCAGCTGGTCGGTCGTGTCGAACTCGTCGGGCACGAACTGGATGCCCGTGAAGACGGACGCCAGTTCGGCGTCCGAGAGGGCGGCCGAGGAGGCGTCGGCGGTCGCCGTGGCCGACGGGCTCGCCGCGGTGGTGGCGCTCGGCGTCGTGGTCGGCTCGTCGCCGGCACCCCCTGAGCACCCGGTCAGCAGCAACACGAGAGCGGCGGCCCCGACGGGCAGCGTGGTCCTGATCGACATGTCGTCCCCTCCGTCCGGGCACCCCCGTGGCCCCGCGACGCCCCGAGGCTATCAGCGGGTCGTGGCGTCGTGAGGCTCGTCCCGGGCTCCGGGGTCGGCGCGCGCGTGCTGTTCGAGACGGACGTTCGCGGCGGTCGCGGCCGCGGTCATCCGCGAGAGGAAGTCCAGGACGACCCGCGCCTCCTCGGCCGTGGTGGCCTTGAGGGCGCCGGCGATCTCGGCGCCGGAGAACGCCAGGAACCGACCGCTCTCGGCCCGGGCGCCGTCGGTGGGACGGAGGGTCACCCGTCGCCGGTCGCTGCTCTCGCGGTGCCGACCGACGTGCCCTGCCGCCTCGAGCCGGTCGATCAACACCGTCGTTGCGCCCGAGGTCATGCCGATCCGTCGCGAGAGCCGAGCAGGCGAGAGCGGTTCGCCGGCCTGCTCGGCCCAGACGATCTGGCCGAGGGCGTTGGCGTCCGACCCGGGCAGGCGCATCCAGGACGACAGATGGCGGGTGAGCTCGTCGAAGGTGACGGCCCAGTCCCGCAAGCCGTGCATCACGGCGACCTCACCATCGGACCATTCCGCGCTCAACGGGTCGATCTCGTCCATGCCTCAACCTTTACTGTGTAGTAGCTTTACTGTAAAGCACGGAGGTGCGGCGAGCGATCGCGAGCACGTCACCTCCCCGACGAGGACGGACGAGGGACGACATGACCGCACCGCACGCAGTGATCTCCGGAGCCAGCATCGCAGGACTCTCGGCCGCCTGGTGGCTGCGCCGGACCGGTTGGGCCGTGACGGTCGTCGAACGGGCGCCGGCCTTCCGCGACGGCGGCCAGAACGTCGACGTCCGTGGCGTCGCGCGCGAGGTCCTCGACCGCATGGGACTCGTCGAGGCGGTCCGGCGCGTCAACACGACCGAGACGGGCGCCGTGCTCGTCGACCGGGACGGCGCGGTCACCGCAGAGCTGCCGTCCGACGGTGCGGACGGCGCCACCGCCGAGCTCGAGGTGCTGCGCGGCGACCTCGCTCGGACGATCCTCGACGCACTTCCGGACGGGGTGCAGTTCGTCTACGGCGAGACCGTCGAGGACGTCGACGACACGGACGGCGGTCTGGCCCCGGGGCGGGTGACCATCCGGACGAGCACCGGCCGCGTGCTGCACGCGGACCTGCTCGTCGTGGCCGAGGGCGTCCGCTCGCGGACCCGCGACCGTCTCTTCGCGGGCGCCGGAGCCGTCGACACGCGCGACCTCGGCGTGACCATGGCGTTCGGGACGATCCCCCGCACACCGTCGGACGACGACCGGTGGCGCTGGTACAACGCCGTGGGCGGCCGCCAGGTGCACCTGCGGCCCGATCCGTACGGAACCACCCGCGCGATCCTCGCCTACGCGGGCGACGACGACCTGGCGGGCCGGGACCGGGACGAGACCCAGGCGCGGCTCCGGCAGCGCTATGCCGACGCGGGCTGGCAGACACAGCGCGTGCTCGACGGATTCGCATCGTCCGACGACGTCTACGTGGACGAGTTGACGCAGATCCGCATGCCGAAGTGGCGTCGGGGACGCGTCTGCGTCGTCGGTGACGCGGCCTGGTGCGTCACTCCCATGGGCGGGGGAGGCGCGTCGTTGGCCCTCACGAGCGGTTACGTGCTCGCGGCCTCGCTGTCACGGGTGGACACCGCCTCGGGGCCGATCGACCGGGCCGGGCTCGACGCGGCGCTCGGGGCCTTCGACGAGTGGATGCGGCCCCTGGTCGACAAGATCCAGGGCATCCCGAAAGGCATCGTGCGCTTCGCCTACCCACGCACCCGACTCGGGCTGGCCGCCCGGGGCGTCGCCGACAAGGTCCTCACCTCGGCGCTCGCCAAGCCCCTCGCCGCGAGGCTCACCCGCGTCGCCGACAGCGACCGTCCCCTACCCGAGCTGGCTGCGGGCGCATCGGCGTCGTCGGCCCGGGCTGCCGACGGGAGGGGTGCCCCGGACCGCCCGGCTCAGGGCAGCAGGCCCGAGCGGTAGGCCCAGACGACGGTCTGCAGGCGGTCTCGGGTGCCGAGCTTGGTCGTGATGCGGGTGAGGTGTGACTTGACCGTGCTCGTCTCGACCACCAGGCGCTCGCCGATCTCGTCGTTCGACAGCCCTTCGCCGAGCAGGCGGACGAGCTCGCGCTCGCGCTCCGTCAGGACGTCGGGCGACGGTTCGACCGCCGACGTCCGCCGGCGCCGCGTGAACTCGGCGATCACCCGCCTCGTGGTGGCGCCGTCGATCGCCGCGCGGCCCGAGGCCAGGGCGCGGACGGCACCGACGAACTCGTCGGGCTCGACGTCCTTGAGCACGAACCCGCTCGCGCCCGCCTCGAGGGCACCGAACACGTACTCGTCGAGGTCGAAGGTCGTGGCGACGAGGACCGCGGGGGTGCTCGCCGACCCGACCCGCGCCTCCTGCCCGTCGACGGCACCGCCGCCGAGGGCCGGGCCGCCGCCGAGGGGCGCTGACGAGCCGAGGC
>NZ_JXQZ01000053.1 GCF_000878135.1 Frigoribacterium sp. MEB024
AGGGTGGCGGCGCGGCCACCGCCTCGCCGCCGCTGCCGCCGACCGCCTTCCCGGGGGCCGCGTCGCAGCCGCCCGCCTCGTCGCCGTACGCCGGGCCCGGGGTACCCCCGACGGGTTCGGCGCCGTACGGTGCACCGCAGGGGGCTCCGGTGCCGCAGTCCCGCCCGGGGCAGGTCCCGCCGGGTGCGCCCCAGCCGCCCCGGCCCCCCTACGGCCAGCCGGGTGCGCAGCCGCCGGCAGGGTACGGGCAGCAGGGCTACGGCCAGCAGACGGGGTACGGCCAGCAGCCCCAGGGTCAACGACCGGGCTACGGCCAGCCGCAGGGTCAGCCGTCGGGTCACGGTCAGCCGCAGGGTCAGCCGTCGGGCTACGGTCAGCCGCAGGGCTACGGTCAGCAGCCCCAGGGCCCGCAGCCCTCCGGTCAGCCCGGTGCGCCGTACGGTCAGCAGTCCTACGGCCAACAGGGTCAGCCCGGTGCGCAGTACGGTCAGTCCGGCGCTCCGTACGGTCAGCAGTCCTACGGCCAGCAGTCCTACGGCCAGCAGGGTCAGCCCGGTGCGCAGTTCGGCCAGCAGCCCTACGGCTCGCCCTACCCGCCCTACGCCTCGGCGGGTGCCGCTCAGCCCCCTCGCCTGCTCAGCCTGCTCTCGATGATCGGCTCCATCGCCGGCGTCGTGCTCGCGCCCTTCACCTTCGGACTCTCGATCGTGGCGTCCATCGCGGGCATCGTGCTCGGCCACCTGGGCATGTCGCGTGAGCGCCCCGCCCGCGGGTTCTGGCTCACCGGGCTGATCGTCGGCTACGCCGGCGTCGTCCTCATCGTGATCGGCTGGGTGGCCTTCGGCCTCTTCATCGCCGGGTTCTCGTCGAGTTCCGACTACTACGGCGGGTACTGATCGCGGCCGGACCGGACCGGGCCCCGAGCGGGCAGAAGACGTCGTTCCCGATCCGGCGAACGACGTCTTCTGCCCCTTCGTCGGACGGGGCGGGGCGTCAGGCCAGGCGCTCGCAGAGCAGGGCCGTGTGCCGCCCCGCGACGCGGGTCAGCACGAGGGTCGCCGTCCCGGTGCCCTGCAACGAGAGTCGCTTGCGGAACGTCGCCGGATCGACGTCGACCCCGCGCTTCTTGATCTCGAGGCGCCCGATGCCCCGGGCCCTCAGCTCGCGTTTGAGCGTCCGCTCGTCGAGCGGGAAGGTCTCGAGCACGCGGAAACCCTGCGCGAAGGGGGTGTCGACCTGCGCCTCCGTGGTCAGCCAGGCGATGTCGCGACTGATCATGCGGGCGTCGATCGACCGGGCCAGGTCGCCGATCAGGCGCGCCCGGATGACGGCGCCGTCGGGCTCGTAGAGGTACTCGCCGAGGTCGCCCGGGTCCACGTCGTCGGAGTCGGCGGCAGCCGTCAGCTCGGACGCCCCGGAGGCGCTGATCACCAGAGCCGATCGGCCCACCCCCGGCCGCGCGAGCGGACCGAACCACACGCCCACCTCGACCACGTCGCGGTCGACCGAGATCCACTGGCACTCGGCGTCGGTCGGCAGCAGCTCGCGGTCGACCCCGGGGCCGAGCTTGACGCCGGTGGGCAGGCGGTCGGCGAAGCCGAAGGCGACGTCGAGGCCGGGGGACCAGTCGGCCGGATCGGCGAGGCGCTTCGTGGCGCTGTGGCCGGACGTCCGTCGTGCCGGGTCGAGGAAGACGCCCTCGATGCCCCCGAGGTCGGTCGTCTCGGCGTCGCCCTGCTCGACGCGTGACGACGACCAGGGCGCGAGGTTGTACGACGCGACGGCCGCGGTGACCTCGTCGCGGTCGACGGCGAGCACGTCGAGGTCGAGCGCGGCGAACGCCAGGGCGTCGCCACCGATGCCGCAGCCGAGGTCGGCCACGCTGCCGACGCCCGCCGCGGCGTAGCGTCCGGCGTGGCGCGCGGCGACCGGGAGGCGCGTGGCCTGTTCGAGGCCCGCCTCGGTGAACAGCATGCGGCTCGCGAACTCGCCGAACTTGGCTGCCGCACGGCCACGGAGCCGGGCCTGCGTGAGCACCGCCGACACGAGGGCGGGGGAGTGGCCCTGCTTGCGCAACGCGGCCACCGTGCCGACGACGTCGTCGCCGGTGGCGCCGCCCGTCGGCAGCGAGTCGAGCAGCCGCAGCCCCTCGGGCGAGAGGACTTCGAGCAGCTCGGAGGAATCCATGTCGTCCAGTGTGACGCACGCGGGCCGACGCGTTGGCACTCGGATTGACCGAGTGCCAGTCTCGTCCTACAGTTGTTCTGGCACTCGCCCCCGGCAAGTGCCAGCCCCCATGTTTTCGTAGCACCGAGAAAGAAGAGGTCACCCGTGTCGGTCAGCATCAAGCCGCTCGAAGATCGCATCGTCATTCGTCAGGTCGAAGCCGAGCAGACCACTGCTTCGGGTCTCGTGATCCCCGACACCGCCAAAGAGAAGCCCCAAGAGGGTGAAGTGGTGGCGGTCGGCCCGGGCCGCATCGACGACAACGGCAACCGCGTGCCGCTCGACGTCGCCACCGGCGACAAGGTCATCTACAGCAAGTACGGCGGAACCGAGGTGAAGTACGGCGGAGAAGACCTGCTCGTGCTCTCGGCTCGCGACGTCCTGGCGGTCATCGTCCGCTAGCACCTCGGCACGGCTCCGGCCGTGCTCCGCGACCCCGGTCGCCGTCCCGAAGGCCCCTGCTCCGGCAGGGGCCTTCGTCGTGTCCGCGGCGCGACCACCGGTGACCGTTCGTCCCCAGGCGTGATCGTCCGTCGATCGATCCACGGTGGCAGGAGTGGCCGTTCCGGCGGCGGGCGCAGCCACCTAGAGTCGCCTGGTGACCTCGACCCGCGCCTCCTCGTCCCCCTCCGCCCCGACCTCGGGGCTCGGCGTCGCCGGGGCCGGCGGGGCGGGCCTGGCCTACGCCCTGGGCGCCTACGGGCTCTGGGGCGTACTGCCGGTGTACTTCCTGTTGTTGGCCCCGGCCGGCCCGTTCGAGATCGTCGCGTGGCGGGTGCTGTTCTCGCTCGTCTTCTGCGCGGTGCTGCTCGTCGTGACGGGGGCGCTGCGATCGTTCCTGGCCCTGCTGCGGCAGCCCCGCGTGGTGGGCACCATGGGGTTGGCGGGGGCGTTCATCGTCGTCAACTGGACGGTCTTCATCTCGGCGACGCTCAGCGGGCACGTGGTCGAGGCGGCCCTGGGGTACTTCATCAACCCGATCGTGACGGTCCTGCTCGGCGTGGTGGTGCTGCGTGAACGTCTGCGCACGACCCAGTGGGTGGCCGTCGGGCTGAGCGCCGTCGCCGTCCTCGTGATCGCGATCGGGGCGGGCAGGCCCCCGTTCATCTCGCTCGTCCTCGCGTTCTCGTTCGGGCTCTACGGCCTGGTGAAGAAGCAGGTCGGTGGGCGGGTCGACGCGGTCGGCGGGCTCACGCTCGAGACGCTCTGGATCGCCCCCTTCGCGGCCGTCACCCTGATCGTGCTGCACGTGACGGGCCTCGGGGGCGGCGTCGTGCTCGGCACCGTGAGCGTCGGGCACACCCTCGCGACGATCGGCACGGGTGTCATCACGGCCGTGCCGCTGCTGCTCTTCGCCTCGGCGACGCGTCGGCTTCCCCTGACGACCGTGGGGCTGACGCAGTACGTCGCCCCCGTGCTGCAGTTCGTCGTGGGCGTCGTCGTGCTCGGCGAGCACATGTCGGCGGCGCGATGGGTCGGCTTCGCGATCGTCTGGGTCGCCTCGATCGTGCTCACCGTCGACATGGTGCGCGCGGGGCGGCGGTCACGTCGACCGCTCGCGGTGGCACCGACCGCCTAGAAACGACCATCCCTCGCAAAGTCACGAATGGCTAACGAAACGTCACTTTGACGTCGAGAACACACGCCAGAAACATTCGACCCCTAGTTTCGGACCAATCGCGGCAGGTTCGACCGCCACCGGTCGGGCTGCACTGCCGCTGTCCACGAAAGGGTTCCACGGATGATCCGATCCAGCACCGCCCTCCGAGCACTGGCTCTCGCCGGCGCAGCCTCCGTGCTGCTCGCTGCCTGTTCGACGGCATCTCCCTCTGACGACGCCTCGTCGTCGTCGTCGGCCAAGGCCGATCCCGCCGCCAAGTGCGAGGTCGGGACGCCCAGCACCGATCCCTTCGCGATCGGCACGATGCTGCCGCTGACCGGAACCCTGGCCTACCTCGGCCCGCCCGCCATCGCGGGGGCGAACCTGGCCATCAGCGACATCAACGCCGCCGGCGGCGTGCTCGACCAGCCCGCCGAGATCTCGACCAGCACCGACTCGGGCGACAGCAACGACATGACCGTGTCGAGCAACGCCGCGACGGAACTGATCGACGCGAAGGTGCCCGTCGTGCTCGGTGCCGAATCGTCGAGCGTCACGCTCAACGTGGTCGACCAGCTCACCAGCAACTGCATCATCGAGATCTCGCCGGCCAACACGGCGAGCTCGCTCAGCGGCTACTCGTCGTACTACTACCGGACCGCTCCGCCGGACTCGGTGCAGGGTTCGGCGCTCGGCCAGCAGATCACGGCCGACGGCAACGCCAACGTCGCGTTCCTCGTCTTCAACGACACCTACGGCACGGGTCTCCGCGACTCGACGCAGAAGTCGATCGAGAGCTCGGGCGGCACCGTCGTCTACGGCGGCACCGGCAAGGGCGAGGAGTTCCCCCCCGGTCAGACCACGTTCTCGTCCGAGGTGTCCGCGGCCATCGCCGCCGAGCCCGACGCGATCGTCATCCTCGCCTTCGACGAGACCAAGTCGATCGTCCCCGAGCTGAAGAGCCAGGGCTGGGACATGAGCAAGGTCTACATGTCCGACGGCAACACGGCCGACTACAGCGCCGACTTCGAGCCCGGCACCCTCGAGGGGGCCAAGGGCACGATCCCCGGTGCCGACGCCAGTGCCGACTTCAAGTCGAAGCTCGTGGCCGGCTACCAGGCGAGCGAGGGCGGCGAACTGGCCGACTTCTCGTACGCGGCCGAGTCGTACGACGCCGTCATCCTGACCGCCCTCGCGGCGCAGGCGGGTGGCGGCACCGACGCCGGGACGATCCAGGCCAACATGGCCGCGGTCTCCGGGGCGAACGGCGGCACCGAGTGCACCACGTACGCGGACTGCAAGACCGCGCTCGACGCCGGTGACGACATCCACTACACCGGCCCCTCGGGCATCGGATCGTTCAACGACAACAACGACCCGTCGTCCGCCTCGATCGGCGTCTACACGTTCGACGCCGACAACAAGCCTGTCTACCAGACCGGCATCGAGGGCAAGGTCGAATAACGGCACCTCGCACCACCCGGGGCCCGGCACGAGTCATCGTGCCGGGCCCTTCGGCGTGCCGAGGAGGCGCGGAGCCGCACCGCAGGAAGGTCGCGACGTCCGCGTCCTCGGGCACCGCGCCTCCTCGTCCCGGGCCCGCCGGCCGTGGGCCCGCGCTCCCCTCCGCACCGCGTCTCGTGCACCGCACCGCGTCGAGACCGGGTGCGCGGCACGACGCGCGGCGCGCAGCCCCGGCGCCCAGCCGTGGCGCCCAGCCCCGACGCCCCGACGTCCGGGCGCCGGACGCACGCACGAGGCCCCGACCACGCCGGGGGCGTGATCGGGGCCTCAGGGTGCCACCGGGGGCGTCAGGACGCGTCGACGTCCTTCGCCAGGGTGCCGAGGTAGAGCTCGATGACCTTGGGGTCGTCCGCCAGCTCGCGGCCGGTGCCCGAGTAGGCGTTGCGCCCCTGGTCGAGGACGTAGCCGCGGTCGCAGATCTGCAGGCAGCGGCGGGCGTTCTGTTCGACCATGATCACCGAGACGCCGGCCTTGTTGATGCGGCGGGTGCGGATGAACGTCTCGTCCTGGCGCACGGGCGACAGGCCGGCGGACGGCTCGTCGAGCAGCAGCACCTTGGGGTCCATCATCAGGGCCCGGGCCATGGCGACCGACTGGCGCTCACCGCCCGAGAGCGATCCGGCGCGCTGGCCGCGACGGTCGGCGAGCACCGGGAAGAGGTCGTAGATGACCTCGAGGCGCTCGGCGAACTTCTTGGGCCGCAGGAACATGCCCATCTGCAGGTTCTCCTCGATGGTGAGCGAGGGGAACACGTTGTTGGTCTGCGGCACGAAGCCGACGCCCGCCTCGACCAGCTTGTTGGCCTTGAGGTTCGTGATGTCGGTGCCGCCGAGCGTGACCGATCCCGAGTGGATCTTGACCTGGCCGAAGAGCGCCTTGAGCAGCGTCGACTTGCCGGCGCCGTTCGGGCCGATGATGCCGATCAGCTCGCCGGGGTAGCAGACGAGGTCGCACCCGTTGAGGATGTTCACGCCCGGCAGGTAGCCGGCGACGAGATCCGTCGCGTTCATGACCGGTTCGACGCCCGCGAACTTCTCGGTGCCCGGGTGCTTGGGGGCGGTGGTGGCGCCCGCGCCGTCCTGTGCCGTGCTCATCGCTTGTCTCCGCTCTGCCGTCCGTCGGACAGCTGGTCGTCGGCCGCGTTCGTGGCCTGCGGGGTCGAGGGGTCGGGGTGGCCGGGCAGGTCGCGTCCCGCGACGCCGCCGGTGGACGAGGAGGCGCTGGTCGCCTCGGCCGCGCGGGCCGCGTCCTCGCGCGCCACCTCTTCTTCGAGCTGTTCGAGCGTGGCGTCGTCGAGCAGCGAGTCGTCGCCCAGGTCGGTGTCGTGGTGCGCGCCCAGGTAGGCGTCGATGACGGCCTGGTCGTCCATGACCGTGTCCGCCGGGCCCTCGGCGACGATGCGCCCCTCGGCCATGACGATCACCCAGTCCGAGATGTGGCGGACCATGTGCATGTCGTGCTCGACGAAGAGGACCGTGGTGCCGTCGTCGCGCAGGCTCTGGATGTGCCCCAGGAGCGACTGCGTCAGCGCCGGGTTCACGCCGGCCATCGGCTCGTCGAGCATGATCATGGCCGGGTCGCTCATCAGGGCACGGGCCATCTCGAGCAGCTTGCGCTGGCCGCCCGAGAGGCTGCCGGCGAAGTCGTCCTTCTTCTCGAGCAGCTTGAACCGGGCGAGGAGGTCCTCGGCCTTGGCCTCGATCTCGCGCTCTCGCTTGCGCCAGAGCGGCGCGACGATCGCGACGAAGAAGTTCTCGCCGGGCTGGTCCTTCGCGCCCAGCAGCATGTTCTGCATGACCGTGAGCCGCGAGAGCGCCTTGGTCAGCTGGAACGTCCGCACCATGCCCGATCGGGCGACCTTGGCGGCGCCCACGTTGCCCATGGCCTTGCCCTCGAACACCCACTTCGCGACGCCCGGACCGCCGCGCTTGAACGCCGTGGGGGCGGACGAGGCCTTGTCGAAGCCGGTCAGCAGGTTGAAGAAGGTCGTCTTGCCGGCGCCGTTGGGGCCGATCAGTGCCGTGATGGCACCGCGCTGCACCTCGACGTGGCCGACGTCGACGGCGGTCATGCCGCCGAAGCGTCGGACGACGTTGTCGACCGTGAGGATCGGGTCGGGCTTGGCCGACCCCGGGGTCCGCTCGACCGCGGTGAGCTTCGAGCGCAGGACGCTGCGGTCGTAGTCGTAGCCCTCGCGGCGGGGAAGCGTGCTGCCGCTCGGGGCCGGTCCGTTGGTGGTGCTCGAGGTGTCAGACACTGAACGCCAACTCCTTCTTCTTTCCGAGGATGCCCTGTGGCCTGAAGATGATCAGCAGCATCAGGGCGATGCCGACGAGGATGTACGAGAACTGCTCGGCCTGCTGGCCGTTCATGATGTTCGACGGGATGAAGTCGCCGGCGAGGGTCCGCACCAGCAGGCGGGTGACGAAGAACAGGATCGCTCCGAGCACCGGGCCGAACACGGTGGCCGCACCACCGAGCAGCAGGGCCGTCCAGATGAAGAAGGTCATCGACCGTCCCATGCTGTCCGGCTGCACCGAGCTCGGCAGGACGTAGATGATGCCGGCGAGCGACCCCATCAGCGCGCCGAGCACGAGGGCCTGCATCTTGTACGAGTAGACGTTCTTGCCGAGGCTCCGCACGGCGTCCTCGTCCTCGCGGATGCCCTTGAGCACGCGGCCCCACGGGCTGCGGCTGAGCAGGAAGACCAGCAGGCTGAGCAGGGCGACGATGCTCCAGCCGGCGATGCGGATCCACCAGCCGTTGACGCCGTTGTTCTCGTAGGTGAACCACAGGATCGTCGTCTGTCCGTCGGGCAGGGGCGACAGGGCGGTGAAGGCCTCGCGGTACGAGGCCCCGGGGATGCCGTTCGAGCCACCCGTCGTGGTCGTCAGGATGCTCGACCGTCCCACGTACCGGATGATCTCCGCCGAACAGATGGTGACGATGGCCAGGTAGTCACCCCTCAACTTCAGCGTCGGCACGCCGAGGATGAGCGCGAAGACCAACGAGCAGAGCAGGGCGATGATGACGGCGAGCCCCAGGGGCAGGCCGTTGCTGATCGAGATGGCGAAACCGTAGGCACCGAGCAGCAGGAACGCCGCCTGGCCCATGTTGATCAGGCCGGTGAAGCCGAAGTGGATGTTCAGGCCGATGGCGGCGATGGCGAAGGCGGCCGTCGTGGGCGCGAGGGCCTCGGCGCTCAGCGCCCGCAGGAGTTCGATGAAGTACATGGTCGTGTCCCCTTAGCCCACTCGTTCTTTTCGCCCGAAGATGCCCTGTGGTCTGAACACGAGGATCAGGATCAGGATCAGCAGCGCCGTCGCGTACTTGAAGTCGCCGGGCAGCCAGATGTTGGTCAGCTCGACGATGATGCCGATGATCAGCGAACCGACCAGGGCCCCGAAGGCCGTGCCGAGGCCACCCAGGGTGACGGCGGCGAAGATCAGCAGCAGGATCTGCAGGCCGGTCATCCAGTTGACGCCGTTGAGCACGAGGCCGAGCATGACGCCCGAGAGGCCGGCCAGACCGGCCGCCAGCGTCCAGACCAGGCGGATGATGCGGTCGACGTCGATGCCCGAGGCCGCGGCGAGGGCCGGGTTGTCCGACACGGCGCGGGTGGCGCGGCCGGTGCGGGTCTTCAGCAGGAACAGTCCCGTGCCGACCAGCACGACCACCGAGAT
>NZ_JXQZ01000054.1 GCF_000878135.1 Frigoribacterium sp. MEB024
GACCACCGAGGTGGACAGGGCGTCGAGCTCTAGCTCGAACGCGGGGTCGTCGCGGGCCTCGTCGGTGACGTCGAGGACCAACAGGTTCAGGAGGCGCGGTGCGGCCGAGTCGCTCATCTCGCCATCCTGGCAGCACGGCCCGCCCCCGTGCGCGACGCGTCGCTAGTCGGTGCCGTCGATCCCGCCGAGCCGTTCGAGCACGCCCGTGAGGATCGTGCCGGCGGCGTCGGGCAACACGTGGTGGTTCATGTAGATCGCCTCGAGCCAGGGGAGCACCTCGTCGCGACCCCAGCCGACGGCGTCCCAGTCGATGCCGGGCAGCGCCTTCGTGAGGGGCTGGTCGGTCCGCGGGTCGAGCCAGGCCTCGGCGATCGGCACGGCGTCGGACGACCCCTGGGGCGTCCAGCTCAGCGCGATGGGGTGGTCGTCGCCCTCGATGTGGTCGTGCTCGACGGCGCCCGAGCCGAGCCACGGCAGGGTGAGCAGCTCGCCCTCGATGTCGACCTCGATCAGGTCGAGCTTGCGGGGCTCCTCGACCTCGCAGACGTAGAGGTCGAAGCCGGCGTCGTGCCAGGCGGCGGCCTCGTCGACCTCGTCGAGCAGGTCGGGCATGCGGCGGTGCAGGTCGACGATCAGCCGGGTCGACCACTCGACGAGCGCCCGCGTGTCGGCGACGCCGAAGGGGCTGAGGTCGCTGTCGTCGCCGTTCGCGAGGTGGAAGTGGTGCTCGACGTCGCCCGAGGGCGTGGTCTCGAGGTGCACCTGACCGGTCTCGTAGCCGACGTACAGCGCGGTGATCAGGTCGTCGTCGTCGTACTCGGCGTAGAGGTTCGGCTTGCCGAGCGCGGTCGGCAGCGGCGTCTGCGCGGCCGGGCGCTGGCCCAGGTCGAGCACGGCACGGAAATGGGTGGTGGGGAGCCTCAGGCTCATGTCGGTCACGGCGTGGGGTCCAATCGGTTGCTCACGCCAGGGTAGAGGACGCGGCCGCCCGTCCGCGGCCCGTCCACAGCGAAGGAGGCGCGCTCCGGGACTCCCCGGAGCGCGCCTCCTCGTGTGGTCGCCTCGGCGGCGACGTGCCTTCGCGCCTCCGCAGCTGAGCGCCTACGCGGCGACGGGGCTGCGCTGGCCGACGACCGATCCGGCCTCGGCGGCCTCGGCCGACGCGTCGGCCCCGGCGGCCGCACCGCGGCGGACGAACTTCTTCAGCAGGACGAGCACGACGGCGCTGACCACCGTGCCGGACAGGATGGCGACGATCCACATGCCGAGCCCCGTGATCGCGAAGAACACGAAGAACCCGCCGTGGGGGGCCTGCGACGTGACGCCGGCGGCCATCGAGATGGCGCCGGTCACCGCGCCTCCGACCATGCTCGCGGGGATCACGCGCAGCGGGTCGGCCGCGGCGAAGGGGATCGCGCCCTCCGAGATGAACGAGGCGCCGAGCAGCCAGGCGGCCGTGCCGTTGGAGCGCTCGACCTGCGAGAAGCCCTTGCGGTAGAGCACGGTCGAGGCGAGGGCCATGGCCAGCGGCGGCACCATGCCGGCGCCCATCACGGCGGCCATGATCATCAGCGGAGCGGGGTTGTCGCTGATGGAGCCCGCCGACAGGCCGGCGACGGCGAACGAGTACGCGACCTTGTTGACCGGTCCACCGAGGTCGATGCACATCATGAGGCCGAGGATGACGCCGAGGACGATCGCCCCGGTGCCGCTGAGGCCGTTGAGGAAGTCGGTCAGGGCGACGGTCAGGGCGGCGATCGGGCCGCCGAGCACGAGCACGAGCAGGCCCGAGGCGAAGATCGACGCGAGCAGCGGGATGATCACGACGGGCATCAGGCCGCGCAGCCAGCGGGGCACGTTCGGCTTGCCGATCCGGTAGGCGGCGAAGCCGGCGAGCAGGCCACCGACGAGACCGCCGATGAAGCCGGCCCCCATGAAGACCGCGACGGCACCGGCGACGAAACCAGGGGCGATGCCGGGTCGATCGGCGATCGCATAGGCGATGTAACCGGCCAGGGCGGCGACGAGGAAGCCCATCGACAGGTTACCGATCTGGAACGCGGCGGCACCGAGGAAGTAGATCAGGCCCTCGGGCGGCAGGTTCACGAGCGAGTAGTCGGTCAGCACGGTCGCGGCGTTGCCGGCGATCTCGTAGCCCGAGAGCAGGAAGCCCAGGGCGAGCAGCAGGCCACCACCGGCGACGAACGGGATCATGTACGAGACGCCGGTCAGCAACCAGCGCTTGAGCGACGAGCCGAAGCCCTGCTTCTCGGTGGCGGAGCCCGCGGCGGTACCGGCGGCACCGGCCGTGCCGCCCACGCGGGCGGCGTTCGGGTCCTTGGCGGCGGCCAGCGCCTCCTTCACCATGGCGTCGGGAGCGTCGACGCCGCGCTTGACCGGTCCGCGGACGACGGGCTTGCCGGCGAAGCGGCCCTGGTCGCGCACGTCGACGTCGACGGCGAAGATCACGGCGTCGGCCTCGGCGATGACGGCCGGGTCGAGGGGGGTGACCGTGCCCGAGCCCTGCGGCTCGATCTGCAGGTCGGCGCCGAGGCGCTTCGCCGCGGCGACGAGGGCGTCGGCGGCCATGAAGGTGTGGGCGATGCCGGTGGGGCAGGCGGTGACGCCGACCAGCTTCGGGCGACGCGCGCCGTCACCCGTGGCGTCGGCCGCGGACGAGGAGGCGCTGGTCGCCCCGGCCGCGGAGGTGGCGGTGGCGCCGCGCGTCTCGGCGACCTCGCCGCTGACCTCGTCGTCGACGAGCTGCACGATGTCGGCGGGCGTCTTCGCGGCGCGGAGGGCAGCGGTGAAGTCGTCGCGGATGAGGGCGCGGGCGAGGGTCGAGAGGACCGTCATGTGGTCGCCGTCGGCGCCCTCGGGCACCGCGATCATGAAGACGATGTCGGCGTCGCCGTCGGGGGCGCCGAAGCCGACCGTGCGGGCGAGCCGCGAGAAGGCGAGGGTGGGCTCGGTGACCGAGGCCGACCGCGCGTGGGGGATCGCGATGCCGCCGGGGACGCCGGTGCCGACCGAGGCCTCACGCTTGATGGCGTCGTCGGCGAGCGAGTCGGCCGAGCCGGCGCGGCCCGAGGCGGCGACGCGCGCGGCCAGGGCGCGGATGACGTCGGTCGACGTGCCGCCCAGGTCTTCGTCGAGACCGACGAGGTCGGTGCTGATGAGGGATGACATGCTGTTCTGCTCCTTGGGGTTGGGCGACGCTGCTCAGAGGTGCCCGACGGCCGCGGGGGCCACCGGGACGACGTCGATGTCGTCAGGGAAGGTCTGGTCGAGGCGGGGGACGATGCTGCCGGGCAGGGCCGCGGCGGCGGCCCCGGACGCGACGGCCTGGGCGAGGCGGGCCGGGGCGGGGGCCCCGGCCGTCTCGGCGAGCAGGTAGCCCGACAGCGACGAGTCGCCGGCGCCCACCGTGCTCAGGGCGGTGATGACGGGGGCGGCGGCGAACCACGAGCCCTCGTCGTCGATCAACAGGGCGCCCGCGCTGCCGAGGGTGAGCAGCACGGTCTCGACGCCGAGTTCGCGCAGGCGTCGGGCTCCGGCGACGGCCGAGGCCGGGTCGGCCTCGTACGCCTCGGGGTCGCCGCCGACGATCTCGGCGAGCTCGTCGGCGTTGGGCTTCACGAGGTCGATGCCGACGCCCGACGCGATCAGGGCCGCGAAGGGCTCGCCCGACGAGTCGACCGCGATGCGCGGGGCGGCGTCACCGCAGGAGGCGCGCACGGCCCGGACGACGTCGGCCAGCCAGGTCGTCGGCAGGCCGGGCGGCAGCGAGCCCGCGAGCACCAGCCACGAGGCGAGGGCCGCGTGTTCGACGACGAGGGCGGTGAGTTCGTCCACGTGGGAGCCGAGGTCGGGGCCGAGCTCGTTGATCTTGGTGGTCGTGCCGCCGGGCTCGGTCAGGGTGACGTTGGCCCGGAGGCGCTGCCCGATCGGCAGGTTGACGGTCGGCACGCCCCGCTCGCGCAGGGCGACGAGGACCGGGTCGTCGAGGGAGCCGGGCAGCAGGGCCACGGTCTCGGCGCCCGACGCCGCGAGGGCCCGGGACACGTTGACGCCCTTGCCGCCGGGCTCGTCGGTCGTGCTGACCGAGCGCTGCACCGCACCCCGCTGCAGGGTGCCCGGCAGCTCGATCGTGCGGTCGAGCGAGGGGTTCGCGGTGACGGTGAGGATCATGCGGGTGCCTCCTGGCAGCGGTGCGGGGTCGAGCGGGGCCACGACGGGGCGGGGCGCGGGGGTCGAGGCGCTCATGCGACGATCACCTCGACGTCGGCGAGCTCGAGCGCCTCGCCCAGGTCGGGCGCGGGGAGCGCGTCGGTGACCACGGTGTCGATCTCGGCCAGGCGCGCGAACCGCACCAGCGCCTCCTCGCCGTGTTTGGTCTGGTCGACCACGGCGACGACGCGACGCCCGGCGCGGACGTAGGCCGACTTGACGGCGCCCTCGAACTCGTCGGGGGTCGACAGGCCGAAGCCGGCGCTGAGGCCGTTCGCGCCGACAAAGACGATGTCGGGTCGCAGGGCCTGGATCTGCTCGACCGTGCTCGTGCCGACGGCGGCGCTGGTCAGGCCGCGGACGCGTCCGCCGAGCAGGTGCAGGTCGACGTGGGGGCTGTGCTGCAGCAGCGCCGCGATCGGGACGGCATTGGTGATGACGGTGAGGACGGTACCGGGTGTCGCCGGGGCCCAGCGGGCGAGCTCGGCGGCGACGGCGGCCGTGGTGGTGCCGGCGTCGAGGGCGATCGACCCCGTGAACGTCGGGGGCACGAGGTGCGCGGCGGCCTGGGCGACGGACGTCTTCTCGGGGCTGTGTCGGGTCTCGCGCTCGCTCAGGCTCAGCTCGCTGACGCTGGAGCGGCCGGCGGCGACGGCACCGCCGTGCACGCGCTGCAGCAGACCGGCCTGCTCGAGGGCGTCGAGGTCGCGGCGGACCGTCTCGGCCGTGACGTCGAGGCGCAGGGCGAGGTCGCTGACCGACACCCGACCGGCCGAGCGCAGGGCTTCGGCGATCGACTCGTGCCGTTCGGTGGCGTACATGCGACCTCCTCGTCGTCTCGCGGTGCTGCTGGTGCCGGTGCTGCTGGTGTCCGTTCGGCGGTGTTCCGTGCCGTGTGGGCCGACTGTACGTCGGTTCCACAGATAAAACAAGACAAAAGCAGAAAAACGAAGACGAACGCAGATTGATCAGGAGTCGACCGAGCCATGTCCGCAATGCGCACTCTTCCCGATCTGGCTAGTTCATCTAGCAATCCACCTGTCACAGTGATGGACGTACCGGTTCACGGCGGTACGGGCACCGACTTCACGGGCGGTGCCCGCAGTTCCAGCAGGTTCCTCAGGTGACGCAGGGTCGCCAGAAATGAGAAGAACATGAACACCAGCAGCGCCTCGCTCCAGGGCCTCGGCCACGAGCAACTCGTCTCCCTCGTCCGCGGAACGGTCGCTTCGGCCCGCCCCGCGACGACCCGCCCGACCACCGGTCGCGTCGACGCCGGTCTCTACCGCCGCGACCCCCGCGTGCCGGCCGTCCGCATCGAGACCTACCCCCGTCGCCGTCGGGCGCGTGTCGCGGCCGTCGCCCTCGCCGCACCGATCTCGGCAGCCGTCTCGGCCGTCCCCCGGGTCGACGAGCCCACCTACGCCGACTTCCTCGTGGCCGCCCCGGCTCACGCGATGTCGGCCTGAGGCGGGCACGATGACGTTCGCACAGCGCATCCTCGCCGATCAGGTCGGCGACCACGTGTCCTACTTCGACACGGCACTCGACGACACCGACGACCTCGACTGAACGGCCCGACCATGACCTCCTCGCTTCCCTCGCTCGACACCCTCGTCCACCCCGACCTCCACGAGTACGTGGCCGACCGTTACCCCTTCGTGGCGGGCCTGGTGGACGACGACCAGATCTGACCGTCCCGGGCCCCGGCCCGGTGCACGACTTCGGACGGGCTGACGCCCGGCCCGTCGACGGTGCGTACCAGCGGCCCGCAGCGCGGGACGCCGACGAGCACCCCACGAGAGCCCCCTCGCCCCCGGCGAGGGGGCTCTCGCGTGTCCGGGGACGCGACCCGCGGGGGAGGCGGGTGGTCCTCGGGGCGGACGCCGCGCCTCCTCGGGGTTCGTAGCGTGGACGAGGTCGCACCCGTCGGGGCGACGGTGCGGCCACCCGGCCCGCACCGACGACGAACCGAGGAGGCGCGGTGTCCGCCGCCGAGATCGTCCCGCGTCGCCGCCTGGGTCGCGCCGCCCGCGCGCGCGAGTCCCTGCTCGACCTGCTGGCCTTCGGCCGCGCCCAGGCCCTCTCGTGCGCGTTCGCCGTCGCGATCTTCGCGGGGCTCGCCGTGACCCGCGTGGTGGACGTGGGCATCCCGCGCTACGACGCCCTGCTGATCTGGTGCCTGCTCGTGCAGGTCGCGCTCGTCGTGACGCGGCTCGAGACCCGGGACGAACTGCTCGTCATCTGCGTCTTCCACGTCCTGGGTCTCGGGCTCGAGGTGTTCAAGGTGGCGATCGGATCGTGGTCGTACCCGGAGCCCGGCGTGCTGCGCCTGGGAGACGTGCCGCTCTACAGCGGCTTCATGTACGCGGCGGTCGCGAGCTACATCTGCCAGGCGTGGCGCCGGCTCGACCTCCGCGTCGACCCCGTGCCGATGGTGGCGACCATGGCCGTCGCGGTCGGCTTCTACGTCAACTTCTTCACGAACCACTGGATCACCGACCTGCGCTGGGCGCTGCTCGGCGTCGCCGCGCTGCTGATCGCCCGGCGGTCGGTGACGTTCCGCGTGCGGGGCGTCGACCGCCGCATGCCGTTGCTCGTGTCGTTCGCCCTGATCGGGCTGTTCATCTGGGTCGCCGAGAACGCCGCGACCCTGCTCGGTGCCTGGACCTACGCCTCGCAGGCCGACGGCTGGAGCCTCGTGCACCCGAGCAAGATCGGCTCGTGGATGGTGCTCGTGATCTTCAGCTTCGTGCTCGTGCTGTGGCTGAAGCAGCGGAAGGGGCCGCGGCGAGCCTGACGGCGTGACGGTCGCACCACCGTCGCGCCGTCGAACCACGCACTCGGGTGGTTCGACGACGCGGACGTGGTGCATCCTCGCCCACGGGTGGCGGTCAGGGGGCGGCGTGGCGCCCGACGCGCGTGGGGGCCGGGGTGGCCGGTGCGGCAGCAGCCGCCGCGGCGACGGGTACCGCGGCGACGGGTACCGCGGCGACGGGTACCGCGGCGACGGGGACCGCGGCGACGGGGACCGC
>NZ_JXQZ01000055.1 GCF_000878135.1 Frigoribacterium sp. MEB024
GCTCCCCACGCGGCCTCGCGCTCGCTGC
Organism: Frigoribacterium sp. MEB024; assembly: GCF_000878135.1. Classification (GTDB taxonomy): domain Bacteria; phylum Actinomycetota; class Actinomycetes; order Actinomycetales; family Microbacteriaceae; genus Frigoribacterium. Next base: position 29 of record NZ_JXQZ01000055.1, read on the forward strand.
CGGGACGGCCGCCGCGGCCCTGCTGCTCAGCGGCCTGCCCGCGATCGCCGCGCAGGCCGCGCCGGTCGACCTCGCCCGCTTCGGCACGGTGACCGCCTCGGCGAGCCAGGCCGACGGAGACGGCACGTTCCCCGCCGAGGCCCTGATCGACGGCGACCCGGCGACCCGCTGGGCCAGCGGCAACGGCCCCGACGAGGACGTCGAGTTCACCGCGTCGGTGATCGTCGACCTCGGCGGCACCGCCCGCGTCGACGCGATCGGCCTCGACTGGGAGTCCTCGTACGCGACCGACTACACGGTCGACGTCACGTCGGGCGATCCGACCCTGCCCACGAGCTGGACCACGGCACAGACCGTCACGAGCGACGGCGGGCGCGACGACGTCACGCTGTCCACCCCGACCGACGCCCGCTACGTCCGGGTCAGCATGCTGCAGCGCTCGGCGGCGACCTGGGACCCGGCCCGCCCCCACTTCTACGGCTACTCGGCCTTCGGCCTGCAGGTCTTCGGCGAGGCCGAGACCCGCTCGGTCACCTTCGACCGGTCGACCGCGACCGTCGCGGCCGGCCAGACCCTGACCGCCGGCCTCAGCCTGACCGGTCCGAGCGACGAGCCGGTCACGGTCCGCGTGCGCTCCACCGGCGGCACGGCCACGGCAGGCATCGACTACGCGGTCCTCGACGAGACCGTCACCTTCGCACCCGGCGAGACCAGTGCCTCCGTGGACCTCGTCACGACCTCGACGGGCGCCCTCACGCCTCGCAAGTCCGTCGAGCTGACGGCGTCCGAGCCGAGCGACCCGACCGTCGTCGGCACGCGCGCCACCCTCACCGTGACGCTCACCCCGACGGGCGCCCTGCCGAACGTCGGCGCGACGACCGTGCTCGACGACTTCGAGGGCGGCGTACCCACCGGGTACTTCGGCTGGGGCCAGAGCCCCGCCGTCACCCCGGTGCTCGACACCGTGGAGGCGCAGCGCGAGGGATCGACGGGCGACCAGGCCCTGCGCGCCACCGTCGCCGGCCCGACCACCGCCGAGAGCTGGTTCGGGTTCTCGCACGACGTCCCCGCCGCCGACTGGAGCGACCACGACGGCTTCTCGTTCTGGTTCAAGGGAGCCGCCTCGGGCCTGCCCCTCCGCTACGAGCTGAAGAACGGCGACGGCGCCCTCTTCGAGCAGACCGTCGTCGACGACAGCACCGACTGGAAGCAGGTCAGCGTCCTGTTCGCCGACCTGCGACAGAAGGGCCAGCCGTCGAGCGACCTGCGCTTCGACCCGTCGGCCTCGACCGGCTTCGCCGTCACCCTGACCCCCCTCGGCGCGGGCACCTGGCAGTTCGACGACGTCGCGCTGTTCGAGCGCGCGACGATGATCGAGGACTTCGAGGGCGACGTCCCGCTCGGCACGACGACCGACCCGGTCGGCTTCTTCACCTGGGGCTCCCCCGCCCCGCTCGAGCCCACGATCAGCCGCGACGTCACCGTGCAGGAGCGGGACGGCCGCGCCGACAACCACGTGCTGAGCGGTACCTCGTCGATCCCCGCCGGCGGCTACGGCGGGCTCAGCCACAACCTGGCCGACAGCCAGGACTGGTCGAGCTACCAGGGCCTGCGCTTCTGGTGGTACGCCTCGCAGGCGAACAACCCGGCCTCGCCGACGGCGGGTGCCGACATCAAGGTCGAGATCAAGGACGGCGACCCGGCCGGCGGCGACGGCGCCGAGACCAGCGAACTGTGGGCGACGACCTTCAAGGACAACTGGGGCAGCAGCACCAGCCGCTGGAAGCTCGTCGAACTGCCGTTCTCGGCGTTCACCCCGTCGGGCTACCAGCCGGGCGACGCGGCGACGACGAACGGCACGCTCGACCTGACGAGCGCGTTCGGCTACTCGTTCACCTTCACGCCGGGCACGCCCGCCCCGGTCGGCTACGCCATCGACGACACGCAGCTCTACGGCACCCCGGCGAGCGCCGCGTCCGTCACGGTCGACCCGTCGCAGGACGTCTACCTCGTCGACGCGGGCGGATCGGCCGAGATCCCGCTGACGGTGACGACGGCCGGTGACGAGCCCCTGGCGTCGGACGTGGCGGTCGACTGGTCGACCGCCGACGGCACGGCCGTCGAGGGCACCGACTACGACGCGGCCTCGGGCACCGTGACCTTCGCGGCGGGGACCGCCTCGGGGACGGCGCAGTCCGTGACCGTGTCGACCCGCGCCTCCTCGGGGGCCGCCGAGTCGAAGGAGTTCGCGGTCTCGCTGGCGTCGACCACGGCGAAGGTGGGCGACGGTCCGCGCGTCGTGATCGGCGCGCACGACCTGCCGTACCTCGACCCGTCGCTGCCGACGGCCGACCGCGTCGCCGACCTGCTCGGCCGCATGACGCTCGACGAGAAGGTGGGGCAGATGGCGCAGGCCGAGCGGCTCGGCCTGTCGTCGCCCCAGGACGTCAGCAGACGCGCGCTCGGCTCGCTGCTGAGCGGTGGCGGCTCGGTGCCCGAGGGCAACACCGCGGTGGCGTGGGCCGACATGGTCGACGCGTACCAGCGCGAGGCACTGTCGACGCGGCTGCAGATCCCGATGGTCTACGGCGTGGACGCCGTGCACGGCCACAGCAACGTGGTGGGCGCGACGATCTTCCCGCACAACACCGGCCTCGGTGCGACCCGCGACCCGGCCCTGGTCGAGCGCATCGCCGAGGTCACCGCGACCGAGGTGCGGGCGACCGGCGTGCCGTGGACCTTCGCCCCCTGCCTCTGCGTCTCGCGCGACGAGCGGTGGGGCCGCAGCTACGAGTCGTTCGGCGAGGACCCCGACCTGGTGCGCACCTTCGCCGCCCCGTCGGTGATCGGCCTGCAGGGCGAGGACCCGACCGACATCGGCGGCGCCGACGAGGTGCTCGCGACGGCCAAGCACTGGGCCGGCGACGGCGGCACGAGCTATGACGAGTCCGTGGCCGGCACGGGTGCGTACCCGATCGACCAGGGCGTCACGAACGCCGACTCGCTCGAGGACTTCACCCGGCTGCACGTCGACCCGTACCTGCCGGCCCTCGAGGCGGGCGTGGGCACGATCATGCCGTCGTACTCGGCGGTCGACCTGGGCGACGGGCCCGTGCGCATGCACGAGAACGCGGCACTGAACAACGACCTGCTGAAGGGCGACCTGGGGTTCCAGGGCTTCCTGATCAGCGACTGGGAGGGCATCGACAAGCTGCCCGGCGGCAGCTACGCCGACAAGGCCGTGCGCTCGGTGAACGCCGGGCTCGACATGGCGATGGCGCCGTACAACTACGGCGCGTTCATCGACGCGATCGTGGCGGCCGTCCGCTCGGGCGACGTGGCCGAGTCGCGGGTCGACGACGCCGTGCGTCGCATCCTCACGCAGAAGTTCGACCTCAACCTGTTCGAGCAGCCGTTCGCCGACCGCACCAACGTCGACGGCGTCGGTTCGGCCGCGAACCGCGCCGTCGCCCGTCAGGCCGCCGGCGAGTCGCAGGTGCTGCTGAAGAACGCCGGAGGCGCGCTGCCGTTGGCCGCGGACGCCGACCTGTACGTGGCCGGCTCCAGCGCCGACGACCTCGGCCGCCAGATGGGCGGCTGGACGATCAGCTGGCAAGGCGGATCGGGTGACACGACGACCGGCACGAGCATCGCCGAGGGCATCCGCGAGGTCGCGCCCGGGGCGTCGGTCACGCTGAGCCCCGACGCCTCGGCACCGATCGACGCGGGTCAGACCGGCGTCGTCGTGGTCGGCGAACGTCCGTACGCCGAGGGCCAGGGCGACGTGCCGAACAACGGTTCGAGCCTGTCGCTGACGGCCTCGGACCAGGCGATCGTGGACGAGGTCTGCGCCGCCACCGAGTCGTGCGTGGTGCTGGTCGTCTCGGGCCGCCCGCAACTGCTGGGCGACGTCGTGAGCGTGGCCGACGCGGTCGTTGCATCGTCGCTGCCGGGCTCCGAGGGCGCCGGCGTCGCCGACGTGCTGTTCGGCGACCGGCCGTTCACCGGTCGCCTGCCCGTGACCTGGGCGGCCCGTGCCGACCAGGTGCCGATCAACGTCGGCGACGCCGACTACGAACCGCTCTACCCGTACGGCTGGGGTCTGCGCACCGACGGTGCCCGCGAGCGTCTGGAGGCGCTGGTCGCCTCCCTGCCCGAGGGCGCGTCCCGTGCCGCGGTGCAGGCCGTGCTCGACGCCGACGTGTGGGACGGCGACGGTGCGGTGACGGACGCCGCCGCCGCGCTGCGCCTCCTGCTCGCCGCGGTCACCCCGTTCGCCGGGACCGACCTCGGCACGATGGCCACGGCCGACGACCTCGTGTCGGTCGCGCGCGACCTCGCCCAGCAGGCGATGGTCGACGGCACGGCGGTCGACGGATCGGCGGCCCTGACGGCCTACGCCGAGAACGCGCTGCAGCGCGGGCTGCCCGACGTGGCGCTCGCCCGGTTCGCCTCGGTGCTCGGCATCGACCTGGGTGTCGTCGAACCGACGAAGGACGTCGTGCCCGGCACGCTCGACCCCGCGACCGCCCGCCCGGGCGACACGGTGTCGATCACGGCGACCGGCTTCGTCGCCGGCGAGGACCTCGCGGGCACCGTGTACTCGGAGCCACAGTCGATCGGCGCCACGACGGCCACGGCGGCCGGCGTCGGCGTGCTGCGGTTCGTCGTGCCGGCCGACCTCGAGCCGGGCGCGCACGTCGTCGAGCTCGAGGGGACGGGACAGCTCGCCCGGGCCACCCTGACGGTGCTCGCCGCGGCGGCGCCGGGCGACCCCGGGACGCCGGGTGGCGGGACCCCGGGTGGCGGGACCCCCGGTGCCGGCACGCCCGGTGCCGGCACGCCCGGCACGCCGGGTGGTGGCGGGCCGGGCAGCGGCTCGGGCTCGGGTTCCGGCTCGGGTTCCGGCTCGGGCGGCACCGTCGTGGCGTCGCCGGCCGGGCTCGCCTGGACCGGCTCGGGCGAGTGGATCGGCATCGCCCTCGCGGCGTTCCTGATCGTGGCGCTCGGGATCGCCCTGCGGCTGCGTCGCCCGCGCGACCGCCGCTGACGCGCGCCGCCGCACCGCGCCTCCCCTCGAACCCCGTTCCGAGCGATGCACCCCGTTCCTTCGGGGTTCATCGTTCGGAACGGGGTTCTTCGTCGCCCGCGAGGCCTGGGGTCAGGGCTTCGCCACCGAAGCCGCCCGAGAGGCCGTCCGGTTCGCGTTCGACCCGTCCGGCGCCGACCTGCCCGCCCTGATCAGCTTCACGGCGGCGGTCAACGAACCGTCCCGCCGCGTGATGCTCCGCCTCGGCATGACGCACGACCCCGCCGACGACTTCGAGCACCCCGCGCTGCCGCCCGGCCACGCGCTGCGGCCCCACGTCCTGTACCGGCTGAGCCGCGCCTCCTGACGCCGCCGCCGCCCACCCCGTTCCGAGCCATGGACCACGAAGGAACGGGGTGCGCGGCACGGAGCGGGGTTCATCGCGTGGTGGACCCGCCGCCGACCCCGATCAGCCCCTCGTCCGCGCCCGCCGCGGCGAGCGCCTCGCCCACCTCGGCCAGCGGGATCGTCCTGCCGACGAGCGACTCGAGCGGCCACCGCCGCCACGCCTCGGACGCCCACGCCACGGACGCATCCAGCCGCGCGGGCTCGGCGTCGCGCACGCCGGTGACCGTCACGAGCTCGTCGACCAGCCGGGCGCCGCTCACGCTCACCTCCCGACCGCCCGCCGCCACCGCCGCCGCCCCCGCCAGCACCACGACTCCCCCGACGGCCATCTGTCCGACCAGGGTCGACGCCCCGGCGACCCCGTCGAACGCGAGCCCGACCGTGCGGTGACGCCCCGACCGGTCCACCGTCGCCAGCACGCGAGACAGGACGTGCGGCCCGGTCGACGCCGCGGGGTCGGCCACGGCGACGGCGCCGAACGAGCGCGACCGCTCGCGCCGCGCCTCCTCGGGGTCGACGACCACGACGCGCGCCCCGGCGTCGGTGGCCATCGCCGTCGCGACCAGTCCGACGGCACCCGCCCCCGACACGACGACGACCTGCCCCGCGAGCGACGGCACCCCCGAGAGCCCGAGCACCGAGGAGGCGCGGTGCAGCACCTCCGCGGCCGTCGCGGTGACTCCCGCCACCGGGGCGAGCACGGCGGCGGGTACGTCGTCGGTGACGACCACCACGGTGGTCCCCCGGCGCAGGTGCACGTGGCTCGCGACCGTGCCGGACAACTGCCAGCTGCGCCGCGTGCGCTCCTCGCCGTACCGCTCCCCCGAGACGCACGCCGAGGCCAGGCCCCGGTGACACGGGACGCACCGCCCGCAGGCCACCGTGCGCGACCAGACCACGCGCATGCCGGGCCGGAGCCGCCGGCCGTCGTGTGCTCGCGCGTGCTCGTCGGCCTCGACGACCCGCCCGACCGCCGAGCCTCCCGGCACCACGGGCAGGGACGCCGCACCCCGCCCGGTGAGCGAGTGCACCTCGTCCGGGCCGACGGCGGCGAGCTCGACGGCGATCAGGGCGTCCCCCCGCGCCAGGCGCACGCCGGGCACCGCGATCTCGCTGAAGCCGAGCCCGGTGCCGAGCCAGACCTGCGCCGTCGCCGGCGGATCGAGGCACACGTCGTGACCGTCGAGCACGGGGCGCATCGGGTCGGCCCGCAGCCGCCTCGCCTGCGTCGCCCTCGACATCGTCCCACCCTTCGCGCCCGGCCTCCGGTGCACGCCGCGAGCTTAGGCAGGGCGGGTGGCGGCCCGGCGAACCCCCGGCGTCCACCGGGTGAACGCGCCGGACCGCAGGAGGTGCGGATCGGCTCAGGCGACCGGCGTCAGTCCCAGCGCCCGGATCACGTCGTCGGCCTCGTCCTCGGGCGATCGGCCGGCGTCGACCACGACGTGGCGTTCGTCGGCCTCGGGCGGTTCGAGCGTCGCGACCTGCGAGTCGAGCAGTGCGGTCGGCATGAAGTGGCCCTCGCGGGCGGCCATGCGGTCGCCGAGCAGGTCGCGGCTGCCGCGCAGGTACACGAAGACGACGTTGTGCTCGCGCAGCACGTCGCGGTACTTCCGCTTCAGCGCCGAGCAGGTGATGACGCCCGGCACGCCCGCCATGGCGTGTTCGACGATCCAGGACGAGACGGTGTCGAGCCACGGAGCCCGGTCGTCGTCGTCGAGCGGGGTGCCGGCCGCCATCTTCGCGACGTTCTCGTCGGGGTGCAGGTCGTCGCCCTCGTACGAGTCCCAGCCGAGCCGCTCGGCGAGCAGGGCCGCGACCGTCGACTTGCCCGAACCCGACACGCCCATGACGACGAGCACGGGATCGGCGGCGTAGGGCCCGCCCGTCGGCACCGTGCCTCCTGCGGTCGTCGCGGCACCCGAGGAGGCGCGGTCCGCGTTCTCGAGGACGGGCATCAGATGAACACGCTCGCGAGCATGACCCCGGCGAGGGCCGTGAGGCTGAGGACGCACTCCATCAGGCTCCAGGTCCTGAAGTTCTGGCCGACCGTGGTGCCGAGGTACTCCTTGATCAGCCAGAAGCCGGCGTCGTTCACGTGCGACAGGAAGACCGAGCCCGCACCGATGGCGAGCACCAGCAGCGAGGCCTCGGGGGTGGACATGTCGGCGGCGAGCGGGGCCATGATGCCGGCGGCCGTGACCGTGGCGACGGTGGCCGACCCGGTCGCGACGCGCACGAGGGCCGCGACGACCCAGGCGACGAGCAGGACGCTGACGCCCGACTCCGAGACGGCGTCGCCGATCACGGTGCCGATGCCGGTGTCGATCAACACCTGCTTGAACCCGCCGCCGGCGCCGACGATCAGCAGGATGCCGGCGACGTCGGGCAGCGACGAGCCGAGCGTCTTCGACACGGCGGCCTTGTCCATGCCCCCGGCGCGGGCGTAGAAGACCATCGCGTAGAGCACGGCGACGGTCAGCGCGACCATGGGCGTCCCGAGGAACTCGAGCAGGTCGACCCAGGTGCCCGTGGCGGTCGGCAGCGCCGCCTCGCGGATCGACCGGGCGAGCATCAGCACGACGGGCAGCAGGATGCCGACCAGGGCGTTCGCGAAGCTGGGGCGTTTGCGGGCCGAGCCCTCGCCGCCGTCCTCCTCCTTCGAGACGAAGAGGTCGGGGACCGGCACGGGCGCCCACTTCGCGGCGAGCTTCGAGAACAAGGGGCCGGCGACGATGACCGTGGGGATCGCGACGAGCACGCCGAGGCCGAGCGTCAGGCCGAGGTCGGCGCCCACGGTCGAGACGGCGAGCAGCGGGCCGGGGTGCGGGGGCACGAGGGCGTGCATCGCCGAGAGTCCGGCGAGCGCCGGGATCGCGATGCGCATGAGCGGCAGGCCCGAGCGGCGGGCGACGAGCACGATGACCGGGATCAGCAGCACGAGGCCGACCTCGAAGAACATCGGCAGGCCGATCAGCGCGCCGATCAGGGCCATCACCCAGGGCAGCGCCTTCTGGGACGAGCGCGAGATCAGGGTGTCGACGATGCGGTCGGCTCCGCCCGAGTCGCTGAGCAGCTTGCCGAACATCGCGCCGAGTCCGATCAGGATGCCGACGCTCGTCATGGTCGAGCCGAAGCCGGTGCCGAAGCTCGTGACGGCGTCGCCGGGGGCGAGGCCGGCACCGATGCCGACCCCGACGGCGCCGAGCAGCAGCGCGAGGAAGGGGTGGACCTTCAGCCAGGTGATGAGGCCGACGATCACGACGATGCCCACGAGGGCCGCGATGATCAACTGTGCGTCGGTGCCCGAGGGCGTGGGGGCGGCCGTGGCCGCTGCGAGGAGGTGCATTCCGTCGCGTCCTTCCGAGGACGCTTCACTGCGACCTCTTCGTCGTGGGCCGGAGCCCGTGGGGTTGTCGTCCGGCTGCGCCCGACGGATGTCTGGCAGTCTTGTCTCGCAGACGAGTCTGATTAGTGTGAATAATCAGACTTATGGAGTGTGCCACAGTCACCACGACCGCGCCACCCCTCCTTTCCACCCCCCTCTCCCCTAGGAGTCGACGATGACACCCGGTCTCTCTTCATCACGAGAACGCGGTCTGCACGCCCGGGTGGTCGACGTCCTCGGCACCGAGATCGTCGACGGTCGACTGGCCGTGGGCTCCATCCTGAACCTCGACGACCTGGCCGTCCGTTTCACGGTGTCACGCTCGGTGCTGCGCGAGGCCCTGCGCGTGCTGCAGTCGCTCGGCATGGTCGAGCCGCGCCAGCGCATCGGCACGCAGGTGCTCCCGCGCACCTCGTGGGACCTCATGAACCCGCAGATCATCCTCTGGCGGGGTCGCAGCCCCGAGTACTTCGTCCAGATGCGCGAACTGCTCGAGCTGCGGCTCGGCCTCGAGCCGGTCGCGGCCCGGCTGAGCGCGCTGGCGTTCACCCCCGACCAGGCCTCCGCCGTCGAGGACGCCGCCCGCACCATGGTCGCCGCCGCCGCGTCCGGGGACGGTCGCGCCTACCTCGAGGCCGACGTCGAGTTCCACACGGCCGTGCTGCGCGGCTCGGGCAACGACGTCATCGGCCACTTCGCCTCGACCGTCGAGGCCCTGCTGCGCACCCGGACCGAAGAACGCCGGTTCACCATCACCGACTACACGCCCGCGGCGGCCGAGCTGCACCTCGACCTGGCCCTCGCGATCCGGGCCGGCGACGCGGACGCCGCCTTCTCCCGCTCATGGCGGCTGATCGACACGACCGTCGACGAGTTCGTCGCCGAGTCCGGCGGCTCCCCCGCGCCCTGACCCGCGCCTCCCGCCCTCACGCCGAATGCCGGCCGGCCCCTCTCGTCCGCTGTGCACTTCGCGACCACACGACCACGACACGCCGCCCGATGCGCCTCCCAGACGGCGCGTCGGCCCGTCCCTGTCGGGTTCGGCACGTCCCGGACCCTCCGGCTGGTCGGGTTCGGCACGTCCCGGACCCTCCGGCTGGTCGGGTTCGGCATGTCCCGGACCCTCCGGCCGGTCGGGAACGGCCCAGCTCGACCGGGCGACAGCCCCGGACGCCGCTCACACCCGCACGTCGCTCACGGCTGACACACCGAGGAGGCGCGGTGGACGCACAGGCGCCCGTCACGTCCCGTTCACGCCCCGGTCGCCCCCGGGGTGGAGCATCGACGCATGATCTCGCTCAGCGCACTCGTGAAGCCGAAGGACGGAATCCACTCGGTCCGCCTGCTCGAGAAGAGCCTCCGCGACCACTACGAGAACGTGCCCGTGAAGGACCACCAGTACCTCGTCCGGTTCGCCGACGGCCCGGCCCTGGTGACCGACGAGCTCGCGGGCCTGCGGGTCGACGTCGTCGTCTCGGACGAGCGGGCCGCGACGCACTTCCGCGAGGCGCTGGCCGGCGAGATCGCCACCCGCGTCCTCGGACGGACCGTCGACGTCGTGTGGTCGCGCTCGGCGACCGTGCCCGCGCCACTGCGCTGAGGCGCGCCGGAGACCGACGGGGTCAGTCACCCTCGGCGTCGGCCGCGACGATCAACTTCGTCATCGTGCGGTGCAGCACGACGAGCTCGTCGTGCGTCACGCCGAGCCGCGCCATCATGCGCCCGGGGATGCTCTCGGCCTCGCGCCTCAGGGCGGCACCCGCCGGGGTCAGCTCGATCGACAGCGCCCGCTCGTCGTCGGCCCGTCGCCCGCGGGTCAACAGCCCCTGGGCCTCGAGCCGCTTCAGCAGCGGACTGAGCGTCCCCGGGTCGAGCCGCAGCAGGCGGCTGAGCTCACGACCCGAGAGTGGTGCGTGCTGCCAGAGGGCCAGCATGACGAGGTACTGCGGGTGCGTCAGCCCGAGAGGCTCGAGCGCCGGACGGTAGGCCGCCACGACGCCCCGCGACGCGACCGAGAGCGCGAAGCAGATCTGGCTCTCGAGTTCGAGCGGGTCCGCGACGCCGGCGGCACTCATGCCCGAGGCGCCGGGCAGTGCACCATGGTGCGGACGCCCGTGCGGTCGACGACGTGCTCGTCCATCGGCGCACCGCAGAGCGGGCAGACACCGCCGTGCTGCGGCGCGACCGCCGGGGCCTCGTTCTTCAACCCCAGCTGGGCGCCGCCGATGTAGGGCCGCAGCCGGGCGTTCATGCGCTCGACCAGGTCGCCGAACCTGCTGCCGTGGTCGTGATTCCGCTCGGGTCTCGTCATGATCGTTAGTCTACCAACGATTGGTGCCCCAACGACAGGGCGACGGCCGGAGACACACGACCGCGCCCGCCCCGACGAACGGGGCGGGCGCGGAAGAGCGGCACCGAGGAGGCGCGGCGAGCGGCGGTCAGGCGACCTTGCGACCCTGCGCCAGCGTCTGGTGCGCCCGGGCGGCGAGTTCGCCGCGGACCAGCACCTCGTACCGACCGGCCTCCATGGTGCGGACCGACGAGAAGTCGCGGCGACCGCGCAGCATCTTGTGGCCGACGAAGCCCCAGAGGGCACCCCACAGGGCGCCGAGGCCGACGGCCACGAGCAGCACGCCGATCCAGGCGGCGCTCGGGGCGAAGATGCCGAACAGCAGTCCGAGCAGCAGGCCGAACCAGGCACCGCCACCGGCGCCGCGTCCGGCGGCCTTGCCCGAGGTCAGGCGACCCGAGACGTTCTCGACGGTGCGGATGTCGTGCCCGACGATCGAGACGCTCTCGACGGGGAATCCTTCGTCGGACAACAGGTCGACGGCCGACTGCGCGTCCTCGTACTTGGTGAAGGAGGCCAGCACCTGGGGGTAGCCCGCGCCGGCGAAGGCGCCGATGCCACCGGGGCCGGCCGTGCCCGTCGTCGGGGTCGCCTGCGGGCCGGGCTGACCATAGCCGGGCTGGCCGTACGGTGCACCCTGCTGACCGGGCATCTGCCCCGGCTGCTGCCCTTGGTCGGGCGAGGCCGGCTGACCGGCGGGCTGCTGCCCCGTGCCCTGCGGCGCGTACTCGCCGTACGCGGGGCGCGGGCGGTCGTCGGGGGTGGGCGTGGTGTCCTGCTCGTTGCTCATGCTCCCGTTCTATCGCGCCCGCGGCGACGCGGAGGGAATGCACAGTCGGCCCACAGCATTCCTTGGCGCGCTCCCAGTCGTGCCGTCCGCACCACCGCCTCTCCCCCAGTCCGGCGTGACGTGGGGCAGGATCGGGGGATGACCACCACCCACGTCCTCGTGCTCGACTTCGACGGGACGGTCTGCCTGGGCGACGGTCCCGTGCTGACCTACGCGCGCCTCCTCGACGAGGCCCTCGCGGCGGCCGACGAACGACACCCGCCCCGGTTGGTCGAGGCGGTCCTGGCCCGGTTCGTGGGCAGCCCGCTCGACGACGAGCCGGCCGGGGTCGACGAGGCGATCGCGCACGCCGACGGCTCCCCCGACGGGTACGTCGTCGCCGAACGGGTCTCGCGAGCCCTGGGCGTCGACGACACGGCCCGCTCGGGCGCCTACTCCGGGGCTCGCGCGGCCCTCGCCGACGGTCGCCTCGAGACCACGGCCCCCGAGGGGCTCGCCAAGCTGCTCGACTCGCTGTCCGACGCCGTGCACGTGGTGCTCGTCACGAACTCCCCCGAGCACGGCGTCGTGCAGCCCCTCGAGCGGCTCGGGCTCGCCGACCGCGTCGACGAGATCGTCACCGACGCGCGCAAGCCGTCCGGGCTGCCCGCCGTGCTCGACCGGCTCCGGGCCGACGCGGGCCTCGAGGACCGGCCCGACCGTCTGCTCAGCGTGGGCGACATTTGGGCGAACGACCTCGAGCCGGCCGCGGCCCAGGGATCGCCGACCGCCCTGGTCGAGCGCTTCCCGGCCCCGGACGCCCGGCCGACGCACCGCGCGACGACGCTGCCCGAGCTGTACCCGGCGATCCGCGCCTGGGCGACCCGCACCTCCTGAGCCGCGGCGCGCCTCCCGAGCCGCGCCGCGCCTCCGGGGCACCACCCGGCAGGAGGCGCACCGCCGACGCGAGGACGACCTCAGACCGTCGCCGGCACCACCGCGAAGCGTGCACCGGGGTGGTCGGCCGAGAGGTGCGGCCCGGGACGGCCGAGCATCTGTTCGCGCAGCGTGCCCGTGGCCGGCTCGGCCGGCATGCGGCCGCGGCGACGCAGCTCGGGCACGACGAGGTCGGCGAAGTCGGCCAGGTCGGCCGTGCCGAAGATCGGCTCGAGCAGGAAGCCGTCGAGGTCGGTCTCGTCGACCAGGCGCTCGAGCTCGTCCGCGACCTCGACGGGGTCGCCGACCAGCTGGAGCCCGCGGGTGCCCTTGCCGCGCAGGTCGTCGAGGATCTCGCGCACGGTCGGGGCCGGCGAGCCGTCCTTCGGCAGGAAGCGGTCGATGTTGCTCTGACCCATCTGCCCGACGGGCCCGCCGTCGTCCTGCAGCTGGGTCAGGTCGCGTGACGGGTCGAGCGAGAGCAGGTCGATGCCGGTGTTGCCCGCGTAGAGGACGGCGACGACCTCGTCGGTCTGCAGGTCGTCGAACTCCTTCCGCAGGGCGACGGCCTCGTCGTGGGTCGGGGCGACCGTGACGGTCAGCCCGACCATGATCTTGACCGACTCGGGGTCACGGCCGAGGGCGGCCGCCTTGGCCCGGATGTCGGCGACGTTCGCCGCGGTCTTCGGCACCGTCGTCCCCTGCACGAAGACGCACTCGGCGTTGCGCGCGGCGTAGGCGCGGCCCCGGTCGGACGTGCCGGCCTGGAACAGCACGGGCGTCCGCTGCGGCGAGGGGGCGACCGTGAAGTAGCCCGACGATCGGAAGTGCTCGCCGGCGAACTCGACCCGGTGGATGCGGTCGCGATCGGCGAGGACGCCGGCCTCGGCGTCACCGCGGAAGGCGCCGTCCTCCCAGCAGCCCTCCCAGAGCGTCATGGCCAGGTCGACGTACTCGTCCGCCTGGTCGTAGCGGGCGTCGTGCCCGCGCATCTCGTCGTGGCCGAACAGCTCGGCGACGGTGTTCTGCGAGGCGCCCGTGACGATGTTCCAGCCGATGCGGCCGCCCGTCAGGTGGTCGAGCGTGGCGAAGCGGCGTGCCGACTGCACGGGGTGGTCGAGGCCGGTCGACGAGGTGACGACGAAGCCGAGGCGCTCGGTCTCACGGGCCAGGGTCGGGATGAGCAGGGCGGGGTCCATGCCGGGGAAGTTGATGCCCCCGCGGGCCGCGGTCTCGGGCAGGTCGCCGTCGATCGACGGGTAGCCGAACCCGTCGGCGAAGAACAGGAAGTCGAAGCCTGCCCGGTCGAGCAGCTTGGCCATGCCGATCCACAGGTCGAGCCCGTGGTAGCCGAGCGAGTCGCTGCGCGGGTGGGACCAGCTGAGGGTGCCGCCGACCTGGGGGCCGGCGACTTCGAACACACCGAGACGGATCTGCTTCATGCCGTCAGTGAACCGGATGGTTCACCCGGAGTCCAGCCCCGAAACAAGCTCTTAACACGAGCGACCCGTCAGCGGGCCGCCCGCCGATGGGCGGCCCGTCAGCGGGCGACGGCGGCGGCGCGGACGCGGGCGACGAGCGCCTGCT
>NZ_JXQZ01000056.1 GCF_000878135.1 Frigoribacterium sp. MEB024
GGCGACGTGGGGGCGATCGACGGGGCGGGAGTCGAGATCGCGACCACCGCCTCCTCGGTCGACGTGCCCGACGCGGCGACGCCCCTCGACGACGTCCTCGCCGTCGTGGCAGGGGACGACGACGTCGCGGCCACGGCCACCGCACGGGCCGCGGGTGCCGAGGTGCAGGCCCTGCCCGACGGGGTCGTCGACCTGCAGTCCTCCGGTGAGGCGATCGACGCACTGCACGCCTCGACGACGACCGACACGGTGTTGATCGGGTCGACGTTCACCGCGGTGCGCGACCCCGGGTGGTCGGTCGCGGCGGCCCGGTCCGGGGCACAGCTGCCCGGCGGCGGCCAGCGGTTCTTCCCCGACCGACGGTTCGTGGCGCTCTACGGCGCGCCCGGCACCGGGGCGCTCGGCGTGCTCGGCGAGCAGGACGTCGCCGCGACCGTGCAGCGCGCCGCCGACGTCGCGGCGAGCTACGACGCGGCGAGCGACCGTCCCGTGGTGCCGATGCTCGAGGTCATTGCGACGGTCGCCGCCGGTGCCGCGGGGGACGACGGCGACTACTCGAACGAGCTGTCGGTCGAGAACATCGAGCCCTACGTGGACGCGGCCGCCGCCGCGGGGCAGTACGTGGTGATCGACCTGCAGCCGGGTCGGGCGGACTTCCTCAGCCAGGCGAAGCGCTACGAGTCGCTCCTGTCGCGGCCGAACGTCGGCTTGGCGCTCGACCCCGAATGGCGCCTCGAGGCCGACCAGGTGCCGTTGCGCCAGATCGGCGGCGTCGAGGCGAGCGAGGTGAACGCCGTGTCGACGTGGCTGGCCGACCTCGTGGCCTCGAAGGGTCTGCCGCCGAAGATGTTCGTCCTGCACCAGTTCCGTCTCGACATGCTGCGCGACCGGGCGTCGATCGACACGTCCCGACCCGAGCTGGCCACGCTGATCCACGCCGACGGCCAGGGCTCGCAGCCCGACAAGCAGGCCACCTGGCGCACGCTGCACGACGGCGCTCCGGCCGGGGTCGCCTGGGGCTGGAAGAACTTCTACGACGAGGACACCCCGATGCTCTCCCCCGAGCAGACTATGGCCGACGTGTCGCCGACGCCCGACCTGGTGACGTACCAGTAGCGCGTCGTCGAGGGCGCCCCGGCGACCCGTGCGGACGATTCACCGGCAGGTGGACGAAGATGAGGAGTCCGAAACCGACCGATGGGAACGCAGCACCGTGGCCACGAACGACGAAGTCGACCTGATCATCGACGCCTGGGCCCGCGAGCGCCCCGACATCGACTTCGCACCCCTCGACGTCTTCTCGCGCCTCCGCCGCCTGTCGCGGCGCCTCGACCGCATCCGCAGCGAGGCGTTCGCGCACGCGGGCCTCGAGATCTGGGAGTTCGACGTGCTCTCGGCGCTGCGTCGGGCCGGCGACCCGTTCCAGCTCAGCCCGAAGCACCTCGTCACGGCGACCATGGTCACGAGTGGCACGATGACCAACCGTCTCGACCGTCTGGTCGAGCGCGGCCTGGTCGAACGCCACGGCGACCCGAGCGACGGCCGCGGTGTGCTGGTGCGCGTGACCGAGGACGGCATCGCGCGGGTCGACGCCGCCATGCTGAGCCTGGTCGACGCCGAGAGCGCCAGGTTGCACTCTCTCTCGCCAGCCCAGCAGGCCCAGCTCGCCGACCTGCTGCGGCTCGTCGGCGACGAGTTCAGCTAGCAGCAGCGTCGGGCCGGTCGTCGATCAGCTCGAGAACGCCGAGCTGGGCAGGTCCTTCTCGCCGTCGACGATCGCGCGCACGATGCGCTCGGCCACCGCGTCCGGGTCGAGGGCCGCACCGAACGCCGGCGCCGTCCCGGCGACCGCCCGCGTGGCGAGGCCGGTGTCGGTGTGCCCCGGGCGCGCGTCGAGCACGCGGATGCCGTCGCGCCGGTACTCGCGTCCGGCGGCCGACGCGAAGGCCGCCAGGGCCGCCTTGGACGCCGAGTAGGCGGCCATCCCCACGGTCGCGGCCTCGGACACGACGCCGCTGATCGTCACGACGAAGGGTTCGCGACCGGCCGCCGCGGACTCCGCGAGGGCGGCGTGCGCGGCGCGCACCAGACGGATGGGCCCGAGAGCGTTCGTCTCGACGAGTTCGTCGAGCGTGTCGTCGTCGAGGTCCTTCGCCGCTCCGAAGGCGACGACGCCCGCGGCGACCACGACTCCGTCGAGGCGTCCGTGCTCGTCGAGCGCCGACCGGACCAGCGCCGCGCCTCCCGACCGGTCGCGCAGGTCGGCGAGGTAGGCGCCGGAACCCGACAGCGACTCGGGGCGTCGGGCCGCACGGACGACGACGGCCCCTTCGTCCTCGAGCATCGCGGCGACACGCACGCCGAGTCCGCCGGACGCGCCGGCCACGAGCACCACGGCTCCGTCGAGATCGGTCATGCCGCCGACCCTACGCGCGCGCCGCCGTCCGGCGCCGGGGAGGACACCGCAGGAGGCGCGGGTCGCGTCAGGCGGACGCGCGCACCACCAGCTCGGTCGGCAACGTCATCGCGGCGGGCTTCTCGCCGTCGATCACCTGCAGCAGCAGGCGCACCATCTCGTTGCTGATGCGGTCGAACGGCTGACGCATGGTCGTCAGCGCCGGTGTCGTCTCGGTCGCGACGCGGGAGTCGTCGAACCCGGCCACGGCGACGTCCTCGGGCACCCGACGGCCGGCGGCCCGCAGGGCGTCGATCGCCCCGGCGGCCATGCGGTCGTTGCCCGCGAACACGGCGTCGACGTCGGGGTGGTCGGCGAGCAGCGAGGCCATCGCGACGCGACCGCTCTCGCGCCCGTAGTCGCCGTGACGCACGAGCGACTCGTCGAGGTCGCCACCCAGCTCGGCGCGGTAGCCCTCGAGCCGGGTGATGCCGCCGGGGGTGTCGGCGGGGCCCGTGATGGTGGCGATGCGGCGACGCCCGAGACCGCGGAGGTAGGCCACCATCTCGCGGGCACCCTCACGGTCGTCGGCCGCGACCCAGCCCATCTTCTTCTCGTGTCCGAGCGGGATGCCACAGGCGATCGCCGGCACGCCCGACTCGACGACGTCGGTCAGCAGGCGGCCGCCGCTGTGTGCCGAGACGAGCAGGACGCCGTCGACGTGGCCGGCGCCGATGTACGCCAGCGCCCGCTGCTGCTCGGCCGGCGACCCGGCCATGATCAGCACGAGCGAGACGTCGCGGTCGGCGAGGGCCGCGGCGGCCCCGCGCAGCAGGATCGAGAAATTCGGGTCCTCGAAGAGCTGCTGGTGGTCCTCGGTGAGCAGGAAGGCGACCGAGCCGGTGCGGTTCGTCGCGAGGCTGCGCGCGTGCGGGTTGACGCGGTACCCGGTGGCCTTGATGGCCGCCTCGACGGCGGTCTTGGCCTCGGGGCTGACCCACCGGCCGCCGTTGAGCGCCCGCGAGACGGTGCCCCGCGAGACGCCCGCCGCCGTCGCGACGTCGTCGATGGTCGGTCGTCCCCGACCCGTCGCGCTGCTCACGCGGCCAGCATAGGGTGCCGCCGGCGCCGGGCCCGCCGGCACTACTTGACCGCGCCGGCGGCGAGGTCGACCTTCCAGAAGCGCTGCAGCACCAGGAAGATGGCGATCAGCGGGATGACCGACAGCAACGCCCCGGTGATGACGAGCGTGTAGAGCGCCGGCGCCGACGCCCCCTGGTTGAGCAGGCCGTTGAGGCCGACCGTCAACGGGAACAGCGAGTCGTCGCCGAGCATGATGTACGGCAGCATGAAGTTGTTCCAGATGGCGACGAACTGGAACAGGAAGATCGTCACGAGTCCCGGCAGCAGCATCGGGACCGCGATGCGACCGAAGATGCCCATCTCACGGGCCCCCTCGGTGCGCGCGGCCTCGATCACGTCGGTCGGCACGGCGGCCGCGGCGTAGATGCGGGCGAGGTAGATGCCGTAGGGGCTGATGATCTGCGGCAGCAGCACGCCCCAGAAGGTGTTCGTCAGGCCGACGTTCGCCAGCAGGAAGTACTGCGGGATCGCCAGGATGACGCCGGGCACGAGCACGCCCATCAGCAGCACGTTGAAGACGACCTTCTTGCCGGGGAACTCGAACTTCGCGAGCACGTAGCCCGAGAGCGCCGAGACGAACGTCGACGCGATCGCACCGATGCCGGCGTAGAGGGCCGTGTTGAGCATCCACCGCCAGAACAGGCCGTCGCGGTACTGCGTGAGGGCGACGACGTTGTCGAGCAGGTGACCGCTCGGCGCGAGCGTGAAGGTCGAGAAGAGCTCGCCGCCGTCCTTGGTCGAGGCCATGACGACCCAGAGCACCGGGAACAGGCAGTAGACGGCGCCGATCAGCAGCAGCACCGTCGAGACGACGCTCGGCCGTTCGGCGTGCAGGCGCGGGGCGGCCGGGTCGCGCGGCACCTTGCCCGAGGCTCCGCGGCCCGTCGAGGAGGCGCGGGTCGGGTCGGGCACCGGGGCCGCCGCGTCGCGGGAGCCGTCGAGGTCGATCGTGGTCATGGTCAGTCCTCCTGGCCGAACGCGCGCTTCTGGACGACCCGGAGGAAGAAGAAGCTGACGATGAAGGTGGCGAGCGCGATGACGACCGAGGTCGCCGCCGCCGAGTAGATGTCGTCGCGGGTGAACGCGTCGCGGTAGACGAGCATGAGCGGCGACCAGCTGGTCGACAGGCTGTTCGTGAGCGGACGCAGGGTGGTCGGCTCGGCGAACACCTGCAGGGTGGCCACCATCGAGAAGAGCGCGGTCATGACGAGCGCGGGAGCCACCATGGGGATCTTGATGCGCAGGGCGATCTGCACCTCGCTGGCGCCGTCGAGGCGGGCGGCCTCGTAGACGTCGGTCGGCACGGCCTTGAGCGAGGTGTAGATGACGATCATGTTGAAGCCGACGCCGCCCCACAGGGCGATGTTGGCGATCGCGAACAGGACGGTGCCCGAGCCGAGCACGCCGTCGACGTCCCAGCCCAGCCGGTCGAACACGTAGTAGAAGGGGCTCACGGCGGGCAGGTACAAGAAGCCCCACAGCAGCGAACTGATCACGGCGGGCACGGCGTAGGGCATGAAGATCGACACACGCGAGAACGCCGTGGCCCGGGTGCGCTTCGAGTCGAGCAGCAGGGCGAAGAGCAGCGCGAGACCGAGCATGCACGGGATCAGCACGACGCCGTAGAGCAGGACCCGCCCGACGCTGGCGGCGAACTCGGGGTCGGTGAGCGAACCGACGTAGTTCTCGAAGCCGGCGAACACCTGGCTGTCGCCGCCCGAACCGAGCCCGAGGCCGACGACCTGCTTCTTCTGGAAACTGAGGAACAGCGTGTAGACGATGGGCGCCGCCATGAACAGCACGAAGAGCACGATGCCGGGGGCGAGCATGGCGTAGGGCGTCAGCACCCGGGTGCGGAAGCTTCCGTTGCCCTTGCGCGTCGCGGGCCGGGGCGCCTCGCGACCGGTCGACGACGGCGGGGGGCCGGCGCCGTCGGTGCGGGGGCTGAGGGGGGTGAGGGTGTCGGCCATGCCGGGTCCTTGGGTCGAGACGGGTGTGACGGAGGGGTGACGGGGCGGGCGGGGCGACCCCGACCGCCCCGCCCGATGTCGCTACTCGACCGAGAAACCGCTCTTGGTCAGGTCGTCGACGGTGATCTTCTGCATGGCCGTGACCGCGTCCTCGAACGCCGCCTGGGTCTTCGCGTCGGCGGCCTTGGCGAACTCGTCGTTGTAGGCGCTGAAGGCCACGTTGACGTTGGGACCGTAGGTGAACGGGTTCACCGACTCGGACGCCTCGGCCGCGATGTCGTAGAAGTCGTCCTGCTGGCTGAAGAACTCGGGGCTGGTGGTCAGCGCGTCCTTCGCGGCGTCGGTCGCGGCCGGGTAGACGCCGGCGATGTCGGCGAGCGCCGCCACCGCCGTGGGGTCGGTGTTGAGCCAGGTCGCGAACTCGACCGCCGCCTCCTTGTGCTCGGACTGGGTCGTGACGGCCGTGGTCGAGCCACCCCAGTTGCCGTCCGCGGGCTTCGAGGCGTCCCACTGCGGCAGCGGGGCCGCGGTCCACTTGCCGGCGGTGTCGGGGGCGTTGCCGCCCAGCACGCCGGGGGCCCAGACCGAGCTGATCCAACCGACCTGGCTGCCGTCGTTCAGACCGGCGTTCCACTCGGGCGTGTACATCGGCTTGTTGTCGACGGCACCGCTCTCGACGAGCCCGCCCCAGTACGAGGCGACCTTCTCCGTCGGGCCGCCCTCGATGTCGACGCCCCAGCTGTCGCCGTCGATGGACCACCACGAGGCGCCGGCCTGCTGCGCGAGGCCGGCGAACCAGCCGGCGTCGTTGGCCGAGAAGGTGCCGAGGTACTTGGTCGGGTCGGCGGCGTGGAGCTTCGTGGCGACGTCGGCGTACTCGTCCCACGTGGTGGGGACGCTCAGGCCGTACTGGTCGAGGACGTCGGTGCGGTAGTAGGCCATCATCGGGCCGGAGTCCTGCGGGATGGCGTAGACGCCGTCGCCGCCGAGGGTGACGGACGACCAGGTGCCCTCCGAGAAGTCGCCCTCGAGGTCGGCGGCGCCCTGGTCCGAGATGTCGGCGAGAGCGTCCGAGGACACGAGGGTCGGGATCTTCTGGTACTCGGCCTGGATCAGGTCCGGAGCACCGCTGCCGGCCTTGATGGCCGTGAGGAGCTTGGTGATGGCCGGGTCTCCGCCGTCCTGCTTGTTGACGGTGACCTGGATGTCGGGGTTGTCCTGGTTCCAGAGGTCGACGACCTTGTCGAGGTTCGGGGCCCAGGCCCAGTAGCTGAGTTCGACGGGGCCGTCGTCGGCCGCGCCTCCCCCGGCACCGGTGCACCCGGCGGTGAGCAGTAGGGCGGCGGTCGCGACCGTGGCGACACCGAGACGGCGGAATGAGCTGCGCATTCGTCCTCCTTGAGGAAAGCAAGAGCTGTGGTGGGGCGGGACAGCGCGAGCTTCGGAGAACCACGTCGCTGTGCCTGTGAGCGGTTACAGTTACGCACAGGGTTTTTGGCTTGTCAACACCGTTACGAACCCTTCCGACGGTCGATGCCGGTGTGTTACAACTGGGAGCGCACACAGTCAAAGGAGATCACCGCATGTCACTCGAGCTCGACGCCCGGCCCACGCCCCAGGCCACCACGACCTGGCTGCCCGGCCGCGCCGACCTGCGCTACGGCGGGGACTACAACCCCGAACAGTGGCCACGCGAGGTCTGGCTCGAGGACATCGCCCTGATGAAGCAGGCGGGCGTCAACCTGGTCAGCGTCGGCATCTTCTCGTGGGCGCTGCTCGAACCCCGTGAGGGCGAGTACGACTTCGGCTTCCTCGACGACATCCTCGGTCTGCTGCACGACGCCGACATCGACGTCGACCTGGCCACCCCGACGACCGTCCCCCCGGCCTGGTTCTGGAAGGCCTACCCCGACTCCCACCCGGTCACGCGGGACGGCGTCACCCTCGGCCGCGGCTCCCGCGGCATGGTCAGCCCGAGCAGCCCCGACTACCGCCGCGCGGCCCTGGCGATCACCGAGCGGCTGGCCGAGCGCTACGCGAACCACCCCGCGGTGGTGCTCTGGCACGTCCACAACGAGTACGGCGCCCCGATCAGCGAGGACTACGGCCCCCACTCGGTGCTCGCCTTCCGCACCTGGCTCGAGGAGAAGTACGTCACCCTCGACGCGCTCAACGAGGCCTGGGGCACCCGGTTCTGGGGCCAGACCTACGGCGAGTGGGACGAGATCGACGCCCCGCGCACCTCGGCCACGGTCGTCAACCAGACCTCGCGCCTCGACTTCGCCCGGTTCACCTCGGACGCCCTGCTGGCCTGCTTCACCGCCGAACGCGACGCGATCAAGCGACACGCACCGCACCTCCCGGTCACGACGAACTTCATGGCCACCAACTGCCCCTCCATCGACTACTGGAGGTGGGCCCGCGAGGTCGACGTCGTCGCGAACGACCACTACCTCGTGGCCGAGCGCCGTGACAACCACGTGCTGCTCGCCATGGACGCCGACCTCACCCGTTCGCTCGCCGGCGGTGCCCCGTGGATGCTGATGGAGCACTCGACCTCGGCCGTCAACTGGCAACCGCGCAACATCGCCAAGCGTCCCGGTGAACTCGCCCGCAACGCCGCGAGCCACCTGGCCCGGGGCGCCGACGCGATCCTGTTCTTCCAGTTCCGGGCGTCGCGGTACGGCGCCGAGAAGTTCCACTCCGCGATGTTGCCGCACGCCGGCACCTCGACCCGCACCTGGCGCGAGGTCGTCGACTTCGGCGCCGACCTGGGCCGCCTCTCGGCCGTCCGCGGCAGCCGGGTGGAGGCGCGGGTCGCGATCCTCTGGGACGTCGAGTCGTTCTGGGCCCACGACCTCGAGTGGCGCCCGTCGGTCGAGCTCCAGCACCGCGAGCGCGTCGTCGCCTGGTACTCGGCCCTGTGGCACCTCGGCGTGACGGTGGACTTCCGTCACCCGCACGACGACCTGTCGGGCTACGACCTCGTGCTCGCGCCGTCGCTGTACCTGGCCGACCGGCACACCACCGACGCCCTCGGAGCGTTCGTCCGCGGGGGCGGCACCTTCGTCGCGTCGTACTTCTCGGGCGTCGTCGACGAGAACGACACCGTCCACGCCGGTGGCGCACCCGGTGCCCTGCGCGAGGTGCTCGGCCTCTCGGTGCCCGAGTTCCTGCCCCTGTACGCCGACCAGGTCGTCACGCTCGACGACGGCACGACCGGCACCGGATGGTCCGACGACATCGTGCTCGAAGGTGCCGTGGCGATCGCGAGCTACGTCGACGGCCCCGCGGCGGGAGGTCCGGCGGTCACCCGTCACACCCACGGCGACGGATCGGCCTGGTACGTCTCGACGCGCACGACGGGCGCCGACCTCGAGGGACTCGTCCGGTCGGTGCTCGACGACGCCGGCGTGCCGCTGCCGGTCGAGCACCCCGACGGACTCGAGGTCGTCGTGCGCCACGGGGACGACGCCGACTTCACCTTCCTGGTCAACCACGCCGGGGCCGCGACCGACGTCGAGGTCGGTCGCGGCACCGAGCTGATGACCGGCGACGCCGTCGACGGCCGCGTCGTCGTGCCCGCCGGGGCGGTCCGCGTCGTGAGCCGCCCGCGCGGCTGAGCCGCGAGGCGACCCGAGGAGGCGCGGTGCCGGCGTCGGGACCGGAACCGCGCCTCCTGCACCCACCCCTCGAGAGCCCCACCCGGCAGCCGCAGCCCCCGCCACACCGATCGTCAAGGAGGACGACACGATGACACGACCCACCAGCACACCCCGGCCCCGCGTCGATCGGAGGGGCCGGCGCGGTCTCGCCGTCGGCGCCGCCCTCGCCACGGCGGCCCTGGGAGCCGGCCTGCTGTCGGGAGCCCCCGCGACCGCGGCCCCCGGCGGCCCGGCTCCCCGCCCGGTCGTCGTGCAGGACCCCGGCTTCGAGCAGGGCGCGGCGGGCTGGGTCTCGAAGGGGAAGGGCACCACGACGCTCGAGACGGGTGGGCACGACTCGGCCACGCGCCTGACGCACGTGCTGTCGACGGTCGGCACGGCCACGACCAGCCAGAAGCTCAAGAAGGTCACGCCCGGCTGGTGGACCTTCTCGGCGTGGGTGAAGAGCGGTGGCGGGCTCGCCACGAGCACGCTCTCGCTGACCGGGTGCGGCTCCGGCTCGAGCACGGACGCCGCGGGCACGACGGTCGTCCCCTCGACCGAGTCCGACGACGGCTGGCTGCACCTGTCGGTCTCGGCCGAGGTGACGCACAGCCAGTGCACGCCCACGCTCACCACGTCGGGCGCCGCGGGTGCCTGGGCGAGCATCGACGACGTGACCTTCACGCCCGGCCGTGTCACCCGTGACGTCCGCGGGGCCGACCTCTCGGGCCTGCCCCGCAACGAGGACCGCGGAGCCGTCTACCTCGACGCCGCCGGTCGTCCGACGGATGCCGTGCAGCAGCTCGCCGACCACGGCGCGAACATGGTGCGGCTGAAGGTCTGGGTCGACCCGACCGACGGCTACAACGACCAGGACGACGTCGTCGCGATGGCCGCGCGGGTGAAGGCGGCGGGCATGCAGCTGCTCGTGGACTTCCACTACAGCGACCGCTGGACCGACCCGGGCGCCCAGACCATGCCGAAGGCCTGGCTCGGGCTGAGCGCGCCCGAGGTCGCCACGAAGATCCACGACCACACCCGCAGCGTGTTCGACGCCCTCGCCGCCGAGGGCATCACCGCGGACGCCGTGCAGGTCGGCAACGAGATCAACCCCGGCATGGTCTGGCCGCTGGGCCAGACCTGGGACGTCGACCCGAGCGACGGCGTCAGCGGCGCGCAGTGGAGCAACCTGGCGATGTTCCTCACGGCCGGAGCGACGGCGGTGAAGGAGGTCTCGCCGACGACGCAGGTCGTGCTGCACCTGACGAACATCGACGACGGGATCGACGGCCTGACCTGGTGGTTCGACGAGGCGACCTCACGCGGGGTGCCGTTCGACCTGATCGGCCTCTCGTACTACGGCTACTGGCACGGCGGGCTGTCGGGCATGCAGCAGGCGGTCACGACGCTCTCGGCGCGCTACGACCGCGACGTGCTCATCGTCGAGACCTCGTACCCGTGGACGCTCGAGGACGACCCCGACCACACCTGGGAGAACGTCGTCGTCGACCCGTCGCAGCTGGTCGCCGGCTACCCCGCGACGCCCGAGGGGCATGCCGCGAACTTCCGCGCGATCCAGGACGTCGTGGCCTCGGCCCCGGGCGGCCGCGGAATCGGCGTGGTCGCGTGGGAACCCGCGTGGACCGCGGTCGACGGTGCCGGGTGGGACCCGGACGACCCGACCTCGGGCAACGCGTGGGAGAACCAGGCGATGTGGGACCACGACGGTCGCCCGCTGCCCGCACTCGACGAGTACGCGGCCGACTGACCCGGGCGAACGCCGGGTGATCCCGGCCGGCCACGTCACGGACCGCGATCGGGGACCCCCAAGATGGGCTCATGCCCTCCTCCCCGCGTCCGCGAGCCCGCGTCGACCGACGCACCGTGTTGCTCGGCGTGGGCGGCGTGGCCGTCCTCGGTGCCGTGGGGGCCGGCGTGGCCCTGCGGACCGCGCGGACGAGCGGGGAGGCGCAGGTCACGCCGACCGCGCCTCCTCGGCCGGCCGACGCCCTGCGGGCCGCGCGTCCCGCCACCGTCGCGCACCGCGGCGGATCACGTGACTGGCCCGAGATGTCGCTGTACGCCTATCGGCAGTCGGTCGCGGCCGGGGTCGACGCGCTCGAGATGTCGCTCTCCCGGACGTCGGACGGAGTGTGGTTCGGGCTGCACGACGAGACCCTCGACCGCACCTCGGGCACGTCCGGCTTCGTCGCCGCCGAGCACACCTGGAGCGAGGTGCAGCGGTACCGCATCTCGGCGGCCGGGACGACCGACCCCGGGCAGTCGGACCAGCCCTACGCCCGCTTCGACGAGTTCGTGCGCGAGTTCGGCCGTGACCACGCCCTGTTCGTCGACCCGAAGTACGTCGGGGCCGACTTCTATCCCGAGCTGTTCGAGATCGCGCGGACCCAGCTCGGCACGGCCGACCTCACGCAGACCCTGGTCGGCAAGGGCTACTGCACGCAGACCGAGTGGGGCGACCTCGCCAGCGCGCGGGGGTGCGAGACCTGGGGGTACTACTACGCCGACGAGCTGGCGGGCGATCCCGAGCTGCTGACCCGCACCTCCGGCTCCTGGAGCCTGCTCGGCCTCGACTGGTCGGCCCCGGCCGACACCTGGTCGACCCTCGCGGCGACCGGCAAGCCCGTGTACGGCCACATCGTGCCCGACCTCGACGCGGCGCACACCGCCCTCGACCAGGGCGCCGACGGGCTCGTCGTCTCGGGCGTCGCCGACGTCGTCGGGCCGCTCACGACCGAGGGCTGAGCCCCGACGCCCGCCGGTGGGGCTCACCCCTCGCACCCCACGGGTCAGGCCGCGGTGACGGTCACCCGCTCGGGTCGCTCGGCGTCCGCCCCGAACACCAACCGACGGGTGGCGACCTTGTCGGCGAAGAACCGGTCGTGGCTGACCACGACGACCGCCCCGGGGAAGTGCTGCAGCGCCCGCTCCATCACCTGGGCGCTCGGCACGTCGAGGTGGTTGGTGGGCTCGTCGAGCAGCAGCACCGAGGCCCCCGAGAGCAGGCACTGCGCCATCGCGACGCGGGCCCGCTGACCACCCGAGAGCGCCCCGATGCGCTTCTTGAGATCGGCCTCGCTGAACTGGAACATGGCGAGGAACCGCCCGACCGACTTCCGCGTCGCGGTCAGGGCGAGGCTGTCGGGCATCGCGTTGACCGAGTGCGTGACGGTGTCGTCCTCGTCGAGTTCGGCGAGCACCTGGTCGTACGAGACCACCTTGACCCCGCCCGCCCACGCGGCCCGACCGGCGTCGGCACGTTCCTCGCCGGTCAGCACCCGCAGCAGCGTGCTCTTCCCGCTGCCGTTCGCCCCCGTGATCACCAGGCGGTCGCCTCGACGCAGCTCGAAGGTGAGGTCGTCGAAGAGCGTGCGGTCGTCGCGGGCCTTACCGAGGCCGTCGACCCGGCAGAGGACGTCCTTGACGTGCAGCCCCGAATAGATCTCGGTGATGATCTGGTCGACGGGGCGCGGTGCCCGCGACTTCTTCACCTTGGCCAGCTGCTTGAGCAGGTCGCCGCCGTCCTGGCGCTTGGCGGCCTTGGCGGCGTCGCGGCGGTCCGAGATGCCCTCGGCCTCGAACGCGAGCAGCTCGGACTCGTGCACGAACTGCTGCTCGAGGCTCTTCAACCGGAACTGCTTCTGGACGACGTACTCGGCGAAGTCGCCCGGGTAGTCGTGCAGGTGGAAGTTCTCGACCTCGACGATGCGGGTGACGACCGCGTCGAGGAAGCTCCGGTCGTGCGACACGACCACGGCCGCGCCGTGGAAGTCGCGGAACCACGACTCGAGCCACTCGACGCCGGCCACGTCGAGGAAGTTCGTCGGCTCGTCGAGCAGCAGCACGTCGGGGTCCTCGAGGACGATCTTCGCCAGGGCTGCCCGGTTGCGCCAACCACCACTGAGGTCGTCGATCGGGCTGGTGCGGTGCGCGTCGCTGAAGCCGAGCACGCTCAGGGCGGTGTCGATGCGGCGCGGGTACTCCCAGCCGTCGACCCGGTCCATCTCGGCGAACAGCTCGGACTGCCGGTGGATGAGCTGGTCGAGGGCATCACCGCCGTCGGGGTCCATCGCGACCACGGCGATATCGGCGTCGATCTGCGCCAGGTCGGCCTCGATCGCCCGCTCGTGGGCGAAGAGCCCGGTCAGCACCTCGACGATCGTCTGCGTGCCGTCGAGCTCGGAGAACTGCGAGAAGTACCCGACCCGGACGCCCTGCTCGAGCGTGACCGTGCCCTCGTCGGGCTGCACCTGGTCGAGCATCAGCTTGAGCAGCGTGGACTTGCCGCTGCCGTTGCGACCGACGATCCCCACGCGCTCCTTCTCGTCGAGGCGGAAGAACGCCTCGCGCACCACCGGGGTGCCGTCGAAGCGGACGGTCACGTCGTTCAGTCGGATCAGGCTCATGCGTCGATCCTCGCAGGCCGACGGAACACGCGGCGCCGCCCGGTTGTTGTCGTCGGAGGCATCGACGCGACCGCGGGCACCCGACCCATCCGATCGCACCGACGCCGACGAACAGGAGGCATCATGTCGGACCAGTACCGGAAAGACCCCGAGGCGGTCGCCCGCCTCACCTCGACCCAACGCCGGGTGACCCAGGGCGGCGGCACCGAACCCGCGTTCCGCAACGAGTTCTGGGACTCGAAGGACGCGGGCATCTACGTCGACGTGGTGTCGGGCGAGCCCCTGTTCGCCTCGGTCGACAAGTTCGACAGCCGCACCGGCTGGCCGAGCTTCACGCGCCCCATCGACGCCGAGCACGTCGTCGAGAAGCGCGAGGGCTTGTTCTTCAAGCGCACCGAGGTGCGCTCCACCGCCGGCGACAGCCACCTCGGCCACGTCTTCCGCGACGGCCCCACCGCCACCGGCGGGCTGCGCTACTGCATCAACTCGGCGGCTCTCCGCTTCGTCCCCTACGCCTCACTCGAAACCGAAGGATACGGTGCCTACATGACGCTCTTCTCCCCCGAATCCACCCCCGCCCCCAGCGGCACGACCGAGACCGCGATCCTCGCCGGCGGTTGCTTCTGGGGCGCCCAGCAGCTGCTGCGCCGCCGACCGGGCATCGTCTCGACCCGCGTCGGCTACTCGGGCGGCAGCGTGCCGAACGCGACGTACCGCAACCACCGCGGTCACGCCGAGGCCGTCGAGATCGTCTTCGACCCGGGCCTGACCTCGTACCGCGAGATCCTCGAGTTCTTCTTCCAGATCCACGACCCGTCGACGAAGGACCGCCAGGGCAACGACGTCGGCGACAGCTACCGCTCGGCGATCTTCTACACGAGCGACGAGCAGAGGGCGACGGCCCTCGACACCATCGCCGACGTCGACGCGTCGGGCATCTGGCCGGGCACCGTCGTCACCGAGGTCACCGCCGCCGGCGACTTCTGGGAAGCCGAAGAAGAACACCAGGACTACCTCGAGAAGGACCCCTTCGGCTACACCTGCCACTTCGTGCGCCCGGGCTGGGTGCTGCCGAAGCGCGACCAGCAGGTCGCCGCGGGCTGACGCCCGCCAGGCCCTCAGGAGGCGCGGTGCCGGTCCGACCGGCACCGCGCCTCCTTGCGCCTAGCCTGTGGGCATGCGCATCGACGACCACGGCCCCCATCGCGTCCTGCACGTCGACGCGGCCGGGCCGCGGCTGTCGACCGAGACGGACGCCGTCGACCTCGTCGGCGAGGCGTTCGGGGCGGACGCGTCGGTCCTCGTCGTGCCGGTCGCCCGTCTCGACCCGACCTTCTTCGACCTGAGCACCCGCCGGGCGGGCGAGTTCGCCCAGAAGCTCGTGGACTATCGCGTGCAGTTGGTGGTGCTGGGCGACGTCGGATGCCACGAGGCGGCGAGCGCCACGTTCCGTGACTGGGTGCGGGAGTCCAACCGTGGGCGGCACGTCTGGTTCGTCCCCGACGAAGGCACGCTGGCCGCCCGGCTCGCCGCGACCGGACCGCGCGGGTGATCGTGAGCCTCGTGTTCGACGCCGTCCTGCTCGCCGGGGGTCGCGCCTCCCGGGTGCACGGTGCCGACAAGACCGGGTTCACCAGTGGCGACGCGACGCTGCTCGACCGGGCCGTCGAGGCCTCGGTCGAGGCCCGCAGCCTCGTCGTGGTCGGCCTGCGCGACGGTCGGGTGCCGCCCGCCGGAGCCCTGCTCACCCGTGAGGAGCCCGCCTGGTCCGGGCCGGTCGCCGCCCTCGCGGCCGGTCTCGACGTGGCCGAGGACGCGGCGCCGTGGACGCTCGTGCTCGCCTGTGACCTGCCACGGGCGCCCGAGGCGGTGCAGGCCCTGCTGGCCGGCAGCGGCAGCGGCGACGGCGACGACGTCGGCGAGCGCCGCGACGGCCTGCTGGCGATCGACTCGGGCGGGCGACGTCAGCCGCTGCTCGGGCTCTACCGGACCGGCGCCCTCGAGACCCGACTCGCGGCGCTGAGAGCCGACGGCCCCCTCACCGACCTCTCGCTGCGCCGTCTGCTCGACGGGCTCGACCTGCTCGAGGTGCCCGTGCCCGACGAGCTCTGCGCCGACGTCGACACCGTGGACGACGCCGACCGCCTGGGTGTCGTCCGGCGCGAGCCCGACGCGACTGGTTGAGTGTCGACCATGACCGACACACCTGCCGAACTCGACGCCTGGGCCGCACGACTCGTCCGGGCCCTCGGCCTGCCCGACGACTTCGTGGTCGACATCCCCGAGGTGCTCGACCTCGCCCGCGACGCGGCGCACGGCGTCGCGCGCCCGGCTGCTCCGCTGACGACGTTCCTCGTCGGTTACGCCGCAGGCCTGGCCGGCGGCTCCCGGGCCGAGCTCGACCGGGCCGTCGCGACCGCGACCGCGCTGGCCACGGCCGACCCGGCGTGACGATCCGGCGGGCCGACTGGCGGGTCGCCCGCGCCGAGGCGGCCGACGCCGGACGGGCCCTGCCCCGCGACCT
>NZ_JXQZ01000057.1 GCF_000878135.1 Frigoribacterium sp. MEB024
AGGGCGTCGGCGGCGGCCGCGAGCGACGCCGCCGTCCGACGGGGAGCGGCCCCGTGCGGCGCGTCGGGGTCGGCGGCGTCACCGTCGGCGAAGGCGGTGGAGCCCGGGCCCGTCGCCGCGACACCGGCTCCGAGGCCGGCGGCGGCACCGGCGACGGGCGCGATGCCGTTGAAGGTGAGGTCGTCCATGATCGAGGCGAACGCGTCGGTGCGCGTCGAGACGTCGGCCGGGGACGCGACCGGCACCGCGCCTCCTGCGCTCGACGGCGGGGCCGAGGCCCCGTTCGCACCCGCCGCGGCGGCAGCGGCGCGGGCGGCCCGACGCGGACTCACGGGCACGGCCGAACCGGTCAGCACGTCGTCGAAGCCGTCGCGCGCGGGCGTCGCCGCCGTCGCGGCGGCGTCCCCCGCGGCCAACGACGCGGACCACGCGGCCCGGGCTGCCGGAGCCCCCGCCTGCAACGCGTCCTCGGCCTCGTCCGCCGACGCGAGCAGCGCCGCGATGCCCGCGCGCTCGGCCGGCACCGGCGTCGTGATGCGCACCCGGGCGACGGGCAGGTCGATCGCGGGGTCGGGCACCTCGACCGTGACCTCGTAGTGCTTGCGGGCGAAGAAGCCGCCGACTCCCCCGACGGTCACCTTCTGGGCCGCGACGATGCGCGCCGAGGCACCGTGGGTGGCCCGCACCTCGCGGCGCAGCGCGTCGAGCGTCTCGCCGGTCATGACGATCGTGGTCGGCATCTCAGGCCACGATCGAGTCGGTCGCGCGGACGACGCCGACGGTCTCGATGGTCGACCCGGCGGCGGTGGCCTCCTGGTACGACAGCACCGGCAGGCCGTTCTGCTGCGCCGACACGAGCCGGTGGATGGCCGGCCGCAACGCCGGGGCGCAGACCAGCACCGCGCTGAGCCCCTGGGCCTCGACCGACTGCACGGCCTCGCGCAGCGACCCGAGCACCTTCTCGACCCGGTGCCCGTCGAGCAGGATCTGCGTGCCCTGGTCGCTGGGTCGCAGCCCCTCGAGCATCGACTGCTCGAGGGTCGGGTCGATCATGATGACCCGCAGCACGCGGCCGTCGAGGTACTGCGCCGTGAGCGCGGGCCCCAAGGAGGCGCGGGCCGCTTCCACGAGTCCCTCCGGGTCGGTCGACACCTTCGCCCGCAGCGTCAGGCCCTCGCAGATCCGCGCGAGGTCGTTGATCGGGATGCGCTCCGACAGCAGGCCCTGGAGGACGCGCTGCAGCTCGGCGAGCGACAGCATGTTCGGCACGAGGTCGTCGACGGCCGGGGCGTTGACCTGCTTGACGCCCTCGGTCAGCACGCGGACGTCCTCGCGGGTGAGCAGTCGGGCGGCGTTGTCGGCGATGATCGACGACAGGTGCGTCACCAGGACCGAGACACGGTCGATCACCGTCGCACCCGTCATCTCGGCACTGTGGCGCATCTCGGCGGGCACCCACTTGCCGGCGAGGCCGAAGACCGGCTCGACCGTGGCCGTGCCGGGCAGGCCGTCGAGCGCGTCGCCGAGGGCGAGCACCGAACGGGCCGGGGCCTGGCCGCGGCCCGCCTCGACGCCCGCGATGCGGATCGAGTAGGTGGCCGGCGGCAGGTCGACGCTGTCCCGGGTGCGGACGGGCGGCACGACGATGCCGAGGTCGACCGCGATCTTGCGACGCAGGGCCTTGACCCGCCCGAGCAGGTCGTCCGACGCTCCCCCGACCATGTCGACGAGGTCGGGCGCGAGCAGGATCTCGAGCGCGTGCACCCGCATCTGCTCGAGCAGGTCGTCGGTCGTGTCGGTGGGGGCGACGACCGCCGCCTGCTGCTCCGCGAGGGCCGCGCGCGCCTCCTCGGCCTTGGCGGCGACGCCGAGCCGGTAGGCGACGAGCAGCAGCGCCCCACCGATCAGCAGGAACGCGACGATCGGCATGCCGGGGATGAAGCCCATGCCGATGGCGGCGGTCCCGGCCACGGCGAGCGCGATGCGCGACTGCCCGAGCTGTGACGCGGCCTGCGCGCCCATCTCGGTGTCGGCGCCCGAGCGGGTGACGATCATGCCGGTCGAGACGGCCATCAGCAGGGCGGGGATCTGCGTGGTCAGGCCGTCGCCGATGGTGAGCAGGCCGTAGTGCGAGAGGGCGTCGCCGATGGCCATGCCGTTCTGCAGCGCGCCGATCGCGATGCCACCCACCAGGTTGATGATGATGATGATGATGCCGGCGATCGCGTCACCCT
Source organism: Frigoribacterium sp. MEB024 (assembly GCF_000878135.1). Classification (GTDB taxonomy): domain Bacteria; phylum Actinomycetota; class Actinomycetes; order Actinomycetales; family Microbacteriaceae; genus Frigoribacterium. The sequence continues at coordinate 2,235 of NZ_JXQZ01000057.1, forward strand.
TGACGAACTTCGACGCACCGTCCATGGCGCCGTAGAAGTCGGCCTCGGCGCTGACGTCGGCGCGACGCTGCTTGGCGACCTCGTCGGTGATGAGGCCCGCGTTGAGGTCGGCGTCGATGGCCATCTGCTTGCCGGGCATGGCGTCGAGGGTGAAGCGCGCGCCCACCTCGGCGACGCGCTCGGCACCCTTGGTCACGACCACGAACTGGATCACGACGAGGATCAGGAAGATCACCGAGCCGATGATGATCGAGCCGCTCACCGCCACGTGCCCGAACGCCGCGATGACGTCGCCGGCGAAGCCGTCGCCGAGCACGAGGCGCGTCGAGGCCACGTTGAGCCCGAGGCGGAACAGCGTCGCCACGAGCAGCAGCGACGGGAAGACCGAGAAGTCGAGCGGCTTCTTGACGAACAGCGTCGTCAGCAGGATCACCAGCGCCAACAGGATGTTGAGGATGATCAGTACGTCGAGCAGCGGCGCGGGCACCGGCACGACGAGCAGCAGCACGATGCCGACGATGCCGACCGGGACGGCGAGCTTGGGCAGGGTGGACTTCATCGGGTGCCTCCAGGGGTGGCGGGGCGGACGGAGCGGGAGAGCGCAGGAGGCGCGGTGCGGGACGGCGCGGAGGTCGCGCCGGTCGCGGTGCCGGCCGCGGAGGTCGCGGCGGCCACGGCGGTCGCGGTCTCGCGGGCGATGCGGAGGCGACGGGGCACGGCGTCGGCCTCGAGCGACTCGGGAGCCAGGACGCCGGCCACCTCGTCGGCCGTCGTGACGCGGGGCGGCGTGTGCGTGCCCTTCAGCGTGCCGCGGGCCTTGAGCGCCATGACGAAGGTGAGCACGCGGGCGACCGGCGTGTAGAGGTCGACGGGGATCTCGTCGCCCAGGCCGCAGGCGGCGTGGAGGGCTCGGGTCAGGGGGACGTCGACGACGAGCGGGACACCGTCGGCGGTGGCCTGCTCGCGGATGCGGGCGGCGACCGTGCCGGCGCCCTTCGCGACGACGCGCGGCGCCGACTTGCCGGGTTCGTACTTGACCGCCACGGCGTAGTCGGTCGGGTTCACCATGACGACGTCGGCGTCGGCGATGGCCCCGATCATGCGGTTGCGGCTCATCGCGAGCTGACGGGAACGCCGCTGCGACTTGACCTGGGGGTCGCCGTCGCTCGACTTGTTCTCGTCTTTGACCTCTTTCTTGGTCATGCGCGTCTTCTTGCGGTTGCGGCGCATGACGACGAAGACGTCGGCGAAGGCGAGCAGCAGGCCGGCCGCGATCGCGGCCTTGATCAGGATGCCGGTGCCGACCTTCGCCTCGGCGAGCACGGCCGAGACGCTGAGGCCGCCGCCGCTCATGAGCACGGGCATGAGGCCCTGGATGGCGAACCAGAGCACGAGGCCGACGACGGTCGTCTTGATCAGCGCCTTCGCGCCGTTCCACAGCGCCTGCGTGCCGAAGGTGTTCTTCAGGCCGTTGAGCAGGTTGAACTGCTCGTAGTTGCCGGTCATGCGCTTGATGTGCACGCCGCCCTGCACGATCGCGGTCGCGAGCACGGCCACGCCGACTACGGCCAGCATGGGTCCGATCGTGGCCCCCATCGAGCCCGCGCCCTGCATCAGCTCGGTGACCACGGTCGCCGAGTCGGGGTGCGTGATGGCCTGGCGGATCGAGAACATCTGGTCGACGCCCGCCGAGGAGGCGCGCTCGATGGTCGAGGGGATCATCACGGCGGCCGCGCCGACGCCCACCCAGGCGCTGAGGTCCTGCGAGCGGGACAGCTGGCCCTTCGAGTGGACCTCTTTCATCCGCTTCTCGGTCGCGGCCTCGGAGCGCTCGCCGGAGTCGTCCGCCATGTCAGCCCACCCCCAGCAGCACGTCGGCGGCGTCGCCGGTCAACGAGGCCACGACGCCGGGCAGCGCGAGGAAGACGCCGCCGGCCAGCATGACCGTCATGAGGATCTTGAGCGGGAAGCCCATCGCGTAGGCGTTGAGGGCCGGCGCGACGCGCGAGAGCAGTCCGAGGCCGACGTCGGCGAGGAACAGCACGACGCAGAGCGGCCCGGCGATCTGGATGGTCGAGAGGAAGAGCTGGCTGACGCCGGTCGTCAGCAGCTCGACCGGACGGGAGAGGTCCATGCCGAGGCCGAGCGGGACGGCGTCGAACGACCGCGTGAGACCACCGATGATCAGCTGGTAGCCCCCGGTCGCGAACATCAGCGCGAGTGCGGTCATCTGGAACAGCCGGGTGAACTGGGCGCCGTTGACCATCGACTGCGGGTCGAACGCCTGGGCGAGCGTGAAACCGCCGAAGAGGTCGATCAGGCTGCCGGCGGCCTGCACCGCGCCGAAGGCGACGAACACCAGGAACCCCAGCACGGCGCCGACGACGAGCTCGAGCACGAGCGCCATGACGAACGGGCCGGTCTCGAGCGAGACGTAGCCGGGGGTGACGCGCGGCGCGACGGCGAGCGCCAGCCCGATGCCGAGCATGGCCTTCACCCGCGCCGGGAACGCGCGGTACGAGAACGGAGGCGCGATCACGAGGAACGCAGTCATGCGCACGGCGGCGAGGAGGGTGGCCTCGAGCCAGCTGAGGTCGAACGACACGACGTGCCCTTACCCGCCGCTGAGCAGCTGGGGGATGCGGTCGAACACCATGGTCGTGAACGACACCATCTCGCTGATCATCCAGTGGCCGGTGACGATGAGCGCGATGCCCACGGCGACGGCCTTCGGCACGAACGAGAGGGTGACCTCCTGGATCTGGGTGATCGACTGCAGCAGCGAGATCGCGAAACCGACGACGAGCGACGTGATCAGGACGGGCGCGGCGAGCTTGCCCGTGATGATGAGGGCTTGCATCGAGAGGTCGAGGACGGCGTTCGAATCCATCAGGCACCCACCTGGTAACTCTCGATGAGGCTCTTGATGATGAGACCCCAGCCGTCGACGAGGACGAACAGCAGGATCTTGAACGGCAGCGAGATCATCACCGGCGGCAGCATCATCATGCCCATCGACATCAGCGCGGCGCTGACGACGAGGTCGATGACGAGGAAGGGGATGAAGATGACGAAGCCGATGATGAACGCGGCGCGCAGCTCGCTGATCATGAACGACGGGATGAGCGTCAGCATGGGCACGTCGGCCTGACTGTCGGGGTTCGGCTGGTTCGCGGAGCGGGTCATCAGCGCGAGGTCCTCTTCGCGGGTGTGGGCGAGCATGAACTCGCGCAGCGGCGCGATGCCGGCGTCGATCGCGCCCTGCAGGTCGAGGCGGCCGTCGAGGTAGGGCTGCACGGCGTCCGTGTTGATGTGGGTCAGGATCGGAGCCATGATGAACAGGCTCAGGAACAGGGCCAGCCCCGCGAGCACCTGGTTCGGCGGGATGGACGGCAGCGCGAGCGCGTTGCGCGTCATCGCGAGCACCACGAAGATCTTCGTGAACGACGTCATCATCAGCAGCAGCGCGGGGGCGACGCTCAACAGGGTGATGCCGATCAGGGTGACGACGGCCTGGCTGGGCGCCCCGTCGGGGCCGTTGATGTCGATGTTCAGGCCGCCCGAGCCGGTGCCGTCGGACGTCGTCTGGTCGGTGTCGGTGAAGTCGGTCGGTGTCGTCCCCGTGGTGCCCTCGGTGCCGTCCGTGGCCGGGGCGGTGGGCGCGGTGGGGGCCGTCGGCGAGACGGGTGCCGCGTTGGCCTGCTGACCGATCAGCATCACGAGGGCGGACGCCACGACGAGCGCGAGCAGCGTGACGACGACCGCACGGGCGAACCGCGTGTCGGCGAAGCGCACGGGCACGGCCACCACCGAGCGGCCCAGGGGGGCTCCGTGCAGGCCGTCGCGCAGCGTCGGGCGGACGAGCCGGCGCAGAGCGGACGCGAAGGAGGGGCGGGTCGGGGACGCGGACGACCGGCGGCCGGTCATCCGGCTCGTCCGCTGCGCAGGGCCGCGGCCGCCTGACGCCAGGTGTCGGGCGCGAGGATCGAGCCCTCGATCGACTTGGCGGTGCGACCGCGACGACGCGCGTCGAGGTCCCGAGGACGCGCGACGGAGGCACGACGGGCGGCACCGCGGGGGCGCAACAACTCGGCGGGCGTCGCGTCCGCCGGGCGGGCGGGCAGCTCGTCGCGGGCCGCGGCGTTCTCGGCGGAGAGGACGGACGCGAAGGCGACGGGCGCGATCGACGTGACCCGCGCCTCCTGCGCCTCCGGCCCGGCCTCGGCAGCCGTGGGCTCGGGGACCAGCGTCAGGGCACCGACGTCGACCGGGCGGTCGGCGGCGGCCAGGACGGTCACCGACGACTCGGTCACGCCGAGCACGAGGCGCTCGCCCTCGACGTCGACCACGACGACGCTCGCCTTCGCGCCGACGCCCTGGCGGGCGACGACGGAGACCTGCGACGTGGCACGGGTGCCCGCGCGACCGCCCTTCACCAGGCGCTTCTGCAGCACCCAGAGCAGGGCGAGGACGACGCCCAACGAGAGGACGACCCGCAGGCCGACGACGACGGTGTCCACGATCAGGCGATGCCGTCGGCGACGTCGAGGATCTTGGTGATGCGGACGGCGTAGTCCTGGTCGACGACGACGACCTCGCCGTGAGCGATCAGGCGGCCGTTGAGCAGCACGTCGGCGGGGGCACCGGCCGAGCGGTCGAGCTCGATGACGGCCCCGGGCTCGAGGCCCAGGACGTCACGGACCGACATGCGGGTGCGGCCGATCTCGACCGTCAGCGCCATCTCGACGTTGTTGATGCGACCGAGGTTGCCGGTCGACACCCCGCTCGAGGCCGGCACCACCGGCGACGATCCGCCGATCGTGCCGGTCTCGCGCAGGCGCAGGGCGAACCAGCCGGCGGGCTGGCCCGCGGCCGTCAGCTCGAAGACGACGGTCTCGGGATCGGCCAGCAAGGCGTCGGCCGACTCGCGGCGGCTCTCGCCGAGCACGCCCGTGCCGAGCACGCCCGTCGCGGCCTCGAGCGCGGGACGCAGGACGTCCGAGACCGAGACCATCGGGTTGTCGGTGCCCGCGGCGGCGGCGAGCTGGTCCATGTCGGCCAGCACGACCGCGGTGTCGGCCGAGACCGACCCGACGAACGACGTGACCACGACGGACGAGCCCGCGAGGCGGAGGCCGTGCGCGGAGGCCGGGTCGACGGCCACGGCACGCAGGGGCGTGGGCGTCGGCAGCTGGGCGACCAGCGCCTCGACCGCCGCGGTGTGCAGGGTGATGGTCGTGCCGGTCATGAGGTTCCTTCTTCGGTGCCGGTCAGGGAGGTGGAGACGACGATGCCGGCCAGACGGGAGCCGGCGGCCCCGACGGCGGCGCGGCCGACGGGCTGGCCGTCGACGCTGATCTCGAGCGGGCGGTGCTGCGGGTGGGGCAGCGGCAGCAGGTCGCCGACGGCCAGCCCGAGCACGACGCTCGGCAGCACCGCGGCGGGGGCGAAGGTCAGCGAGACGCCCACCGGGACCGAGGCCAGCTGGGCGCCGAGCAGGTCGCGGGCGTCGGCGGCGTCGATCGTCGGGTTGGACTCGCCGAGCTGCGACAGCAGGACGTCGGCCGGGATCGCGACCGTGCCGGGCGCGACACGCTCGCCGACGCGGATCTCGAACGAGGCCACGATCATCAGGTCGGACTTCTGCGCGGCCTGGGCGAACTGCGAGTTGTACTGGAACCCGCCGACGCTGATCGGGTCGGCCAGCATGGTGCCGAACGAGTAGCGCAGGTCGTCGAGGGCGTCGTCCATCAGGCGGCGCACGAGGGCCTGCTCGATGGGCGTGAAGGTGCGTTCGGGCAGGCTCGCCGGCTTGGCGGCCCCGAGCATGTGGCTGACCCAGGTGAGCGCGGCCGACGACGGGAACTGGATGACGGCCTTCGCCGAGACGCCCTCGAGGGAGCAGAGCACCATCGCGGTGGTCGCCGGCAGCGACGAGGCGTACTCGTCGTAGGTGAGCATCTGGACCTGGTCGCAGGTGACCTGCGAGAGCACCCGGACCTTGGCGGTGAGCTGCGTCCCCCACTGCCGGGCGAAGGTGTCGAAGGCCAGTTCGAGGACGCGCGAGTGCTCGCGGGCGAGGGTCGTCGGACGGCGGAAGTCGTAGACCTCGACGGTCTTCTGCGGGCGCGTCGACGAGCCGACCGTCGCGGTCGGCGCGCTGCTGCCCGTCGGGGCGTCGAGGAGTGTCACGGACGGAGCTATCGGCCCGCCCCACCTGAGCGTTAGCCCAGGATCGGTCGTACCCCCCGGACTGGGTTGCCGTCGTCGAGCCCGGGGGCCGTGGTCGCGCTGCCGGGCCGGAGGGGCCCGGCGGAGGTCAGTGGCCCGACGACTCCTCCTTCTTCTCCGTCTTCTTCTCGGTCTTCGTCTCGGCCGCGGTGCCCGCCTTCGACGTGTCACCCGCCTCGGCCGTGGTCGAGGTGTCGGCCGCCTGCTGGACGGCGGGGTTGCGACCGTCGGTCACCGCGCCTCCTGCGGCCGCCGCCGCCTGCTCGAGCTGCGGCAGCAGCGCGCTCACCGAGTCGGACTGGTTCGACAGGACGACGATGTCGACCCGACGGTTCGACGCGAGGTCGGCGTCGGTCGTGCCGGTGCTGAGGGGACGCGACGAGCCGAAGCCGACCGACTGGATGTGGTCGGCGCCGACGCCGCCGCGTTCGACCAGGTCGCGCAACACCTGTGTGGCACGGGCGGAGGAGAGCTCCCAGTTGGTCGCGAAGGGCGCGGTCGAGCTGCGCTGGTCGGCGTGGCCCTCGACCGAGACGTCGTGACCCGAGGTCTTCAGCACCGGCCCGATGGCGTTCATGACGTTGACGGCCGTGCCGCTGAGGTCGGCGCTGTTCGTGCCGAAGAAGGTCTCGGAGCCGATCAGGCGGACGGTGAGGCCCCGGGCGTCGACGGCGAACTCGACGTCGGCGCTGAGCCCCGAGCCCTCCAGGTTCGCCGCGATCGCGGCCTTGATGGCGGTGAGGTCGTCGAGCTCACCCTGGGCCGCGACCGTGGCGGCGGCGGCCTGCTCGGCGGTCTGGGCCTCACCCGAGGCGGCCGCCTTGCTCAGGTCGGTCTCGTCGCCCGACGAGTAGCCCTTGCCCTCTTTCGTCACGTCGGCGGCGTTCACGACGGTGCCCGAGGCCGTGTCGACCTTGCCCACGTCGGTCTGGCCGAAGCCGGTCGCGAGCGAGTTGCGCAGGGCGATGTACTTGTCCTGGTCGACGTTCGACATGGCGAACAGCACGATGAACATGCACATCAGCACGGTGATCATGTCCATGTACGAGGCCATCCAGCGCTCGTCCGGGTGCTCGTCCTCGGCGTGCCCCTTCTTCTTGCGTCCACCACGTGCCCCGCTCATGCGGCCAGCCCCTGGTCGTCGCCGCCCTTCTTCGCGCCGGCCTTGGCCTTGCCGGCCTTGCCGCCCTTGCCGTCGCCGCCGTCGAGCGCGTGCGTCGGCACCATGGCCTTGAGGCGCTCGCCGAGGAGGCGCGGCTGGCTTCCCGCCTGGACCGCCAGCACCCCCTCCATCAGCAGCGTCATGCGCAGCTCGTCGAGGTCGGCCAGCTTCTTGAGGCGTGCACCGAGCGGCAGCCAGAGGAAGTTGGCGGTCAGCAGGCCCCACAGGGTCGCGACGAAGGCCGCGGCGATCATGTGGCCGAGCTCGTCGGGCTCGGCGAGGTTCTCGAGCACGTGGGTGAGGCTGACGACCGTGCCCACGATGCCGACCGTCGGGGCGTACCCGCCGAGGCTCATGAAGAACTTGCTGGCCGTGCGGTCGGCGGCGAGGCGGGACTCCATCTCGTCCTCGAGCAGGATGCGCAGCTCCTCGCCGTCGGTGCCGTCGGCGATGTTCTGCAGGGCGCCCTTCATGAACGGGTCGTCGAGCTTCTCGGCCTCCTGCTCGAGCGAGAGCAGGCCCTCGCTGCGGGCCTTCTCGGCGAGCGACACGACGCCGTCGATGACCGACTGCGGAGGGACGACCTTGCCCGTGAAGGCGCGGGTGATCTTCTTGAAGCTGAGGATCGCGTCCTTGATCGTCGTGCCGGCGATGCCGACGCCGATCGTGGCGCCGAAGACGAGGATGATCGGGGCCGGCAGCAGCAGCCCGGCGATGCTGACGCCCTCGAGCTGGATCATGCCGAAGAGGGCGCCCAGCGCGAGGACGATGCCGATGATCGTTGCGGGATCCACGGTCAGCGTCCCTGCGTGGTGTCGGCCGCTGCGGCGGGCGCGGTCGGCACGGTCGGGGCGGTCGGGGTGTGCACCGCGGGAGCCTGCACGGCGGGACGGAACTCGGTGACGCGACCTGCGCCTCCTGCACCCGACGAGCCACGGACGATGCCGAGCTGCGGGCCGGTCGAGGTGCGGTTGCCGAGGGCCTGGCTGGCCGGCGCGGTGGCGGACGGCTCGTCGTAGGCGAGCGAGACGATGCGGGCCCGGTAGCGGGCGATCATCTCGATGACCTCGGCCATCGGCTCGGTCACGACGTACTTGGCGCCGTCGACCATGATCAGGACCGTGTCGGGCGTCTCGTGGATGCGCTCGATGAGGTCAGGGTTGACAGCGAATCTGCTGTCGTTGAGTCGCGTGACGACGATCATCGGCCCGTCCTAGGTCTGTGTCTCCTGCCGCCATCCGTGGGGCAGGTGTCGCTGCTCGTCCTGAGCGGCTACGGGTGACTATCGGCCGGGGGTGGCGGGGCGTTAGGTGCGGGTCGTCGGCCGATCCGCCCGTCTCCGGGGGGCACAGGGGTCGTCCACAGGCAGGTCACGGCGGGCCGAACAGTCGGTATGGTGTGTGACATTGCTCATATCGAAGAGGGGGATCTGCCGTGGCGCCGTACATGAACATCGATCTGGAGGTGCTGGCCGCGTTGGCCCGCGACCTCCAGACCCTGCACACCGACCTGTCGTCGGGCAGCGCCGGCGCCGCGGGTGACGGCATCGGCTCGCCTCGCCTGCAGCAGGCCGTCACGGCGTTCGCCGACGACTGGGCGATCGCCCGGGGCCGCATGCTCGAGTCGATCGCCGCGGTCGGCGCCATGTCCGAGGGCGCGGCGAAGACCTTCACGCAGGCCGAGGACGAGCTGGCTGCCGCGCTGGCTCCGACCGATACGGCAGGTGTGGCATGAGCCGCCCGTGGGACTGGAGTCCGCTCGACCTGGCGTCCGACCCCGTGCCCGGTGACCCGACCGACATCCGGTCGTCGGCGACCTCGGCGCGTGCCACGGGCACGTCGATCGAGACCCAGTCGAGGCGGCTGCGTCGGTTGGCGAAGGCCGAGGGATGGGACTCCGAGTCGGGCCGCACCTTCACGACGTCGGCCGAACCGCTCGCGGACGCGATCGACAAGGCGAAGCAGCGCTACCTCGACCTCGCGACGACGCTCGACACCTACGCGGACGGCCTCGAAGAGCTCCAGCGCCAGGCGGACGCCGCACGCCTCGACGCCGACGAGGCGAAGGAGGCGCGGCGCACGGCCGACACGTTCGTCGTCCCCGGCGAGACCGACCCGTTCGAGATCGACCGGCAGGAGGCCGCCCGGACGCGGGCAGTCGACCTCGCCGACACCGACCTCGCGGATGCCAAGGCGGTCATCACCCGCCTGGTCGGCACCGGGGGCGACACGGACGGCGAGTACGGCGCCCTCAACGACCAGGCGATCGCCGCCATCCGACTGGCCGGCGACGACGAGCTGCGCGACACCTGGTGGGACGGGGTGAAGCAGGTGGTGCACGACGCCCGCGGGGTGCTGGGGGCGATCAAGGACGTCCTGAACGCGCTCGGGCCGGTGCTGGCGGCGGTCGGCCTGTTGGTCATGCTGTTCGGCGGCCCCGTCGGGTGGATCATCGCCCTGGGCATCGCAGCAGCTGCAGCCACGCTTGCCATCACGTCAGCGCAAGCGCTCGCAGGTGATGCGACGAAGGAAGACGTCATAGCCGACCTGGTCGGACTCGGCATGGCCATCGTCGGCTTGCAGTCGCTGAACGCCATGAAGTTCGCCGTGGCTGGTGCGACACGGAGCGTTGCGTCGTCCTCGGCGAGCCGAGCCGGGGCAGCCCGAGCAGGATCGGTCCCTGCGCGGAAGGTCGAGACGGCGAGGAAGACCGCTGAAGAGGGCGCTCGAAACGGTGTCTTCCGAGCTGCCGACGAGGCCGGACAGAAACCCTTCGTGGTACTGGTCGACGGCCTCCTGACGGGCGGGTGGGCCGAACTCTCGGCCGTGATGAAACTCGGGCCCGGGGGCGCGCTCGCCGCACAGATGGAGACGATGGGCCTTCGTTGGGCCGTGACCGGAGGAGCTGCCGGTGCCTACAGCCTCGTAACGGAACTGCGGCAGATGACGACGGTGGTGCCTGGCCTGCTCGACGGTACGTACTGGGAAGACAAGAAGACGAGTGTCCAAGTGGGGTCGCTGTGACGGAATTCGGCTACAGGATGACCATGCCCCCCGCGTGGCGTCGAGCCCGATCGGTGGCCGAAGCCTCGACACTCAGCGAACGCATGGCGGCGGAAGCCGCAACACGCGAGCCCGGACGTGACAGCGGGCTCGCCGCCAGGCGACGCCGCGAGCTGGCACAGATGCTGGCGACGAGGTGCGCGGCTGCCTTCGAACGTGGAGCATTCGAGCTGTTCCTCTTCTGCGGACCTTCGCGGACCGGCATCCTTCCGATGACCTTGGCCGTGTCGCTCGTCCATACCGGAACCACGCTCAGTTGCGACGAAATCGAGCGAACCCTGCGGGATGCCGTGTCGACGCACACCGGGGCGCGCCTGACCTTCGAATGGCGGTCGATGCCGGCCGGCGACGTCGCCCGACGACTGGTCCGAAAAGAAGTGACCCATGGTCAGTGGCGGAGTGAGGTCGAAGACACACTTGCCCAGTTCGGCAGGACGGCCGCCCCATCGCCGGCTTCTGGCGACCTGCCTGATGTCACGACGGCACAGATCACCTTCGCTGTCCGCGTCCCGCAGTCGACCGAGACCGTCATGCTGTTGATCTTCGACACATTCGGTCCCAGTCCAATCGGTCCGTACCTGGCTCACGCGGATCGCATCGTCGAGACTTTGGAATGGGTCGAGTCGTGAACCCCGCCGACGTCGTCAAGTCGTCTTCAAGCCCGTTCAGCAGGGCCGATCGAGGTTTTCACTCGTTGCGGTGGGATCACGACCGAACTCTGTGGGCTGATGCGAAGGATGGGAGATCGCTTCGATTGACGGATTCCTCGAGAATCCGCCGTCTGGGTTGGGCTGATCAATCGGACCACCCTTTCTTCTTCCGGCACGCAGGCCCGGAGGGCGTTGCCTGGATCGAAACCGCGGACCAGCTGCTCGTTTTCCCCCTCGACCAGTGGTGGCCCGGGCACTCGGTCGCTGATCCAGCTCGGATGCTGGCGAGCTCAGGTTTCGAAAGCCTCTTCGAGAGAATCGGAAAGGCACCCAGTGCCTGGTCGCGCCTGAAGACCTCCCCCATGATCAGCCAGCCCGAGGTGCTCCTCGTGTCGCCTCAAGTCGAACGACGACGAATCAGGCTGGCACAGATCCAAGTCGCGGTTGCCCTGAGCGCCGGGCTGTCCTACGTGGCCGTCTTGACCCTCACCATCACGGCCTTCTTCAACGAAGCCGTGCGTCCTTTCGCATGGCACCTGGGTGCCATGTCGAGCGTGTGGTGCGCCTCGACCGCTGTCGCGGCCACATTGCCGGCTCTGGCGTGGACCCGCCGTTCACGACACCTGGTCACCAACCCGTCCGCGAGCACGACGCTCGCCACCGACAAAGGGGCCGTCATGTTCTGGCGGACGGATGGGCACCTCGGCGTTCGCGATGCCGTGGGCGTAGAGACACGATTCCGCCTCGGTCAGACCGAGGGCGACCGTCAGCGCCGCGACGCGTTGATGCAGTTTGGCTTCCTACGGGACGGCTCGGTCGCTCTGTTCGACTGCACACGGCAGCCGAGGGTCTTGGTCCGCCCGTCACGGCGACATGCGTTCGATCTCCAGGCACTGAGTGTCTTCCTGGAATCGGCAGGACTCTCCAGAACCGAGCTCACTGAGGACGACCTCGAAAGTTCGAGAGAGCTGCCGCCTGTGGGTGGCACATCAGACGGACGCCAGGCCATTCTCGGCGCCGGCCCTTGGCGGACCCCGACGCTGGTGACCACAGTCCCGGCCGCTTTCATCATGGGCAGCATTGCTCTGCCGCTAGCCGTCGGACTGGTCGACTCGCTCGATGCCGACCCGATCTGGGCCGTGTTGGCCATCGCCTCGACCGCACTCTTCGTCAGCACCTACATGTCGATCGCAGCGTGGGCGCTTTGGCAAGACCGACTCCGCTGAGCCCCCACGTACCCACCACAACCCGCCCGAACAGAAAGAACAACGATGACCGCCACACCCCTCATCACCGGAGCCACCTACCGACCGACGTGGTCGCACTTCTGGGCGAAAGCCAAGGGCCGGCTCTTCCTCATACCCCTCGCGTTCGTGATGGGCTGGTACCGGCTCGGAGAATCGGTCGTCCCGTACTTCATCGTCCTGCTGGTGGTGATGGCGGCCGGCCTGTGGGTCTACCTCCGGACGACGAGCATCACCGTGACCGAAACGGCGGTGGCCCGGCGTTGGTGGGGACGCACCACGACCGTCGAGTTCGACGGCTCACAGCGCGGCATCCTCTGCATGCTCAACTTCGGCGTGCAGAACCTCGGCTACCTCGCCGTCCGGGACGGCAAGGGCCGCCGACTCGTCCTCACCGAGGCCAACTGGCCCGGAGAACAACTGCTCGAGATCGCCCAGCACGCAGGACTCACGATCATGCCCGCCGATCAGGTCTTCTCGGGCAAGAACGCCGCCACCATCGTGCCCGGCGTCGTCCCACTGACGTCCCGACGTCCGGTGCTCTGCGCCCTCGTGGCGCTCGCCGGCCTGATCGCCGTCATCGTGCCGATCGCGATGGTGACGGCCGGCGCAGCCTGATCGCTCCGGAAGGACACCGCCGTGTGGACGAGACACCGCGGCATGCGGCGGCGCCACGTCCACTCGACGGTGCAGCAGCCTGAGCGGCAGGCGCGCGGCGCGTCACGTGCGCGAAACAGGGGGCTGGCAGGATGTGCCGGTGACCCACGAACCCCTCGACGAGTCGCGCCCCGGCACCACCCCCGCCGCCCGCGCCGACGACGTCACCCGCACCTCCTCCGCCACCCCGACCGCGAGCACGTCCCGCGCCGCGAGCGCCGAGCGGAACGCCGTCGACAGCGACGACGGGCCCGCCCCCGAGTCCTCCCCGGCCGGCCTGCCCGACGCCGCGACGCCCGATGCCGCCGCACCGGCCCGGCACGGCATCGACGACCCGGCCCTGACCGGCTCCATCGAGACCGTCGACGCGAACAAACACACCCTCGCCGAGAACGTCATGGGCGTCGTGACCGGCGTCTTCCTCGCCTCGTTCGGGCTGTTCCTGCTGAAGACCAGCGGCGCCGTCTCGGGTGGCACCGCCGGTCTCGCCCTTCTCACCAGCTACGCCACGGGCTGGACCTTCGGCGTGCTGTTCGTCCTCGTCAACGTGCCGTTCTTCGCGCTCGCCGTGTGGAAGAAGGGCTGGCCGTTCACCCTGCGCACGGTGTTGACCGTGGTCATGCTGTCCGCCTTCTCGTACCTGCACCCCCTGATGTTCGACATCGACGGCATCAACCCGATCTACGGCACCCTCGCCGGCAACCTGCTCGTCGGCGTCGGCCTGCTGATCCTCTTCCGGCACGGGGCGAGCCTCGGCGGGATCAACATCCTCGCCCTGGTGCTGCAAGAACGCGCCGGGCTGCGTGCCGGCTACGTCCAGATGGGCTTCGACGTGGTCATCGTGCTGACCTCGCTGACCGTCGTCTCGCCGTGGATCGTACTGCTCTCGGCCCTCGGCGCCGTCGTGCTGAACCTCGTCCTCGCGATGAACCACAAGGCCGGCCGGTATGTCGGCCACACGTGATCACAACTTTCTGCCAGACTTCCGTGCACGACCGGTCTGTTTGAGGCATTCTCGTCTCGAAGCGGTCGATCTCGTCTTGCACGTCCCCGGACGTCACACCACCTAGGAGTACTCATGTCCAACAACACCGCCATGCCCCAGTCCGCCGGTACCGCCGCGGGCTACAACGTCCTCGCGATCGTCGGGTTCATCCTGGCCTTCGTCTTCAGCCTCGCCGGCCTCATCGTCAGCCTGATCGCCCTGTCGCAGATCAAGAAGACCGGCGAGCGCGGCCACGGCCTCGCCCTGGCCGGCGTGATCCTCAGCGCCGTCTTCCTCGTCGTGGGCATCATCGTCAGCATCGCCGCGTTCAGCGCCGGCATGGCATCGGTCCAGACCTACTAGGTCGATCGACCCCGGCACACGAGCCGGGGAGCACAGGAGGCGCGGTGTCTGCAGAGCAGGCACCGCGCCTCCTCGGCGTCCGGGCGGGACTCAGCCGGCCTCGACGAGCGGCACCTCGGCCGACGACGCCTCGATGGCGCCGTCGTTCGCCGCGGCACGCTCGTACTTCAGGAACAGTTCGTCCTGCGGGTGCTTCAGCTCGAACGAGATCCAGCCCGCAGCGCTCTCGCCGTGGCCGACCCGCGACAGCACCTCGTACCCGGCCGACGCCATGTCGTCCTCGTACGTGTAGTTGGAATGGTCGGTGGCGACCCCACCCGAGGTCGTGAGCAGACCGAAGTCGTTCTGGCTGACCGACGCGTAGTAGGTGCTGCCGGCCGTGACGGCCAGCTTGACGAGGACGACCTCAGCCCCGTCGCGGACCGGTTCGGTGCCACCCTCGACCGAGAAGTTCCGCACCACGTCGGTGACCTCGACGGTGTGACCGAGGGGCGCGTCGCTGATGGTCTGCGGAGTCACGGCGTACTCGCGCGGGTCGGGCCGCGGCGTCTCGGTCGGCGTCGCCGGGAGGGTCTCACGGACCGCGGCCCCGACGGCGGGATCGACGCTCTCGCGCGAACCCCCGCCGGGGGCGCACGCCGCGAGCAAGGACAGGGACAACGCCCCGAGGGCGACCGCCGAGACGGTTCGGTGACGGACGGACGGGGAGAGGGGTCGTGGCATGGGCCGGCTTTCGATCGGAGGGCAGGAACGGCGATCGGGGCGCTTCCGGTGAACATATCAGTATCGGGATGGTCTCCGGCGAGGGATGTCCACCCCTGGGGACGAGCGCTCGGGTGCGCCCCTCAGCCCTCCGGGGGATCGCGGACGTCGGTGGGCGCCGTTAGCGTGTCGGCATGCGACGGTGTCTCGGCGAGGTGGACGGCACACGCGTCGTGCCTTCCTCTCCGGGGATACCCCGGGGCACGCAGATCGACCACGGCACCGCTCCGCAGGCCGGTGACCGCGCTTCGCGCGGCTCGCGGCCCGCACCGATTCACGAGTCGCCGAGGCACCGCCGCATCCACTCGCCCGCCTTCGCCGTGCCGACGCCCACGTCACGCCCGGCCCGCCGGGCTCGCGCGGCTCGCACGGCTCGCACGGGCACGACCGCGAGGTGCCCGACCGACGGTCGGACGCCCACCGGCCGGACGCCCATCGGTCGGGCGGGCACCGCGTGAGCGTCCGCTCCCCCGCCACCGCCGCGGTCGCACACGAGCCCGACCCGGGCCCCGACGCCGTGGCGACCGCGCTTGCCGACACCCTGCTCGGCGCGGAATGGTCGGTCCGCGGGCTCTCCGCGGCGGCCGGCGAGGCGATCGACGGCCCGTCCCGCTTCTGGCGGCCCCTGGCCCGAGGCCTCGTCCGCACCCTTCCGCGAGCACCGCACGACGACCCCCGCACCCTCGCGGCCCTCATCCGCCGCGACCCGGCCTTCACCGAGGCGGTGGCCGAGGCGGGCGCGCGCGGCCGTCCGCTGCGCATCGTCCACCACGTGCCCGTGACGCAGGAGGCGCGCTCGGCCGACCCGCGCCTCCTGCGTCTGGGCACCGTGGCCGACGTCGCCCGGCTGCTGCACCTGACCGTGGGCGAGCTCGACTGGTTCGCCGACCCCGGCCGGTGGCACCGCCGCGTCGAACGCGGCCCCCTGCAGCACCACCGGTACGAGTGGCGGGCACGGCCCGGACGCACGCCGCGGCTGCTCGAGGTGCCCGGCTTCCGGCTGCGCGACCTGCACCGCGTCGTGCTCGACGAGGTGCTGGCCGCGGTGCCGCTGCACGACGCGGCACACGGCTTCGTGCCGGGGCGCAGCGCGGTCACCGGGGCCCGTCGCCACGTCGGCCGCGAGGTCGTCATCGCCCTCGACCTGACCTCGTTCTTCGCCCGGGTCACCGCCGGGCAGGTGTTCGGTGCCCTGCGGCGCGAGGGACTGCCCGATGCCGTCGCCCACGTGCTCACCGGGTTGTGCACGACCTCCGTGCCGCCGGGCGTGCTCTCGCGCATGCCCCCCGGGGGCAGCCCCGAACAGCGCTTCGCCCTGCGTCACGCGCTCGCCGCCGCGCATCTCGCCCAGGGCGCGCCGACCTCACCCTGCCTCGCGAACGTCGCCGTCCGCCGACTCGACTCGCGGCTCGACGGGTACGCCCGGGCCGCCGGTGCGACGTACACGCGCTACGCGGACGACCTCGCGTTCAGCGGCGACGCGGCGTTCGCGGCACGGGCCGACGCGTTCGTGCGGGGGGTCGGACGCATCGTCGGCGACGAGGGACACGAGCTCAACCCGACCAAGACCCGGGTGCGCGGGGCGGCCACGCGACAGGTCGTCACCGGCGTGGTGGTCAACCAGGGCACGAACACGGTGCGCTCCGAGTACGACCGGCTGCGGGCCGTGCTGCACAACGCGGCCACCACCGGGCTCGAGGCGCAGAACCGGGCCGGGCACCCGGACTTCGCCGCCCAGTTGTGGGGGCGCATCGGCTGGGTCGAGCAGCTCAACCCCGAGCGCGGGGCCCGGCTGCGCGCCGCGTTCGCGCGCGTCACCCGGTGACCGGCACCGCGCCTCCTGGGGGCGGGCCGTCCGACGACAGGGGCGCCCGACGACAGGGCCGCCTGACGGCAGGGCCCACTGACGGCAGGGCCGACTGACGACAGGGCCCACTGACGACAGGGCCGCCGGACGACGGAACGGGCGGGTTCGTCGTGGGCGGGCGTCCGACGACGCCCGCCGCCGACGAACCC
>NZ_JXQZ01000058.1 GCF_000878135.1 Frigoribacterium sp. MEB024
CCTTCAAGACCGACGCCGTCCAGGACGAGATGCTCGTCGGCGTCGCGAAGATCACCGCCGCCACCGAGTGACACCGGCCGGACGGCCGGCCGTCGCCGGCACGGCTGACTTCAGCCGACCCCTGGACGGTGCGCCTCGGGGCTGATCCGGCACGGAACGGGGTTCTTGGCGTAGCCGCATTGTTGAGGGCACGCAATACCAAGGTTTCGGTAGGCCGAAACCTTGCTAGGGTCGAGGCATGAGCTCGACCGACACCCGCCGTGCCGACGCCGACCCGCCCCGTGACGGCCGCCCCCCGCGGGTCGTGCACGCCCGACCGCGCGGCACCCTGCTCGGCCCGGCGTTCGTCGCCGCGATCGCGTACGTCGACCCCGGCAACGTCGCCGCCAACCTGACGGCCGGGGCGGCGTACCAGTACACGCTGCTCTGGGTGCTCGTGCTGGCCAATGCCATCGCGGTGCTCGTCCAGTACCTGTCGGCGAAGCTCGGCATCGTCACGGGGCGCTCGTTGCCCGAGGTGATGGGCACGCGCCTCCGTCGTCGGCCCCTCCGGCTGGCCTACTGGGGTCAGGCCGAGCTGGTGGCGGCCGCGACCGACGTCGCCGAGATCATCGGTGGAGCCCTCGCGCTCCAGCTGCTCTTCGGGGTGCCGCTGGTCGTCGGGGGCTTGATCACCGGCCTCGTCTCGCTCGGCCTGCTGCTGCTCACGAGGTACCGCAGCGGGCGGGTCTTCCAGACCGTCGTCATCGCCCTGTTGGCCGTTCTCACGCTCGGCTTCTGCGCTGGTCTGCTCTTCGCCCCGCCGTCGGCCGGCGGCATGCTCGCCGGTCTCGTGCCCCGCTTCGAGGACAGCACGGCCGTGCTGCTCGCCGCGTCGATGCTCGGCGCGACGGTCATGCCGCACGCGGTCTACCTGCACTCCGCGCTCACTCGCGACCACCACGGCGTCGTGGCCGAGGGGGCCGACCGTGCCCGTGTGCTGAAAGCCACCCGGTGGGACGTCGTGCTGGCGTTGCTCGTCGCCGGCGGCGTCAACATCGCCATGCTCGTGCTCGCGGCCTCGACCCTGTCGGGTCAGGACGGCACCGACACGATCCCCGGGGCCCAGCGGGCCATCGCGGCGGCGCTCGGGCCGGTGATCGGCGTCCTGTTCGCCGTCGGCCTCCTCGCGTCGGGACTCGCGTCCACGTCGATCGGGGCGATGGCGGGCGCCGAGATCATGAAGGGCCTGCTGCACGTGCAGGTGCCGCTCATGGTGCGCCGGGTCGTCACGTTGATCCCGGCCCTCGTGCTGCTCGCGACGGGCATCAGCCCGACGTGGTTGCTCGTGCTCAGCCAGGTCGTGCTGAGCTTCGGCATCGCGTTCGCCCTCGTGCCCCTCGTCGTCGCGACGAGCGACCGGTCGCTCATGGGCACGGGCGTCAACGCCGTCGGGACGCGGATCGCCGGCTGGGTGGCCGTGGTGGTCGTCGTCGCCCTCAACCTCGTGCTGATCGGGCTGACCGTCTCGGGGGCGTGAGGGGCGGCGGCGAGGTGACCCGCGCCTCCTGCGTTCCCGACCCGCCCCGACCCGAGACGAGCTGCACCGTCAGCGGTCGGCGCCGCCGGTCGTGGGTTCGATGTGCGGGCCGTCGTCGGGGTCGGCGCCGGCCGCGGCCTTCTCGGCCTGGCGACGGTCGAACGCCGCCTGCATCGACTCGGCGTGGTCCGTCTTGGCCTTCGCGAGGGCCTCGTCGTCTCCGCGCATGGTCGCCGCGGTCGAACGCAGGCGCGCCCCCACGGCCTTCACGAAGTCGGCCGGGCTGGGGCTGAAGTCGTCGCTCTCGTCGCCGTCCCCCGCGTCGACGTAGTGGTGCAACTCGACGCCCTCGTCGTGTCGGATCGGCTGCTGGGCGTGCTCGACGCAGAGCTTGGCGACCTCTTCGGCGTGGGCGTGCATGACGGAGTGGGCGGCCCCGGGCATCTCCCACAGGCGGGACGAGGGCAGCAGTTCGCCGACGCGGCGCACCCACTCGCGCGGGGCGACGGCGTCGTGCTCGCCCCGGATGACCAGGGTGTCGGCGGCGATCTGCGGCAGGTGCTGCTCGATCGGGTAGGTCATCATCTTCGGCAGGATGCGCGAGAACCAGCGCACCCCGCAGAGCACGTAGGCGCTCAGGGCCAGGAACTTCACCCGGCCGGGCTCGTGCCAGGCGGCCCGGGCGAACCGCACCGCCTGCTCGAGCACGTGACGATGGGCCGGATCGATCACCGGCCCGATCAGCACGACGGTCGACAGGTCGGGTCGGCGCGCGGCGAGGTCGACGACGATCTGCGTGCCCATCGAGTGCCCGACGACGACCGGGTCGTGGAGTCCCAGTTCGTCGATGGCGGTGCCGACGAGGTCGGCGTACTCGCGGATGCTCAGGGCGTGACCCGGGTGCGGCACCCCGGCGAAGCCCGGCAGGTCGAGAGCGTGCACGGGGCCGAACTCGTTGAGGTTCGGCGCGAGGCGCTCGAAGTAGTCGGACGAGACGCCGATGCCCGGCACGAGGACGAACGGACGGTCGCCGGTGTCGCCGATCGTGTTCACCCGCACGTAGAGGTCGCCCCGCTCGACGCGACGTACGGTGACGGTCGTGTCGACGTCCCCCGCTCGCGAGGCGTCGCGGGCGGCCGCACGGCGTGGCGAACCGGCGTGGCGACGTCGAGGGGTCATCGGATCAGTGTGGCACGGTGGGCTCGGAGCCCGGGACGCTGGCGCAGGCGGGGTCCCCGGTGGCAGGCTGACCCCGCCGGGTCCCACCCGCGGCCCACCGCCTCCGACCCACCCGCCTCGACGAGAGAAGAGTCATCGTGCCCGCTGCCGACATCGTCCGGACCGTCACCCTCGCCGCGCCTCCCGCCGTGGTCTTCGACGCCGTCACCACGGGCACCGGCGGGTGGCTCTGGCCCGGCGAGGTCGAACCCCGGGTGGGAGGCGCGGCCGGGCCGGGCGGGGTGGTCACGGCCTGGCGACCGGGTCGCCACTACGCCAACCGCATGGAGGGCGAGGGCGGCTGATTCAACGAGCTCGACTTCGCCCTCGAGGCAGGCGACGACACCGAGGAGGCGACCCGGCTGACCTACCGGCACTCGAGCGTCTTCGACGAGGGGCAGGTGCCCGGCGTCGAGGAGCACACCGACTTCTACCTGCACACCCTCGCCGAGTACGTCGCGTGGTTCACGGGCCGGGAGGCCACGTTCACGAGCGTCGACGCCCCGGGGTCGTCGCGGGCGGCGGGATCGGCCGCCCGGGTGCTGCAGGCCCTCGACCTGGCCGACGACGTCGAGGTCGGTGACGCCGTCGTGGTCGACCTGCCCGGCGTCGGTCCGGTCGCCGCGGGACTCTCGTACCGCACGGCGTCGTTCGTGGGGCTGCGGACCGCGAGCGCGCTCGTCCGCGTCTTCGGGCGGGAGGCCTGGGGGGCCGGGGTGAGCGTCAGCGTCCACGACTTCGCCGACGGGGCCGACGCCGCCGCGACCGGGTCGGCCTGGCAGAGGTGGCTCGACGACCTGTTCTCGTGAGCCGTGCCTCCTCGTCCCCACGGAGGGGTGACCGGGCCGTCCGGTGAGGGCGCGGTGCCGTCAGGCAGAGGCCACGACGACGTCGAGGGCACGGAGGTTGCGCCGCAGGATCAGCGAGAGGGCGAGTGCGGACGCCGGCCCGGCGGCCCGCATCCACCACGCGGCGGGGAGCCAGACGACGCGGATGTCGAGGGTGACGCGGTCGTCGTCGTGGTGGTGCACGCGGTAGCTCTCCCAGCCGCGCTGGGGGTGGCCGACCAGGGCAGCGTGTCCGAAGCCGATCTCGGTGGCGGACCGGACGACGGCGAACACCCGGCAGGCGACCGGTGGGTGCACGGGGCCGAGGGTCACGCCCCAGACGCTCGTCGCACCGACGGCCACGCGGACGGGCACCTCGAGGGGCACGAAGCCCGAGCCGCGGTGCACCTGCCAGTGCAGCACGGCGTCCCCTGCGGCCTCGAAGGCGGCCCGGCCGTGGCCGATCACCCGACTACGCGTCGTCACGTGGAATCCGGTCGGCGGGGGACCGTCGAGGGTGGGCTCGCCCTCGAAGGCGTAGCCGTCGCCGAACCGGGCGCGGTACGGGTGTGACGTCATGGGTCGACCCTGCCACGTCATGACGCTCGGCCGGGGCATGATCGGACCGTGACCGACGCGACCGCCCCGACGCCGACCCCGCCCACGGCCTTCCTGATCCTGCACGGCTGGCAGAACCATCGTCCCGAGGGGCACTGGCAGCGCTGGCTCGCCGGCGAGCTCGAGGCCCGCGGACACGTGGTGCGCTACCCGCGGCTGCCCGACGCCGACGAGCCCACGCCCGCCGCCTGGGAGGCCGCGGTGCGACACGAACGGGCCGCCCTGCCCGCGGGCCGTCCTGTGACGGTGCTGTGCCACAGCCTCTCGTGCCTGCTCTGGTTGAGGCTGCAGGCCGGCGTCGCGCCTCCGTCCGCCGACCGGGTCGCGCTGGTCGCGCCTCCGTCGCCCGAGCTGATCGCCGGCCAGCCGATCCACGCGTTCGTGGCCGGGGAGCTGTTCGACGGGCGGCGGCTCGCGCTCGGGGGCGACGCCGAGTCGGTCGTCGTCGCCGGGGACGACGACGAGTGGCTGCCGCTCGGCCCGGTCGACACCTGGGAGGCGCGGGTCGACGCCCCGGTCGTCGTCGTGCCCCGAGGCGGCCACCTCACCCCCGACTCGGGCTACGGAGAGTGGCAGGCCGTGCTGGCCCGGGCGCTCGGGGTGCCCGCAGCGGAGGCGTTCGGCTGATCCGCCGTGCGGTCACGAACGCCGACCGAGCGAACTGCCGATCAGCAGCGCGACGAGGGCGAGCCCGGAACAGCACAGCATGACCGGGTTCAGGGTCACGGCCGCCCATGTGCCGAGGTCGCCCTGGGCGGTGGACAAGAGCGGAGAGGCCGAGACCGTGACCACGGTGACGGCACCCAGGGTCCCCAAGGCCCAGAGGAGGACGGCCTCGGATGAGGCGATCGCCCGGAGGGTCGCCGGGGTGGCTCCGGCGGCCAGCAGTGCGCGTCCCGTGTCTCGGCGGATCGGGGCCGACAGGCTGAAGAGGAGTGCGCCCGCGACCGCTGCGAGGACGGCGGGTGCCGCGGCCAGACCGGTCACGGCCGGCCAGTTGATCGTCGCGTCCGACGAGGCGAGCGATCCGAACGCGCGAAGGGCCTCGTCGCCCGCCAGGAAGACGGCGGTGAGCCCGCCGGGGACGGCGACGCCGACCATCGGCACCGAGAGGCCTGCCCCGTCTCGGCGGACACCGTCCGCGACGGCCCGGAGGGCGAGCCGGAGGACGTTCCATCGAGTGCCGATCAGGGCCCGATCGAGCCCGGCGGTGACGAGGCGGCAGGCCGCGGGACCGATCGTCGACGCGGCGGCGGAGCCGAGGACGACGAGGAGGAGTGACCAGGGCACCAGCCCGGCCACGTCGTCGTCCCTGGTCGGAGTGGACGGCATCAGGGCCAGGAGCACCACGACGGCCGCGGCGGGGATCGCGCAACCGAGCACGCGGCCGAGCCTCGCCCGTCGCGGACGCGGCGGGAAGCGTCTCGTCGCGCCGACCAGCGCCGGAGTCAGCGACAGGGCGACGACGACCGGTGTGCCGACGGTGACCAGCGGACCCGTGGTGAGGGCGAGGGAACCCCAGGGGGTGGTCAACGGGTCGAGGGCCGTGGCGGTGACGATCACGATCGCGAGACCCCCGGTGGTGGCCGCGACGGTCACGACGGCCGTCTCGAGTGCGATGAGGGTGCGCCCCTGCCACGGCAGGACGCCCAAGGGCACCCAGGCGAGACGGGTCGGGTCGAACTGTGACTGGGTCAGCCGTGACACGGCGGCGAGGCACGTCGTGCCGGCGACGACGGCCATGAACGCCGCGGGAGTGGTCCACGAGCGGACGATGCCTCCGAGGGGGGCGGGCGCACCGCCGGCCGACTCGACACCGGTCAGGGCGAGGCCGGCGACGACGGTGGTGACCAGGACGACGGTGGCGAAGGCGAACCAGGTGCCCCGGTCGGTCACGAGCGTGCGCAGGGATGCCCGGACGAGACGAGCGAGGCCGATCATCTCTCGTTCTGAGCGTCGTGCACGGCTCGCATCCGCCGGCGGATGTCCGACGCCGTCGTCGGGCCCGGATGCGTGACGACCTGCCCCTCGGTGATCGCCGCGACGGCGTCGACGCCCGCGGCGAGCTCGAGATCGTGGGTGACCAGCACCGTGCCGCACCCCGCGGCCGCGAGAGCGCGGATGCCGTCGACGACGTCGGCGCGGCTCTCGGCGTCGAGGCTCGAGGTCGGTTCGTCCAACGTCGCGAACGGTGCTCGCTGGGCCAGCACCCGGGCGAAGGCGACTCTCTGCCGCTCGCCGCCGGACAGCTCGTCGGGTCGCCGGTCGGCCAGTCGGGTCAGGCCGAGGTCGGCGAGGGTCGATCGGGCGGTGGATCGCGACCTTGGGATGCGGCGGAGGTCGAGGGCGACCTGCACGTTGTCCAAGGCCGACAAGGACGGTACGAGGCCGCCGTCTTGAAGGACGATGCCGAACAGCTCTCGCCGTCGCCGAGCGAGCCGGGAGGGGGATAAGGACGTCAGATCGAGGTCGTCGACGAAGACCTGACCCGAGTAAGGGCGTTGGAGGCCCGTCAGGCAGCGAAGCAGAGAGCTCTTGCCGCTGCCGGATGCTCCCACGAGCGCTGTCGTGGACGATCGGGCGATCTCGAGTGCGGGAGCGGCCACCACCGGTCGGCGCCCGTACCGGATCTCGACGTCCGCCAGTCGTAGTCGATTCGCCTCGTGCATCGCACCAAACTACCGTGACATGTCAGACCGTCATGTCACAGCGAACCGCTTCGAGCAGGGCAGGGCAGGGCAGGGCAGGGCAGGGCAGGGCAGGGCAGGGCAGGGCAGGGCAGGGCGGGGCAGGGCAGGGCCGCGGCCGTCCGCGGCCAGCCTACGCGTCCGGCGCGAGGAAGGCGGCGGCGGCGCGTGACAGGTAGGCCGGGTCGTCGGCCCCGCACAACTCGCGGGCCGAGTGCATGCCGAGCAACGGGATGCCGACGTCGATCGTCCGGATGCCGAGTCGCGTCGCGGTGATCGGTCCGATGGTCGAGCCGCAGGGCACCGAGTTGTTCGAGACGAACCCCTGGAACGGCACACCCGCCTGCTCGCACGCCCGCGACCACTCGGCCGCCCCGAGCCCATCGGTGGCGTAGCGCTGGTTCGCGTTGATCTTGAGCAGCGGCCCGCGGTTGACGACCGGCTGGTTGACCGGGTCGTGCCGCTCGGGGTAGTTCGGGTGCACCGCGTGCCCGGCGTCCGCGCTCAGGCACCACGACCCGGCGAGTGCCCGGCGGTGATCGGTGGTCGTCGCCCCGAGACCGGCCGAGACCCGGGCCAGGACGTCCTCGAGCAGCGGCCCGGCCGCACCCGACGGGGTGGCCGAACCGACCTCTTCGTGGTCGAACGCCGCGAACACCGCGACGTGGTCGAGCTCGACGCCCGAGGTCGCCGTCTCGATCAGTGCGACGAGACCGGCGTGGGTCGACGACAGGTTGTCCATGCGCCCGGCGGCGAAGAGCTCGCCCGACATCCCCAGGACGGCAGGAGGCGCGGTGTCGGCCACGACCACGTCGTAACCGGTCACGTCGGCTCCGGTCAGCCCGGCCAACGCGGCGAGGTGGCCGAGGACGTCGGCCTCGTCGAGCGGCCCCGCCCCGACCACGGGGTTCAGGTGGCGCTGGGGGTCGAGCTTGAGGCCGTCGGCGTTGACGCCGCGGTCGAGGTGGACGGCGAGCTGCGGGAAGCGCAGCAGCGGCCCGGTGCGCACGAGGTGCGTCTCGCCGCTGCGGGTGACCAGTCGACCGGCGAACTCGAGGTCGCGGTCGAGCCACGAGTTGAACAGCGGTCCGCCGTAGACCTCGACGCCGGCCTGCAGCCAGCCGCGGGTGCCGGTCGTCGGCTTGGGCTTCAGCTTGAAACCGGGGGAGTCGGTGTGCGCTCCGACGACGCGGAAGGGCGTCGTGGCCGTCGCGGTGGCCGGCTCGATCCAGGCGATGACCGCGCCGTCGCGCACGACGTAGCGACGACCCGGGCCCGAGGGCCACTCCGTCGTCTCGTCGAGGGCGGTGAACCCGGCGTCGTCGAGCCGGCGGGCGGCCTCGGCCGCGGCGTGGAAGGACGAGGGCGAGGCCTGGATGAAGCGGGCGAAGTCGTCGAGGTGGGGGCGCGTGTCAGTCATCCCCACCAGCATGCACCACCCCGTCGCCGCCGAGACCCCAGGAAGTCGCCGAGACCCCCGTGCGCGCGCCGGGGTCTCCGCGACTTCCTGGGGTCTCACACCGTGTCAGCGGCCGCCGCTGCCGCCCCGGTTCGCGCCGATGTCGCCGCGGTGGGCGTTCGCCTCGGGGTCGGCCGAGTGCGGGTCCTCGTCGTCGACGGTCAGGGCGGCGTCCTGCTCGCCCGAGACGCCGCCGGGGCTCACGGCGACGTAGCCGTCCTCGCCCGAGTGGCTGCCGCCGAGCGGCTGCGTGACGTCGCCGTCCGGCGTCGCCTCGCCCGATGCGGCGGGTTCGCCCTGGGTGTCGGTCGGGCCCGACCCGTGGGTCGCCCGGTGCGTCTCGATCGCGGCGGCCTCGACGGCCGCCTGGTCGTCGGGTCGGTCGTCGTCGGTGTTCATGCTGGCCGCTCTCGTCGTGGAGGAGATGTTGGGGAGTGGAACGGTAGACGCCCCCGATCCACGGTGTTCGGCACCCGTCAATCGGGCACGGGAAGGGAAGTCGCGTGGAGGGCGAGCCAGATGCCGGCGACGAGCAGGCCCACGGCGACGAGCGGGAGTCCGACGGTGCGGTTGCGGACGCCGTAGACGATCCAGCCGACGATCGCCGCGGTGCTCACGAGAGCGAGGGCGGCAGCGACGACGGCCAGTGCCGGGGACGGAGAATCGCGCTGCCACGCGGACAGTCCTGCCGCAACGGCCGGGATGGGCGTGCTGAACCACATGGGCAGGAGCGCCGCGTCCCCCAGCCCCTTCAGTGACGGCCCTGTGTCGACGTCCCGATAGCGGCACTCGTCGTAGAACCCGTCGACATGCGTGCCGCCGAGGTGCGGTGGCATGATGGCCGCGAGATCGCGGGGCAGGTCGGCACCCGGTTCGAGTCGCAGATAGGTGCGGAGACGGTCGAGGGTCGTGATGCCGGTCAGCACGCGCCAGAACACCCGGCGTTCGTGGGCGGTCGTGTAGCCGTCGATCACGATGCCCCACCGGGCCGCCTGGTCGACATGGCCTTCCGCCCGGGCGAAGTCCGTCAGGGCCATCCGGACCATCAGATCCCGGGGCGCCTGCTCGGCCAGCGCTCGCAACAGGACCCGCGCCTCCTCGATCTCGTCCGCGGCGCGATGCGCGGTGACGATGTCGAGGGTGCCGTCGATGTCCACCGGACGAGTATCGACGATGGCGGCGGCCGGGCGCGTCACGGCGCGGTCGGCAGCACCGCGGCCCAGAGGTGGAACAGGGCGTAGGCGCGCCAGGGCGACCACGGTGCCCCGGCGACCTCGGCCTCCTTCGTCGTCAGGCCGCCCATCACGCGCCGCAGCACGAGGTCGCCCGCGGGCCAGGCGTCGCGGTCGCCGAGGGCACGCACCGCGAGGTACTCGACCGTCCACGGGCCGATCCCGGGCACGGCGAGCAGGCGTCGACGGGCGTCGGCGTGGTCGACGTCGGGGGCGATGACGAGCCCGTCGGCGACGACCTCGGCCAGGGCGTGGATCGTCCTCGCCCGACTGTTCGTCACGCCGACCGCGGCCCGAAGCTCGTCGACGTCGGCGGCCGCCAGACGGTCGGCGCGGGGAAACCGCGTGAGGCCCGTCCCCGCGACCGGCTCGCCGTAGGCCGCCACGAGTCGCCCGGTGAAGGTGCGCGCCGCGGCGAGTGAGACCTGCTGCCCCAGCACCGTCATCACGGCCGTCTCGAACCCGTCGGGGTTGCCCGTCACGCGGATGCCCGGACGCGCCGCGACGAGCGGCCCGAGCACCCGGTCGTCGGCGAAGCCCCGCTCGACGTCGTCGAGGTCGGTGTCGAGGTCGAGCCACGTCCGCACGACGCGTCGTGCCTCGTCGATCGTCGCCTCCGTCGGCAGCACGCCGTCGGGCCCGGTCATCGCCACGTCGACCCCGGTCGACGCGAACGACAGGTCCAGCCGGTAGGAGGCGCGCGCGGCCCCCGAGCCCAGCTCGACCAGTCGCGCGTGCGTGGCCGCGGCGACGTCGGTGGCTTCGGCTCCCGGCACGCTGTGCGCGGCCAGCAACCCCACGGCGTGGGCGTGGTCATAGGCGCCGACGGGCTCGACGACGAAGCGCGCGGCCGACCCGTCGGGTGCCGCCTCGTCGCGTGCTGCCGCGCCGGGTGAGTCCGCGGTCACGACCCGGCCGCCCGGGGGCCGCCGGCCTCCACGGGTCGACCGTCCTCGCCCCACACCCCCGACGACCCGCGGCGGTGGCTGTCGACGAGGTGCGTGTCGACGATGCCCGCGGCCTCCATCAGCGCATGCATGGTGGTCGGCCCCACGAAGGTGAAGCCCTTCGCCTTGAGCGCCTTCGAGAGGGCGAGCGACTCGTGCGACGTCGTCGGCACCTCGGCCATCGTGCGCGGTCGGGGCGTCTGGGCCGGCCGGAACGACCAGACGAAGTCGACCAGGCCGCCGTCGGCCCTCAGGTCGAGCGTCGCCCGCGCGTTGCGGATCGTCGCGTCCACTTTGAGCCGGTTGCGGACGATCCCCGCGTCGGCCATCAGCCGTGCGCGGTCGCCGTCGCCGAAGCGGGCGACGACCTCGGGGTCGAAGTCGGAGAACGCGCTCCGGAACGCGGGCCGCTTGCGCAGGATCGTCGCCCACGACAGCCCGGACTGGAACGCCTCGAGGCTCAGCCGTTCGAACAAGCCGCGCTCGTCGCGGACGGGCAGGCCCCACTCGGTGTCGTAGTAGTCGCGCAGCAGCGGGTCGGTCGACGCCCAGACCGGCCGCGCCAGCCCGTCGTCACCGACCACGACGCCCGCGCTCGCGACGCCTGTGCCGGCCGGGCCCGGCGGCACCGCTCCCGGGGTCACCCCGTCGCTCACGCGCGTGCCTCGAGGTCGATCAGGATCTGCTTGGCCGCCATGCCCCCACGGTAGTTGCCGGCGGTCCCGTCGCTCCGCACCACCCGGTGGCAGGGCACGACGACCGGCAGCGGGTTCGTGGCGCAGGCCGTGCCGACGGCCCGCACCGCCCGGGGGCTGCCCGAGGCGAGGGCGACCGCCGCGTAGCTCGCCGTCGCGCCGTAGCCGATGTCGGGCAGGTGCTCGAGCACCGTCCGCTGGAAGCCCCTCGACAGACGCCGGTCGAGCGGCAGGTCGAACGCGCGGCGCTCGCCGCGGAAGTACTCGTCGAGCTCGCGCGCGACGGCGTCGAGCCGCGACGGAGCCTCGACGATGCGCGGGCTCACGGTCGCGGCCAGGCGGTCGAGCACCGTGTCGTGCCCCTCGATCTCGAAGGCCACCCGCAGCACGCCCACGTCGGTCGCGCAGACGAGCAGCCGCCCGACGGGGGAGTCGAGGGTGCGGTACGCCACGTCGACCGCCCCGGCGTCGAGGGCGGCCTCGGCGAAGCGGGCGTGCAGGGCGGCGAGACGGTCGTCGGCCGGGTCGAGACCGGTCAACAGGAGGCGCGGGTCGGTCGACGCGTCGGCGGGGGAGGTGGTCATCGGGTGCCCTTCGGCTCGGATGAGGCGGGCGGTGCGGAGGCGGCCGGGACGGAGGCGCGGCGGGCGCTCCGCCCCGAGGTGCCGGTCCGTCGGGGCGTCGCCGGTTCGGCCAGCAGCCGACGCAGTGCCGCGATCCCGTCGGCGGACGCGCGCCGGGCCGCGTCCGCGCTGATGCCGGTCACCTCGGCGACCTCGCGATGCGAGAGCCCGACGAGGTGGTGGTAGACCACGGCACGCCGCTGGCCCGGCGGCAGGGTGCGCAACGCCCCGTCGAGCTCGTCCGCGCGCGCGACGGTCTCGTCGTGAGGAGGCGCGGGCGGCGGTTCGGGCACCGTCTCGACCGGGCGGGGGCGACGCTCCCGTGCCCGCAGCACGTCGATCGCCTTGCGGTGCGCGATGGTCACCAGCCACGCCTCGAGGTTCGTCGACGCGGGGAGCGACGGATAGGCGACGAGGGCCGCCACGAACGTCTCGCTCCAGGCGTCGTCGGTGTCGTGCTCGTCGAGCACGGCCCGGCAGACGCGCCAGACCGTGCGACCGTGCCGGGCGACCACGCGCTCGAAGGGTTCCACGTCAGAACAGCCGACCGGAGTCGGGGCCCGACGGCTGGTCGGCCTCGAGCCCGAGCAGGAATCGTTTGCGGTCGAGCCCGCCGGCGTAGCCGACGAGGGCTCCGCCCGAGCCGACCACTCGGTGGCACGGCACGACGATGCTCAGCGGGTTGAGCCCGTTGGCGGCCCCGACCGCCCGGGCCAGGCCGACGCCGCCGAGCGCGATCGCGAGCTGCCCGTAGCTGCGCGTCTCGCCGAAGGGGATGTCGCGCAGGAGGGCCCACACCCGCACTTGGAAGTCGTTGCCGCGTGGTGCCAGCGGCAGGTCGAAGGAGCGGCGCTCGCCGGCGAAGTACCCACCGAGCTGGCGCTCGACCTCGACGAAGTCGCTCAGCCCGACGCCGTCCTGCGAGACCGGGCCGAAGCCGGTCGGATCGGGCAGGTGTCGGTGCTCGTCGAAGTAGAGGCCGACGAGGCCCGTCTCGGCCCCGACGACGGTCAGCGTGCCGACGGGGGTGTCGACGGTGGTGTGGACGCTCACGGTGCCTCCTGGCTCTCGGCGATGGTACTCACCCCGTAGACGCGGGAGCGTCACCGGATGTGAGGTCACCGGTCGAACCGACCGGGGTCACGGCGCCGCGGGACCGACCGGGCTGGCGGGGCCGCCCGGACCGACCGAACCGGTCCGGGTGATCGGGACGGGGCGACGAGCAGGTACCCTTGAATGCCCGGTCCGGGCACTCCACACTGTCGGGTGTGTGTGAGCGTCCGGGCCGGGTTCTTCGTCCCCGGTCGCCCGGACCGCTCGTGACCGACGGTCGAGCTGATGACGCGTGCTCGAGCTCGTGACCGCCCCGCGAGCTAGTGGCGCGTGCTGAACTCGCTCTCACCCACGGGGGCGAGCTCGCTCACGTCGACCCGGTCGACCCGGGCGCCCCGGGGCCCCTCGTCGAGCCACTCGAGCAGCAGCGCCACCCGGTCGGGCCGTCCCTCGACCTCGACCTCGACCGTCCCGTCGGGCAGGTTGCGGACGAAGCCGCCGACCTCGAGTCGGTCCGCCTCGCCCTCGGTCGAGAAACGGAAACCCACGCCCTGCACCGAGCCGTGCACGAGGGCCCGGCGTCTGATCACGTCGTCCATCGCTCGACCGTACCCGCGCCTCCTCGGCCTGGCCCTCGTTCCTCGCCCGGGGCAAGCCCGAACGTCTCACCCCGCCACGAAATGAACATCCCGCC
>NZ_JXQZ01000059.1 GCF_000878135.1 Frigoribacterium sp. MEB024
CAGGCGAGCAACACGGTCGGCAGCGTCAGCACCTGCGTCCTGCCCGCCGGGTCGACCGAGACGAGCTGCCCGTCCGACGCACCCGAGGCTCCCGCCTACGCCGCGGGCATGCTGAACGGCGACCGCATCGTGTCGATCGACGGCACGACCGTCTCCGACGGCGACCAGATCACGGGCATCCTGCAGCGTTCTCCCGGCGAGACCCTGGCCGTCGTGGTCGACCGCGACGGCACCGAGCGCACGCTCCAGGTGACGCCGGCCCTGTCCGAGCGGTACGTGACCACGTCGAGCGGGGCCGTCGCGACGAACCCCGACGGCAGCTCGCAGACGCAAGAGGTCGGCTTCGTCGGCATCGGCTTCGCCTACGAGAAGGTGCGTGAACCCGTGACGGCCGTGCTGCCGGCCGTGGGCGACAACATCGCACACGTGGTCGGCGTCATCGTCACGCTGCCCCAGCGTCTCGTCGGGGTGGCGCAGGCCGCCTTCGGCGGGGCCGAGCGCGACCCGAACGGCCCGGTCAGCGTCGTCGGGGTCGGGCGCATGGCGGGCGAGATCGCGAGCCTCGACACCATCCCGGTGGTCGACCGCATCAGCACCCTCGTCGGTCTGCTCGCGAGCCTCAACGTCGCGCTGTTCGTGTTCAACCTGGTGCCGCTGATGCCGCTCGACGGCGGACACGTGGCCGGCGCCTTGATCGAGGCGATCCGCCGCGGCTTCGCCAAGCTCTTCCGCCGACCCGACCCGGGCCCCGTCGACACGGCCAAGGCCATCCCCGTCACCTTCGCGATCGTCATCCTCCTCGGCGGCATGACGGTTCTGTTGACCTATGCCGACATCGTGAACCCGATCGATCTCTTCGGCTGACGTCAGGTCACGGACGTCGCGTGACCGGACGGTCACCCGCCCGTCACGCGGCGTCCAGCGCCGAGGTTTACGATGACACCGTGCCAGCAGTCAATCTCGGAATGCCGAAGGTCCCCGAAGTCCTCGCCCCGCGTCGCAAGACGCGGCAGATCAAGGTCGGCAAGGTGCTCGTGGGTGGCGACGCCCCCGTCAGCGTGCAGTCGATGACCACGACTCCGACCCCCAACATCAACGCCACCCTGCAGCAGATCGCCGAGCTCACGGCCAGCGGCTGCGACATCGTGCGCGTGGCCGTGCCGAGCCGTGACGACGCCGAGGCCCTTCCGATCATCGCGAAGAAGAGCCAGATCCCGGTAATCGCCGACATCCACTTCCAGCCCAACTACGTCTACCAGGCTATCGACGCCGGCTGCGCGGCCGTCCGGGTCAACCCCGGCAACATCCGCAAGTTCGACGACCAGGTGGGCAAGATCGCCGCCGCGGCGAAGGCCGCGGGCGTCTCCATCCGCATCGGCGTCAACGCCGGCTCGCTCGAGCCCAGCATCCTGCAGAAGTACGGCAAGGCGACGCCCGAGGCGCTCGTCGAGTCCGCCGTGTGGGAGGCCTCGCTGTTCGAAGAGCACGACTTCCACGACTTCAAGATCTCGGTCAAGCACAACGACCCGATCGTCATGGTCAAGGCCTACCGTCAGCTCGCCGAGCGCGGTGACTGGCCGCTGCACCTCGGCGTCACCGAGGCCGGTCCCGAGTTCCAGGGCACGATCAAGTCGGCCACGGCGTTCGGCATCCTGCTGAGCGAGGGCATCGGCGACACCATCCGCGTCAGCCTCAGTGCCCCGCCCGCCCAAGAGGTCAAGGTCGGTCTGCAGATCCTGCAGTCGCTCAACCTGCGCGAGCGCAAGCTCGAGATCGTCAGCTGCCCCAGCTGCGGCCGCGCTCAGGTGGACGTGTACAAGCTCGCCAACGACGTCACCGACGGGCTCGAGGGCATGACCGTCCCTCTGCGCGTCGCCGTCATGGGCTGTGTCGTCAACGGCCCGGGCGAGGCCCGCGAGGCCGACCTCGGCGTCGCGTCCGGCAACGGCAAGGGGCAGATCTTCGTCAAGGGCGAGGTCATCAAGACCGTCCCCGAGTCCGAGATCGTCCAGACGCTCATCGACGAGGCCAACCGCCTCGCCGCCGAGATGCCCCCCGGCGAGCTCGGCTCGCCCGAGGTCGTCACCGTCTGATCCGGCATGCCCCGCGGGCGACGCGACCCCTTCAGGAGGCGCGGTGCGAGAATCCTCGCACCGCGCCTCCTGCCTGGGGTCGCGTCCCTGCCCGGGGCCGCCCTGACCGTGTGTCGTCGTGTGACGCCCCGATGTGACGC
Organism: Frigoribacterium sp. MEB024; assembly: GCF_000878135.1. Taxonomy (GTDB): domain Bacteria; phylum Actinomycetota; class Actinomycetes; order Actinomycetales; family Microbacteriaceae; genus Frigoribacterium. The sequence goes on from NZ_JXQZ01000059.1 coordinate 2,234, forward strand.
GCCCCGGGGCGTCGGCCAGCATGGAGGGCGCACCGCGACAGCCTCGGCCCACCCCCGAGCGGTGCTCCCGCAGCGCCCCGAGAGGAACCCATGACCAGCAGCGCCCCCCTGATCGACGCCCCCAAGAAGGGCCCCGGTCGACTGATCGCCATCATCGTCGCGGTCGTTGTCGTGCTCGCCGCCGTCGGCATCGCGATCGGAGTCAGCCGTGGCGGTGGCGACGACGAGACCGTCCGCATCGGTGTCGTCGGCGCGAGCGACCCGTACTGGGCCGACTTCGTCCAGGCCGCGGCCGACGAGGGCATCACGGTCGACCTCGTGGACTACTCGGACTACGAGCAGCCGAACCCGGCCCTCGCCGACGGCGAGATCGACCTGAACCAGTTCCAGCACATCGTCTACCTCGCGCAGTACGACGTGGCCTCGGGCAACGACATCGTGCCGATCGGTTCGACGGCGATCTACCCTCTGCCGCTGTACTCGTCGAAGTACACCGAGCTGAGCGACTTCCAGCAGGGCGACACCATCGCGATCCCCGACGACTCGAGCAACCTGGCCCGCGCCCTGCTCGTGCTGCAGTCGAACGGCCTGATCTCGCTGAAGGACGGCGGGACGATCTTCTCGGGCGTCAACGACGTCGACGAGTCGAAGTCGAAGGTCAAGGTCGCCACGGTGAGCGCCGACCTCGCCGCCACGTCGCTGCCCGACTACGCCGGTGCGATCATCAACAACGACTTCGCGACCAAGGCCGGCCTGTCGACCGACGACGTCATCGCCCAGGACGACCCCGAGGACCCCTCGTCGGTGCCCTACGCCAACGTCTTCGCCGCCCGCGCCGAGGACAAGGACAACGCCACCTACCAGAAGCTCGTCCAGATCTACCAGGACACCAAGGCCGTCACCGACGGCGTCGTCGACAACTCGGGCGGCACGGCGATCATCACGAAGATCCCCGTGGGCGACCTCGAGAAGTCGCTGACCGAGACCGAGAAGCTCGTCGAGCAGAACGGCTGACCCCACCAGGTCGCAACCCCCGGCCCGGACCGCGCGCAGGCACCCGCTCGCGGTCCGGGCCTCCGCCCGTGCCGAGGAGAACGCGTGCCCGCCATCACCCTGACCGACGTCGTCAAGACCTACCCGCCCCGCGAGAAGGGCGCCCCACCGCTGACCGCGGTCGACGGCGTCAGCCTCGAGATCGCCGAGGGCGAGATCTTCGGCATCATCGGCTACTCGGGCGCGGGGAAGAGCACCCTGGTACGCCTGGTCAACGCCCTCGAGCCCACGACGAGCGGGAGCATCCGCGTCGACGGTCGTGAGATCACGGGCCTGCGTGAGCGTGACCTGCGGGGGGTCCGGGCCGGCATCGGCATGATCTTCCAGCAGTTCAACCTCTTCTCGTCGAAGACGGTCTGGGGCAACGTCGAGTTCCCGCTCAAGGCGGCGGGCGTGCCGAAGTCCGAGCACCAACGGCGGATCAGCGACCTGCTGCACTTCGTCGGCCTCGGTGACAAGGCCCACGCGCGGCCGGACCAGCTCTCGGGTGGGCAGAAGCAGCGCGTCGGCATCGCCCGCGCGCTCGCGACGAACCCCCGCATCCTGCTCGCCGACGAGGCGACGAGTGCCCTCGACCCCGAGACGACGAGCGAGGTGCTCGCGCTACTCAAGCGCGTCAACGCCGAGCTCGGAATCACCATCGTCGTGATCACCCACGAGATGGACGTCATCAAGTCGATCGCCGACCGGGTGGCCGTGATGGACTCCGGACGCGTCGTCGAGACCGGCCCCACCTTCGAGGTGTTCTCCGACCCGCAGCAGGCGTCGACCAAACGGTTCGTCTCGACCGTCATCGCGGGCACGCCGCACGGCGACGAGCTCGAGGCGTTGCGGGCCCGGCACGACGGCACTCTCGTGTCGGTGCGCATCGCCGAGGGCGGCGTCGACCAGCGCGACGTCTTCGCGCTGCTCGCCCGTCACGGCCTCTCGTTCGAGATCGTCTTCGGGGGCGTGAACGACATCCAGGGGCGCACCTTCGGCACCCTGACCCTCGCCGTGACCGGTGACGACGCGGCCGTCCGGGCGGCCGTCGCCGAGTTGGGCGACAACGCGACCGAACTGCCCCCCTCGCCGACGGCCTCGGCCGCACCCACGGAAGGACGCTGACATGGACTCCCTGATCGAACTGCAGCCGATGCTGTGGCAAGCCGCCGTCGAGACCGTCTACATCGTCGCCCTGACGCTGCTCTTCGGCGGCATCGGCGGGCTCGTGCTCGGCCTGGCGCTCTACCTGACGCGGGGCGGGGCGTTGTTCGCGAACCGCGTCGTCTACGGTGTGCTGAACGTGGTCGTCAACGTCTTCCGACCGATCCCGTTCATCATCTTCTTGGCCGCGGCCCAGCCGTTGGCGAGGTTCGTCATCGGTTCGGGCAGCGGCAACCCGGCCATCATCTTCACCCTGTCGCTCGCCGCGTCGTTCGCGATCTCGCGCATCGTCGAGCAGAACCTGCTCACCGTGCAGCCGGGCGTCATCGAGGCCGCACGAGCCGCGGGGGCCGGCCCGGCCCGCATCATCGGAACGGTGCTGCTGCCCGAGGCGCTCGGACCGCTCGTCCTCGGGTACACGTTCATCTTCGTCGCACTGGTCGACATGTCGGCGGTGGCCGGGTACATCGGCGGCGGCGGGCTCGGCAACTTCGCCCTGCTCTACGGCTACCGGCAGTTCGACCCGGTCGTCACGTGGGCCGCGGTCCTGCTCATCATCGTGCTGGTGCAGCTCGTCCAGTTCCTCGGTAACTGGCTGGCGAGGCGCGCGCTGCGGCGGTGAGGCACGGCGGCCGTGGGCAACGGCGCTGTCGGGGTACTGGTTTACAGTGGGGCGCGTGACCGACACCGCCACCGCCAGCCAGACCCCGCCGCCGGCCTCGGCCCCCGTGACGCCCGCCGAGCTCGAGCGGGCCCGGCAGATCGTCGGGGCCGTGTCGCAGGCGTTCGGCCGCAAGGTCGTGGGTCAGACCGCCCTCCGTGACACCCTGCTCGTCGCCCTGATCACCGGCGGGCACGTCCTGCTCGAGAGCGTCCCGGGGCTTGCCAAGACGACCGCCGCCCAGACCATCGCGCAGTCGATCGACGCCAGTTTCCGGCGCATCCAGTGCACGCCCGACCTGCTGCCGAGCGACATCACGGGCACGCAGATCTACGACGCCCAGAAGTCCACGTTCGTCACCCAGCTCGGGCCCGTCCACTCGAACTTCGTCCTGCTCGACGAGATCAACCGGTCGAGCGCCAAGACCCAGAGCGCCATGCTCGAGGCGATGCAAGAGCGGCAGACCACCATCGGTGGCACGGTGTACCGGCTGCCCTCGCCCTTCCTCGTCCTGGCCACGCAGAACCCGATCGAGCAAGAGGGCACCTACCAGTTGCCCGAGGCGCAGCTCGACCGCTTCCTGTTGAAAGAGATCCTCGACTATCCGACCCCGGCCGAAGAGGCAGAGATCATCCGGCGGATCGAGAGCGGCGTCTACGACGAGGCCGCGTCACCCTCGACCGGCGTCGGCCTGGCCGACGTCGTCTACCTGCAAGACCTGGCCAAGCGCGTCTACGTCGACGCGTCGATCGTCAACTACATCGTGCAGCTCATCTACGTCACCCGGCACCCGCAGCAGTACATCCCGGCCACCCTCGCCGACTACGTCGAGTTCGGTGCCAGCCCGCGGGCGAGCATCGCCTTCATGCAGGCGGCCCGTGCCCTCGCCCTGCTGCACGGTCGCGACTACGTCATCCCCGAAGACGTCAAGCACCTGCGGCACTCCGTGCTGCGCCATCGCATGATCCTCAACTACGAGGCCACGGCCGACGAGGTCGCGCCCGAGACGATCATCGACGCCGTGTTCGGCGCCGTCCAGACCCCCTGACCCCGGTGGCCAGCCTGCTGCTGCGCGTGCGCACGAAGATGGGGCTCTTCGCCCACCGACGCACCATCGACCTGCTCGAGGGCGGATACGCCTCGGTGCACCACGGGCGCAGCCACGACTTCGACGACCTCAGGGCGTACGTCCCGGGCGACGAGGTGAAGGACATCGACTGGAAGGCCACGGCCCGTCACGGCGAGCCGTTGGTCAAGCGGTACATCGCGAGCCGGCGGCAGAACCTCGTCCTGGTGATGGACACCGGTCGCAACATGGCGGCGACGGCCACGAGCGGCGAGTCCAAGAAAGACATCGCGCTGATGGCGGCGGGCGCCCTCGCCTACATCGCCGCCAAGCACGGCGACGTCGTGTCCCTGGTGGCGGGTGACTCGTCGGGGACCCGCGCGCACCCGGCCGGCGCGACCGAGGCCCACCTCGAGACCCTCCTGCGTCAGGTCGACCGACGGGTCGACCTCGACGCCCCGACGAGCGACCTGGCCTCGGTGCTCGAGTGGGTCGCGCGAGGCATCCGGCGTCGCTCGATGCTGTTGGTGGTCACCGACGACGTCGCGATCGACGAGCGCATCACACGATTGCTCCGCCGTCTGCGCGCCCAGCACGAGGTGGTCTGGCTGACGATCGGAGACGCCGACCTGATGACGCGAACGGGGCATGGCGGCGAGGTCTTCGACGTCCGAGAGATGTCCGGGCTGCCGGCCTACCTCCGGGAGAACGCGCAGCTCCGACGCGAGTTCGACGACTCGTCCGTCCGACGCGTGGGCGACACCGAGCGCGAGCTCCTCGCCCTCGGCATCAGCAGCCAGCGACTCGGTAGCCAGGCCGAGGTCGTGCCGGGCCTCTTCGCCCTGATCGAGAAGCACCGTCGTGTCGGGCGCTGACGACTTCTTCGGGCCCTACCAGTACCCGCTCTGGGTGCTCTGGCTCGTGCTCGGCCTGGTCGGGCTGGCCCTCGTGGTCGCCTGGTACGTCTTCGTGTTCCGCTTCTCGGCACGGCGACTTCCCCCGGCCCGGCGAGCGGCCCAGGCGGCGTCCCGACCGGCCGCCCTCGCCGACACCAAGGCGAAGTACCTCGCCCTCATCGACGAGGTCGAGACGGCCGCGAGTTCGGGGCGGCTGAACGACCGCGGGGTGCACTCCCGGCTCAGCCTGCTGTTGCGGTTCTTCGCGCACGAGACGAACGGCGTCGACACGCACGTGATGACCCTCGCCGACCTGCGCGAGTCGAACCTGCCCCGGCTCGCGGGGGCGGTCGAGCAGTACTACCCGCCGGCCTTCCGGCTCGAAGAGCCCGGCGACCCCGCCCGTGCCGTCGCCACCGCGAGAGACGTGGTGGCGTCATGGGGCTGATCTTCTGGTGGTTGCCGCTGGTCGCCCTGGCGGTCGTGGCGGTGGCGGCGTGGCTCTACGTGCGCTGGAGGCGCCGAGACAGGGCGCGCCTCCGTCGTCTCGGCGTCCCGGTCGCGCACGGCGAGCGACTGACCGCCCTGCCCGCCTACCAGCGTGTCGTCCGGCGCTACCGTGCCGCCCTCGCGGTCGTGCTCGTCGCCATGGTGGCCCTGACCGGCATCAGCGTCCTGCTCGCCGCCCGGGTCTCGAGCACCGACGTCGTCGAACCCCAGTCGTACAAGCGCGACATCATGCTCTGCCTCGACGTGTCGGGCTCCATGACCGAGGTCGACTCCCAGATCGTCGACACGTTCTCGACCCTCTCGCAGGGGCTCGACGGCGAACGCATCGGGCTCTACCTCTTCGACAGTTCGGCCGTGCAGGCGTTCCCGCTCACCGACGACTACGACTTCGTCCGCACGCAACTCGAGCAGTACCGCGACTCGTTCGACACCATGGGCGAGAACGGGACCCGCTACTGGACGGGCACCGACCTCGGTGACGGCGCCTCGTTGATCGGGGACGGCCTGGCCTCGTGCGTCCTCGGCTTCGGCGACGACGACAGCACACGACCCAAGTCGGTCGTGCTCGCCACCGACAACTACGTCAACGGCAAGGCCCTGCTCACGCTCACCGAGGCTGCCGACCTGGCGGCCGAGCGCGACGTCCGGGTGTACGCCGTGAACCCCGCCGACCACGCCACGGACGCCGTGGCCGACCAGGTCGCCGCCGAACTGCGCACCGCGGCCGAGTCGACCGACGGTGGCTACTACGCCCTCGACGATTCGACGACCGTGCCGCAGATCGTCGACGAGATCGACGCCCGCGAGGCGGGGCTGTTCACGGGGGCTCGACGACTCGTGGTGACCGACCACCCGCAGGCTCTGGCGATCGCCGCCTTGCTCGTCGCGATGGGCGGGCTCGTGATGCTCTGGCGGGTGCGGCTGTGATCGCGGGCGCGCTGGTCTTCCAGCCCGTGCTGCCCTGGTGGCTCCTCGGCGTGGCCGCCGTCGCCCTGCTCGGGTTCACCGGCTGGCGCGTGGTGGCCGAGCGGGGCCGGCGGCGGGCCCTGCTCACCTGGGTGCGACGTCTCGTGATCGTCGCGCTGTTGCTCGTCGTCGCGGTACGACCGAGCCTGCCCGGTGGATCGGCCCAGGCGTCGGTCGCCCAGCTCAACGTCTTCTTCGTGGTCGACACGACCTCGAGCATCGCGGCCGAGGACTGGGGTGACGGCCAGCGTCGTCTCGACGGGGTGCGGTCCGACATCGCCGAGGTGACCTCGCAGCTGGCGGGCGCACGGTTCTCGTTGCTGTCCTTCGACAGCACGGCCGTCCTGCGGACGCCGCTGACCGACGACGCCTCCGCCGTGGTGGCCGCCGCGGACGCCATGAACCAAGAGGTCACCTACTACTCGAGCGGCAGTTCCGTGAGCGAGGCGAACGACCTGCTGGCCGAGCGGCTGACCGAGGCTCGGCAGAGCGCCCCGGAGCGGGCCAACGTCGTCTACTACCTCGGCGACGGCGAGCAGACCAGCGGCACCGAGCCCGAGAGCTTCGCGGCCTCGGCCGGCGACGTCGACGGCGGTGCCGTCTTCGGCTACGGCACCGAGCAGGGAGGCAAGATGCGCGTCTTCGACGGCTACGGCGACGAGTACTCGACCGAGGAGTACATCGAGGACCGCACGCAGGCCGGTGATCCCGACGCCGTCTCGAGGATCGACGAGGACGCCCTGCGGCGCATCGCCGATCAACTCGGCGTGCCGTACGTTCACCGCACGGCCGACACGTCCGTGGACGCTGCCGTCGCCGACGCCCGCGACGGGGCCGTCGCCTCCGACGAGGGACGAGCCGACAGCCTGATCGACCTCTACTGGCTCGCCGCGATCCCGGCGTTCCTCCTGCTGTTGATCGACGTCGCCCTCGTGGCCAGGGCCCTGGGCGAGGTCCGGCCGACACGAGCCCTCCGCGACGAGCGTGGGCCGGGCCGCGGGCGTGACCGTGCGGCTGCGTCGGCCGTCGACGCCGCCCGACCCGAGGGGGGAGCACGCCCGTGACCGACACCCTCGTCCCACCGCCCGTCGACGAGATCCGCCGCGCCCACGAGGCCGAGGCCGGGCCCACCGTCGAGCAGTACCGCAAGCGCCTCCGGCGTCGGCTGCTGCTCTGGTCGGCCCCGGTCGTCCTCGTGGTCCTGCTCGTCGCGCTCAAGCTGCTCAGCCTGCCCACGTTCGCCGCCCTGACGCAGTGGTCGTACGGCGATCAGGAGTTCGAACGCAGCGCCTCCCTGTCCGAGCCGCTCGGCGTCGCCAACGTGGTCGAGCCGTGGGTGCACCACTTCGACCGGGGCACCGCCTACGCACAGATCGGCGTGCTCGACGTGGCACGGCAAGAGTTCGTCACGGCGCTCGACCTCGCCCCCGACGACGCGACGATCTCGTGCGTCATCCGGGTCAACCTGGTGTTGACGATCGAGGCGCAGGGCGACGCGGCCCTGCTCGAACTGCGCTACGCCGACGCCGAGGCGCTGTACGAACTGGGTCAGAAGACCGTCGACGAGGCGCCCGAGGGCTGTTTCCAGCCGCCGGACGACCCCCGACAGCCCGACACGTCCCAGCCGCTCGACGACGCCCAGCAACGCCTCGACGAGAAGGGGCAGCAGGCCCAGGGGGGCCAGGGCGACGAGCAGCAGCCCGGCGGCGACGACGGCAGCGATCCCGGTGCCGGGGGAGACGAGCCCGGCGAAGGCAAGGGCCAGGCCGAGTCCGACGACCCCCTCGACCAGCTGCAGCAGCAGGGCGAGGAGAGCCAGCAGCAGCAACAACAAGACACCGACCGCGACCGCTACTACGAGCAGAACCCGGGCGACTACGACGGCAAGCCGTGGTGAGCTGGGCGCGCCCCTAAGCTGGACGGGTGTCCACACGTCTCTCCCAGCTCTTCGTCCGCACCCTCCGAGAAGACCCCTCCGACGCCGAGGTGACCAGCCACCGCCTCCTCGTCCGCGCCGGGTACATCCGACGTCAGGCGCCGGGCGTCTTCGCCTGGCTGCCGCTCGGCCTGCGCGTCAAGGCCAGGATCGAGGCGGTCATCCGCGACGAGATGCAGGCGGCCGGTGCCCAAGAGGTGCACTTCCCCGCCTTGCTGCCGCGTGAGCCCTACGAGGCCACCGGCCGCTGGACCGAGTACGGCGACGGCATGTTCCGGCTGAAGGACCGCAAGGACGCCGACTACCTGCTGGCCCCCACGCACGAGGAGGCCTTCACCCTGCTGGTGAAAGACCTCTACTCGTCGTACAAGGACCTTCCCCTGACGCTGTTCCAGATCCAGGACAAGTACCGCGACGAAGCGCGGCCCCGGGCCGGCCTGCTGCGTGGCCGCGAGTTCACCATGAAGGACGCCTACTCGTTCGACGCATCCGACGCCGGGCTCGACGAGAGCTACCAGAAGCAGCGCGACGCCTACGAGCGCATCTTCACCCGTCTCGGCCTCGAGTACGTCATCGTCAAGGCGGACGCCGGGGCCATGGGCGGTTCGCGGAGCGAGGAGTTCCTGCACCCGACCGTCATCGGCGAGGACACGTTCGTCCGCTCGGCCGGCGGCTACACCGCGAACGTCGAGGCCTTCACGACGATCGTCCCCGACACGGTCCCGCTCGCGGGTCTCGCCCCCGCCCGCCGCCTGGCACCGGCCGACACGCCGACCATCGACTCGCTGGTCGCGCAGCTCAACGAAGACGAGGCGCGCGACTCCGGGCCCTGGACGGCCGCCGACACCCTGAAGAACGTCGTCGTCGCGCTCAGTCATCTCGACGGAACCCGCGAACTCGTCGTCGTCGGCCTGCCCGGTGACCGCGAGGTCGACATGAAGCGGCTCGAGGTCGCCTTCGCGCCGGCCGAGGTCGAGGCCGCCGGCGACGCCGACTTCGTGAAGAACCCCGTCCTGGTCCGCGGATACCTCGGCCCCCAGGTGCTCGGTGGCGAGTCCGACTCCGGCATCCGCTACTTCGTCGACCCCCGCGTGGTCGAGGGATCGGCCTGGGTCACCGGGGCGAACGAGAAGGGCGTGCACGTCGCCGACCTGGTCATGGGTCGCGACTTCACCGCCGACGGCACCATCGAGGCCGCTCAGGTCCGCGAGGGCGACCCCGCTCCCGACGGCTCCGGCCCCATCGAGACCGCCCGCGGCATGGAGATCGGCCACGTCTTCCAGCTCGGTCGCAAGTACGCCGAGGCGCTCGGCCTCAAGGTGCTCGACGAGAACGGCAAGCAGGTCACGGTCACGATGGGGTCGTACGGCATCGGCGTCACGCGCATCCTCGCGGTGATCGCCGAGGCGAACAACGACGCCAAGGGCCTGATCTGGCCGGCGAACGTCGCTCCCTTCGACGTGCACGTCGTGGCGACGGGCAAGGACCCCGTGGTCTACGAGGTCGCCGAGAAGCTCACCGCCGACCTCGAGGCCCACCGTCTCGACGTCCTCTACGACGACCGTCCCAAGGTCTCGCCCGGCGTCAAGTTCGGCGACGCCGAACTGCTCGGCGTGCCGCAGATCGTCGTCGTCGGCCGCTCGGCCGGCGAGGGCGTCGTCGAACTCTGGGACCGCCGCACGGGTGAGCGCACCCCGGTCCCCGTGGCCGAGGCCGTCGCGAGCCTCACGGCCCCGCGGGCGTCCTGAGCGCCGGCACCGCGCCTCCTCGTCCCGGTCGGGACGACCCCGAGGAGGCGCGGTGCCGACCCCGGCGAACGGTCCGCCGGGCACCCCGCTCTCGGGTACCGTAGAGCCATGCTGTGCGCGCCATCGTGCGTGCAGCCTGCAGATCTGAATAGTGGAGGCCCTCAGTGGACATCGACCTGAGCGTGCTGCGTCTCATGGAGCGCGAGCGTGAAATCCCCTTCGACGAACTCGTGCGCATCATCGAGCAGGCCATCCTGACGGCCTACCTCAAGCACACGAACCAGCCCGAGAGCCGCATCCCGGCTGCTCGCGTCGAACTCGACCGCAAGACCGGACACGTCTCGGTCTTCGCCATCGAACGCGACGACGAGGGCGAGGTCGTCGGCGAGTCCGTCGACAGCCCCAGCGACTTCGGCCGGATCGCCGCCTTCGCGGCCAAGCAGGTCATCAACCAGCGCCTGCGCGACATCGGCGACGACAAGGTGCTCGGCCAGTTCAAGGGCCGTGAGGGCGACATCGTCGCCGGCGTGATCCAGCAGGGGCCGAACCCGCGCATGATCCACGTCGACCTCGGCACGGTCGAGGCGATCCTGCCGCCCGAAGAGCAGGTGCCGGGTGAGAAGTACGCCCACGGGTCGCGCATCCGCGTGTACGTCACGGGCGTCAGCAAGGGCACGAAGGGGCCGCAGATCACGGTCTCGCGCACCCACCCGTCGCTCGTGCGCAAGCTCTTCGCCCTCGAGGTGCCCGAGATCGCCAGCGGTGTCGTCGAGATCGTCTCGCTGGCTCGCGAGGCCGGTCACCGCACCAAGATGGCCGTCCGCGCGACCGAGCCCGGCGTCAACGCCAAGGGGGCCTGCATCGGCGAGATGGGGCAGCGCGTCCGGGCCGTCACCACCGAGCTCAATGACGAGAAGATCGACATCGTCGACTACTCGAGCGACCTGCCGACCTTCGTCGCCAGCGCGCTGTCGCCGGCCAAGGTCTCGTCGGCCTTCGTGATCGACGCGTCCACCAAGGCCGTGCGGGCTCTCGTGCCCGACTACCAGCTGTCGCTCGCGATCGGCAAAGAGGGTCAGAACGCCCGCCTCGCCGCGAAGCTGACGGGCGCGCGGATCGACATCCAGCCGGACAGCATCCTCGAAGACGACTGATCGCTTCGAGACACCGAGGACGACCGGCGCACCACGCCGTTCGCCGTCGGCGTCTCCCGTCCGACGACCCGAGGGGGTAGGGTGGAACCCGTCAGAACGTGCATCGGTACTCGAGCGCGCGCTCCACGATCCGCACTCGTGCGGGTCGTCGCCCGAAACGGACGTCTCGTGGTCGATCCGACCGCGACCCTTCCCGGGCGGGGTGCGTGGTTGACGCCGTCGATCGACGCGTTCGAGTCGGCAGTGAAGCGCAGGGCTTTCCGCCGTGCACTCCGCCTCGACTCCGAACCCGACGTCGACGAGCTCCGCGACCACCTCACGCGGATCACCACGTCACGACCCATCGCCACGACAGAACAGGCTGAACGGCACATGGACAACTAATGAGCAACCACCAATGAGCGGCTCGAAATGAGACCCGTCCAGAACTGAAGGCTCTTCCCGTCTCGGGAAGGGCCCGAGACAGGAGAACTGTGGCTAAACCACGCGTACACGAGATCGCCAGCGAGCTGGGGATCGACAGCAAGACCGCACTAGAGAAGCTCAAAGAGATGGGCGAGTTCGTCAAGGGACCGTCGTCCAGCGTCGAGCCTCCCGTCGCCCGCAAGCTGCGCCAGGCCTTCGCCGGTGCCGCGAAGCCTGCGACCCCCGTTGCCAAGGCTCCTTCGACCGGTGCCGCCGCGCAGCCCGCGAGCTCGGCACCCAAGCCCGGCGGCCCTCGTCCGGCTGCTCCCAAGCCCCCCGTCGCCGAGCCGACGCCCGCCCCCGTGGCGGCGGCCGAGCCCGACGTCGACGCGGCGCCCGCGCCTGTCGCCCCGCTGACGGTCGCCGAGCGACAGGCCCAGGCCGAGGCGCAGCGCGCCGCAGCGGCGTCAGCCGCCAAGGACGGCGCGGCGGCTCCGGCCGACGACGCCGCGAAGCCCGGCGCCGCCGGTCCCAAGCCCGGCGGCCCCCGCCCCGGTGCCCCGCGTCCCGGCAACAACCCCTTCGCCAGCAACCAGGGCATGGGACGCCCCAGCGCGCCTCGTCCCGGCGGCTCCGGTGCGGCCAGCAGCATGCCGCGCCCCGGTGGCGCCGCAGGCCCCCGCCCGATGGCCCCGCGTCCCGGTGCTCCCCGTCCGGGCGCCCCGCGTCCCGGCGTGGGTGCAGGCCCCCGTCCCAACGGCTTCGGTCAGCGTCCCGCCGGTGGCGGCGCAGGTCGTCCCGGCGGTGCCGGTGGTGGCTTCCAGCGTCCCGGTGCCGGTGCTCCCGGCGCGGCCGGCGGTTTCCGTCCCGGCTTCAGCGGACCCCGTCCCTCCGGTGGTGGTGGTCGCGGCCGTGGCCCCGGTGGCGGTACGGCCGGTGCGTTCGGTCGCGGTGGCGGCAAGAGCAAGGCTCGCAAGTCGAAGCGGACGAAGAGGGCCGAGTTCGAGATGCGTTCGGCTCCGTCGCTGGGTGGCGTCAGCGTCCCCCGTGGCGACGGCAGCACCATCGTCCGTCTCCGTCGCGGTGCGTCGATCAGCGACTTCGCCGACAAGATCGACGCGAGCCCCGGCAACCTGGTGACCGTCCTCTTCCACCTCGGTGAGATGGCGACGGCGACCGAGTCGCTCGACGAGGCGACCTTCCAGGTCCTCGGCGAGGAGCTCGGCTACAACATCCAGGTCGTCTCGCCCGAGGACGAGGACAAAGAGCTGCTCGAGGGCTTCGACATCGACCTCGAGCAGGAGCTCGAAGACGAAGACGAGTCCGTCCTGCAGATCCGTCCTCCCGTCGTCACCGTCATGGGTCACGTCGACCACGGCAAGACGCGTCTCCTCGACGCGATCCGCAACGCCAACGTGGTCGCCGGCGAAGCCGGTGGCATCACGCAGCACATCGGCGCCTACCAGGTGTGGGCTCCGCACGAGGGCGTCGAGCGCGCCATCACTTTCATCGACACCCCTGGTCACGAGGCGTTCACCGCCATGCGTGCTCGTGGTGCCCAGGTGACCGACATCGCGATCCTCGTGGTCGCGGCCGACGACGGCATCATGCCGCAGACGGTCGAGGCGCTGAACCACGCCCAGGCGGCCGGCGTGCCGATCGTGGTCGCGGTCAACAAGATCGACAAAGAGGGTGCGAACCCGGCGAAGGTGCGTCAGCAGCTCACCGAGTACGGCCTCGTCGCCGAGGAGTACGGCGGAGACGTCATGTTCGTCGACGTGTCGGCCCGTGACAACAAGAACATCGACGCCCTCCTCGAGGCCGTCCTGCTCACGGCCGACGCCGGTCTCGACCTGCGTGCCAACCCCGACAAGGACGCCCGCGGTGTCGCCATCGAGGCCCGCCTCGACAAGGGCCGCGGTGCCGTCGCGACGGTGCTGATCCAGTCCGGCACGCTGCGCGTCGGTGACGCCATCGTCGCCGGCACGGCGTACGGACGCGTCCGCGCCATGGTCGACGAGAACGGCGACTCGGTCGACGAGGCCTACCCGAGCCGGCCCGTGCTGGTCCAGGGTCTGTCGAGCGTCCCCCGAGCCGGTGACACCTTCCTCGTCACCGAGGAGGACCGCACGGCTCGTCAGATCGCCGAGAAGCGAGAGGCCGTCGAGCGCAACGCGTCGCTGGCCAAGGCCCGCAAGCGCATCTCGCTCGAGGACTTCACCCGTGCTCTCGAAGAGGGCAAGGTCGAGGCTCTCAACATCATCATCAAGGGTGACGTGTCCGGTGCCGTCGAGGCGCTCGAAGAGTCCTTGCTCAAGATCGAGGTGGACGACAGCGTGCAGCTGCGCATCATCCACCGCGGTGTGGGTGCGGTCACCGAGAGCGACGTCAACCTGGCGACGGTCGACAACGCGGTCATCATCGGGTTCAACGTGCGTCCCGACACGAAGGCTCGTGAGCGTGCTGCTCGCGAGGGTGTCGACGTGCGCTTCTACTCGGTCATCTACGCGGCGCTCGAGGACATCGAGAACTCGCTCAAGGGCATGCTCAAGCCCGAGTTCGAGGAGAAGCAGTCCGGTGTCGCCGAGATCCGCGAGATCTTCCGCTCGTCGAAGGTCGGCAACATCGCCGGTGTCATCGTGCGGTCGGGAACGATCACCCGCAACGCTCGCGCCCGCGTCATCCGCGAGGGCGTCGTCGTCGGCGACAACCTGGCGATCGACTCGCTGCGTCGCTTCAAGGACGACGTCACCGAGGTGCGGACGGACTTCGAGGCCGGCATCGGTCTCGGCAAGTTCAACGACATCCAGATCGGCGACGAGATCGAGACCATCGAGATGGTCGAGAAGCCCCGGGGCTGACCCGGCGTCATCGCAGTACACGAGGCCCCGCTCCGACTACGGTCGGGGCGGGGCCTCACCCCTCTCGCCACGGCGGCGAGCAGCACGAACAGGAGTGAACAATGGTTGACGCGCAACGCGCCCGCAAGATGGCCGACCGCATCCACGAGATCATCGCTCGGCGTCTCGAGCGCGGCATCAAGGACCCCCGCCTCGGGTTCGTCACGATCACCGACGTCAAGGTGACCGGCGACCTGCAGCACGCCTCGGTCTTCTACACGGTCTACGGCACCGACGAGGAGCGTCGTGACACGGGTGCGGCCCTCAAGTCGGCGACCGGCATGCTGCGCAGCGAGGTGGGCAAGAACATCACCGCACGCCTCACGCCGAGCCTCGAGTTCATCCTCGACGCCCTGCCCGAGAACGCGGCCTCGATCGACCGCCTGCTGCAAGAGGCCCGTCAGCGCGACCACGAGAGCCAGTCCCTGGCCTCGTCGGCCGAGTACGCCGGCGACGCCGACCCGTACGTCAAGCCGCGCGACCTCGACGCGGACGACGACCTCGACGACGCCGAGGACGACCTCGACGACGACCTGGCGATGGACGACGAGCTCGAGGCCCCGGCCGCAGGCGCCTCGACCGAGCCCGACGGCTCCACCCGCTGACCGCAGCGTCCCTCCGGACGCCCGCCCGCCTCAGTCGGGCAGGCGATAGCCCTCGTCGGGCGACCCCGTGGCCAGGCCGTCACGGAGCAACCCGGCGAGGGCTCTCGCGCGTTGCCCGTCGTCCGTCCAGACCGTCTCGATCTCGGCCGAGCTGACGGGCACGTCGCTGGCCCGCAACTCGGCCATGATCAGCCCCCGCACCTGGCGGTCCGACCCCTCGAAACGGGCCTGCGTCCGGAGGCGCGGCCCGGCATGCGCAGGACGACCCGCCAGCACCCACGCGCACTGCTCGACCAGCGGGCAGACGTCGCACTTCGGTGACCGCGCCGTGCAGACCAGCGCACCCAACTCCATGACGCCCGCGTTCGTGACCCGCGCCTCCTCGAGGTCGTCGGGCAGCTGCGACTCCATCAGGGGCAGGTCGCGCGAGGCCTTGGGTGCCCACGGTTCGGCGAGACCCTCGACGGCACGGGCCAGGACGCGGCGGACGTTCGTGTCGACGACCGGGTGACGGTGGCCGTAGGCGAAGACCGCGACGGCACGTGCGGTGTAGTCGCCGATGCCGGGCAGTGCCAGGAGAGACGGGACGTCCTCGGGCACGACGCCGCCGTGCCGCTCGGTGATCGCCACGGCGGCGGCGTGCAGGGCGAGGGCCCGACGCGGGTAGCCGAGGCGCTCCCAGGCCCGCACGGCCTCGGAGGCAGGCGACGCCGCCAGGTCGCCCGGCGTCGGCCAGCGTTCGAGCCATTGCTCGAGGCGCGGGACGACGCGGGCCACGGGAGTCTGCTGCAGCATGATCTCGCTGACGAGCGTGCCCCAGGCCGTGAATCCGGGACGCCGCCACGGGAGGTCGCGACCGTTCTCGCGGAACCAGGCGTTGACGGCGGGGGAGATGCTCACCGTAGGAGCCTACGGCTCGCCCTCGACCTCCCCGGCGAGGTGTCGGCGGTCGGGCGTACGGTGTCGACATGACCACCCGATGGGCCCCTGCCAAGAAAGACACGCTGCGCGAACTGGCGACCGAGATCGTCCACAACTACGGGCGCGGCCGCGTGCTCGTCGCGATCGACAGCGACGGAGGCGCGGGTGCGGCCGGTCTCGCCGACGACCTCCTCGAGGCCTTCCGCGAGCTGGGGCACGCGGCGTTCCGCGCCTCGCTCGACGGCTTCGAGAAACGTCCCGACGCGGCGCCGCGCGACTCCGCTCCCGTGCTGGACGAGAGCCTGTTCCGCCGGGTCCTGGTCGAGCCGTTCCGGCTCGGCGGCAGTGCGGGCTGGGTCGAGCGGGCCTGGGACGCCGACGCGGACCGTTCGGTCGAGTCCGCCTGGGTCACCGGTCCGGCCGACGCGGTCCTGCTCGTCGACGGCACCGACCTCGCGCGCCCCGGCCTCGCGGGGCTGTGGCACTACCGCGTCTGGGTCACCGCCGACGATTCGCGACTCGACGCCCGGGCCAAGGCCTCGGCCGTCGTGGACAACTCCGACCGCGAGCACCCTCGTCGACGCTTCGACGACGCGTGCTGAGCGCGTCCCCGGCCCCGTCGCGGTCCGGCTGCGCTAACGTCGTCGGGTGAACAGCGGCCTCCTCCTCGTCGACAAGCCGCAGGGCATCACCAGCCACGACGTCGTCTCGCGCGTGCGCAAGGCCGCGGGCACGCGCAAGGTCGGCCACGCCGGCACGCTCGACCCGCTGGCCACGGGACTGCTCGTGCTCGGCCTGAACTCGTCGACGCGCCTCCTGACGTTCCTGGTCGGCCTCGACAAGGGCTACGACGCCACCATCCGTCTCGGCGTCTCGACCACCAGCGACGACAGCGACGGCGAGGTCGTCTCGACGACCTCGGCCGGCGGCGTCACCGACGACGCGATCGACGCCGGCGTGACACGACTGACCGGGCCGATCAGCCAGGTGCCCACCACGGTGAGCGCGATCAAGGTCGACGGCCGTCGCGCCTACGACCTCGCCCGTGCCGGGGTCGAGGTCGAGCTGAAGGCCCGCGACGTGACGATCACCGAGTTCACCGTGCTCGACCGACGCGACGCCGTCGTCGACGGGGTGCCCGTGCGCGACCTCGACGTGCGGGTCTCGTGCTCGTCCGGCACCTACGTCCGGGCTCTGGCCCGCGACCTCGGAGCCGACCTCGGCGTCGGGGGACACCTGACCGCGCTGCGTCGGACGCGGGTGGGGCCGTTCGACGTGACCCGCGCCTCCGTCCTCGAGGGCATCGACGTCGCTCCGGCGCTGCTGCCTCCCGTCGACGTCGCCCGGACCCTCTTCCCGGAGTGGTCCATGACCGCGGCCGAGGCCGTCGACCTCGGGCACGGCAAGCGCGTGGCCGTCGATCTCGACGACACCCCCGGGCCGGTCGCCGCCGTCACGCCCACGGGCAGGCTCGCGGGCCTGGTCTCGGTGCGGGCCGGCGCCGCGAAGCCCATCGTGAACTTCCCGACCGACGAGGTGCAGGCATGATCGAGTGGTTCACCTGGGTACAGGTCGTGGTGGCCGTCGTGGCGGGAATCGTCTGCGTGGTCGCCTGTTTCGCGAAGCGTCAGCCCGACGACATCACCGTCGGCACCGGGGCCGTCGTGCTGCTGCTCCTCCTCGTGCAGCTCGTCGTCGCGATCGTGGCCCCGTTCGTCGGCAACGCGCCGACGGGCAACCTCGTCGAGTTCTACATCTACCTCGTCTCGGCCATCCTGCTGCCGCCGCTCGCGACCGTCTGGGCGCTCGTCGACCGCACCCGCTGGAGCAACCTCGTGCTGGCCACCTCGTCGTTCGCGATCGCCGTGATGGTCTACCGCATGTTCCAGATATGGACCGTCCAGGGCCTCTGACGCACCCGGTCGGCGGCGGGCCCGCCGGAGTCCTATCCTTGACGGGATGGTCACTCAGAAGTCAACGCGCGCGGTCGGCCTCGGCCGGGTCCTCATCGCCGTGTACGCCCTCCTCGCCCTCGCCGCCACCGGTCGGTCGGTCTTCCAGATCACGACCCAGTTCTCCGAGGCGCCGCTGGCCTACACCTTGAGCGCGTTGTCGGCCGTCGTCTACATCGTCGCCACCGTGGCCCTGATCGCGCCCGGCCAGGGCTGGTACGCCGTGGCCTGGGCGACCATCAGCTTCGAGCTCGTCGGCGTCCTGATCATCGGTCTCGTGACCGTGCTCGACCCCGAACTCTTCCCGCACGACACCGTGTGGTCGTTCTTCGGGCGCGGGTACGGCTTCGTGCCGCTCGTCCTGCCCGTGCTCGGCATCCTGTGGCTGCGTCGGCAGGGGCGCGCGACGCGGGCGGCGGGTGGCACCGGTGCCGAGGGCGCGGGGGCCGGCGGGTCTCCTCGCGACCCGGGCACGACGAGGTAGCGCGCGTGCAGTTCTACGACCTGGTCGGCGACGTGCCGCCCGACTTCGGGCCGAGCGCCGTCACCATCGGCAAGTTCGACGGAGTCCACGTCGGCCACCGCGCCGTGATCGACATGCTCGAGGGGGTGGCGCGCGACGAGGGTCTCGTGTCCACCGTGGTCACCTTCGACCGGCACCCGTTGGCGGTCCTGCGACCCGACGACGTGCCGACGGCCCTCGTCAGCAACCGGCA
This sequence comes from Frigoribacterium sp. MEB024, assembly GCF_000878135.1. Taxonomy (GTDB): domain Bacteria; phylum Actinomycetota; class Actinomycetes; order Actinomycetales; family Microbacteriaceae; genus Frigoribacterium. Next base: position 20,869 of record NZ_JXQZ01000059.1, read on the forward strand.
GAAGCGCGAGCTGCTCGACGAGGCCGGGGTCGCCGCCACCCTCATGCTCACCTTCGACGCCGAGCTGCGGGCGCTGACGCCCGACGAGTTCGTCGACCGCATCCTGGTCGGGGCCCTGCACGCCCGCGTCGTGTTCGTCGGTGACGACTTCCGCTTCGGCGTGCGCGGCAGCGGCACCGTCGACACCCTGCGCGAGCTCGGTGCCTCCCGCGGGTTCCGGGTCGTGTCGATCGACGACGTGCGACCGAGCGGTGGCCGTCGGGCGTCCTCGACCTGGATCCGTGAACTGATGGACGCCGGTGACGTCCGCCAGGCCGGCGTCCTGCTCGGGCGCGAGCCGTCGGTACGCGGCATCGTCGTGCACGGAGAACAGCGCGGCCGAGAGCTCGGCTTCCCGACGGCCAACCTGGCCCGCGACAGCGAGGGGTTCGTCCCGGCCGACGGCGTCTACGCCGCTCGCGTGGTGGTCGACGACACGCTCTATCCGGCGGCGGTCTCGGTCGGCAACAACCCGACCTTCGAGGGGGTGCCGGCCAAGCAGGTCGAGGCGCACCTGCTCGACGTCTCACTCGACCTCTACGGGCTCGAGGTCACCGTCCACTTCGTCGACTGGGTACGGGGCAACGTGCGCTTCGACGGGCTCGAGGCCCTGATCGCGCACATCCGGGCCGACGTGGTCCGCACGCGCGAGATCCTGGGGCTGCCGACCGCCTGAGGCCCCGTGGGCCCGACGGTCGTCACCATGTCGAGGAGGCGCGGGTCGGGTCGTCGACGCGACCCGTGCCTCCTCGGCTGGTCAGTACGACGTCGTGTCGTCACCCGCGCCCGAGGCGCGGCCCGTCTCGAGGCGGTGCGCCAGGTCGGCGAGGATCGTGCCGCTGGCGCTCGTGCCGAAGCGCGTGACGCCGAGGTCGAGCATCTCGAGCACCGTGTCGAGGCCGCGCACGCCGCCCGAGGCCTTGACCTGCACCGAGTCGGAGACGGCGTCGCGCATGAGGCGCAGGTGCGGGAGCGTCGCCCCGCCACCCGCGAAGCCGGTGGACGTCTTGACGAAGGCGGCCCCGGCGCGCTCGGCGGCCTTCGAACCCGCGACGATCTGGTCGTCGTCGAGGTGGGCCGTCTCGAGGATGACCTTGACGAGCGTGTCGCCGGCCGCCTCGACCACGCCGCGCACGTCGGCCTCGACCTCGTCGGTCATGCCGCTGCGCAGCCAGCCGATGTTGACGACCATGTCGAGCTCGGAGGCGCCGTCGGCGATCGCCTGCCGCGACTCGGCGGCCTTCGCGGCCGTCGAGGTCGTGCCGTGGGGGAAGCCGATGACGGTGCCGACGAGCACGCCGGTGCCCTCGAGGCGCTCGACGGCGTGCGCGATGTCGGAGGGGCGGACGCAGACGCTGAAGACGTGGTTCGCGGCGGCGTCGTCGAGGGCGGCGTCGACCTCGGCGCGGGTGAGTTCGGGCTTGAGGATCGCGTGGTCGATCATGCCGGCGACGGCGGAGACGGTGGGGAGCTGCTGGGTAGTCATGATGGGGTCCAGCGTAGCTTGGGCCCATGTCTGCGAACACTCCCGACGGCGTGCCGTCGAGCACCCCCGTCACCAGCGACACCGAACACGCCGTGGCCTCCCGCCGGGTGCTGGTGACCGGGGCGACCGGGTACATCGGCGGGCGGTTGACGCCGCGCCTCGTGGCCGCCGGGGCGGACGTGCGGGTGCTCGTGCGTTCGCCCGAGAAGCTGCGCGACGTGCCCTGGTCCGGCGACGTCGAGGTCGTCCAGGGCGACCTGACCGACCCCGAGACGGTGCGTCCCGCCATGGAGGGCGTCGACGTCGTCTACTACCTCGCCCACGCGATGGGTGGCAAGGGCGACTTCGAGCGCGCCGAGGCCGATGCGGCGCACACCGTCGCCGACGCCGCGCGCGACGCGGGCGTCCGGCGCATCGTCTACCTCGGCGGACTGCACCCCGAGGGCGACCTGTCCAAGCACCTGCAGTCGCGCAAGGACGTCGGCGACGTGTTGCTCGCGAGCGGCGTCCCGACCGTCGCCCTGCAGGCCGGCGTCGTCATCGGCTCGGGCAGCGCCTCGTTCGAGATGGTGCGCCACCTGACGGACGTCCTGCCCTACATGCCGGCACCGAAGTGGGTCCGCAACTTCATCCAGCCGATCGCCGTCCGTGACGTGCTCCACTACTTGCTCGGCGCGGCCGACGTGCCCGACGACGTCAACCGCACCTTCGACATCGGCGGCCCCGACGTGCTCCGCTACGGGCAGATGATGAACGGGTACGCCCTCGAGGCCGGCCTCAAGCAGCGGCCGATCGCGTCCCTTCCCGTCTTCACGCCGTGGCTCGCCTCGCAGTGGGTCAACCTCGTCACGCCCGTGCCCCGCGCCCTCGCCGTCCCGATCATCGCGTCGCTGCAGTACGACTGCGTCGTCCGCGAGCACGACATCGACACCGTCGTGCCCCCGCCCGCCGAGGGGTTGCTGCCCTACCGTCGCGCCGTCCGCCTCGCCCTGCAGCGTGAACAGGACGGCGACGTCGAGACCAGCTGGCAGGACTCGTCGGTCGCCGGCGCACCGAGCGACCTGCTGCCGAGCGATCCCGACTGGTCCGGGCACATCGTCTACACCGACGACCGGCAGACGGACACCTCTGCTCCGGCCGCCGAGCTCTGGAAGGTGCTCGAGAGCATCGGCGGCGAGAACGGGTGGTACTCGTTCCCGCTGGCGTGGTCGGCCCGCGGCTGGATGGACCGACTGGTCGGGGGAGTGGGCCTCCGGCGAGGCCGTCGCAGTGCGACCACCCTGCGGGTCGGCGACGCCCTCGACTGGTGGCGGGTCGAGAAGCTCGAGCGCGGCCACCTGCTGCGGCTCCGGGCCGAGATGAAGGTCCCCGGAGGCGCGTGGCTGGAACTCACGGTCGAGCCGCGTCCCGACGGTGGTTCCCACTACCGCCAGCGCGCGGTGTTCTTCCCGCAGGGGCTCGGCGGGCGCCTCTACTGGTTCGCGATCCTGCCGTTCCACGGCGTCATCTTCTCGGGCATGCTGCGGCGCATCACGGCGACGGCCGAGCGGGAGGCGGCCGCCCGGGCGACCGGTGGCCGGGTGGCCGGTGCCGCGGCCGGGGCCGCGACCGACGCGACGGCCGTGGCGTGACCGACCCGCGCCTCCTCGTCCTGGCGTCGTCGCCCGGGCCGCTGTACCCGGCGGGCGACGAGGCCATGTCGCCGGTGCCGTTGTGGCTCGGGGTCCTCTTCGGGGTGCTCGTCGTCGTGTCGTCGTTCGTCGTGCTGCTGCCGCACGTCCGCCACGCGCTCGACCGCGTGTGGTCGAAGAGGCCGCGACGCTTCCGACAGTGAGGACCGGGCTGCGGCGCGCGCCGGTTCGCGGCTCCCAGCGGGTGATGGCACGATGGGGGCACTTCAGCAGACCACCAGGAGGTCGTGATGACACACCGAGAGACCGTCGCCTTCGTCGGCGACAGCTTGACCGAGAACGGCGACTGGGCGGCGTGGTTGCCCGACGAGCAGGTCGTCAACCTGGGCGTCGGGGGCGACACGGTCGCCGGCCTGACGGAACGGCTCCACGACGTCGTGGCAGCGAACCCCGACTCCGTCGTGCTCATGATCGGCACCAACGACTTCACCGCGCGACGCTCGGTCGAACAAGTGGTCCGCGGCATCGAGAACCTCATGGTGGCGATGCGTCGTGAACTGCCCGGGACGCGACTGCTGCTGCAGTCGATCGCGCCGCGGGGGGCGGAGTTCGCACCCCGCCTGAAGGACGCCAACCGGCACCTCCGCCAGTTCTCGTCGACCGTCCGGGCGCAGTGGCTCGACCTCTGGCCCGCACTCGCCGACGAGTCGGGCGACGCCCTGCGACCCGAGTTCGCAGCCGACCACGTCCACCTCACCGACGCCGGCTACCAGGCCTGGCTGGGCGAGTTGCAGCCCGCCCTCGAGCGCCTGCGCGACGAGCCTCCGATGAGCCGTCCGATCAGCGTGCTCGACGTCGCCTACGACATCGAGTAGGCGGTGCCCACCCCCACTGCCCCCGCGTTCACGCGTCCGGCCCTGGCGCCCGGCTTGATCGCGGCCATCGCGCTCCTCGCGGGGACCGCGTTGCTCGACTCCGACGTCTTCACCGTGTTCCGGTACGTCGTGTCGATCTTCGCCCTGATCGTCCTCGTGTTCGCCTACCGGGGGCGGCTCTGGTGGGCGCTGCCCTTGCTCGCCGCCGTGGCCGTCCTCTGGAACCCGGTGTTCGTGGTGCCCGTCCAGCCCGAGCTCTGGCAGGGCCTGCAGTTCGTCGCCGCCGCGCTCATGATCGCGGTCGGGGTGCTCGTGAAGGTGCCGACCGAGGCCGCGACGACCACGAAGTCCGCCCCGGTCCGGGGGCGCCGCTGACCGTCAGGGGCAGCGGATCCTCCGGGGTGCCTCCGACCCCGTAAAATGCCGAGGGTGCGTCCGCCCGCCCGAGGCCCGCACGGAAGGTTGAGTCTGCATGGCCACGGAGATCCCCGGTACGTCAGAGATGGTCGGCACGTCCGAGAGTCCTCTGCTGACCCCTCGTCACCGAGCCGGTGGTCTCGACCGAGAGGACGTCGTGGTCCGCAAGGGGCAGTTCACGCTCCTGAACGGTCACCTCACGCCCCAGCAGTCGATGATCGAGGACCTCCTCTACATCCGTCGGGTGCTCGACGCCGCCCAGGTGCCCTTCCTGCTCGTACGCGGCAACGACGTCCGCCCCGTGATCGCCGTCGACACGGTGCACCGCGACCGCTTCACCGCCGCCATGATCGCGGCCTCGGCCACCGAGCCCTTCTACGCCAAGCCCCGCAAGGGTCAGGCGTCCCTGGTCGTCGAGGGTGGGCTCGAGCTCGAGACCGAGCGCGTCTTCCGCGTCTACCGGCCCCGGGTCGAACCCATCGGCCGCCTCCGCTACGGTGCGGGCACCGCCGTGCAGGTCGAGTTCTGGATCATCACCGACGACGAGATCCTCGCCCCGACCGAGAACGCGCTGATGCGCACCGAACTCCCTCGTGCCGAGGCCGTCGAAGAGACCGTCGAACGGTACGGCATCGAGTGGCCCACCCTCGAGCACATGTTCGACGACCACGCCACCGACATCACCTTCGACATCGACATCGTCTTCTCGTGGGTCGACGGCAACTCGATCGAGTACCAGCGTGCCCGCGCCGCGCAGGCCAAGCGCCACGTGGTCGGCGAGGGTGACGACTCGGCGGCCCGGTTCCGCCAGATCGACGAGCTCAAGTACGCCCTGCGGTCGGTCTACATGTTCGCGCCGTGGGTCCGCAACATCTACATCGCGACCGACTCGCCCGTGCCCGAGTGGTTGGGCGAGCACCCCCGTGTGCGCGTCGTGCGCAGCGAAGAGTTCTTCAGCGACCTCTCGATGCTGCCGACGCACAACTCGCAGGCCGTCGAGTCGCAGCTGCACCACATCGAGGGGCTCAGCGAGCACTTCCTCTACTCGAACGACGACATGTTCTTCGGGCGACCCGTCGCGCCGAGCATGTTCTTCTCACCGGGATCCGTCACGAAGTTCATCGAGGCCGACACGCGCATCGGGCTCGGGCACAACAACATCGACCGCAGCGGGTTCGAGAACGCCGCGCGGGTCAACCGGCGCCTCCTGCAGCAGCGCTTCGGGCGCGTCCTCACCCGCCATCTCGAGCACACCGCCGCACCGCTGCGCCGCAGCGTCCTGTTCGAGATGGAGCACGAGTTCGCCGACGAGTTCGCCGCCACGGCCGGCAGCCCCTTCCGAGCGAAGGAGAACATCTCGGTCACCAACTCGCTATACCACTACTACTCGCTGATGACGGGCCGCGCGATCGTGCAGGAGAACGCGAAGGTCAGCTACATCGACACCACGATGGTGTCGGGGCTGGCGTCGTTGTCCGAGGTGCTGAAGAAACGTGCGTTCGACTTCTTCTGCCTCAACGACGGCAGCTTCCCCGAGGTCACCGACGAAGAACGGACCGCCACGGTCACGGACTTCCTCGAGCGCTATTACCCGTTCCCCGCACCGTGGGAGAAGGACGAGATGCAGCGCATCGCCCTCGAGAACGCCGAGCAGGACCGACGGGCACTCGGTGCCGAGGCGGCTCAGTCGGGTGAGGCGACGGGATCGTCGTCGCACCGGGGGCTCGAAGGATCGGACTGACGCCGGTCTCGCCCACGGGCGAAGCCCGTGCGACCCGGGGGCGGGGTGCCCGCAGGGCGTCGTCGTCGTGGAGTCGGAACGGTTCGTGCGGTCCGTCAGGCCTCCGAGGTGCCGAAGCGGGCCGCTTGCTCCCCTGAGAGGGCTGCGTCGAGACGCGCGAGCATGTCGGCACCCATCGTGGGCAGGTCGTCCAGCCGGAACCACCGGGCCTCGGTGTTCTCGCCGTCCGCGGGGGAGGGGTCGCCCGAGACGTAGCGCATGACGAAGGTGTGGTCGAGGTACTGCGCGCGGTCACCGTTCGGGTAGACGACCTCGTCGGTCACCCCGATCGACGCCAGCCGCTCGGGGACGACGTGCAGGTCGGCTTCCTCGAGGGTCTCGCGGACGGCGGCGTCGGCAGGATGCTCGCCCGGGTCGACGATGCCCGTCACCGGCGTCCAGGCACCGGTGTCGGATCGGCGGACCAGCAGCGTCTCGTCGCCGCGGACGACCACCGCGGTCACGCCGGCCAGCCACAGCGGTGCCGTGCCGATCTTCTCGCGCAGGGACAGGACGAAGTCTGGGGTGGCCATGTCAGCACCCTACCGACGGCCCGCCGTAGGCTGACGACATGCGACTGCCCTGGACCCTTCACGGCTCGGACGTGCGGCGGATCTCCGACATGGCGGGCGAGTCGCTGCTGTTGGCGGGTGGGGGCAGGGCCATCCTGCTGCAACTGGCGAACCCCGGGGTGGGGCACGGTGTCGCCGAGCACAGCGACTTCGTCGAGCGTCCGTTGTCGCGGCTGCACGGCACCATGACGTATCTCTACGCCATCGTCTTCGGCACCCCGTCCGAGGTGGCCCACGTCCGCCGTGTCGTCGGGCGGGCGCACCGTCCGGTGCACGACGGAAAGTCGTCGTCGGTGCGGTACGACGCGTTCGACCCCGGGCTGCAGCTCTGGGTGGCGGCGACCCTCTACGACTCGGCCGTGCAGCTGTTCGAGCGGGTGCACGGGCCGATCGACCCGGCCCACGCCGAGACCGTCTACCAGGACTACGCCCTCGTGGGCACGTCGCTGCAGATGCCACGCGAGCTGTGGCCGGCCGACGTGGCATCGTTCCGGCGGTACTGGGACGACGCCGTCGATCATCTCGTCGTGGACGACGTCACGCGTCGGGTCGCGCACGAGCTGTTGCACCCGACGACGGGACCGTGGTGGCTGAGAGCGGCGATGCCGCTCGCCCGGCTCGTCACCGCGGGGTCGTTGCCGAGCAGCGTCCGCGACGACTTCGGGCTGCCGTGGTCGACCGGCGCCCAGCGTCGCTACGACCGGGTGATGCGCGTCACGGCTGCCGTCGTCCCGCATCTGCCCCCGCGCCTCCGGCACGTGCTCCGCGACGGGTACCTGCGGCGGCTGCGCTCGGCGATGGTGGCCGAGGCTCGGACGCGCACCCCCAGCTGACCCGACCCGTCGCCGGCGTCCGGGTCGGCACCGCCTGTCTCCCGTCCCGGGGCCACGTCCCTCGTCGGCAACTCCTGCTGCCTGCCGCACGACGGGCCCGGTCGGGCGGCGCAGACGGTCGCGCGGCGCAGCAGGCCGGAATTGCCGACGGTGGGCGGGATCAGCCACGGCGGGCGGGACCTGGCCGGCAGGCGAGACCCACTAGGCCCGCGCGGGCGGGGTGATGGCGGGCGGGCCCGCTCGGTCAGAGCGTGTCGATCGGCCCCGTCAGCGTCAGGTCGCGCGGCACGACGGGCACCGGGGCCGTGTCGGTCGCCCGGTGGCGGGGGGCTGCCGGGGCGATGCGCACGCCCGCGACGGCGAGCCGTTCGGCCACCACGTCGGCCGGGACGTACTCGCCGACGGTCTCGTAGGTGCCGATCGGCACGACCGAGTGCACGACCGTGCCCTCGTAGACGTGCACCAGGTTGAACGCCTGGGCACCGTCGCGGCCCCGGGTGCCGCCGCCGGCGACGTTGAGGTCTTGTGTGTAGCAAGTGGCCGACGCGACCGACACGGGCACGCCCGCGAAGGTGGCGTTGGTCGAGTAGTGCAGGTGTCCGGCGATGATGGACCGGACGTCGCTGCCCTCGATCACCTCGGCCAGGGCCGCCTGGTCGCGCAGCTCGACGAGCGCCGTGAGGTCTTGAACGCTCGGGACCGGCGGGTGGTGCATGGCGATGATGGTGCCGTCGGGGGCGTCGGTCGAGAGCTCTTCGGCCAGCCAGTCGAGCTGGTCACCGGACAGTCGGCCGAAGTGGTGGCCCGGCACGGTCGTGTCGAGGGTGATGACGCGCAGGCCGTTGACGTCGTACACGAGGTCGACGGGTCGCTGCGAGGGCAGTTGCCCGAAGAGCTCGGACCGGAACGCGCTGCGGTCGTCGTGGTTGCCCATGGCCCAGATGACCTGGGCGCCGAGTCGCTCGGCGACGGGCTCGATCAGGGCGCGGAGCTTGCGGTAGGCGTCGGGCTCGCCCTTGTCGGCGAGGTCGCCCGTGAAGACGATGGCCTCGGGCCGCCCGTCGGACGCCTCGATCTCGTCCATGATCTGACGGAGCCGGGCCTCGCTGTCGACTGCGCCGTAGAGGTCGCGGTCACCGCCGACGAGGTGCGTGTCGCTGAGGTGCAGGATGAAGTGGTTCGGCCTGGGGTGTTCGGCCGTCCGGAGATCCATGGTTCTCTCAATCGATGTCGCCGACGCGGGCTCGGGACGAGACCCTCGTTGTTGATTCGTCACCAGTCCATCACCCGTTTGCCATGAGTGGGGTGAACGTGCGCGCGCGTTTCGGTGAACGGTCGTCGAACAGGCCGCATTCCCGAGCGACGACGCTAGCCCGGCACACGGGACGACGCGACCCCCAGGAGGCGGGGGTCGCGTCGTCGGCGCAGCGAACGGTCCGAGGCGTCAGGGCTTGAGGACGACCTTGATGCAGCCGTCCTCCTTGTTCTTGAAGACGTCGTACATGGCCGCGGCCTCGGAGAGCGGCACCGGGTGGGTGACGAGGTCCTCGGTGCCGAGCGGGTCGGTGGGGTCCTCGACGAGCGGCATCAGCGTGTCCATCCACTTCTGGACGTTGCACTGGCCCATCTTGATGGTGATCTGCTTGTCGAACAGCGTGAGGAAGGGCGTGGGGTCGGCGGTGCCGCCGTAGACCCCGCTGAGCGAGACGGTGCCGCCGCGGCGGACGATCTCGAAGGCGAGGTGCATGGCGCCGAGGCTGTCGATGCCGGCCTTCTGCATGACGGCCTGGCCGATCGTGTCGGGCAGGGCGGCCGCGAACTTCTGTACGAGGCCGATGCCGGCGTGCTCGTGGGCCTCCATGCCGACGGCGTCGACCACGGAGTCGGGGCCTCGGTCGTCGGTCATGCGCTTGACGACGTCGGCGACGTCCTTCGTCAGGTCGAGGACCTCGACGCCGTGGCGCTCGGCCATGGCACGACGCTCGGGCACCGGGTCGATGCCGATGACGCGGTAGCCGCGGTACTTGCCGATGCGCGACGCGAACTGGCCGACCGGGCCGAGGCCCAGGACGACCAGGGTGCCACCCTCGGGAACCTGGGCGTACTCGACGCCCTGCCACGCGGTCGGAAGGATGTCGCTGAGGAAGAGGTAGCGCTCGTCGGGCAGGTCGGCGCCGACCGTGACGAGGTTGGCGTCGGCACGGGCGATGCGCAGCTGCTCGGCCTGGCCACCGGGGACCTGGCCGTAGAGCTTGCTGAAACCGTAGAGCGTGGCGCCCGAGTCGTACTCGGTGACCTGCGTGGTCTCGCACTGCGAGAAGAGTCCGCGGTCGCACATGAAGCAGTGGCCGCAGGCGATGACGAAGGGGACGACGACGCGGTCGCCGACCTTGATGCGGCTGACCTCGGAACCGACCTGGGTGACGACGCCCATGGTCTCGTGGCCGAGCACGTCGCCCTTGTCGAGGAACGCGCCCAGGGCGTCGTAGAGGTGCAGGTCGCTTCCGCAGATCGCGGCCGACGTGACCTTGATGACCGCGTCGCTCGGATCGATGATCGTGGGATCGGGGACGTCCTCGACGGAGACGTTGGTGACGGACTGGTACGTGAGTGCCTTCATCGTTCCCGTCTACGCGCCCTCGCCCGGTGCCTCCTGGACGAGGGGTACAGCGGGTACCGAAAAGCCTCGGGGCGGCCGGGCCTGGGCCCGACCGCCCCGAGGCGGATGACGCGTGTGGTGTCGCCTAGGCGACGGCCGTCGCGGAGGCGACGATGTTGACGACCTTGCGGCCGCCCTTGTTGCCGAACTCGACCGAGCCGGGGGCGAGGGCGAAGAGGGTGTCGTCGCCGCCGCGGCCGACGTTGACGCCGGGGTGGAAGTGGGTGCCGCGCTGGCGGACGATGATCTCGCCGGCGAGGACGACCTGGCCGCCGAAGCGCTTCACGCCGAGGCGCTGTGCGTTCGAGTCACGACCGTTGCGGGTGGACGATGCGCCCTTTTTGTGTGCCATGTGTTCTCAGCCCCTGGTTCAGTTGATCGAGGTGATCTTGACGCGGGTCAGGTCGGCACGGAAGCCCATGCGACGCTTGTAACCGGTCTTGTTCTTGTAGTTCTGGATGACGATCTTCGGGCCGCGCAGGTCGTTCAGGACCTCGCCCTCGACCGTGACCTTGGCCAGGTCGTCGCCCGACAGGATGGTGTCGCCGTCGACGTGCAAGACGGGGACGAACGAGACGGTGTCGGCGGTCGCGGCCTTGAGGCGGTCGACGGTCAGGATCGTGCCGACCTCGACCTTCTCCTGACGGCCACCGGCGCGCACGATTGCGAAAGCCATGGAAACTCCAAAAAAGTGGGGGATGTGACGCCCGGACTGCCGGACGACGTCGTGGTGCCACGAAGGCAACTTGGATAGTCTTTCACAAATGTCACGACCGATCAAACTTCGCCGCCCGCCGCAGTTCACGGCCGAGATCGTCGACGACGCCCGCGAACGCCTGCTCGACCTGCTCGACGACCTGAAGACGCTCACCACCGACCACGCCGACGACATCGAGGTCTGGGGCTCGGCCGTCACGGCCGCCGGCTGGGAGATCGCGAGCCTCGGCCAGTGGCTCGGCCTCGAGGGCGAGGCGGTGTTGCTGCTCGGCGGCGCGTCGTACCCCGAGATCGCCGAGCACCAGGGCACCAGCGCGTCGGCCGTGTACGCCCGCGTCGGCCGGTCGCTCACCCTCGCGCCCTACGCGCACGCCTCCGGCGCCGACGGGGCGACCACCCGCGTCTCGGCCGAGGGCCTCGACCAGGCCCGAGCCGAGTACGACCAGGAGGCGCGGGCCGGCGACCCGACGGACGTCGCCCCGGCGGCCGCGCCCGTCGGCGACTCCTTGGCCGACCGCGTGCCCGAGGTGCTGCGGGACGGCGCCCGGCGCACCACCGAGATCGTCGCCGCCCTGCCCGACTACCGGCGCAGCAGCGTGCTGTCCACGCTGAGCGTCCTGGCCCGACAGGGAGTGGTCGAACGGGTGGGGCACGGCGTCTACGCCCTGCCCCACCCGCCGACCGACTGACCCCTCGGGCGGTCGCCCGATCAAGCCGGTGTGACGGCCCCGGCCCTGGCCACGGCCTCGTCGAGTCCGAACGCCCGCAGCTCCTCGTCGGTGAGCATCCGCGACCGGATCAGGAAGCGCTTCCCTTCGGGGCTCTCGACCGAGAACCCGGCCCCGCGACCCGGCACGACGTCGATCGTGAGGTGCGTGTACTTCCAGTACTCGAACTGGCTGCGCGACATGTAGACCTCGATCGGGTCGATCCCGTCGACGTGCAGGTCGCCGAGGTGGACGTCGACGGCCCCCACCCGGAAGAACCCGACGGGGTAGCACATGGGCGACGAGCCGTCGCAGCAACCACCCGACTGGTGGAACATCAGCGGGCCGTGCTGCGCCGTCAGGGACACGAGGAAGGTCGCTGCCTCGGGTGAGACGTCGACCCGGGAGGGGGTGGCGGCGACCGCCCCGGAGGCGGGGGCCGGCGTGACCACGCCGACCCGCGCCTCCTCGGCTGCTGCCGCTGCCGGCGCCGCCGCGGCCGTCTGCTCGCGCGTCATCAGAAGAAGCCCATCGGACCGTCCGCGTAGCTGACCAGCAGGTTCTTGGTCTGCTGGTAGTGGTCGAGCATCATCTTGTGGTTCTCGCGACCGATGCCCGACTGCTTGTAGCCGCCGAACGCCGCCCCGGCGGGGTACTGGTGGTACGTGTTCGACCAGACGCGACCGGCCTGGATGTCGCGGCCGGCCCGGTACAGCTGGGCGCCGTTACGGCTCCAGACTCCGGCGCCCAGGCCGTAGAGGGTGTCGTTGGCGATCTTGATGGCGTCGTCGTAGTCGCTGAAGCTCGTCAGAGACAGGACGGGGCCGAAGATCTCCTCCTGGAAGATCCGCATCGAGTTGCGGCCCTCGAAGATCGTCGGGTTGACGTAGTAGCCCTCGGTCAGGTCGCCGCCCAGGTCGGCACGGTCGCCGCCGAGCAGCAGCGTCGCGCCTTCCTGTTTGCCGATGTCCATGTAGCTGAGGATCTTCTCGAGCTGGTCGTTCGACGCCTGGGCGCCGATCATCGTGTCCATCGAGAGTGGGTCGCCCTGCTTCACCTTCTTCACCCGCTCGACGCCGTCGGCGGTGAACTGGTCGTAGATCGACTGCTGCACGAGCGCCCGGCTCGGGCAGGTGCACACCTCACCCGAGTTGAGGTTGAAGAACGCGAAGCCCTCGAGCGCCTTGTCGTAGAAGTCGTCGCGTTCGTCGGCGACGTCGGCGAAGAAGACGTTCGGGCTCTTGCCGCCGAGCTCGAGCGTGACCGGGATCAGGTTCTCGCTCGCCATCTGCATGATGAGGCGCCCGGTGGTGGTCTCGCCGGTGAACGCGATCTTGCGGATGTTCGGGTGGCTCGCCAGGGGCGCGCCGGCCTCGACGCCGAAGCCGTTGACGATGTTGAGGACGCCGGCGGGCAGGAGGTCCTTGATCAGGTCCATGAAGACGTGGATCGACGCGGGCGTCTGTTCGGCCGGCTTGAGGACGACGCAGTTGCCGGCCGCGAGGGCGGGAGCGAGCTTCCACACGGCCATCAGCAGCGGGAAGTTCCACGGGATGATCTGCCCGACCACGCCGAGCGGCTCGTGGAAGTGGTAGGCGACGGTGTCGGCGTCGATCTCGCCGGTGGAACCCTCTTGTGCCCGGATGGCTCCGGCGAAGTAGCGGAAGTGGTCGATCGCGAGCGGAACGTCGGCGGCGAGGGCCTCCCGGATGGGCTTGCCGTTGTCCCAGGTCTCGGCGACGGCGAGCATCTCGAGGTTCGCCTCCATGACGTCGGCGATCCTGTTGAGGATCAGCGCGCGCTGGGCGATCGTCGTCTTCTTCCACGAGTCGAACGCGCGCCAGGCGGCCTCGACCGCCTTGTCGACGTCGGCGGCGTTGCCCCGGGCGACCTCGGTGAAGACCTTGCCGTTCACCGGGCTCGGGTTCTCGAAGTACTGCCCGCTCGCCGGGGCGACGTACTCGCCGCCGATGAAGTGGTCGTAGCGGGGCTTGAAGGCCACCTTCGCGTCGGGCCGTCCCGGCGCGGCGTAGGTGTTCGGGGGAGTGGTGACGGTCATGACGGTCCCTTTCGACGACGGTGTCGGGTCGGCGGCGGGGGTCGCCCGCCGGTGGCGGCAGGCTACGTCGGGGGAGGTTGCATCGGGTTGCGCGTCACGGCCCGCGAGCGGGCGGGTGCGGTCGCCGGGTTCCGGGGTCGCGGGACTCCGGAGGCGCGGCGTCGCGGGGGTCCGGAGGCGCGGGGTCGCGTGGTCCCGGAGGCGCGGGGCGCGAGGGCGCGTCAGTCCCCGTTCTCGAGCGCCTCGAGGTGCGTGACGAGGTGCGTCCGTCGGGGCGATCCCGGAGGCAAACGACGCAACAGCTCGAGCAGGACGCGGACGTCGTCGCGGCCCGCGGTCGACTCGGAGTACGACAGCAGGGTGTCGATCGAGCCCCCCGTCAGGAGCGCGTCCCGGACGGTCGCGGCGACCTCGGCCCGCAGCGCGGCGACGCCGGGTGCCGTGGACGAGGGAAGGGCCGGCCCGGTGTCGGCCCGCACGGCCGCGCGGTGGGCCCCACGATCGACGAGACCGACGAGCGTGTCGAGGTCGAGCGTCACCGGGCGAGGCAACCGGTACGGGCGCGACAGCGGGACCAACGTCGGGTCGAGGGCCTCGACGACGTGGCGGAGGCGGACCATCTCGGGCCGAAGGGTGGAGACCGCGTCGACGTCGCCGTAGACCGCGTCGGCCAACTCGTGGGCCGTGTAGCCGGCAGGACGGTGGGCGAGCAGGGCCATGATCTCGGAGTGCCGGGCACCCAGCGCGATCCGGCCCTCCCCGACCGTGAGCACCGCCTCGTCCCGACCGAGGGTCGTCAGGCCGGCGGGGGCGTCGGGCCCAGGGTGGACCGGGTGGACCGGGTGGGCCGGGTGGGCCGGGTGCCGCGGGGTGCGGGTCGGGGCGCGACCGGCCGCGGCGAACCCCAGGAGCGCGAGATGCGCCTCCACGGCCGCGACCGTCGCCGTGACCAGGGGCAGCGTCAGCGAGCCGGCCGCCCGCTCGTCACCCGTGATGTCGACGACGCCGATCAGGTGCCCGTCGACGGGGTCGTGGACCGGCACGGCCGTGCAGCTCCAGGCCCGCACGCGGTGGTTCCAGTGTTCGTCGCCGCGGATCTGCACGCCCCGGTCGAGCACGAGGGCCGTGCCCGGGGCCGAGGTGCCGACCCGCGCCTCCGACCATCCGGCGCCGGCGACGAACAGCATGTCCTCGGCCCGGCGGCGGGCCGCGGGGTCGCCCTCGACCCAGAGCAGGCGGCTGTGCTCGTCGCCGACGGCCACGAGCAGGCCCGAGCCCGCGACGTCGTCGACCAGGAGGCGGCGGACGACGGGGAGCGCGAGTGCGAGCGGGTGGTCGCGGCGCCAGTCGTCGAGGTCGTCCTCGGGCAACTCGAGCCGGGGCAGGCCGTCGGGATCGAGCCGGTGCCGTGAGGCGCGGTCCCACGAGTCGCGCACCACCCGGCGCTGCGGCCCGACGTCGCGGGGCGGACGGCTCGCGGTCAGCGTCATGGAGCACCAATCGTCGTCGATCGGGGCGAGTCGGCCGTCGTGCGGCGTCGTCGCCGGGGTGCTGTCAGCGTACGGCGGCGTGCGGCCGCGGGGAAGGTCGCCGCGTGGGGGTCTGCTGTGACCTCAGGGTCGACGCACCGCGTCGCGGGTGGCCGTGATCGTCGCGTCCAACGCCTCGGGCCACGGGGTCGGTCCGATGCCGAGCAGGCGTTCGCTCTCGGACGAGTCCACGACGAAGGGCGAATCGAACTGGTACTGCATCGCCCGCACCTCGCGGAGGAACGGCACCGTGCGGGTCAGGCCGGCCCACAGCAGCGGATTCCACGGTCGGACGCGACCGGTCAGGCCGTACCGGCGCCGCGCCTCCTCGGCGATCTCGACCCGGGAGGCGTGGGTGGCGTGCGGTGTGAGCCAGGCCCGACCCCACTCGTCGCGGTCGATCGCCGCCACGAGGGTCGAGACGACGTCGGGCAGGTACGCCCAGGCGTGCGGCTGGGTCACGTCGCCGACCGCGTGG
The DNA here is from genome assembly GCF_000878135.1 of Frigoribacterium sp. MEB024. Classification (GTDB taxonomy): domain Bacteria; phylum Actinomycetota; class Actinomycetes; order Actinomycetales; family Microbacteriaceae; genus Frigoribacterium. The sequence goes on from NZ_JXQZ01000059.1 coordinate 36,651, forward strand.
GCGGTGCGACCCGCGACGAGCGGCCCGAAGAAGTCGCTGCCGAGGTGGGCGTTCCGCCCGGCGCCCGGCCCGAAGTAGTCGCTCGCGCGCACCTCGACGGCCCGGACGCCCCGGTCGGCCGCGGCGAGGAGGCGCGTCCAGCTGTCGGCGCGCACCCTGCCCTTCCCCTCGGCGGAGGCGAGGGGCGTGTGCTCGGTCATCGGCTCGGTCACCGGCCCGTGGCCGTAGAGGTTGCCCATCAGCACGATGCCCGCCCCTGTGGTGGCGGCCGTCTCGATCAGGGCCGTGGTGATGGCCGGCCACTCGACGCCCCAGGCGGGGTAGGGCGGGTTCGAGCAGACGACGATCGTGTCGGCACCGTGGGCCGCGCTCGTCAGGGCGGCGGCGTCCTTGGCGTCGAGCGTGAACGGGGCGGCCCCGGAGATCACCGTGCCGCGGCGGGTGGCGACGCGTACGGTGTCGCCCCGCTCGGCGAGGCGGCGGACGAGGGGGGTGCCGATGGCTCCGGCTCCGACGACGAGATGGGTGGGCATGGGGTCCTCCTGGGGTGATGAGCGAGAGCGGTGCTCTCGGATCTGACCCTAGGGTCGGGCGGCTCGACATGCAAGAGCGGTGCTCTCGTTTGTGTCCCGTGCTCTCGGAGGACAGGATCGGGGCATGACCACGAACGCAGGGGACGACGACGGCGCCCGGACCACCGGAGGCGTCCGCGAGCGGGCACGGATCGAGATCGTCGAACGCGCCCTCGCCTCCGCCCACCGGCAGCTGGCCGAGGTGGGCGCGGCCGCCCTCTCGGTGCGAGCCGTGGCCCGCGACCTGGGCATGGCTTCGTCGGCGATCTACCGGTACTTCCCGAGCCGCGACGCCCTGCTGACCCGCCTCATCACCGACGCCTACGTCGACCTCGCCGGCGCTGCCCGGAAGGCCGAACAGGCGGTCGACCGCGCCGACCACCAGGAGCGGTTCCGTGCCACGGCCCGCGCGACCCGCCGCTGGGCGATCGCCGACCCGCACCGCTACGCCCTGCTCTACGGATCGCCCGTCCCCGGGTACGCGGCCCCGGTCGACACCGTGGAACCGGCGATCGCGGTGGGTCTGCTGTTGCTCGGGGCGGTCGACGACGCGGCGGCGAGCGGAGCCTCGCTGCGGGCGATGCCGGTACGGGCCGGCCTGTCCGACGAGTTCGCGCAGCTCGCCCAGGGCCTGGGAGCATCGGTCGCCCCCGGCGTGCTGGCCTCGGGCATCACTGCCTGGACCTCCCTCTACGGTCACCTCAGCTTCGAGCTCTTCGGTCACCTCACCAACGTCGTCGTCGATCGCGACGCCTGGTTCGAGACCTTCCTCGACGAGCAGATCGCGCGGATCTGGGGCTGACGTGACGCGTGCCGCAGGACGCGCCCCGACGGCAGGAGGCGCGGGTCCCGGCAGGAGGCGCCGGTCCCGGCAGGAGGCGCGGGTCAGCTCGCGCAGTCGATGCAGAGTCGGGCGGTGGGTCGCGCCTCGAGCCGGGCCTCGCCGATCCGGGCCGAGCAGCGCTCGCAGCGGCCGAAGGTGCCGTCGGCGAGCCGGGCCAGGGCGGCCTCGGCGTCGCCGGCACGGTCGAGGGCCGAGCGTCGGACGGCGTCGAGCTGTGACCGCTCGTACGCGATCGTGGACCCCTCGGGGTCGTGCTCGTCGTCGACGTTGGCTCCCTCGCGGGCCGCGGCCACCGCCTCCATGTCCCCGAGCAGTCGCGCGGCCAGCGCCTGCGCCTCGTCGCGCGTGACGCGCAACCGGTCGGAGGGGTCGATCACGAGGCGGCGCCTCAGGCCCCGACGAGCGACGGCACCTCTTCGCCCGGGCGAGGCGGTGCCGGGGGAGTCCCGTCGCCGAACGGACGGCCGCCGAGCTGCTCGCGACCGTGCTCGGTGAGCCACCCCGAGGCGTCCGGCCCGACCGGGACGATGCCCGTCGGATTGATGTCGGAGTGCACGACGTAGTAGTGCGCCTTGATCTGGTCGAAGTCGATCGTGTCGCCGAACCCGGGGGTCTGGAACAGGTCGCGGGCGTAGGCCCAGAGCACCGGCATCTCGGTCAGCTTGTTCCGGTTGCACTTGAAGTGGCCGTGGTAGACCGCGTCGAACCGGGCGAGGGTCGTGAACAGGCGGATGTCGGCCTCGGTGATGGTGTCGCCCACCAGGTAGCGCTGACCGGCGAGCCGCTCGGACAACCAGTCGAGGCGCTCGAACAGGGTGCGGTAGGCCCGCTCGTAGCTCTTCTGCGACCCGGCGAAACCGGCGCGGTAGACCCCGTTGTTGACGTCGCGGAAGACCACGGCGTTCACCTCGTCGATCTCACCGCGCAGGGCCTCGGGGTAGAGGTCGGGGGCGCCCTCGCGGTGGAAGGCGGCCCACTCGGTCGCGAAGTCGAGCGTGATCTGCGGGAAGTCGTTCGTGACGACCTTGCCGCTCGGCACGTCGACGATCGCCGGCACGGTGATGCCGCGCGGGTAGTCGGGAGTGCGGGCGAAGAACGCCTCCTGCATGCGCTCGATGCCCAGCACGGGGTCGCGACCGTCGGGGTCGAGGTCGAAGGTCCAGCTGCGGGCGTCGTGCGTGGGGCCGGGCAGACCGAGCGAGATCGCGTCCTCGAGCCCGAGCAGGCGTCGCGAGATGACGCTGCGGTTCGCCCACGGGCACGCCCGGGCGGCCACGAGGCGGTAGCGGCCGGCCTCGACCGGCCAGCCGTCGACGGCGTCGCGTGTGATGCGGTCCTCGATGTAGTTGGTGTCGCGGGTGTACTCCTGACCCGGCTCGACGTAGCTTCCCTTGGCCTGCTGATCGCTCATGGCGCCACCCTACGCACGGGGCGTCGGCAATTCCTGGCCGCTGCGACGCGCGTGGGTGATCGGCGGCCCCGGCGGGCGGGGTGGCGACAGGGGTCAGGAATTGCCGACGGCCAGGGACGAGGAGGCGCGGGTCGCGTTCCAGTCCCGCCACATCGCCTTGAGGTCCCACGCGTTCTCGGCCTCGAGCGAGATGCCGCGCTCGCCGGTGCGACGCGTGCGCCCCTGGATCACCATCAGCTGCGTGCCGAACAGCAGGGAGCCGGCGCGGGCCTGCGCCTCTTCGAAGAAGGTGGAGTCGGAGCAGCCGCTCCCGTCGTCGAGGCTGATGAAGACCACGCGCTTGCCGCTGCGCATCGGCGGGGTCTGGGTCGCGATGCGGATGCCCGCCACGAGCACGGTCGTGCCGTTCCAGTGGTCGCGCAGGTCGGCGGCGCGCACCACGCCCAGGTCGTCGAGCATGGGCCGGTAGCTCTCGATCACGTGTTCGCTGACCTCCATCGACAGGATGTCGAGCTCGTCGGCGACCCGCTGCCGGGCGTCGACGTCGGGCGTGCCGGTCGGCACCGTGTCGGAGTCGTCGATCGAGAAGTCGAGCTGGTTCTCGACGTCGGTCGCCTTGGGGCGCGACGACCGGCCGGTGAGCGCCCGCACCCGGGCCAGGACGTCGCCGCGGGTGCGGCCGGGACCGGCGACCGAGTCGAGTGCACCGACCTGCGCCAGGCGCTCGAACAGCGACCGGGACGGCGTCGCCCGTTGCCAGAAGTCGGTGATCGAGTCGTAGGGGCGGTTCACGACCACCCGGGCCAGCTCGGCGTCGCTGATGCCGTGCACGTCGGCCAGCGACAGCCGCAGCCCGAGGTCGCCCACCCGGGTCGGCGCGATCGGGGTCGCCGGCGGTCGGAGGCGCTCGACCCGGTAGACGTCGGTCGAGGCGTTGACGTCGAGCGGCAGCACGGGGACGCCCATGCGTCGCGCCTCGGTCAGCAGCAGCCGTTTCGGGTACATGCCGGGGTCGTGGGTGAGGACGCCGGCCAGGAACTCGGCCGGGTAGTGGGTCTTCAGCCAGGCGCTCTGGTAGGTCGGCAGGGCGAACGCGGCCCCGTGCGCCTTGCAGAAGCCGAACGACCCGAAGCCCTTGAGTGCGGCCCAGATCCGGTCGACCGCGGCGTCGTCGAAGCGTCGTCGCCCGGTCGCGGGGTCGAGGTTGCCCCGAGTGCGCTCGCGGAAGGTGGCCTCGAGCGCGTCGTCGTCGCCCTTGCCCATGTGCCTCCGGATCTCGTCGGCCTCGGCGAGCGACACCTGCATCGTCGCCTCGAGGATGCGCAGCACGTGCTCGTGGTAGATGACCACCCCGTAGCTGTCGTCGAGGAACGACGCGAAGCTCGGGTGCAGGTAGTCGGGCTGCTGGAACCCGTGCTTGGTGTCGAGGAACGGCGCGATCATGTTGCCCTTCATCGGGCCGGGACGGAACAGCGAGATGTCGGCGATCAGGTCTTCGTAGCGGTCGGGCTGCATCTTGCCGATCAGCTCGCGCTGCCCTGGGCTCTCGATCTGGAACATGCCGAGGGTGTGCGTGGTGCGGATCGCCTCGAAGGTGGGTTCGTCGTCGTGGGGGATCTCGTCGAGCTCGATGCGGCCCTGACGGTTCACGTAGGGCACGTCGACCGGCAGGGCGCCGGCCAGGGCGGCACGCGGGCCGTTGACGCGCTCGATCTCGTCGAGGGCGTAGGCGAGCGAGCTCTGCATGCGGACGCCGAGGACGTCGAGCTTGAGCAGGCCGGCGTCGTTCATGTCGTATTTGTCGAACTGGCTCATCGGCAGGCCGATGCCGCTCGGCTGGACGGGGGTCGTGCTGAGCAGGTCGGAGTCGCCGAGGATCACCCCGCACGGGTGCATCGAGATGTGCCGGGGCAGACGGTCGAGCCGTTCGCTGAGGTCGACGAGCAGGTCGATCTGGTCGTTGCTGCGGGCCAGTTCGGCGATCTCGCGCAGTTCGGGTTTCTCAGCCATCGCGGTGCGCAGGTCGCGGGCGTTCGACCGCCAGACGTTCTTGGCCACGAGGTCGATCTGCTCGTCGTCGAGCCCCAGTGCGAGACCGGCGTCGCGCACAGCACCGCGCCCTCGGTAGGTGGACTGCATCGACATGAGCGTGACCCGGTTGCTGCCGTACCGGTCGAAGATCGCCCGGTAGACCTCGTGCCGCCGGGCCGCCTCGACGTCGATGTCGATGTCGGGCAGGGTCTCGCGCTTGTTGCCGAGGAACCGTTCGAACAGCAGGTCGTGCTCGATCGGGTCGACGTTCGAGATGCGCAGCAGGTAGGTGACGAGGCTGCCGGCACCGGAACCCCGCGCCGCGTTGCGCACCCGCAGGTCGCGCATCAGCGCCGAGACGTCGGCCACGGTGAGGAAGTACCCGGCGAAGCCGAACCCGGTGATGATGCCGAGTTCGTAGCGCATGCGGTCCTCGACCTTGTCGCGCAGGGCCCGGTCGGCGTCGCCGAAACGTTCGGTGACACCGGCCTGGGCCTGCCGGAACAGCGCCTGGTCGGGGTCGCCGTCGACGCCGATCGCGCTGAGCTCGGGCACCTTCGGGCGGCCCCAGCCGAGGTCGGCGACGGGGTCGAGCCGGCACCGGTCGGCCAGGCGCTCGGTCGCGGCGAGCATCTCGTCGCCGGCGCTGCGGGGCAACGACGAGGCGTCGCTCACCAGACGGGCCAGCCGGCGCATGTCGGCCGGGCCCTTGAGGTACGCCTGGGCGTTCGGCTGCGGCCGGAACGAGCCGAGCGCGGCCAGGTGGCCGGCCGAGTCGAGCACGTCGGCCGTGACGGCCTCGTCGGGATCGAGGTACCGCACGGCGTTGGTGAGCACGGCCGGCACCCCGACGTGGTCCGCGAGCTCGAGCATGCGTGCCGCGTGCCGGATGCTGCGGCTCTCGCCCGGCTCGGTCAGATGGCAGACCACCTCGACCACCACGCCGCCCGGCAGCGTCGCCGCCCAGTCGGCGAGTGACGCAGCGGCCTCGCCGCGTCGCCCCGCCTGGACCAGCCGACCCACGTCGGAGTCGGGCCCCAGCAGCACGGTCGCCGCCGGCTCGGTCTCGCCCTGGACGAAGCCCCGCACCCGGGACCGGGCGATGGTCGCCACGCTGTTGGCGCTGCCGCTGGCGCGACGGGTGGCCCGGCCGTGCGACGCGCTGATCAGACGGCACAGCGCCGCCCACCCCGCCTTCGCCGGCCCGCCGCCCCGTGCCCCGTGCGCCAGCACCACGATGCGGTCCACCCCGCCGGCCCCGCCACCGCCTCCGTCGAGATCCCCGTCGCCCGTGAACCCCTCACGGTCGTCCCGGCAGCCCAGCTCGACCCCGACGATCGGGTCGACGCCCGCCGTCCGGCAGGCCCCGACGTGACGGATCGCCCCGTACAGCCCGTCCCGGTCGGTGATCGCCGCCGCGTCGGCACCCGCCGCGACGGCGGCGTCGACGAGCGCCTTCGGGTGCGCCGTGCCGTGGTGGGCACTGAACGCCGAAGCGACGCGCAGGTGGGTGAAGCTCATGGTCGGTACCTCGGGCTGCAGAACCCCCGGCCGGGTCGTTCGAACAGGTGTTCGACCAGTGTACGTCGCTCCGATCGAGCGTCGCACCCCCTGGCCCGTCCCTCGCGTCCCACGGCCTGTCATCATCGGGGCATGCCCGATCGACGCCCCACCCCGACCGATCGACGGGCCACCTCGCCCGATCGACGGGCCACCTCGCCCGATCGACGGGCCGCCCTGCGTCGCGACGCCCACACCGCGACCCACTGGACCCGCGTCCTGCTGGCCCAACCGCGCCTCCTCCTCGCCGTGAAGACCGCGCTCGCCGCGGCCCTCGCCTACTGGATCGCGCCGCAGGTGCCCGGCGTCGCCGCCGACTACCCGTACTACGCGCCGCTCGGGGCCGTGATCGCGATGTACCCGACCATCAAGAGCTCGCTGCGTCAGGGGTTCCAGGTGCTGGTCGGCGTGATCGTGGGCATCGCCCTCGCCACGGCGGTCTTCTCGCTGCAGGACGGTCAGCCCGGCGTGTTGGCGGTGGCGCTCGTCGTCGGGGTCGGCGTGCTCGTGGCGGGCATCCGCTGGCTCGGCGCCGGTCGCGACTGGGTGCTCACGGCCGGGTTGTTCGTGCTGCTGCTCGGCGGCGCGAACGCCGAGGCCTACTCGCTCGGCTACATCGTGCAGATCGGGGTCGGCGTCGTCGTCGGCGTCGTGGTCAACCTGGTGCTCGTGCCGCCGCTCTACGCCTCGCGCGCCGAGGAGCGCCTCCTCCGGGTGAAGGACTCGCTCGCCGACCGGGCCGACGAGGTGGCCGGCGTGTTCGAGACCCCCTGGCCCCTCGAGGACGACGAATGGGAGCGTCGCGTGGGCGTCCTGCCGAGCACCCTCCGCCGCGTCCGCGACACCGTCGCGTACGCGGACGAGTCCCGTCGCATGAACCCGCGGTGGTTGCTCCGCCGCCGCGACCTCGGCCAGGAGTACGCGGATCTCGCCACGTACGAGCGCGTCTCGTTCCACCTCCAGGACGTCGCCGAGGTCTCGGGCATCCTCGGTCGCCGGATCGGCCGCCAGATCGGCATGCCCGACGACCTCGCGCCCGACGTCGCCCACGCCGTGCACGGCGTCGCCACCGTCATCCGGCGCCACGGGGCCGAGGACGTCGACGCGTTCACCGACGCCCGGCGACGCGTCGCCGACCTCTGGGACGCCGTCGACCGCCACCGCGACCGCCCGACCACGGACACGAGCGGCGGCGTCTCGATCGCCGTCTCGCTCGGGCGCATCATCGCCGCGCTCGACCCCGACGACACCACCGCGCCCCGCCCCGAGGACGACGCCGCCGAGGAGGCGCGCACGGCCGACGACGACGGCACCGGCGGCCAGGTGGGCGGCACCGACAGCACGGGGCCGGTCGACGACGACAGCGCGCCCCGCGACACCGCCCCGCACGACACCGTGCAGGACGGCGACGCCGACCCTGCCCGCTGACCCCGATACGGCGCTCACCCCCGGGGAGCAGTACGGTTGACCGGGCACCGGCGCCGAGACGCGACCCGTGCCCTCCGCGGCCGGGGCGGTCGACGGGAATGCCCGTCCCCCCTGTGCGTTGACACCCGTGGCCCCGAGAACCCCCGCCGCCTGATCGACCAGCGACGACACGATCGTCGCCCTCCCATGAAAGCTGCACTGTGACAGACACCACCACCCTCATCATCCTCGGAGCCAGCGGAGACCTCACCGAGCGTCTGCTGCTCCCCGGCCTCGCGAGCCTGCTCAAGAGCGACCGCGGCGTCGACGTCCAGCTCATCGGCACCGGCCGCAGCGAGCGCAGCCCCGAAGAATGGGACGACGTCGTCAAGACCGCCTTCAACGGCGACGCCGGCAGCGACCTCGCCAAGAAGACGCTGGCGTCCAGCCGCTACATCCAGGGCGACCCGACCACGGTCGAGCACCTGAAGGCCCTGTTCGAGGCCAGCGAGGGCACCCCGGTGATGTACTTCGCCCTGCCGCCCGCGATCAGCACCAAGGTGATCCAGGCGCTCGCCGAGATCGACCTGCCCGACGGCCTGCGCCTCGCCCTCGAGAAGCCGTTCGGCTCCGACGAAGAGAGCGCTCGCGAGCTCAACGCCGAACTGCTCAAGATCGTCCCCGAAGAGCGCATCCACCGCACCGACCACTTCCTCGGTCGCGCGACGGTCCTCAACATGATCGGCCTGCGCTTCGCCAACCGCCTCTTCGAGCCGGTCTGGAACAGCGAGAACATCGAGAAGGTCGAGATCTTCTACGACGAGGTCCTCGGCCTCGAGGGTCGCGCCCAGTACTACGACAAGGCCGGCGCGCTGATCGACATGATCCAGAGCCACCTGCTGCAGGTGCTCGCCGTCATCGCGATGGACGCTCCGTCGAGCATCGACTCGGTCGAGCTGCGCAGCGAGATCGCCCGCGTCCTGCGCGCGACCTGGGTCAAGGACGCCGACCCGGTCGCCTCGAGCCGTCGCGCCCAGTACGCGGCCGGCACGATCGACGGCAAGGACGTCCCCGCCTACGCCGACGAGGACGGCGTCGACGACGAGCGCCAGACCGAGACCCTCGCCGAGGTCGAGTTCGAGGTCAAGACCCGTCGCTGGGCCGGCGTGCCGTTCATCCTGCGTTCGGGCAAGGGCATGACCAAGATCCGCAAAGAGGTGCTCATCACCTTCAAGCCGGTCCCGGCGCTGCCGGAGGGTCTCAACGGCTCGTCGACGCCCGACACGCTGCGCATCGAGATCAGCCCCGAGACGATGGAGCTCGGCGTCACGACGAACGGCTCGGGCAATCCCTTCGACCTCGAGAAGTCGACGATGTCGGTCACCCTGGGCAAGCCCGAGCTCACGCCCTACGGCGAGGTGCTGAGCGGCATCTTCCACGACGACCCGACCCTGTCGATCCGTGGCGACGTGGCCGAGCGTTGCTGGGCGATCGTGGCCCCCGTGATCGAGGCCTGGAAGGCCGACCAGGTGCCGCTCGACACCTACGCCGCCGGGTCGACCGGTCCGTCGGACTGGCCCGCCTGATCCTGGTCGCCCACTCCTGACCGGCAGACCTCGACGGCCGCCCCGCTCTCGCGAGCAGGGCGGCCGTCGTCGCGTCCGGCAGCCGAGGAGGCGCGGGTCGGGTCACCCGCGGTCGTGCGCCTTCCCGATCGCGTCCGCCGCGCGCACCAGCGCCAGGTGCGACAGCGCCTGCGGGGTGTTGCCGACGTGGCGTCCCGTCGCGACCTCGATCTCCTCGGAGAGCATCCCGACGTCGTTGCAGTAGCCGACCAGCCGGTCCATCAGGGTGACGGCGTCGTCGACGCGCCCCGAGGCGGCGTACTGCTCGGCCAGCCAGAACGAACAGGTCAAGAACGGGTTCTCCGCCCCGTCCAGGCCGTCGATGCCGCTCTCGGTGCGGTAACGCCTGAGCAGACCGTCCTGCAGCAGGTCGTGCTCGATGGCGGCGACGGTGCCGAGCATCCGGGGGTCGTCGGCGGCGACGAAGCCGACCTGCGGCAGCTGCAGCAGGGACGCGTCGACCTCGGTCGTGCCGTAGTGCTGGGTGAAGGAGGCGCGGTCGGCGTTCCAGCCTCGTGTCTCGATCTCGGTGCGGACCTCGTCACGCAGTCGGCGCCACCGGTCCACGGGGCCGTCGAGGCCGAACTGCTCGATGCCCTTGATGGCCCGGTCGAGAGCGGCCCAGATCATCACCCTCGAGTGGGTGAAGTGCTGCAACTCGCCGCGGATCTCCCAGATGCCGTTGTCGGGCCGGGCCCAGTTGTCCTCGACGTACTGCATGAGGGCACGCTGCAGGGGCCACGAGTACTCGCTCTCCTCGACGCCGAGCAGGCGGGCTTCGTGCAGGGCCACCATCACCTCGCCGAAGATGTCGCCCTGGTACTGCTCGTACGCGGCGTTCCCGATGCGCACCGGTGAGGCCCCGTCGTAACCGGGCAGATGCCCGAGCTCGCTCTCGTGCAGGTACCGTTCGCCGGCCAGGCCGTACATGATCTGCACGTCCGCGGGGTCGCCGGCGATGGCGCGCAGCAGCCAGCCGCGCCACCGGTCGGCCTCCTCGGCGTAGCCGTGCAGGATGAGCGCCTGCAGCGTCATCGACGCGTCGCGCAGCCACACGTAGCGGTAGTCCCAGTTGCGCGAGCCGCCGAACTGTTCGGGCAGGCTCGTGGTCGCCGCGGCGACGATGCCGCCGGTGTCCTCGTTGGTGAGGGCTCGGAGGATCAGGAGCGACCGGTGCACCTCGGGGGCGTAGGCCTCGGGGGCCGAGCAGCGTGATGCCCACTCCTGCCACCAGGCGACGGTCTCGTCGATGCCGGCCGGCACGTCGAGGGGCGCCGGCGGTTCGCGATGGGACGGGTACCAGGTGAGGCTGAGGTCGACCGTCTCGCCGGGGGATACGTCGAACGTCGCCTCGTGCGTGTGGTCGGTGGCCGTCAGTCGGGGGCCGCGGACAACGACGGCGTCGGGCCCGGCCGTGGCGACGAGTGCCGTCTCGTCGCCCTCGGGGATCTGCCGCACCCAGGGGAGGGCGGTCCCGTAGCCGAAGCGGATCGCGAGGTCGACGTGCATCGAGACGGTGCCCGAGACGCCGGTCACCCGGCGGACGACGTCGGCCCGCCGATCGCCGTAGGGCATGAGGTCGGTGACCTCGACCACGCCGGTGGGCGTCGTCCAGCGGGTGACGAGCACGAAGGTGTCGTCGACGTAGCGGCGGGTCGAGGTGGCGTCGGCGTCGGAGGGGGCCACGAGCCACCGGCCGGCGTCGTGGTCGCCGAGCAGGGCGCCGAACGTCGAGGCGGAGTCGAAGCGGGGGAGGCAGAGCCAGTCGATGCTGCCGTCGGAGCCCACGAGGCATCCGGTGTGCAGGTCGCCGATCAGCGCGTAGTTCTCGATGGGCAGGGGCATGCGCTCATCAAACCAGTGCGGCCTCGGCTGGGGGCGGCGTTGCCGGCGTCAGCGTTGCAGCGTCGGATCGGGCCAGAGCGTCTCGACCTTGGGCTTCTGTCGCCGGGTGCGAGCCCAGACGACGAACCCCGCGAGGGTGAACGCGCCGTAGAAGACGTACATGAACGCCGAGGCGTAGTAGCCGGCACTGAACAGCAGGGGAGTGCCGACGAGGTCGACCGCGACCCAGATCAGCCAGAACTCGACCCAGCCCTTGGCCATGCCGTAGGTGGCGAGGAGCGACCCCGTGAAGATCCAGGCGTCGGCCCAGACGGGCTCGTACGACCCCAGCAGACGGAAGACGGGAGTCAGCAGGGCGGTGCCGCCGACCAGGCCGACGACGATCAGCACCCGGTTCTTCCACCCCGCCCAGCGGGGCTCGACGGCCACTCCGCCGGTGTCGCCGGCGTGCTTCCAGCGGTACCAGCCGTAGATCGACACGACGATGAACATCACCTGGCGTGCGGCCTGCCCGAGCAGGTTCACCGGGTTCGGGGTGTCGAACACCGCGCCGAGGAAGACGGTGAACAGCAGCGCGTTGCCCACGATGCCGATCGGCCAGGCCCAGACCTTGCGTCGCATGCCGCCGAGGGCGCTGAGCAGACCGAAGACGTTGCCCACCACCTCGCGCCAGAGGATCGTCTGGTCGCCGATGTGCAACTGGGCGTCGAACAACCACAGCAACGGATTCATCGAGAGGCTCTCTTCGGTCGGGGAGGCGGGTGGTGCGGGACCACGGCGTCCCCGAGGCGCGGGGCGCCTGGTGCTGCAACGAGTGTGGCACGGGGGGAATTCCCGACGTCACACGGCTCACGGCCGTCGTCGTCCGACGGACGCCCGGGGGTCAGGCGAAGAGCTGTTGCTCGACCCGGTCGTCGAACACCCCGAGCAGCAACCACGAGTCGCCCCGGCCGTCGAGCGCCAGGTCGAAGGTGCCGTCCACCCGGTGGGCGCCGTCGGTGAGCGGCACCGCGTCGACCCGCCAGACCGTCATCTCGAGCAGGTGGGCGCTCGACCCGCGCGGCGCCCGGGTCGCCGACCGCCACCAGTCGGTGCGCGTGACCCAGAGCTCGGGCGAGCTGACGACGCCGTACACGACCCCCCGCCACTCGAAGCGCAGGGGCGCCCCGTCGGCGGTCGTCTCGACCGGGACCTTCTCGTCCACCCTCATCTGCCGACCTCTCGTTCGAATGTGTGTTCGAACGGAGTCTACGAACCCCCACCGACATCGGCCACCCCCTCTGTGGGCGGAAGCCGAGGTGCCGGGGTCGCACGCGGCCTCACCAGCCGGGCAGCGCCTCCTCGACGTGGGTGACGGCCTCACGGGGCAGTCCCGCCTCGTCCGCGAACGACCGCCACCTCCGCACCGCGTCACGCACCTCGTCGACGATGCCCGACGCGTCCCGCACCAGGAAGCGATCGGCCAGGCGCATCACGTCGGCCCGCGAGACGTCGCGGTAGACGCCGTCCACCCCCATGAGGTGCTGGTACGTCCACCGCCCGGTCGGGTTGTGCGCGAACGTCACGTCGTACGCGGGCGACAGTCCCCACGACGCCTCGGGCCCCGCCAACAGGAACGACGAGTTCTTCGTGTGGTCGTCGTTGTTGGCCGCCAGCACGTTGAAGACCATCCTGCGGAACGCCTGCGCCATCGCCTCGTCGCCCAGTCCCAGGCGACGCACCACGTCGAACAGCTGCCCGTAGTCGTGCGCCTGCCGCTGCCGGAAGTCGAGATGGGCCGCCCCGCACAGCGTCAGGACGTGCGCCTTGCCCTCGACCCGACGGTCGAACCGACGCGTCATGAAGTGCGAACGCCCGTTCTCGTCGAGCAGCCGGCACTCGGCCATGTCGATCCCCGCCGCCCCCGCCATCAGCGAGTACGCGTACTCGACCCGACCGGCGAGGCCGCCCGACCCCAACTCGGAGTCCGGGCCCAACCCGTCCAACTTGATCAACCAGTGCTCGAACCCGTCCGGCGCCGCGAGCTGACCCGACCGGATCTCACCCGTCCCACGGTTCCACGCGACCACCGCCTTCGCCCGCGCCCCACCCGCCGACGTCCCCACCTGGATCAAGGACCGGATGGCCGACTCGGTCCCGTGGTCGTCGCTGAAGCTGGCGTCCAGCACGCTGCGTGCCCCCTCGACCAGCGCGCTCAACTCGAGCGCACTCGTCGTCCGTTGACGCGGTCCCCTCGACGGCCGGAACTCCAACGCCCCCATGGCCCGGTCCGCCATGTACGCCAATCGGTCCAGGGGACTCACCTGCTGCCGCGACACCCCCTGCCGCACCAACCAGGCGTCGATCACCGCGTTGCCGAAGTCGTCCGGCATCGCGTCCGCCAGCACGGCAGGAAGCCGGTGGAACGTCGCCTCGGGCAGCTGCGGGAAGACGTGCCGCCGCGTGCGGACCGGCATCGTCAGCGGCGCCAGCTCGATGCCTCGAGCCACCCAGTCCGGGTAGTACTCGAAGACGTACGCCCCGAGCCCCGGGTCGAGCGCCACGGCCCCCACCCGCAGGCCCCATGCCGTCACCTCGACGGCCCGGACCGGGACCCAGCTCACGAGCCGTCGCCCGACGATCGTGCGCCTCGTGGGCGGTACACCCGACGTCGCGGCTCGTCGCCCGACGACCTCAACACGTCGAGCGGGCTGACGGCGCTCGCCGGGGCGATGCTCCCGAGGGCGTCGTCGGCACCCAGAGCCCGCAGGACGCGGACGAGCGAGCGCAAGGTGCTGCCCCTCCCGGCCTCGAGTGATTGCACCGTGCTGGGTGACAGGTCGGCCCGTCGAGCGAGCTCGAGCTGGTCGAGCCCCTGGTCGAGCCTCAGGCGACGGACCTGTTCGCCGACCTGGCGTTCACGCTCGTCGGTCGAGACGAGCGGGGGTGCGCTCGCGGAGGGTGTCTGATCGTCGTCGAACACGATGCTCCAATCATGGGATGAACCACGATAACAGCGATTTCCACCCAGAAGAAAGGACTATCCCACTATTCCGAGAACATCACGAACGGCCAGGGTCAGTCGATCACGCCGTTGTCGAGGAGTTGCTCCCACAGGCCGGCGCCGTCGGGTGCCGACACCCAGACCACGTCGCTGCCCTCGGCGTGCTCCGACCGTGACCGGCCTCCGGCCAGCACGGCCTCGCTGGGCGACAGCTGGCGGATGGCCACGGCGGCGACGTTCTCGGGGTGGTCGTGCAGGAACGTCCCGTACAGTTCTTCGTCGTGCTGCCCGTCGTCGCCGACGAGCAGCCACTTGAGCTCGGGGAACTCGTCGGCGAGACGGCGCAGGGACTCCTGTTTGTGCTGGCGTCCGCTGCGGAAGATCCGGTCGTGGGTGGGGCCCCAGTCGGTCAACAGCAGCGCGCCGCTCGGGTACAGGTTTCGGGACAGGAAGCGGGACAACGTCGGCGCCACGTTCCAGGCCCCCGTCGACAGGTAGATGACGGGGCACCCGGGGTTCGCCGCGTTCAGGCGTTCGTAGAGCACGGCCATGCCGGGCACGGGACGCCGGGCGTGCTCGTTCAGGACGAAGGTGTTCCAGGCGGCGAGCAGCGGCCGGGGCAACGAGGTGACCATCACGGTGTCGTCGATGTCCGAGACGATGCCGAACCGCGCCTCCGGATCGATGACGAAGATCGGCGCCTCGACCGGCACCGACCCCTCGGTGGTGAGGGTCGCGACGTGCCAGCCGGGTTCGAGGTCGACGGCGATGCGAGCGTCGAGCACGCCGCCGCGGTCGGCCTGGACGCGCTGGACGCGACCGCCGAGCGAGATCTCGACCAGGGCCTTCTCGACGGGCACGCTCGTGAAGCTGCGCCACCCCCGGACGTTGAGGTGATCGACGCCCGACAGCGTGCCCGTGCGGGTGAGCAGGACGCGCGACAGAACCCGGGCCCATCCCGGAGCGCCGTAGCCGGTGTACGGCACGACCGTGGGGAGGAGTCCCCGACGCCGAGCCCGCTTCTCGCGGAAGCGGTGGACCGAGTTCTCGATGCGGGCCGCTCGGTGCAGGAAGGGCTCGACGGCGGCGGGCGGTGCCTTGCGGGTGTCGGGCATCCGCTCAGTCTCGCACGACGGGTCGTCGAACGGGCGGGTCAGTCGACGGGAGCGAGCAGACCGGGGTGGTCGACCGACGACGAACCGACCTCGGGGCCGACCTCGTGGTGCAGCAGGCGCTCGGCGATCTCGTCGCTGAGGCCCGCGATGCCCTGCACCAGGTCGTCGTCGCCCTCGGTCTCGGGGTCGAGCCAGTCGTCCATGACGTCGGTGCCGACGAGCACCGGCATGCGGTCGTGCACCTCGGACACCGGACCCGAGGAGGCGCGGGTCAGCACGGTCGTCGACAGCAGCCATCGAGACGGGGCGCCGACCTCGGCCGACGGGTCGCGCCACCACTCGTAGAGCGCACCGAAGAGGACCACCTCGTCGTCGGGCAGCCGCACGAGGACGGGGCGCTTCGAGCCGTCGGGCAGGGTCTGCCACTCGTACCAGCCCGTGGCCGGGACCAGGCCACGGCGCGAGACCACGGCGTCGCGGAACGAGGGTTTCTCGGCGGCCGACTCGGATCGTGCGTTGAACAGCGGGGGACCGGAGTCGGGGCCCGCCGAGCCACCGGGCACGAGACCCCAGCGGGCCGACGCGAGGCGTCGGACCGGCGGGCCACCGGCGTCGTCACCTCGAGGTGCCGCGTCGACGAGGAGACTCACCGGCCGAGTCGGAGCGATATTCCAGGAAGGCTCTGGGAGAGTGTCTCCTGATACATCGACGTCGAACAGGGCCACCAGGTCGCTCGAGGCGCGTGCCATCACGAATCGTCCGCACATGCGATCCATTCTGGTGGCAGCCGCCGACATCCGGTGACCGACACCTCGGTCCCCTTCCGACGTCATCGCACCGTGCCCGACCCCGTCGAGGCATCGCCACGAAACGGAGAAACGTTGCTCGTCACCGACGTCAATGACGCATTGCCCGGGGGTTCACCGCTGCTCAGGAACGAGCCCGTCCAGGCTCGCAGTTCCGCGCGGCTCACCGGGCTGCTCGACGCGGCCGCGGCCATCATCGACGAGATCGGCTACGAGCGTCTGACCACGGCCATGGTCGCCGAGCGGGCAGGTGCCTCGATCGGCACGGTCTACCGCTACTTCCCCGACCGCATCGCGGTCGTCGACGCCCTCGCCCTGCGTTCCGTCCAGCGTCTGACCGTCCGGGTCGGCGAGGCCGTGTCCGACGACGCCGTCACCGACTGGCGTCGTGCCGTCGACCTCTTCGTCGACGCCAAGGCCGAGATGTACCGCAGCGAGCCCGGCTTCCGGTCCATCCGCTTCGCCGACGCCCCCGACGTGCGCACGCCCGAGACGCGCCAGTACACGAGTCCGTTGGCCGAGCAGTTGCTCGCCGTCTTCGTCGACCACTGTGCGGTCACGCGCACCGACGAACTCGAACTGGGCCTCCAGGTGGCCGTCGAGATCGCGAACGCCCTGCTGGCGCGTGCCTTCATCGACGACGCCGAAGGCGACGACCGCTTCGTCGGCCAGTGCCGCACCGTGCTGGCGGGCTACCTCGAGCCCCTCGTCGACGCGCGCTGACCCCGCGGGCCGCGTGACGGCGGGTGTCGCGGGCCCCGGCGGGGTCGCTGACACATCGTCGAGATCTGTGGTTGGGTGAACGCCCTGGCAAGTGTCGATTCGTGCTGCCCACGAGGAATGAGCCACCCATGATCGAGTTCCGCTCCGTGACGAAGCAGTACCCCGACGGCACCCTGGCGGTCGACGACTTCAGCCTCGTGATCCCGTCCCGCAAGACCACGGTCTTCGTCGGGTCGAGCGGTTGCGGCAAGACGACGATCCTGCGGATGATCAACCGGATGGTCGACCCGACGTCCGGCGTCATCGAGATCGACGGCAAGTCGATCGGCGACCTCGAGCCCGTCGGCCTCCGCCGCAGCATCGGCTACGTCATGCAGAACTCCGGACTGCTGCCGCACCGCAAGGTCGTCGACAACATCGCCACCGTCCCCGTCCTCAAGGGCACGTCCAAGAAGGTCGCCCGCGATCGCGCTCTCGAGCTGATGGACACGGTCGGGCTCGACCGCGACCTGGCCCAGCGCTACCCGAGCCAGCTGTCCGGCGGGCAGCAACAGCGCGTCGGTGTCGCCCGCGGCCTCGCCGTCGACCCGAACATCCTGCTCATGGACGAGCCCTTCGGTGCCGTCGACCCGCTCGTCCGGTCCGACCTGCAGCAAGAGCTCATCCGGTTGCAGCGCGAACTCGACAAGACCGTCGTCTTCGTCACGCACGACATCGACGAGGCCTTCTATCTGGGCGACCAGGTCGTCATCCTCGAGAAGGGTGGCCAGATCGCCCAGCAGGGCAGCCCCGCCGAGATCCTCTCGGCACCCGCGACCGACTTCGTCGCCGAGTTCATCGGGGCCAACCGGGGCAAGCGCGCCCTGCACGTCGAACAGACCCCGACCGGTCAGGTGGTGGTCGACGGCGACGGACGCACCGCCGGGGTGCTGACCGAACCGGTCCGAGGTGGGCGGACGTCGTGAACTGGATCTGGTCCAACAGCGACTACATCCTCGACAAGACGATCGTGCACCTGGGTCTGAGCGTGCCGCCGGTCATCCTGGCGTTCGTCATCTCGCTGCCGATCGGCTGGGCGGCCAATCGCTTCACCCGTCTTCGTGGAGTCGTCCTGGCGGTGGCCGGGTTGTTCTACGCCGTGCCGTCTTTCGCGCTACTCGTCGTGCTCCCCGGTCTGATCGGCTACAGCATCCGAAGCAACACGAACCTCATCATCGGACTCACGCTCTACGGCATCGCCCTCATGGTCCGGTCCGTCGCCGACGGTCTCCAGTCGGTCGAAGCTGACGTCAGACAGTCCGCGACGGCGGTCGGATACTCCGGGTGGCAGCGCTTCTGGCGCGTCGAGATCCCCCTGGCCGGTCCGGTGCTGCTCGCCGGTCTCCGGGTCGTCCTGGTCAGTACCATCAGCCTCGCGACCGTGGGCGGCATCCTCGGCATCAACGGACTCGGGCTGCTCTTCAACGACGGCCTGCAGCGCGACATCATGGCCGAGATCGTGGCCGGGATCGTTCTCACGATCGTCATGGCCCTGGTCCTCGATGGGCTGCTGGTGCTGCTCGGACGCGCTCTCATGCCCTGGACGAGGGGTCGGTCCGCGACACGGACGGGCACGCCCACCGTGGCCCGCCAGAAGGTCGTGGCACCGTGAACCTCTTTCTCGACGCATTCGCCTGGCTCGCCGATCCTGCCCACCTCTCCGGTGCCGACGGGGTCCCGACCAGGTTGGGCGAGCATCTCTGGTACACGATCGTCGCCGTGGTGATCGCTTCGGTCCTCGCAGTCCCGGCTGGTTACCTCATCGGGCACACGGGTCGTGGCCGAACCCTGGCCGTCGCCCTGACCGGTGGCGCCCGGGCGTTGCCGACCGTCGGGTTGGTCTTCCTCCTGGCGCTCCTCGTGGGGATCGGCATCACCGCGCCGATGATCGCGTTCGTCGTCCTGGCGATCCCCTCGGTCCTGGCCGGTGCCTATTCGGGCTTCGAAGCCGTGGATCGCAAGACCATCGACGCCGCCCGGGCGGTCGGCATGACCGAGTGGCAGATCGTCACCAAGGTCGAAGTGCCCCTCGGGCTGCCCCTCCTGATCGGTGGCATCCGTTCGGCCACGCTGCAGGTCGTGGCCACGGCGACCATCGCCACGGTGGTCGGGGCCGGGGGCCTCGGCACCTACATCTTCCGCGGCCTGCGATCGAACGACTACACCCAGATGCTGGCCGGCTCGATCGTCGTCATCGCCCTCGCGGTCGTCCTCGAGATCCTCTTCTCGATCGTCCAGCGTCTGGTGGTCCCTGCCGGGGTCACGGCCGGACGCCCCTCCGACACCCGCTCCAAGGCCGTCCGGCCCGGGGCGGTCACGGCAACACCCCTCACGAAAGGCACACAGTGATCACAGCGAACAAGAAGGGCCGGCTCACCGTTCTCGGCGCAGTCGCGATCGGGGCCATGGTGGCCCTGGCAGGGTGCGCGTCGAGCGACCCGCTGAGCTCCGGCGACTCGTCCGCGTCGGGCGACGGCGACACGCTCGTCATCGGATCGCAGCAGTACTACTCGAACGAGATCATCGCCGAGCTCTACGCCCAGGCGCTCGAGGCCAAGGGCTACAAGGTCGACCGTCAGTACCAGATCGGTCAGCGCGAGGTCTACCTGCCCGAGCTCGAGTCGGGCAAGATCGACGTCTTCCCCGAGTACACCGGCAACCTGCTGCAGTACTACGACAAAGAAGAGACCGCGAAGTCGCCCGAAGAGGTCGAGACGGCCCTCGCCGCCGCCCTGCCCGACGGTCTGACCGCGTTGAAGGCCGCTGCGGCGTCCGACCAGGACAGCTACAACGTGACGAAGGAGTTCTCCGAGGAGAACGACATCACGAGCCTGGCCGACCTGAAGAACTACTCGGGCACGCTCACGTTGGGTGCTCCGCCCGAGAACGCCGAACGCCCCTACGGCCCTCCCGGCCTGAAGAGCATCTACGGCGTCGACGTCACCTCGACCCCCATCGACGACGGCGGTGGCCCGCTGACGGTCAAGGCCCTCACCGACGGCAGCGTCCAACTGGCCGACATCTACACGGCCAGCCCGTTGATCACCGAGAACGACCTCGTCACCCTCGAGGACCCCGAGAACATGATCCTGCCGCAGAACGTGGTCCCGATCGTGTCCGACAAGGTCGACTCGGACGCACAGGACGTCATCGACAGCGTCGACGCGGTCCTGAGCGCATCCGACCTGCAGCAGCTCAACTCGAAGAGCCAGACCGACAAGGAGTCCTCGGCCACCATCGCCAAGGACTACCTGACCGAGAAGGGCCTGCTCGACAGCTAGGCATCCCCGTCGAGGGCCCCGTTCCGTGCGCGGAACGGGGCCCTTCGTCGTCCGGGGCCCCGCCCGCCGGGCGACCACGAGGAGGCGCGGGTCAGGGCGCGTCGTCGCCCGCGTCCCCGTCGGGCCGGGCCATGCGGCGTTCCTCGCGGCGGTGCAGGACCTTCTTCACGACGACGACGAGCAGGACGAACACGGCGATGATGCCGACGAAGACGTAGCCGGCCTGGTGCAGGCCGTCCGCGAGCTCTCGGTAGCTGCCCGCGGCCGCCGCGCCGACGGAGACGTAGGCGAGCGCCCAGAGGATGCACGCGGGGGCCGTCCAGGTGAGGAACGTCCGGTAGCGCATCGGGCTCGTGCCCACGGTCAACGGGATCAACGAGTGCAGCACCGGCAGGAACCTCGACACGAAGACGGCGATGCCGCCCCGTCGGGCGAGGTAGTTCTCGGCCCGGACCCAGTTCGCCTCGCCGAGGCGTCGGCCGAGGGCACTCGCCCGGATCCTCGGCCCGAAGAACCGGCCGAGAGCGAAGCCGACGCTCTCGCCCACCAGGGCGCCCAGGACGAGGGCGACCACGAGTGCCCCGAACTCGAACGGTGACGCCACCGCCGTCGCCGACACGATCGCCACCGTGTCGCCCGGCACGACGAGGCCGAGGAGAACCGACGTCTCGAGCACCATGGCGACACCGGCCAAGACCGTCCTCAGCACGGGATCGACGGACTGCACCGTGTCGAGCAGGGTCGTCAGCACGTCGTTCACCCGCCCGAGCCTATTCACAGCGAGTGCACGGCGCCCGGGTACCGTAAACGACAGGTGTCGCGTATCTGCAGATCTATGCTCGTCACGTCCCGACGGTGCGACGCACGACCACCACCACCATCCGAGGGAGAAGGCACATCCCGATGAACGAGCTGCTCGACCCGCTGCTGTTGTCCCGCTGGCAGTTCGGGCTCACCACGATCTACCACTTCCTGTTTGTGCCCCTCACGATCGGCATGGCGTTCACGGTGGCGGTATTCCAGACGGCATGGGTGCGCACCGGCCGCGTCCACTACCTGCAGCTGACCCAGTTCTTCGGCAAGATCTTCCTGATCAACTTCGCCATGGGCGTCGTGACCGGCATCGTGCAGGAGTTCCAGTTCGGCATGAACTGGTCCGACTACTCGCGATTCGTCGGTGACGTGTTCGGCGCCCCGCTCGCGCTCGAGGGCCTGCTCGCGTTCTTCCTCGAGGCGACCTTCATCGGCATCTGGATCTTCGGCTGGGACAAGGTGCCGCCGAAGCTGCACCTGCTGAGCATCTGGGGCGCGACCGTCGGCAGCATCCTCTCGGCGTACTTCATCATCGCCGCGAACGCCTTCATGCAGAATCCGGTCGGCTACGACATCAACGAGGAGAAGGGCCGGGCCGAGCTCACCAGCATCTGGGAGGTCCTGACCAACAAGGTGGCCCTCGCCGCGTTCCCGCACACGATCTTCGCCTGCTTCATGGTCTCGGCCGCGGTCATCGTCGCGGTCGCCGCCTGGCACCTGTCGCGCAACCAGCACCTCGAGACGATGCGGCCGGCCCTGCGGTTCGGTCTCTGGACGATGGTCGCCGCCGGCGCGCTCACCTTCATCACGGGCGACCAGCTCGGTCTCGCCATGGTCGAGACCCAGCCCATGAAGATGGCGGCCGCGGAAGCGCTGTACAAGACCAGCACCGGTGCCGACGCCTCGTTCTCGATCTTCACCCTGGGCACGCCCGACGGGGTGCACGAGCTCTTCAGCATCAGGGTTCCGTACCTGCTGTCGTTCCTGTCGACGCACACGTTCGACGGCACGGTCGAGGGCATCAACGATCTGCAGGCGCAGTACGTGCAGCTCTACGGTCCGGGCGACTACACCCCGATCATCTGGGTCACCTACTGGTCCTTCCGCTGGATGATGGGCCTCGGCATGGTCAGCGTCCTCGTCTCGCTCGTCGGCCTCTGGATCACCCGCAAGGGGCGCCTGCCGCAGAACAAGTGGGTGTGGCGGGCCGCGGTCTTCAGCTACCCGATGCCCCTCCTCGCCATGATCGTCGGCTGGGTCTTCACCGAGATGGGACGGCAGCCCTGGCTCGTCTTCGGGCTGCTCAAGACCGAGGACGGCGTCTCGCCCGGGGTCACCGGCCTGACGGTGCTCATCTCGCTCGTCGCCTTCACGCTGATCTACGGCACGCTCGCGGTCGTCGAGTTCAAGCTCATCGTCAGGGCCGCCCAGAAGGGGCCGGCCGACGCCCCCGAGCCCGACCCCGTGTCGGGCGAGATCCGACACGAGGCGACGGTCTACTGATGTCCACGACCCCCATCGAACCGACGCGAGAAAGGCTCTGACCATGGACCTCCCCACCCTCTGGTTCGTCATCCTCGGGTTCTTCTTCGTCGGATACTTCGTGCTCGACGGCTTCGACTTCGGGGTCGGCATGTCGCTGCCCTTGCTCGGCCGTGACGACACCGACCGGCGCGTGCTGATCAACACGATCGGCCCGGTCTGGGACCTCAACGAGACCTGGGTCATCGTCGCCGGTGCGTTCCTGTTCGCGGCCTTCCCCGAGTGGTACGCCACGCTGTTCAGCGGCTTCTACCTCCTGATGCTGCTCATCCTGCTGGCCCTGATCGCGCGGGGCGTCTCGTTCGAGTACCGCCACCAGCGTCCCGAGTCCTCGTGGAAGCGCCGCTTCGACCTCATGATCGTCGTCGGCTCGGCCGTGCCGGCGTTCGTCTGGGGGCTGGTCTTCGCCAACGTCGTCCAGGGCGTGCCGCTCGACGAGGGGCACAACTACACCGGGACGCTGCTCGACCTGCTGAACCCCTACGCCCTGCTGGGCGGCCTCACGACCCTGCTGCTCTTCTTCACGCACGGCGTGGTGTTCGTCACGCTCAAGACCGAGGGCGAGATCCGTGGTCGGGCCAGGCGTCTCGCCACCCGGTCCGGGGTCGTCACGATCGTCGTCGCCGCGGCCTTCCTGGCCCTGACCTCGCTGATGCACGGGACCCTCGTGTCGGTCGCCCTCTCGGCCGTGGCCGCCGTCACCCTGATCGCGTCGTTCGTCGCGAACCTCCGCGGGCGTGAGGGGCGGTCCTTCGGCCTCATGGCCGTCACGATCGCCCTGGCGGTGTCGAGCCTGTTCGCGGCGCTCTTTCCGGGGGTGATGCCGGCGAGCAACGACCCGGCGAACAGCCTCACGATCGCCAACGCCTCGAGCTCCACCTATACCCTGACGATCATGAGCTGGGTCGCCCTCGTCTTCGTCCCGCTCATCCTCGGCTACCAGGGCTTCACCTACTGGATCTTCCGCAAACGGATCACCCGTACGGCGATCCCGGCCGCGCACTGAGCCGGCGTCCGTGAAGCCGCTCGACCCGCGCCTCCTGCGCTACGCCTCCGCCGCCCGGGTCTTCCTGGGGCTCGGCGCCGTGCTCGGCCTCGCGCAGACGGTCGCGATCGTCGCCGTGGCCTGGTTCACGACGACGGCCGTGGTCCGGGTCGTCGAGGGGAGCACCTCCGGGCTCTCGACCGCCCTGCTGGGGCTCGGCGTCTCGGTGGCGGCACGGTCGCTCGTGGCGTGGGCGCTCGAGGTGACGGCCGCGCGGGCCGCGGCGCAGGTCAAGAGCCAGCTGCGGTCCCGGGTGGTCCGTGCGGTCGCCGACCGGGGGCGCGCCTGGGTCGACCGCCACTCCTCGGCGCGCGTCGCGACCCTCGTCGGCCCGGGCCTCGACGCTCTCGACGAGTACTTCGCCCGCTACCTGCCCCAGCTGGTGCTCACGGCCCTGGCGACACCGCTGGTGATCGTCGTCATGGCGCTGCACGACTGGTTGTCGGCCCTCATCGTCGTGCTGACGCTGCCCTTGATCCCCGTCTTCATGGTGTTGATCGGGTGGACGACCCGTGCCGCCCAGAACCGGCAGTGGGACCGCCTGACGCACCTCGCCTCGTCGTTCGCCGACGCCGTGGGCGGGGCGTCGACCCTCAAGGCGTTCGGTCGTGAACGGCGTCAGGTCGAGCGGATCGGCCGGCTCACCGACGACTACCGCGTCGAGACGGTCACGGTGCTGCGCGTGTCGTTCCTCAGCGGCTTCGTGCTCGAGCTCGCGGCGTCGTTGTCGGTCGCGCTCGTCGCCGTGTCGATCGGCATCCGGCTCGTCGAGGGATCGATGGGGCTGACCGCCGGGCTGTTCGTGCTGCTGCTCACCCCCGAGGCCTACCTGCCCCTGCGCCAGGTCGGAGCCAACTACCACGCCGCGGCCGACGGGGTCGCGGCGGCGGAGGACGTCTTCGAGCTGCTCGACGACGAGTCGGGCGACGTCGCGCCCCCGCCGACCGGGCCGATCGGCCCGACCGGGCCGACCGGGTCCGCCGGGTCGAGGACCGTCGACGATCGGGCCGAACCCCCCGTCGAGGCCGACGCACTCGTCGTCGACCGGGTCTCGGTGAGCCGAGGAGGCGCGGTGCGGCTG
The DNA here is from genome assembly GCF_000878135.1 of Frigoribacterium sp. MEB024. Lineage (GTDB taxonomy): Bacteria > Actinomycetota > Actinomycetes > Actinomycetales > Microbacteriaceae > Frigoribacterium. Next base: position 61,374 of record NZ_JXQZ01000059.1, read on the forward strand.
GCCGAGACCTCCTTCGTCGCCGAGACGGGTCGCGTCACCGCGGTCGTCGGTCCGAGCGGGGCCGGGAAGTCCACCCTGCTCGACGTCGTGCTGGGTCTGGAACGGTGCGGGGGCCGGGTGGTCTGGCGCTCGTCGGGCCGTGCCCCCGCCCGCCACGAGATCGCCTGGTCGGGCCAGTCGCCGATGCTGTCGTCCGGCACCGTCGCCGAGAACGTCGCTCTGGGAGACGCGGGTGAGCCCGACACCGAGGCCGTCGTGCGCGCCCTCGACCTGGCCGGCGCGGCCGGCCTCGACCCGGCGCTCGTGCTCGGGGCCGGCGGCCAGGGGTTGTCCGGCGGCCAGGCGCAGCGGGTGTCGGTGGCCCGGGCGCTGTACCGGCTCGACCGGGTCGGGGCGCGCCTCCTGCTGGTCGACGAGCCCTCGTCGGCCCTCGACCGCGTCACCGAGGCCCGGGTCGTCGAAGGCCTCCGCCGCATCGCTGCCACGGGTGTCGCCGTGGTCGTCGTCACGCACCGCCGCGCCGTGAGCGACGCGGCCGACGTCGTCGTCCCGATCGGAGGCCTCTCGTGACCCGCTCGTTGCTCCGCACCGCCCAGCCCGCCGGGCGACGGGCCGCCCCCGGCATCGTCTCCGGGTCGCTCAGCGCCCTGTCGGCGGTGGCGTTGCTCGCGGCGTCGGCGTACCTGATCACGCGAGCCGCCGAGCAGCCGCCGATCCTCTACCTCTCGCTCGCCGTGGTCGGCGTCCGCGCCTTCGCCCTGACCCGGGCGGTCTTCCGCTACCTCGAACGGTTGTCGAGCCACGACGCGGCCTTCCGTCAGCTGGCGGTGGTCCGCACCGAGCTGTACCGGCGCCTGATCCGCGTGGCCCCGGCGGGCCTCGGCCGCACCGACCGCGGCGACCTGCTGGCGCGCGTCGTCGGGGACGTCGACGCCCTTCAAGACCTGCCCCTGCGGGTCGTGCAGCCGCTCGTGGTGTCGGGCCTCACCTCGGTCGTCGCGGTCGTCGGCGTCGCCCTCGTGTCCCCGGCCGCGGCGGTCGTCCTGGCGGGTGCACTCGTCGTCGCGTTCGTCGTCGGTTGCGTCGCCGCCGACCGGCTCGCCCGCCGCAGCGAGCGCACCCTCGCCGACCGGCGGGGGGCGCTCTCGGCCGCCGTCGTCGATCTCGTCCAGAACCTCGACGTGCTCGTCGCGTTCGAGGCGGTGGACCGCCAGCTCGGCCGGGTCGCGGGGCTCGACGACGACCTGCGCCGCGCCTCCTCGCGTCGTGCCCTGACCGCGGGCGTGGTCGCCGCCGTGCTCTCGGCGCTGTCGGGTGCCGCCGTGCTCGCGACGATCCCCGTCGTCGCGCCCGGCTTTGCCTCGGGAGGGCTGACCGGCCCGGCCTTCGCGTTGGTCGCCCTCGTGCCCCTCGCCGTCTTCGAAGTCGTCGGAGCCGTCCCGACGGCCGTGCTGGCCTGGCGTCGCGTCCGGGCGAGCGGTGACCGCGTCGAATCGGCGGTGCCGGTCGAGGTGCCGGCCGGCGTCGTCGACGACGAGGCCGTCGGAGGGGCGGACCCGGGCCCCGTGGAGCCTGTCCGCGCGGGCGGCTCCGCCGTGTCGGCCCCGGCACCCGCCCTGCGTCTGCACGGCGTCTCGGCGACGTGGCCGGGGGCGGTCGGCCCCGCTCTCCGCGGCGTCGACCTCGAGGTGGCCGTGGGCGACCGCCTCGTGGTCGAGGGGCCGAGCGGCGCGGGCAAGACCACGCTGACCTCGGTGCTGGCCCGGTTCGTCGAGCACACGGGTCGCTACGAGGTCGGGGGAGTCGACACGGCGACCCTCGCCCCGGCCGCCGTCCGGGCCACGGTTGGCCTGATCGAACAGACGCCCTACCTCTTCGACGAGTCCCTGCGTCAGAACCTGCTCTTCGCCCGCGACACGGCCACAGACGACGACCTGCTCGCGGTGCTGGACCGCGTCGGGCTGGGTCGCTGGGCGGCCGAGCGTGGCGGGCTCGACGCACCCGTGGGTGAACGGGGAGTCCTCGTCTCGGGTGGCCAGGCCCAGCGCATCTCGCTGGCCCGAGCCCTTCTGCGGGGGTTCCCGGTGCTCGTGCTCGACGAGCCCACGGCCGGACTCGACCCCGAGACCGCCCGACGACTCGTGCGCGACGTCCTCTCCACCGCCCGGGACGACGGCTCGACGGTCGTCGTGATCTCGCACGTGGAGGTGCCGGCCGAGCTGGTCACGCGTCGCGTGCGCATCGAGGGGGGCCTGCTGAGCGAGGTCGAGGTCGGACCGGACGTCGCCCTCGACGGCGACGCCTGACGGCTCGACGGCGACGCCTGACGGCTCGACGTCGCCGCGGTCGTCGGACCGCCGTCGTCGGCGGCGGCACTCGGGCTGCGGTCAGGTGCCGACCGGGCGTCGCAGGCGGTCGAGTCGGCCGCGCCAGAGCGCGAGGCGCCCGGGTTCCTCGGCCGGGGCCGGGCCGTCGACCCAGCCGGTGACGATGCGGATGCCGTGCAGTGCGCTGAGGCTCCAGACCTCGAATCCGTCGAGCTCGTCCGGCCGGGTGTGGTCGTGCAGGACGTCGACGCCGAGGACGGCGGCCAGCGTCGTCAGGCTGCGGACCGTCACGCCGGGCAGGCGGGGCAGGTCGTCCGCCGGCAGGCACAGGGCGTCGCCGCGCCACCAGACGATCGAGCTCCAGGCGCCCTCGACGACGTGCCCCTCGGGCGAGAGCAGCACCGCCTCGTCGGCCCCTCGGGACCGGACGTCGGCCACGAGCGACCCGAGGGCTGCGAGGTCGGGCCCCTTGACCGTGGGCTGCGTGCGGGGGTCACGGTCGGCCGTCGCGAGGACGACCGAGCGGCGGCGCGGGGGAGCGGGCCGGAGGCGCAGCCGCAGCCGCAGCCGTGCCTGGCCGTCGGCGTCGGCTTCGTCGCCCGTGACGAGCTCGGCGCGCGGGAACCAGGCACCCGTCCGGGGCAGCACCGCGACGGCCGCCGTCCAGAACGCCGAGACCTCGTCGACGTCGGGCCCCCCGGGCACCTCGGCGACCGAGCCGGCGAACCGGTCGCGGTGTACGTCGAGCGCGAGGGCCGAGCCGTCGTCGACCAGCCACGAGTCGGCCACCAGGAGGCGCGGGTCGGCCTCGCCCGACCCTCCGTCCCCGCGCGTCGTCAGCTCGTCGCCCTGCCAGACGTGCAGCACGTCGCCTCCCGGCCGCTCGGCACTCATCGGGTCGGGGCTCCACTCATAGGATCAAGGGTATGCGCCCCGCGGTCGTCCGATCCTCCCTGCCATGGCGCGACCCCGAGGCCGTCGTCCGGCACCTGGCCGCGACCGGCGACGTCGTCTGGCGCGACGCCGGGGTGGACGCCGTCCGGGGCCGGTCCGTCGTCGGGTGGGGCCCGGCCCGGACGGGTGACGTACGCGACGGTGGCGCCGACCGGCTCTGGCACGAGGTGCGCGACGACCTGGCCGACGTCGAGCCCGACAGCCACCCGCTCGGCTGGGCCGGCTGGCTCGGCTACGGCTTCGGCTGCCGACTGCTGGACCGTGACGCCACCGAGGGGCACCGCCCGGCGGCCACCGCCTCGACCGTCGCCGCCGACGGAGACCCGGCCGACCTCGCCCTGCTCGACGTCGACCGCGCCCTGGTCTTCGACCACGCCGCACGCTCGCTCGAGGTCGTCGCGCGGGCCGGCGACCCGTGGCCCCTCTCGGTCGCCGAGACCTGGGCCGACGTGCCACCCGTGCCCCCGGTGCCCGGGTCGACCCGCGCCTCCTCGGTGGGCTCCGCCCCACCCTCCGTCCGCTGGCGGCACCGACCCGACGAGTACCTCGACCTGATCGAGGGGTGTCGTCGAGCCATCGCGGACGGCGAGGCGTACCAGCTCTGCCTGACGACGGCGGTCGACGTCGACGGGCCGGTGGACGCGCTCGAGACCTTCGCGCGTCTCCGTCGGTCCTCGCCGGCTCCGCACGCCTCGTTCGTGCGCATCGGCGGCGTGGCCGTCGTCGGGGCGTCGCCCGAGTCGTTCGTCGAGGTGACGACCGACGGCCGGGTGTCGTCTTCGCCGATCAAGGGCACGCGACGCCGCGGGTCGGGCGCCGACGACACGGTGCTCGCACGCGAGCTCGTCGAGAGCGACAAGGAGCGCGCCGAGAACGTCATGATCGTCGACCTGGTCCGCAACGACCTCGCCCGGGTGGCCCGCCTCGGCACGGTCGAGGTGTCCGAGCTGCTCGCCGTGCACTCGTACGAGCACGTCCACCAGCTCGTCAGCACGGTCAGGGCCCGGCTGGGGGCGGGGCGCACCGCGGCCGACGTCGTCGAGGCGGCCTTCCCGGCCGGGTCGATGACCGGCGCGCCGAAACGTCGGGCCGTCGAACTGCTCGCCGACCTCGAGGGGGCGCCCCGGGGCGTGTACTCGGGTGCGACGGGCTGGCTCGGACGGGACGGCTCGGCGAGCCTCGCGATGACCATCCGCTCGATCGTGGTGCACGGTGGCCGCGCGGCGGGTGCGGGACGGCCCGCGCGACCGGCGGGTGCGCGCGTCGGCGTGGGCGGTGGCATCACCATCTCGTCGGTACCGGTCGACGAACGCGACGAGGTCGAGCTCAAGGCGGCGGCCCTGCTCGCCGTGCTCGGCGTCCGTGCCGCCGACGGGGCCTCGGTGCGCATGTCGTGACGGCGCGCGCCGTTCGGTAGCCTTGGCGAGGATCGCCGAGCCCAGCGCACGTCGCCGTGCCCTCGCGCGGGCGGTCCGAACCCACCGCACCGACTGCCAGCAGTGAATGAGAGCCCCGTGGCACACGAGCACGACACGACCGCGACCGACGCCTCCTCGGCCACCCCGCCCCACGACGGCGTGCCCGAACGCGAGTACGACGTCGCCCGCCTGCAAGAGAAGTGGCAGGCCCGGTGGGACGCCGAGCAGCCGTTCGTCGTCGACCCCGACGACAAGCGCCCCCGCAAGTACATCCTCGACATGTTCCCGTACCCCTCGGGCGACCTGCACATGGGTCACGCCGAGCAGTACGCGCTCGGCGACATGGTGACGCGGTACTGGCGCCAGCAGGGCTTCAACGTGCTGCACCCGATCGGCTGGGACAGCTTCGGGCTGCCCGCCGAGAACGCGGCCATCAAGCGCGGCGTCGACCCCCGCGAGTGGACCTACGCCAACATCGCCCAGCAGAAGCAGAGCATGAAGCTCTACGCCCCGTCGTTCGACTGGAGCCGGGTGCTGCACACGAGCGACCCCGAGTACTACAAGTGGAACCAGTGGCTGTTCCTCGAGATGTACAAGAAGGGCCTGGCCTACCGGAAAGACAGCTGGGTCAACTGGGACCCGGTCGACCAGACCGTGCTCGCCAACGAGCAGGTGCTGCCCGACGGTACGAGCGACCGGTCGGGTGCCGTCGTGGTCAAGAAGAAGCTGACGCAGTGGTACTTCAAGATCACCGACTACGCCGACCGCCTGCTCGACGACCTCAACCAGCTCGAGGGCCGCTGGCCGACCAAGGTGCTCAACATGCAGCGCAACTGGATCGGCCGCTCGATCGGTGCCGACGTGCACTTCACGATCGAGGGCCGTGACGAGAAGGTCACGGTCTTCACCACGCGTCCCGACACCCTGTACGGCGCGACGTTCATGGTCGTCGCCCCCGACTCCGACCTCGCCGCCGAGCTCGTGGCCGACGCGACGGACGACGTCAAGGAGACCTTCGCCGCGTACCTGGTCGACGTGCAGAAGGCGACCGAGATCGAGCGTCAGTCGAGCGAACGGCCCAAGACGGGCGTGCCGCTCGGCCGGGTCGCTGTCAACCCGCTCACCGGTGACCCGATGCCGGTCTGGGCCGCCGACTACGTGCTGGCCGACTACGGCCACGGCGCGGTCATGGCCGTGCCCGCGCACGACCAGCGCGACCTCGACTTCGCCCGCAAGTACGACCTGCCGGTGCGCGTCGTGGTCGACACGAACGCGCCCGTCACGGGCGTCATCCCCAAGCTCGAGCTCGACGAGGACGGCCAGGCGATCCTGCCCGACGACCTGCCCGACCTGAACCCCCGCGAGACCGGCGTGGCCCTGACCGGCGACGGCCGACTGATGAACTCGGGCGCCCTGACCGGCCTCAGCAAGTCGAACGCGATCAAGCGCGTCGTCGAGCTGCTCGAGGCCTCCGGCGACGGCAAGGCGGCCAAGACGTACCGCCTGCGCGACTGGCTGATCTCGCGTCAGCGTTTCTGGGGCACGCCCATCCCGATCGTGCACGGCGCCGACGGCGTCGAGGTGCCGGTGCCCTACGACGAGCTGCCGGTCCGGCTGCCGTCGACCGAGGGGCTCGACCTCAAGCCGAAGGGCAGCTCGCCGCTCGGTGCCGCCGAGGACTGGGTGAACGTGCCCGACCCGCGCGACGGGTCACCGGCGCGCCGCGACGCCGACACGATGGACACGTTCGTCGACAGCTCGTGGTACTTCTTGCGCTTCCTCGACCCGACCGACGCCGACCGCGCCTTCGACCCTGCTCAGGCCAGCAAGTGGGCCCCGGTCGACCAGTACGTCGGAGGCGTCGAGCACGCCATCCTGCACCTGCTCTACGCGCGCTTCATCACCAAGGTGCTCTTCGACCTCGGCCACGTCGACTTCACCGAGCCCTTCAGCGCGCTGCTGAACCAGGGCATGGTGCTGCAGGACGGCGCGAAGATGAGCAAGAGCAAGGGCAACGTCGTCAGCCTCTCCGACGAGATCGACAAGCACGGCGTCGACGCCATCCGCCTGACCATGGCCTTCGCCGGCCCGCCCGAGGACGACATCGACTGGGCCGACGTCTCGCCCGCGGGCTCGGCCAAGTTCCTGGCCCGGGCGTTCCGTCTGGCGAGCGACGTCGACAGCTCGCGCGACGTGGTGTGGGCCGACGGCGACCAGGCCCTGCGCCGCGTGACGCATCGATTCCTCGCCGAGGCCCCGGGGCTCAGCGAGGCGTTCAAGTACAACGTCGTCGTCGCGCGCCTGATGGAGCTCACCAATGCCGTCCGCAAGGCGATCGACTCGGGGCCCGGCGCGTCCGACCCGGCCGTCCGCGAGGCGACCGAGACCGTCGCGCTGGGGCTGTCGTTGTTCGCTCCCTACACCGCCTCAGAGATGTGGGAGAAGCTCGGCTACGACGGCGGTGCCCTCGCCACGTACGGCTGGCGGAAGGCCGATCCGACCCTGCTCGTCGAGACGAGCGTCACCGCGGTCGTCCAGGTCAACGGCAAGGTGCGCGACCGGCTCGAGGTGTCGCCCAAGATCGGCTCCGACGAGCTCGAGGCGATGGCCCGCGAGTCCGCGGCCGTGCAGCGCGCGATCGGTGACAAGCAGATCGTCAACGTCATCGTGCGGGCGCCGCGCCTGGTGAACATCGCGGTGAAGTAGCCGCCCGGGGGCGCGTCTCGTCCCCACCCGTCGACGGCCGTCCTGGTTCCCCAGGGCGGCCGTCGTCGTCCGTGTGGGCGGACGCCCGCTCGTACCGTGACGGGTCATGACCGTCAGCTTCCGCACCGCCGTCGACCCGTCCGAGCCGGGTGGTCCGCGGTGGCGTGTGGGGCTCGGCGCGGTCGTCGTCCTGCTCTTCGTCGTGTTGGCGGTGAGCGTCGCCGTGTCGGCGTTCGCCACCCGAGGAGGCGCGGCGGACGAGATCGTGACCGTCGAGCCGAGCACCGGGGCCGAGGCCGGGGCAGGGTCCGGCACCGCGCCTCCCGGGGGTGCCTCGGTCGTCTTCGTGCACGTCCACGGCCGGGTGGCAGCACCCGGCCTGTACGAACTGCCGCAGGGCGCCCGCGTGGTCGACGTGGTCGCCGCGGCCGGCGGCTTCACGGCCGAGGCCGACCAGGCGGCCGTCAACCTCGCGAGGGTGCTCGTCGACGGCGAGCAGCTCCGGGTGCCGGCCGTGGGCGAGACCGTGGACGACGCCGTGGTGGGCGATGGTGGTGCGACGGCGGGTGGGCCGGCGGCGGGCGGGCCGGTGCCCGGGGGAGCGGCGGCGGTCGGCGGTGGTGCGGTCGACCTGAACCTCGCGGACGACGCGGCGTTGCAGACGTTGCCCGGGGTGGGCCCGGCGACCGCGGCGGCGATCCTGTCCTGGCGTGACGAGAACGGGCGCTTCCGCAGCGTCGACGACCTGCTCGGCGTGCCGGGCATCGGTCCGAAGACGCTCGAGAAGCTGCGCGACCGGGTGCGGGTGTGACGCCCGGTCGCTTGCTCGACCTGCGGCTCGGGGTGCCCGTGGCCGTGGCGTGGGTCGGGCTCGCGGTCGGCTCGACCCGGCCCGGGCTCTTGCCCGTCGTGGCCGCGGCCGCCCTCGTCGTCTGCGTCGTCGCGGTCGGGCTGGTGGTCGTCGCGCGGGTGGGCGTGCTCGTGGCCGGGCAGGTCCTGCTGGTGGTCGCCCTGAGTGCGGGGACGTGCGCGGGGCTCACGGGCCAGGCGGCGGTGCGCGACGATCGGCGCCACCCGCCGGGGCTCACGACGTCGGTCGGTCACGCGGTCACCGTCGAGGGGCGCCTGCTCGACCGGGTCGAGGGACGGGCCGACGTCCTGACGATGTCGGTCGATCGGCTCGACGTCGGCGGGGGGACCGTGGCGCTCGGGGCTCGCGTGCCGGTGCGGGTGTTCGGGGCGCGAGTCGACGGTCGCCGCTCGGTCGAGATCGGCACCCGGGTCTCGGCCCGGTTGGTCCTCGCCCCGGCGAGGTACGGCGAGTCGGTCGCGTTCGAGGGGCGGGCGGTCGAGCCGCTCGGCGTTCGCTCCGAGCCCGGGCGGGCGTCGGCGTGGTCGAACGGGCTCCGGTCGGCGTTCCGCGCCGTGGCCGCCGACTTGCCGGGCGACGGCGGAGCCCTGTTGCCCGGGCTCGCGATCGGCGACACGTCGGGTGTGCCCGACGACCTCGACGACGACATGACGCAGGCGTCGCTCAGCCACCTCACGGCCGTGTCGGGCTCGAACTGCGCGGTTCTCGTCGCACTCGTGATGCTCGTCGGGTCGGTGCTGAAGGTCCCGCGGTTGCTGCGGCTCGGGGCGGCCGTCGTCGTGCTCTCGGCGTTCGTCGTGCTCGTCACGCCCGAGCCGAGCATCGTGCGGGCCACCGTCATGGCGGTGCTCGTCCTCGTGCATCTCGCCGTCGCCCGACCGATCGCCGGCGTGCCCGTCGTCGCGCTGGCGGTCGCCGGGCTGCTGTTCGTCGACCCGTGGTTGGCCCGCGACCTCGCCTTCGTCCTGTCGGTCCTCGCGACGTCGGGGCTGGTCGTGCTCGGCGGGCCGCTGACCGCCCTGCTGGCGCGCCTCGTGCCCGAACCCGTGGCGGCGGCCCTCGCCGTGCCCACGGCCGCGCAGCTCGCCTGCCAGCCCGTGTTGCTCGCCCTCGAGCCGAGCATCGCCCTGCACGGCGTCGTCGCGAACGTGCTCGCCGGCCCGGCGGCTCCGGTGGCGACCGTGGGCGGACTCGTCGTCTGCGTGCTCGCGCCCTGGGTCCCCGGGACGGCCACGGTCGTCGCCTGGGCCTCGTGGCTGCCGTCGTCCTGGGTCGCGGCCGTCGCCCGGTCGGCGTCGAGCTGGCCGGGCACACGACTCGCGTGGGACGCCTCGGCGCCCGGCGTGGCCGCCCTGGTCGGCGTCACGGCCCTCGTCGTCGTCGCCGTGGTCGCCCGGGCCCGGGGCCGCACGCGAGCCGTCGCGACGACGTTGTTGGTGAGCGTCCTGGTGGCGACCGTCGGCGTGGTGGGCGGGCGCACCCTGGTGACCCGCGCCTCCGTGCCCGACGACTGGGTCGTCGCCCAGTGCGACGTGGGACAGGGAGATGCCGTGCTCGTCCGGAGCGCGCGGGCCGTCGCCCTGATCGACGTCGGCGACGACGGGGCCGCTCTCGACCGATGCCTCTCGACGTTCGGCGTGCGCCACGTCGACCTGCTCGTGCTCACCCACTTCGACCGTGACCACGTCGGGGCGATCGACTCCGTGGTCGGTCGGGTCGGCACGGCGCTCGTCGGGCCCGTGGGGCGCTCGGACGACGCCGAGGTCGTGGCGGCGCTGCGCGACGGTGGTGCCGAGGTCCAGGAGGCGCGGGTCGGCACCCGGGGACGCCTCGGCGACCACACGTGGCGGCTCCTCTGGCCGCCCTCCTCGACCCCGGCGGGTAACGACGCCAGCCTCGTGTTGCGCCTCGACCCGGGCGGGTCCTGCCGGGTCGGATGCCTCTCCCTGCTGGCCCTCGGCGATCTCGGTGAGACCGCCCAACGCCGTCTCGCCTCGTCACCCGACGGCGAGGAAGGGCTCGGACGGGTCGACGTCGTGAAGGTCTCGCACCACGGGTCGGCGGACCAGCACGCCGAGTTGTACGAGCGGGTGTCGGCCCGGGTGGGACTGATCGGGGTGGGAGCCGACAACTCGTACGGTCACCCGACCGACGTCGCGCTCGACCTGGTCCGGCACGGCGGGGGAGTCGTGGTCCGCAGCGACGAGGCGGGTCAGGCCGCGGTCACGCCCGTCGACCGTGGGGGCGGCGACGTCGGCCTGCGGATCTGGCGGGAGCACGCGGGGCCCCGGGACCCTGACGACACGTCGGGCACGTCGGTGGCGTCCTCTAGCATCGGAGGTGGCGCGGCGGGCCCCGCGTCCGTGGGACGACGTCCGAGAGGCAGCATGGCAGCGCGAGCGAGTGGCAAGACGGCGAAGAAGGCCTCGGTCGCGATCGACCAGGTGGGGTGGGACAGAATCCGGCCCGCGGCCGTCGTGCTGGTGAGCGGGCCCGAGCAGTTCCTCGCCGATCGTGCCTCGCGACAGCTCCGCGACCAGCTCGCCGCAGAAGACCCCAGTCTCGAGGTGCACGACCTCGAGGCCGACCACTATCAACCCGGCGAACTCGTGACCCTGGCGAGCCCGTCGCTCTTCGCCGAGCCCCGCCTCATCCGCGTCTCGAACGTCGAGAAGTGCACCGACGCGTTCCTCACCGAGACGCTGCGCTACCTCGACACACCCGCCGACGACACGACCCTGGTGCTGCGCCACGGGGGCGGGGTCCGCGGCAAGAAGCTGCTGGACGCCGTCCGGGGCGGCACGGGCGGCGGTCTCGAGGTCGTCTGCGCCGAGCTCAAGAAAGACACCGAGAAGCTCGAGTTCGCCGCCGCCGAGTTCGCCTCCGAACGACGACGCATCTCGCAGGGGGCGCTGCGGGCGCTCGTCACGGCCTTCAACGACGACCTGGCCGAGCTCGCCAGCGCCTGCCAGCAGCTGATCAGCGACGCCGCGGCCGAGATCACCGAGGCCACCGTCGAGAAGTACTACTCGGGCCGGGTCGAGACGAACGCCTTCAAGGTGGCCGACGCGGCCATCGCGGGGCACCAGGGCGAGGCCCTCGTGTTGCTCCGTCACGCGTTGTCGACCGGGGCCGATCCCGTGCCCGTGGTGGCGGCGTTCGCGATGAAGATCCGCACGATGGCCAAGCTGCAGGGTTCCTACGGCGGCTCGGGTCAACTCGCCTCACGTTTCGGGCTCGCCCCGTGGCAGGTCGAGCGGGCGCAACGCGACCTCCGTGGCTGGTCCGAGGACGGGCTGGGCCGGTGCATCGAGCTTCTCGCCGAGACCGACGCGGCCGTCAAGGGGGCCGAACGCGATCCGGTGTACGCACTCGAGCGGATGGTGACCATGATCTCGACGCGCGGTGCCCTGCTGTCGTGACTCGCGCCTCCTGACCTTCCGGTGCCGGCCCCACGATCGGTCCGGCACGACGAAGGCCCCGTCTCGATCGAGACGGGGCCTTCGTCGTCGAGCCCGGAGGCTCGGGGGAGGGGAGCCTAGAGGGCGCCGACCTGCTTCGCGATGGACGACTTGCGGTTCGCGGCCTGGTTCTGGTGGATGACGCCCTTGCTGGCGGCCTTGTCGAGCTTCTTCGACGCGAGGAGCAGAGCCGAGGTGGCCTTGTCCTTGTCGCCGGCGGCGATGGCCTCGCGGGTGGCGCGGACGGCGGTCTTGAGCTCGCTCTTGACGGCGCGGTTGCGGTCCTGGGCCTTCTTGTTGGTGCCGATGCGCTTGATCTGCGACTTGATGTTTGCCACGTGAACTACTTTCTGGATTCTGTGTCTCGGACGGGTGTGCGCCAGCCGAGCGTCCGACCGACGTGAATCGGTGGACCCGGTGCTGCCGCCGGTGATGGCCACCGGAGCGGCTCTCGGCTGCGATCGCGTTCCGCCACTGCAGACGTAACGCGCAAGCCAACAGGCAACGTTACCAGCAGCAGGCCCGACTCTCAACGAGCGTCGGCCCGACGGCGTGCCGTGTCGTGCGTAGTACCGTGCCATCATGCCCCAGCTCGCGCCCCACATGACCACCGTGCCCGCGTCCGGAATCCGTCGGGTGTTCGAGCTGGCGGCCCAGCTGGACGGCGTCGACATGCTCGTGGTGGGAGAGCCCGACGTGCCCGTGGCCCGCCACATCGCCGATGCCGCACGCCGCGCCTGGGCCGACGACCGCACGGACTACACGCCGAACGGGGGCATCCCGGCCCTGCGCGAGGCGCTCGTGGCCAAGCTCGCCCGCGAGAACGACGTGCACGTGGACCTCGAGCAGGTCTGGGTCACCGTCGGCGGGACGCAAGCCCTGCACCAGACGATGGGGCTCCTGCTGGCGGCGGGTGACGAGGTGCTCGTGCCGGACCCCGGCTACACGACCTTCACGATGAACGCCCGCATGCTCGACGCCGTGCCCGTGCCCTACACGCTGGCACCCGACCTCGACTTCCACCCCGACCTCGACGAGCTCGAGAACCTCGTGGGGGACCGCACCCGCGCCCTCGTCGTCAACAGTCCGTCGAACCCGCTCGGCGTCGTCTACCCAGAAGAGACGCTGCGCCGTCTGCTCGACTTCGCCCGCCGGCACGACCTCTGGGTGATCAGCGACGAGGTCTACGAGTACTTCACCTACGGGCCGAAGCACGTCAGCCTCGCCTCGCTCGACACCGACGACCGGGTGTTCAGCGTCTTCTCGATGAGCAAGACCTACGCCATGACGGGCGTGCGGGTCGGCTACCTCGTGACGCCCAAGGGTCTCGCCGAGACGATGCGCACGGTCCAGGAAGCGGCGATCAGCTGTGTGGCCGAGCCCGACCAGCACGCCGCCCTCGCGGCCGTCGTGGGGGATCACCAGCCCGTGGCCGACGCCCGGGAGCACTACCGGAGCAACCTCGACCTCGCCACGACGCTGCTCGACGAGCGGGGCATCCGCTACCTCGAGCCCACCGGCGCCTTCTACCTCTGGATCGACGTGAGCCACGCCTCGCAGGGCGACGTGGCGGGATGGGCCGAGCGGTTCCTGCTGTCGGAGCGCGTCGCGGTCGCACCGGGCAGTGCGTTCGGCCGGAGCGGCGAGGGGTGGATCCGCGTCTGCCTCGCGTCCGCGCCCGAGGTGATCACCCGCGGGCTCGGCAAACTGCCCGCGCCGGTCGACCCCCGCTGACATCCGGGGGTCAGCCCCCTGGGGTCGCCGCGAGGGTCTTCCTAGGCTCGGAGCATGACGAACCAACCCGTACACACCACCGTCTCCGCCCCCACCACCGGCGTGCGCTCGCCCCTCGCCGTCTGGAGCCTCGTCCTCGGCCTCGCCTCGATCGCCTTCGGCTTCACCTTCGTCGTGCCGATCGCCGGTCTTGTCGTCGGCATCCTGTCGCGCCGCCGTGAGCCCGAGGGGCGCACCATGGCGCTCGTCGGCATCATCTCGTCCGCCGTCATGCTCGCGGGCACGCTGATCGCCCTCGCCGTCGGCCTGGCCGTCGTCGGTGGCGCGGGCGTCATCGCGCTCCTCCCCGGCACCACCGCCTGACCCGCGGCCCGGCCGGCCCGCCCGTCCACCCGGTCGGCCCGTCCGCCCGGTCGGCCCGCCCGGCCG
>NZ_JXQZ01000006.1 GCF_000878135.1 Frigoribacterium sp. MEB024
ACCCCCTCGAGGAAGAACCACCATGAAGAGAAAGACCACAGCAAAGGCGCTCGTGTCACTCGCCGTCGTGTCGGCGTTCGTGCTGACCGGCTGCGCCCCGTCCGGCGGAGGCGCGGGTGGCGGTGGCGACACCGCGCCCGTCTCGCAGGCCGACATCGACAAGGCCATGGACACCGACACGACCCTGACCTTCTGGACCTGGGTGCCCGACGTCCAGAAGGAGGTCGACCTGTTCGAGGCGAAGTACCCGAAGATCAAGGTCGACGTCGTCAACGTGGGCACCGGCACCGCGCAGTACCCGAAGCTGCGGACGGCCCTCAAGGCCGGCAAGGGCGCACCCGACGTCGCCCAGATCGAGTACCAGTACATCCCGTCGTTCCGTCAGACCGGCAGCCTCGTCGACCTGACCCCCTACGGAGGCGCGGACCTCGAGTCGAAGTACGTCCCGTGGGTCTGGAACCAGGTCGCGGACGACACCGGCGTCTGGTCGGTGCCGCAGGACTCGGGCCCGCTCGGCAACCTCTACCGCTCGGACATCTACGAGCAGGCGGGGCTGACGAAGGCCCCCGAGACCTGGGCCGACTTCGCGACCGACGCGCAGACGATCAAGGACAAGACCGACTCGTACATCTCGAACCTGCCCGGCAACGACCCCGGCCAGATCGTCGGGCTGTTCTGGCAGGCCGGCGCCAAGCCGTTCTCGTACGACGGCGACAAGACCGTCGGCATCGACCTCGACTCGACCGAGACGCAGAAGGTCGTCACGTTCTGGCAGGACCTGATCGACAAGGACCTCGTCTCGACCGACGCCGACTTCAACGACGCCTGGTACCAGGGCTTCTCGTCGGGCAAGTACGCCAGCTGGCAGACCGCCGCCTGGGGACCCGTCTTCCTGCAGGGCACGGCCGCGAACACGAGCGGCAAGTGGACCGCCGCGAAGATCCCGCAGTGGAAGGCCGGCGAGGACGTCTCGGGCAACTGGGGCGGATCGAGCGACGCCGTCATCACGGGCACGCAGAACCCGATCGCCGCGGCCGAGTTCAGCAAGTTCCTGAACAGCGACCCCGAGTCGACCCTGGCCTTCGCGAACGAGCAGTTCCTGTTCCCGACGACGACCGACACCCTGTCGAGCAGCGACTTCACCGACACCGCCTCGGACTTCTACGGCGGCCAGAAGGTCAACGAGCTCTTCGCCGGCGTCTCGGACACGGTCAGCACCGACTTCCAGTGGCTGCCGTTCATGGACTACGTCTACTCGAGCTTCAACGACACGCTCGGCAAGGCGATCGCCGACCACTCCGACCTCTCCGCCGCCCTCACGGCGTGGCAGGACGACGTCACCTCCTACGCGAAGCAGCAGGGCTTCACCGTCAAGTAGCGCTCACGGGGGTGCCGCCCGCCCTCGGGCGGCACCCCCTCGGCCCGGCAAGGAGCCCCATGTCCACCTCCGTCACCCCTCGTCGAGACGCGACCCGCGCCTCCTCGTCCCGTCAGCCCGCCACCCCGCGGCGCACGAGCTCGCTGCACCGGCCGCAGCTCGTCGCGGCCTGGGCCCTGGCGATCCCGTTCCTGGTCGTCTTCGCGGCGATGTTCCTCGTGCCGCTCGGCTACGCGGGCTACCTGAGCACCTTCACCTCGCAGCTCGTCGGCGGGCAGGTCTTCTCGGGCCTCGCCAACTACAGCCGCGCGCTGAACGACCCGAGCTTCTGGGCCGGCCTCGGCCGGGTCGCCCTGTTCCTCTTCGTGCAGGTGCCGATCATGCTCGTGATCGCCCTCTTCGTCGCGCTCGCGCTCGACACCGGCCGGGTGGCCGGCAGCAAGTTCGTCCGCCTCGCGATCTTCGTGCCCTACGCCGTGCCCGGCGTCGTGGCGACGCTGATGTGGGGCTACCTCTACGGGCGCGAGTCCGGCCTGATCGCCCAGGTGATCAGCGGTGTCGGCCTCACCCCGCCCGACCTGCTGTCGCCCCAGAACGTGCTCGGCAGCACGATGAACATCGTCAGTTGGGAGTTCATCGGCTACAACATGATCGTGCTGTACGCCGCGCTGCGCAGCGTGCCGACCGAGATGTACGAGGCCGCCGAGATCGACGGCGCCGGGCCGTGGCGGGTGGCGTGGAGCATCAAGATCCCGGCGATCCGCTCGGCGATCCTGCTGACCGTGATCTTCTCGGTGATCGGGTCGTTCCAGCTCTTCAACGAGCCCAACCTGCTCTACAGCATCGCGCCCAACGCCATCGGCTCGGACTTCACCCCGAACCTCTACGCGTACAACGTCGCGTTCAAGAACCAGGACGTCAACTACGCCGCGGCCATCGCGTTCCTGCTCGGGTTCCTCATCATGATCATCAGCTACGTGGTGCAGCTCGCCACCTCACGCAAGGAGCGACTGTCGTGACGATCGCACCCGCACCCGTCGACACCGCCGGGACCACGTCGCTCGACCGCCCCGTCCGCCGCCTCGAGAGCTCAGGAGGCGCGGGCCGGCGCCGCCCGCGACGTCGCGTCGAGCGCTCGAAGCGCAAGACGCCGATCCTCACCGTGATCCTCTGGATCACGCTGGCGTACTTCCTGCTGCCGCTCATCTGGCTGGCGATCCAGGCGACCAAGACGAACGGCGACATCTTTTCGACGTTCGGCCTGGCCTTCGGCCGCACCTTCGCCCTGGGCGACAACCTGGCGCAGCTGTTCACGTTCCAGGACGGCATCTTCGTGCAGTGGATGGGCAACACGGTGCTCTACGCCGTGGTCAGCTCGGTCGGTGCCGCGGTGCTCGCCGCGATGTGCGGCTACTCGCTGGCCAAGTACGTCTTCAAGGGCAAGTCGTTCGTCTTCGGGCTGATCCTCGGGGCGGTCATGGTGCCGCTGACGGCGCTGGCGATCCCGACCTACCTGCTGTTCAGCGCGGCCAACCTCGTCGACACCCCGTGGGCGATCATCCTGCCGTCGCTGGTCAGCCCGTTCGGCGTCTACCTGATGCGCGTCTACGCGAGCGAGGCGGTCGACGACAGCCTGCTCGAGGCGGCCCGCATCGACGGGGCCGGCGAGCTGCGGATCTTCCTGACGATCGCGTCCCGGCTGCTCGCGCCGGGCATCGTCACGGTGCTGCTGTTCGCCCTGGTCTCGACCTGGAACAACTACTTCCTGCCGCTGATCATGCTGAACGACCCGTCGCTCTTCCCGGCGACGGTCGGCCTGGCGCAGTGGCAGCAGGCGGCGACCGGCGGCGGCGGCGCCCAGGTGCTGTTCTCGACCGTGCTGACCGGGTCGTTCGTGTCGATCCTGCCGCTGGTCGTGGCGTTCCTGTTCCTCCAGCGCTTCTGGCAGTCCGGCCTGAGCGCGGGCGGCGTCAAGGGGTAGGCGGTCGACTCCCGCCCCGACCCCCGGTTCACGGTGGGGGTCGGCGCGGGTGGGCCGTGGCCGTGGCAGCGGCGGCCCGGGAGGCGGTGGTGACGTTGAGAGGTCACCACCGCCTCCGTTCGTGCGTGAGACCCCGGGAAGTCGCCGAGACCCCCGCGCGCGCCGAGGGGTCTCGGCGACTTCGTGGGGTCTCGGTGTCAGAGGCGGGCGTGCAGGTCGGCGACGCGGGCGCGGATGTCGTCGCGGACGAGGCGCATGCGCTCCATGCCCTCGACGCCGCGCTCGGAGGGTTCGTCGGTGACCCAGGTCTCGAACCGGGTGCCGGGGACCTCGTCGACCCGCGCCTCCTGCCCGAGGACGACGACCACGTCGGCGTCGCGCACCATCTGCTCGGTGAGGGCCTTGGGGTGCTCGTCGCCGAGGTCGATGCCGAGCTCGGCGAGCGACTCGACCGACTGCGCGTTCAGGTCGGTGCCGGGCGTCGTGCCGGCCGACACGACCGTCACCTCGTCGCCGGCGAGGTCGCGCATCAGCCCCGCGGCCATCTGCGACTTGCCCCCGTTCTTCTGGCAGACGAACAGGACGGAGGCGCGGGTCGGGGTCATGCGCACACCGTACCGACCCCGGGTGGCCGGGCCCCGTGCCGTCGAGACGGGGCGCCCGCCGATCCGTCGGAGGTCCCGTGTCAGGTTCGCCGGTTCCGCGACACTCCTCTAGTGGAGGGGGTGGACGTGGATCACGACACGGAAGGCGACGACGAACTCGTCAGACGCACGGTCGGGGGTGACCAGCGGGCGCTGTCGGCCTTGTTCGACCGGCACGCCACGACGGTGACCCGCTACGCGTGGGCGCTGGCCGGCACCCGGATGGACGTCGAGGAGATCGTGCAGGACACGTTCGTCACCCTCTGGAAGAAGGTCGACCAGATCGACCTGCCCGAGGACTCGCTGCTGCCCTGGCTGTTGGTCGTCTGCCGCAACCACGCCGCGAACCTGCGCCGCAAGCAGGCCCGCGCCGCCACCGACGAGCTGCCCGACGACCTCGTCGCCCCGGACCACGGCGAGGAGGCGCGTGACCGGCTGCGGTGGGTCCGCGACGAGATCGACGCCCTCGGCCCGGTCGACCGGCAGATCGTCGAGCTCTGCCTGATCGAGGGGCGCCCCTACGGCGAGGCCGCCGCCCAGGTCGGCCTGAGCATCGGCGCCGTCACCCAACGCGTGTCGCGCACCCGATCGCGACTGAAGAAGAAGGCGGTGATGAACGATGAACTCTGAGCCCCCCACCGGAGACGAGCTGAACAGCATGCTCGTCACGATGAAGCAGAACGTCCTCGAACGCACCACGGCGTCCCCGCGCCGCAAGCGCAACCGCACCCTCGGCCTCGGCCTCGGGCTGGCCGCCCTGCTGGCGATCGGCGGTGGCTCGGGAGCCCTGGCGCTCGGCATGCTGCCCTCGCCGTTCCAGGCGTCGGCACCGGCCACCCCGACGAGCACGCCCACTCCGACGCCGACCGTCACGCGGACGGCGACGCCGCGGCCGACGCCGACGGTGGCGCCGGTGGTCGCACCGGTACCGTCGGCGCCGATCGACTGCGCGACGCTGGCGAGCGGCGTGCGGATGGACTTGTTCATCCCGTCGCCGCTCCAGGGCCGGGTCGACCTGCTGATGCCGACGGACGCGAGCCTGTCCGAGTACGGCGTGCTGGGCTGCGAGTGGGGATCGACCGAGCAGCCGTACTCCCGCGTGGACCTCTCGGTGGCGAGTGGACGCGAGGCCGGACTGACCGCCGTCGACGGCCTCGTGGCCGGTGGTGCCCAGCGGACCGGAGCCGGTGACGCCTCGGCCATGACCTGCACCGAGCAGGGTTGCCAGGCGACCGTCGTGTCGGGCACCTGGTGGGTCGAGTTCAGGACGTCGGACGTCGACGCGACGTCCGGGACCGTGTCGGTCGAGACGCGCGCCGCGAACACCACCGCCGCTCTGACGAGCCTGGTGTCGCGCCTCGACGGTCTCTCGCCGGCCCCCTCGTGGACCCGACCGGACTCGTCGTGGGCGCAGGTCGACGACTGCGCGGCGCTGACACCGGCCGTACCCCTGGGCGAGATCGTGGGCGCCCCTCGACTCGAGGGCCCGCGAGAGCTGCAGAACGAGTACCCGAGCGGCATCGTCCTCGCCGCCGACCGCACGCTGCAGTGCTACTGGGCCTCGCCCTCCGTCGAGGGCGCGTCGATCTCGGAGATCGGCGACGTCACCGCGACGCTCTCGGCCGGCAGCGGTTGGGCCGTCGACGCGGTGGACTCGATGTCGCAGCTCGAGCGGTCGCCGGTCACCGTGGCGGGTGCCGAGAAGGCGGAGTACGTCTGCATCCACGACGAGGGCAGCAGCTGCTACGTCAACGTGCTGACCGACGGCTCCTGGCTGCAGGTCAGGACGGGCAACACCTACGAGGCCGACCTGCAGGGCAAGCTCGTCGCGGCCGCGGAGGCGATCGTCGCGACGCGTCCCGCGAGCTGACCCGCGCCTCCTGCGCTGCCGTGACCGAGGCACGCGACCGCAGGAGGCGCGGGTCGGCCGACGCAGGATCCGCCGAGACCCCGGGAAGTCGCCGAGACCCCGGCGCGCGCCCCGGGGTCTCGGCGGGTCCCCGGGGTCTCG
>NZ_JXQZ01000060.1 GCF_000878135.1 Frigoribacterium sp. MEB024
AGTAGTCGACGTTGCCGCCGGTGATCGGGAACGAGAACGTGCCGTCGGTGAAGGTCGCGGTGCCCACCGCGCCGGGGGTGAGGCCGAGGGTCGTGAGGGCCTCGACGAACGACGCGTCGACGGCGACCTGGGTGTCGACACCGTTCGACAGGTCCGGGATGGACGCCGCGGGCAGGAGGCTCTCGCCGGGGCCGGGTTCGCGGGTCTGGTTGACGGGGTGCGTCGGAGCCGTGTTGTTGCTCTCGGAGTCCGAGGTCGAGGCGCAGGCCGCGAGCGAGAACACGAGGGCTCCGGTGGCGACGACACCGAGGACGCCTCGGCCGAGGGGGGAACGGAAGGGGGTGCGCATGAGTGGTCCTTGTCTGTGCTGCCCGGTGGGGTTGATCGGTGTTCGACGCCCGGGCCGCGTCGGATGGGGCGAGGGGGCGACCCGGCAGGTGCGCCCCCTCGCGGTGCTCAGTCCTGTTCGGAGAAGAAGCGGTCGACCTTGCGGTGGTACCGCTGACCCAGCAGGCCGCCGAGGACGGCTCCGGCGAAGCTCAGCACGACGACGAGGGCGAGCCCGATCAGACCGGCGAGGGACGACGACTGCAGGTCGTCCATCGAGGGCACGAACGGGTTCGGCGACGACGAGTCACCGGACTGGGTGCCGACGACACCCACGACGACGGCCAGGACGATGGTGATGACCACGCCCCAGAGCCAGGTCGCGAGGCCCTGCTTGAAGCCGCTGAAGCGCGCGATGCGCGACGCCGTGTACCCGCCGACGAGGTACCCGAAGAAGATGATCGCGAGCACCACGATGCCCGAGGTCAGCGCCAGCACGTCGGCGTTGTCGGCCGTGAAGCTGCGCAGGTCGGTCATCGCGGTCGACCCCGAGGCGACCCCGCCCCAGGCCGCCAGGACGCCGCCGAAGATCGTGATCATGACGAGGCCGAAGCCCGTCGCGGCGAACCAGCCGAGCAGACCGGCGCCGAAGCGGATGCCGCCGAACTCCTCTTTCTGCTGGGCGAGCAGCTCACGGCGCACCGACACGTGGTCGATGCCGGAGTCCTTGATCAGGGGGTAGGCGTGGGAGCCGGTGTCGCGACCGGCGGCGGCACCCGCAGCCGCGCCTCCTGCTGCTGCCGCGGTCGGTGCGACGGCGGTGGGGGCGTCCTGGCCGAACGAGGGCTGACGCTCGGCCGCGGCGCGGTCGGTGGCGTCGCGCTCGGCGTCCGAGCGGTCGTCGACCCACCCGTCGTGCGAGGACGAGGAGGCGCCGGTCGCCGCGGTCGCGGACGCCGCGGTGGCCGTGTCGTCACGCCGGTCACCCGTGGCGGGGTCCCCGGCGCGGGCGGCCTCGGCGGCACGGAGGGCCTCGTCGTCGTGCAGCGGTCGGCGCGTGCCGTCGGAGGAGGCGGACCAGGCACGCTGGGCGGGCTCGGTCGGAGCCACCATCGGGACCGCCTCGGTGGGACGGCCGGACGAGGCCGCGTCCCGGTCGGACTCGGAGAGGACCTCGGTGTCGCGCGCGTCGGGGTCGGCCGACGAGCCGGCATCGGTCGACGCGTCGGCGTCGGAGTCGGCGGCTCGGTCGGACGCCGTGTCGCCGGGGACGTACTCGGCGGGCACCGACTCGGGCAGCGCCTCCTCGTCGGACGGGGCGGGAGCGCCGGACGCATCGCCGGTCGCACGGGCCTCGGCCACGACCGGGCGGTCCTCGGCGTCGGCGATCGGGGCCTGCTGCGTGGGGGCGTCGCCGCCGAAGTCGACGGCGGGGGGCTGCTGCGTCGGGGCGTCGCCGCCGAAGTCGACGGCGGGGGGCTGCTGCGTCGGCACCTCGGAGCCGTACGGCACCTCGGTCTGCTCGACCGTCTCGCCGGTCTCGTCGGACCGCGGGGCGTCGTTCGTGTCGCCGTGCTGGGGATCGCGTCCCTCGTGGTCGGGGCGGTCGCGCCGCGGATCGTTCGCGTCGGTCATGGCTCACTCCTGTCGGTGGGGTCGTTCCCTGGATCTGTGATCCGCCTGAACGTTACGCCCGAACGGCACCCCGGGCCGGGAGCCCCCGCCCTGACCCGGAGGACTCACGGGCCCGGACGAGCCGGTAGCGTGGACCGGACCGCCGAGCGACGAAGGACGACGACGTCATGACCGACACCAGCCAGATCCCCTCCGACCCGACCGCGACCGACCCCGCGGCGACGGCCCGCCGGGGCCCGGCGGCCGGCCGCACGCGACCCAAGCCCGACATCGCCCGGTCGTGGCTGCTGGTCCCGGGCACCGCCCCCGACCGTTTCGACTCGGCGCAGGCCTCACGCGCCGACCAGATCGTCCTCGACATCGAGGACGCGGTCGACCCGGCCCGCAAGCCCGCCGCGCGCGACGACGTCGTCGCCTGGCTGACGGGCGGCGGCGAGGCCTGGGTGCGCATCAACGACCGCTCGACCGACTTCTGGTCCGACGACGTCGACGCCCTCATGGGCCTGCCCGGGCTGCACGGCGTCATGCTCGCCAAGACCGAGGCACCCGAGCACGTCACCGAGACCTTCGACCGCCTCGGAGGCGCGGTGCCGGTGCTCGCGCTCGTCGAGTCGGCCCTCGGCATCGAGGAGAGCCCCGCCATCGCCAAGGCCCGCGGCGCGTTCCGGCTCGCGTTCGGCAGCGGCGACTACCGCCGCGACACCGGCACGAGCGCCGACGACCTGGCCATGGCCTACCCCCGCTCACGCCTCGTCGTCGCCAGCCGCATCGGCGGGCTGCCCGGCCCGATCGACGGCCCGACGGTGGGCAGCAGCCACCCCGTCCTGCGCGAGCAGTCCGGGGTCGCGGTCGCGCTGGGCCTGACCGGCAAACTGTGCCTCGACGTCGAGCAGCTGCCCGTGATCAACGAGGTCATCAGTCCCACCCCGTCCGACGTCGCCTGGGCGCAGGACTTCCTCGCCGACTTCGAGGGCCGCGGCCGGGTCATCCGCGACGGCAGCGACCTGCCCCGCCTCGGTCGGGCGCAGAAGATCGAGAAGCTCGCCTCGGCGTTCGGGGTGCAGCCCGCGAGCTGACCGCACGACCGAAGGAGGCGCGTCCCACCCGGGATGCGCCTCCTTTTTTTTCGTGCCCGGAACACGATCGAGGCATTGACACGCGATAGTCAGCGACATATCTTTGACACATCGCGACAGGACGTCGCGATCACGACTTCTCTCCACCTGACCCGAAAGGAGTACCCCATGGGTACCGACTTCACCACCGAGAACCACGGCGACCCCCGTCGCCGGCACCACGACTTCCCCGACGCCCGACGCGACCTCCCCGGCCGCGGCGAGGGCCACGGCCGCTTCGGCCGTCCGTTCGGCCGCGGGTTCCGCCCCGGCCCCGGCTTCGGCGGCTTCGGCCCCGGTTTCGGCCCCGGCGGCCCGGGCTTCGGCCCCGGCGGCTTCGGGCCTGGCCGCGGCGGACGCGGCCGGGCCCGACGCGGCGACGTGCGCCTCGCGATCCTCTCGCTGCTGTCCGACGCCCCGTCGAACGGCTACGGCCTGATCAAGGCGATCGCCGAGCGCACCGACGGCGCGTGGAAGCCCAGCCCCGGCTCGGTCTACCCCACGCTGCAGCAGCTCGTCGACGAAGAACTCATCTCGTCCGACGAGGCCGCGACCACGAGCGCCTTCACGCTGACCGAGGCGGGCAGGGCCTACGTGGCCGAGCACGCCGACGAGATCGAGAAGGCCTGGGCCGCGACGGCCGACGACGCCAGCGACACCGACCGCGAGTTCCAGACCAGCCTCATGAAGCTGATGGGCGTCGTGAAGCAGTTCCACCACGACGGGAGCGAGGCCCAGCGGGCCGCCGCCACCGCCAAGCTCGACGAAGCCCGCCGCGCGCTCTACACGATCCTGGCGGACTGAGCCCTCGCGGACTGAGCCCTCGCGGGCTGGGCCCTCGCCTGTCGGTGACGTGAGCATCCGAGGAGGCGCGGTGTGGGGATCCCCCCACATCGCGCCTCCTGTGCGTCGTCGCGGCGCCGACCGGACCGATGTCAGGGGTCGTGGGCAGGATGGCCCCACGAGAACGACGACCTGCCGGAGGCGCCCATGAGTACCAGAGACGACCCCACCACCGCGAACCCCGTCGGGCTCGATCGTGCGGGGTACGACCCTTCGTTCCTCACGGTCGACGTGCCCTTGCCGGCCCTCCACACGCTCGCGCGAGAGCTGCCGTACGTCCACTTCACGGTGCTGCTCGACCCCGTCCGGCGGTTGGCCGCCCTGACGGCGGTCAACATCGACGGGTCCTCGCTGCTCGACCTCGGCCGAGGCGACGACTGGCACCTCGACGAGCGCGTGCCCGACGACGAGCAGACGGGTCCCGAGGTCTACGCCTCGAACGACCTCGACCGGGGGCACCTGGTCCGCCGCCGCGACCCGGTCTGGGGCGAGCCGGTCGTCGCGGCCGCGGCGAACGTCGACACGTTCAGCTTCACCAACGCCGCACCGCAAGCCGCCGAGTTCAACCAGTCGAGAGAACTCTGGCTCGGCCTCGAAGACCAGGTGCTGCAGTACGCCTCCACACACCGGCAGCGGTTGACGGTGTTCACGGCACCCGTGCTGCTCGACGACGACGCGCCCTACCGCGGCATCCGCCTCCCGCGTCGGTTCTTCAAGATCGCGGCGTGGACGACGTCGGACGGCGGTTCGCTGCGCACGGCGGCGTACCTGCTCGACCAGTCCCCCGAGCTCGACGGCGTCGACCTCGAGGCCGCGTTCGCCCGCGCGCACGAGCAGGGCGACCCACCGCCACTCGGGCCGTACCGCACCTACCAGGTACCCGTCCGTGACATCGCCGAGATGACCGGCTTCGACCTCGCGCAACTCGCCGAGGCCGACACCCTGCGACCCGTGCCCACGATCGAGCCGCCGGACGGCATCCGCGAGGGGTGGGTGCCGCTGACGTCGGTCGACCAACTGTCGTTCTGAGACCGGCGACCCCGGCTCGTCCAGGGGGCTCGCATCGACTCGTGCCACGATTCTCGGGCCATGGCACCGAACGACCCAGATCCCGTCGACCCCGTCGAGCCCCCCGACGCCACATCGCGCGGCGACGCCCGACCACTGCCGCCCGAGATGCCCATCAGCCTGACGATCCTGCGCGACGAGGACGCGCCTCCGGTCCGGGCCGCGCCGTGGCGAGAGGTCCGGGTCGCCTTCCTCGTGCCGACCACCTCGACCGATGCGGCCTCCGGCGTCCGGCACCTGCTCGACGAACCCGAACTGCACTTCTCACCCGGGTTGCGCCAGGGGACGCTCGCGCTCATGCCCCGCCGTTCGGCGCTCCTCCGGGTCGTGCTCGAGTGGGAGTGGTCGGTCGAGGCCGCGTCCTTCTCCGTGAACTCCTTCGAGCCCGAGCCCTTCACGTCCGACGAACGAGACGCTCTCGAGTCGTGGTTGCGGGCGACGGCCCGCAGGCTCCACGTGTTCGAGGGGGCCCTCGCACGAGCTGTCGCCCGGGTCGACCACGACGTGGCGCGGGGCATCGACACGAGCTCTCCCGAATCCTCGTCGGCCGGCGCCGCGGCCGTGGCGCGGGCAGCAGATGCGGTGACGGGAGCGTCCGGTTCGGACGATTCGCGGCCCGGGGGCGTCCGAACCGACGATCTCGCGACGGCCGGCCCGGCCGCCACGACGATGCGGACGGCCACCCTCGGCACGAGGCTCGCCTCGCCCGCCGCCGGAGCCCCCCACCCCGTGGTCGACGTCACCCTGCCGGACGCGAGCGACCCCGGCTGGGAGGTCTTCGTCGACGCCACGAGCCGTCAGACCCTCGGCTACCGCCGGACCCTCGACGACGACGGCAACGCCTACGCGTTCAGCTACCTCGTGGCCGACGACGTCGACGACGTCACGCCCGACGACCTGGTCGACTGGCACGACCAGCACATCCAACGACAACTGCTCGTCGAGGACGCCCGCCAGGCGTACGTACACCTGCTCGCCGGGCTCGAGCCGCCCGTCTCGGTGCAGTACACGGTCTGACCGGCCGGCGCCGCGCCTCCTCGTCGGCGGTGTGACCGACCCGCAGCGCGCCTCCTGGTGGATGGCCTGACCGACGAACGCCTAGCCTCCTCGTGTGCGATCCGACCGACCCGCGCCGCGCCTCCTGGCCATCGGTTCTGCCCGCGCGGCTGGCTCTCGTGCACTCCTCGTCCGGCGCAGCACCCGGTTGACGTGCAATTCGCGACCTCGGGCAACCCCTCAGACGTGCCGAACCCGACAACAGCCCGACGACGCGCCGCTCACGTACCCCTCAGGACGGCGTGTCGACCCCCGGATGTCGCGAATTGCACAAGAGCGGAGCCGCAGGGGGCCGTAGGGAAGAGGGACGGGGGGAAGAGGGGCGCGGGAACGGTCGAGCCCAGGTCAGGGGGCGACGTCGACGATGGCGACGAAGCGGGTGCCGACGCCGTCGACCTCGGCGCGCACGACGCCAGGCTCGGGCTCGGGCAACTCGTCCGCGCCGTGGTCGTCGCAGCTGAGGTAGGTGTACTCGGGCCACCACTTCTTGGGGCGTGCGGCCTCGTGGTAGCCGCAGACGACGCACTCCAGCTCGACCCAGACCGGCTTGCCGGTGCGGTTCGCGCGGGACTGCACCAGCCAGGGCGGCGGCGTCCGTTCCATCGCGACGAGCTCGTCGACCGTCATCTTCGGCGGCAGCCCGTGGCGCTTGGCCATCTCGAGGGGGATGTCCAGTCGCAGGGCGGCGTCTCGTCGCGTGATCACCCGCACACGCTACCCGCCCGCCCGCGTCCGCCGCGAGCAGCATGTCTGTTGCCACGCGCAACACCCGGCGTCAAGTCGGCCAGAGTGCCGACTTGCCCCCGGACGAGGGCCAGGCGGAAGCTCGACCCAGGCGGGACGTGCCCGATCCACCGGGTCGGTCGATCACCGGACCGCCCGGCCGGCACCGCCGGCCGGCACCACCCGACACGCACCACCCGACACGCACCACCCGAACCAAGGGGAACCACATGAAGAAGTTCGTCGCCGCCGCCCTGACCGCCGCGGCCCTCGCCGTCGGATCACTCGGGGTCTCGACCTCCGCCGTCGCCGCCGGCCCCGACAACACGATCCGGTCGACGGACATCGTCGGCGGCCAGAAGGCACCCACGACGCCGTGGGCCGTGCAGCTGGTCTTCCGGACCGGGGGCACCGCGAGCTACGCCTGCACCGGCGAACAGATCAACGCCAGCTGGGTGCTGACCGCCCGCCACTGCATCGACGGCGTCACCTCGATGCAGGTCTACCACTCGAACAGCACGACGAACCCGGGCACCGCGATCGCCGTCGACCGCGTCGCCGCCGCCCCCGTGGGCGACATCGCGCTCGTGCACCTGAGCCAGTCGAAGACCCTCGGCAGCTACCCGTCGCTGAACCTCGGGTTCCAGGCGACCTCGTCGGGCACCGGCACCATCATGGGCTACGGCCTGCGCGCGAACTCGGTGCAGTCCGACGGCCTGTACCAGGCGACGGTCGGCCTCACCGGCCGCAGCACCGACGCCTACGGCGGGGTCGCGCAACACCTGAACGGCACCACCGGCGCGGCGAACCACGGCGACTCGGGTGGCCCCCTGATCGTGAACGGCCAGATCGTGGCCGTCTGCTCGACTGGCGACGAGGCCGACCCGGGCGCGAACACCCGCGCCGGGTCGAACTACGCCGTGCTGTCGCAGAGCGCGAGCTGGATCCGCTCGACGGCCGGCCTCTAGTCCGCCGGCGGGCCGGTCCGTCGGCGACGAACGACCACGGACGCCCGGCCCCCACGGCCCCGCCCACCCACGAAGCGCAGGAGGCGCGCCCCGGTCACGTGACCGGGGCGCGCCTCCGTCGTCGTGGCGACCCGCGCCTCCTCGGCGGCGTCGGCCGCCGGACGTCAGACGATCGGCTTCTCGAAACAGATCGACTGCGGGATGGTCGTGACGTAGGGCTCGTAGGTCGGGATGCGGGTGAACCCGATCTTCTCGTAGAGGGCGACGGCGTCGGGCTGGCGATCCCCGGTCTGCAGGATGAGTCGGCTCGCACCGCCCTCGCGGGCGACCGTCTCGAGCTCGGCCATCAGGAGTCGGCCGATGCCGCGGCCGCGCTGACCGTCCGCGACGATCACGCGCTTGACCTCCCATTCGCCGTCCCGGCTCTGCACGAGGGCGTGGCCGACGGGCGTGCCGCCGTCGGCACCGTCGTCGGCGACCACCAGCACGGTGGCCAGCACGTTCGACGGGTGGACCGTGAGGGCGGCGTTCCGCGCCTCGACGACGGCGACGGGCTCGACGACGTCGCGGTGGTAGCGGACGGTCATCTCGGCGTCCATGGCGTCACGCAGGGCGACGGCACGGGGGTCGTCGAAGGCGACGCGTTCGAGGTGGAGCGGGGGCAGGGCGGAGGGAGCGGTGTTCGTCACGAGACGATTCTGCCCCCTCGGGCGGGACCCGGTGGACGTGCTACAGGCGGACGCCGCGCGCCGACATGAACGGCACGGGGTTCGTCGAGGCGCCGCCGACGCGGGTCTCGAAGTGCAGGTGGCAGCCGGTCGAGTTGCCGGTCGAGCCGACGAGCGCGATCAACTGGCCCGCGACGACGCTCTGCCCACGGGACACCTTGATGCCGCCGTTGACGATGTGGCCGTAGGCGGTCGAGACGCCTCCGCCGTGGCTGATCTGGATGTAGTTGCCGTAGCCGCCGGTCAGGCCCGCGAAGGTCACCGTGCCCGAGGTCGCGGCATAGATGGGGCTGTTGCAGCCGGGGGCCAGGTCGATGCCGTCGTGCATGCGGTAGACGCCGGTCACCGGGTTGACGCGCATGCCGTAGCCGCTCGACATGTAGCCGGCGCTGGGACGCACCCAGCCCGAGCCGGTCGAGGCACCGCCGCCACCGGACGAACCGCCGCCGGTCGACGGAGCGGGTGCGGGAGCGGAAGGCGTCGAGGGCCGGGCGGCGGCGGCCGCGGCAGCCGCGGCGCGCTGCTGACGGAGGGCCTCGGCCTG
>NZ_JXQZ01000061.1 GCF_000878135.1 Frigoribacterium sp. MEB024
CGGGGAGGGCGGCCGCGGGGAGGGCGGCTCTGGACGAGGAGGCGCCGGCCGGGTCGCCGGGGACGGTGGCGGCCGCGGCCGGGTCGGCGGTGCGGGCCGCGTCGTCCGTGGCGCTCCCGTCTGTGGCTGCACCCTGGGAGCGCTGGGAGCGACGTGAGAACTTCA
This sequence comes from Frigoribacterium sp. MEB024, assembly GCF_000878135.1. Lineage (GTDB taxonomy): Bacteria > Actinomycetota > Actinomycetes > Actinomycetales > Microbacteriaceae > Frigoribacterium. The sequence continues at coordinate 166 of NZ_JXQZ01000061.1, forward strand.
TGAGCCGAGTGTCCGGCCGCGCGGCTATCAAGCGGCTGTGACTTCGCTGACCCGGCCCGCGCCTCCTCGGCTCGTCGGCTCGTCGTCTCGTCGTCGACCGCCGCAGGGCGGGCGCACGGGCCGCGACCGGGCCGGTCAGCCCTCGGGCGAGAACCTCGGGCCCTCGTACCCGTCGCGTCGCACCTGTTCCGACCACGCCGCGAGCGGCCGCACCCAGAGCCCCTGCTCGCCGTAGAGAGCGCGGTAGACGACGAGCGGCTCGTCCGTCTCGCTGTGACGGGCGGTGCCGAGCACCTCGTAGCGGCCGCCCTTGAAGTGGCGGTAGAAGCCCGGGGCGGGAGGGGTGTCGGCGGTCATCCCGCGAGCCTAGACGGGCGGTGAGGGGCACGATGGTCGGGTGACCCAGGACGCTCCCCGCTCGACCGCCAGCACGCCGACCACCCCGGGCGAGCCCGTCGTCGACACCGACGACCGGGCTGCCCGCCGGGAGTTCGACACCCCCGGCGGCCGGGTCGTGGGTCGCGTCGACGGTGACGTCGTGCGGGTCCTCGGGGTGCCCTACGCCGAAGCCGATCGCTTCGAGCCGCCGCGCCCGGTCGCGCCCTGGTCGTCCCCGCTGCTCGCCTTCGACCGTGCCCCTGCCTCGCCGCAGGTCGCGTCTCCCGGGCTCGACGCCCTGATCGAGGGCGCCGCCGTCGGCATGGTCGACGACGAGCACTGCCAACGCCTCTCGATCACCCTGCCGGCCGACCTGCTCACCGACGAGCGCGTGCCGGTCATGGTGTGGATCCACGGCGGCTCGTACGTGTCGGGGGCGGGCGACCTGCGCGTCTACGACCCGCGCGCCCTCGTCGCCGAGCAACGTGTGATCGTCGTCACCGTGACCTACCGGCTGGGGATGCTCGGCTTCTTCGGCGTCGGCGACGAGGTGCCCGCCAACCTCGGGCTGCTCGACCAGCTCGCAGCGGTCCGCTGGGTGCACGACACGATCGAGGCGTTCGGCGGCGACGCCTCGCGCATCACCCTGTTCGGCCAGTCGGCCGGCGGCGACGCGATCGCGCACCTGATGATCAGCGAGGGCGCCCGGGGCTTGTTCGCCCGGGCCATCGTGCAGAGCGCCCCGCTCGGCATCGTGCGCGGCCGCAGCCGCATGGTCGAGGCGATGACGGAGGCGGTGGGAACGCCCCGCAAGGACGCACCGCTCGACGAGCTGCTCGCCGGGCAGTCCGTGGCCGAGCGGGCGGCGAAGCGCTTCGGCCTGCGCGGCGGCATGGCCTTCGGCGTCCAGTACGGGAGGGCACCGCTGCCGGCCGAGTCCGCAGCCGACGACGCCTGGCGCGAGGTCGCGCCCGAGATCGACCTGCTGATCGGTGCCACCTCGGACGAGACCGCGGTGTTCGCCGAGTTCTCCCCCCTGCTGCAGCGGTTGTTCGGGCTGCCCGTGGTCGGCCGGGCCATCCGGCGCGTGATGGTCGACGCCACGACGAAGGCGGTCTACCACCGGGCCGGTCGAGCCTTCGCCGAACGGCACCGAGCCGCGGGCGGGCGCGTCTCCACGTTCGAGTTCACCTGGGAGCCCGAGGGCACGGCGTTCGGCGCGGCCCACATCACCGAGCTGCCGCTGCTGCTCGGCGGACGCGAGGCCTGGGCGCACACCCGCCTGATCGGCACCACCGACTGGGACGACGTCGACCGCCGTGGCCGCAAGGTGCGCCAGGTGTGGGCCGACTTCGCCCGCACCGGCACGGTCGCCGCCGACGCCACGGCCGGCCTCGCCGACACGCTGGTCGTCCGCCGCCGCTGACCGGGCCCGTCCCACCCCACCCTGCCCTGCCCTGCCACGCCCCGCCCCGGCCCTGCCCTGCCCTCCGTGCAAATCGCGACACCGGGCCGGCGACACGCCGCTCACATCAGTCCGTCGACGGCGTGTCCTCGCGGCGTTGTCGGGTTCGGCCCGCCGCAACGCCTGGAAGAGGTCGGGTTCGGCCCGCCGCGACGCGAAGCCGGGTTCGGGTTCGGGTTCGGGTTCGGGCTCGGGTTCGGGCTCGGGTTCGGGCTCGGGTTCGGCAGGCTCTCCCGGTCACGAGCGGGTCGGACGGCTCCTCCCCAACCGCACCGCGCCGCCGTCCGTCCACAGGCACGGCCCGGGGTTCGCACACGACGGCGCGGCGACAATACGATCGACGGCAGAACCGATGCGCCGACGCCGCCGTAGTCGCCCGCCCCGCCGTGCCCCGCGGCGCCGAGCACCTGAGGACCCCCGTGAAGAAGTTCCGCCGCAACCAGGCGCGCATGCACCTCGTCATGATGCTGACGTTGACGTTCACCACCGGCATCATCGACGCCGTCGGCTACCTCGGCCTCGACCGGGTCTTCACCGCGAACATGACCGGCAACGTGGTCATCCTCGGCATGGCCATCGCGCAGGCCGACGGTCTGCCGATCGTCGGTCCGATCGTGGCCCTCGCCGCGTTCCTGCTCGGGGCCGCGATCGGCGGCCGTGTGTTGCGCGGCGGTCGTCTCGGCTGGTCGGGCCGCAGCACGATCTCGTTCGGGGTGACCGGCGGCGTGCTGCTCGGGCTCGGCATCTCGACCTTCTTCGTCGTGCCCGAAGAGAACACGCCGTGGGCCTTCACGATCACCGGCCTGCTCGGCGCCGCCATGGGCCTGCAGGCCGCCGCCGCGCGCAAGATCGCCGTGGCCGACGTCACGACCGTGGTGGTCACGTCGACGATCGTCGGGCTCGCGTCCGAGTCGAAGCTCGCCGGCGGGACGGGCAAGAACTTCCCGCGGCGGGTGCTCGCCGTCGCGCTCATCCTCGCCGGGGCAGGCGTCGGGGCCCTGCTGCTGCAGGTGCACATCGGTGTGGGCATGGGCGTCGCGGGCGGGCTGACGCTGCTCGTCGCCCTGACCGGGCACCTGCTGCGCGAGCGGCGGAAAGAGGTCGAAGCGCGCGAGGCCCAGGCGGCCGCGGCGTCGGCAGCGACGGTGTCGGCGACCCCGACTGCCTCCGCGGAGTCAGCAGTCCAGGAGGCGCGCCCGGCGGCCGACGGAGCGAACGGTGACGCTCGTGGCTGACGCCGTGCACCACGACCTCGTCGTCCGGGCCCGTCGTGCGTTGGTCGACGGCGCCTGGCGCGAGGCGAGCGTCGCCGTCCGTGACGGCCGCGTGGTCGCCGTCGGCGGCCTCACCGACCAGGTCGACGCCAGCGTCGACGTGACCCTCCCCGACGACCAGGTGCTGCTGCCCGGTGTCGTCGACAGCCACGTGCACGTCAACGAGCCCGGCCGCACCGAGTGGGAGGGCTTCGCGACGGCGACCCGTGCCGCCGCCGCCGGGGGCGTCACGACGATCGTCGACATGCCCCTCAACAGCATCCCGCCGACGACGACCGTCGACGCCCTCGAGCAGAAGCGCGCCGCCGCGGGCCCCCAGTCGGTCGTCGACGTCGGGTTCTGGGGCGGGGCGATCCCGGCGAACCTCGGCACGGGCGACCTGCGGGCGCTGCACGAGGCCGGCGTCTTCGGGTTCAAGGCCTTCCTCTCGCCGTCGGGGGTCGACGAGTTCCCACACCTGTCGACCGAGCAGCTGCACCAGGCGATGGCCGAACTGGCGGTCTTCGACGGCCTGCTGATCGTGCACGCCGAAGACCCCGAGGGCCTCGACGCCGCCGCGGCCTCGCCGACCGAGGCGCCCGAGCTGCCCTCAGGAGGCGCGGCCTACGACGCGTTCGTCCGCTCGCGTCCCGACGTGGTCGAGCGCACGGCGATCGAGCACGTGGTCGACGCCCTGCGCGCCACGGGTGGCCGTGCCCACGTGCTGCACCTCTCGTCGGCGACGGCGCTCGACACCATCCGGGCGGCCAAGGCCGAGGGGCTGCGACTCACGGTCGAGACCTGCCCGCACTACCTCACCTTCGATGCCGAGCACATCGGTGACGGCGCGACGCAGTTCAAGTGCTGCCCGCCGATCCGCGGCGAGGCCAACCGGGAGCTGCTCTGGCAGGCCCTCGTCGACGGCACGATCGACGTCGTCGCGAGCGACCACTCGCCGTCGACCCGAGAGCTCAAGTTCGCCGGAGGCCCCGACGCCGCGCACGGTGACTTCGACGTGGCGTGGGGCGGCATCTCGGGTCTCGAACTGAGCTTCCGCGCCGTGTGGACCGGGGCACGGCAGCGCGGCATCCCGCTCGAGGCCGTCGTCGGATGGATGTCCCGTGGCACGGCCGCGCTCGTCGGCCTGCCGACGAAGGGGCGGATCTCGGTCGGCGCCGACGCCGACCTCGTCGCCTTCGCCCCCGAGACGCCCGTGACGATCGACGTCGACGACCTCTCGCACCGCAACCCCGTGACCGCGTACGACGACGCTCGCCTGTTCGGCGAGGTCGCCGCGACGTGGGTGGGCGGCCGGCTGGCGGGGCCGAGCGCGCCTCCGGCGCGGTTGCTCGTCCGCCCCGACACCGGGGTCGCCTCGTGAAGGGCAGCCCTGGAGCCTCCGCCGAGGTCGCGGCGTGAGCCCGACGAGGCCGGCGGCTCCCGTCGAGGTCGCACCGGGCGTGCACTTCGTCGAGGGTCCCGCGTCGAACTGGACGATCCTCGCGGGCGACGGCACCCTGACGCTGGTCGACGCCGGCTACCCGGCCGACCTCGAGCTGGTGGAGTCGTCGCTCCGGGCCGTGGCGTCGGCTACGGACGGTGACGCCCGGCTCACGTCGGTGCTCGTGACGCACGGGCACAGCGACCACATCGGCACGATCACCGCCCTGCGCCGGCGACACGAGTTCGAGGTCTTCGCGGCACCCGCCGAGGTGCCGAACGTGACCCGCGAGCAACTGCACCAGGTCACCGTCGGTGACGTCCTGCCGCACCTGTACAAGCCGCGGTTCGCCCGCTGGGTGCTGCACGCGGTGCGTGCCGGAGGCCTGGGCGACGTGGCCGTGACCGACGTCGTGCCTCTCGACCTCGGGGCGTCACGCACGTTCAGCGGTCACCGCGTCGTGCCGACGGCCGCGGTCGGTCACACCCCCGGGCACACCGTCTTCGCGTTGCCCGACGACGACGTCCTGATCACGGGCGACGCCCTCGTGACCGGCCACCCGACCTCACGGCTCGACGGCGTGCAGATGCTGCACCCGATCTTCCACTCCGACCTGGCCGAGGCGGGGCGCACCTACGGGCGGCTGGTCGACCGCGGGGCACGGGTGGTGTTGCCGGGTCACGGGCCGGTGCTGCGCCGCTGAGCACCGCCAGCCCCTCGGCGTTCGTCACCCGCCGGTCAGTGCTGCATCTCGAGGTTCGACTGCAGACCTATTCGAGCTCGGACAGCTCGGCGTACAGTTCGGTGATCTCGGCGACGCGGCTGCGACCGCCTTCGGGTCGGCCGGCGCGCACGGTCTCGGTCAGAACCGCCCCGGCGAGCAGGGCGGCCAGGCTCATCGCGCTCGCGTAGCTGTCGAACGGGGCCGGGGTCTCGACCGGACAGTCGAGCCTCACCGTCACGTCGACGCCGCGCAGCGACGGATCGGCCACGAGCACCACCGGCACACCACGCGCAGCCAGGGACGACAGGACGCCGGTGAACCCGGCCGGCCGACGGCGGAACCCCACCAGGACGACGACGTCGCGCGCCCCGAGTCCGACCAGCTCTTCGCCGATGGACTGACCGGGCTGCGGTGCCACGCGCACGTCGTCCCGCGCCTGGACCAACTGCTGCCGCAGGTGGAGCGCCACCGGGTAGCTGTTGCGGAACCCGGCCACGACGACCCGCTCGGCGCCGGCGACCAACGCCGCGGCCCGCCCGAGTCGACCGTCGGCGAGTCCCGAGAGCATCACGTCGAGGTTGCGACGTTCGGCCTCGGCGTGCTCGGCGAGCCCCCCGGAGGCGCGGGTCGGCCCGACCGGGACGCCACGGCTGCGCGACGCCCTCGCCTGGTCGCGCACCTCCTGCGCGTCGGTGAAGCCGAGCCGCCGGAACAGCCGCGACACCGTCGCCTTCGAGACGCCGCTCTGTTCGGCGATCTCGGTCGCGGTGTAGACGGCGAGATCGTCCAGGTGGTCGAGGATGAAGTCGGCGGCTCGCTGCTCCTGCGGCGAGAGGCGGCCGTAGCCCGAGTCGATGCGGTCACGGATGCCCGCCCCCTCGACCTGGTCGCTCACGCGCGTGCCTGCGCCGCGACCGGGTGCGCCGCGGCGACCGCGAGCACGGCGGCCTCGAAGGCGTAGAGCGCGACGGCCACGTCGTCGATCGTGACGATCTCGTCGGGGTGGTGGCTGATGCCACCGTTGCCGCAGCGGACGAACAGCATGGCCCACTCGGTCAGCTCGGCGACGGCCATGGCGTCGTGCCCGGCCTTCGAGAACAGGACCATCGGGTCGGCGTCGCCGGTGGCGGCGATGCCCTCGCGGACGAACCCCCGGAGGCGCGGCGAGGCCACGACGGCCGGCGCACGGTGGGTCTCGTCCACCGAGAAGGTCAGGCCGCGACGCTCGCCGACCTCGGTCGCGACGGCCTGGATGTCGGCCCACACCTGGTCGCGTCGGTCGTCGTGCTCGCCGCGGAGGTCGAGGCTGAACTCGACGAGGCCCGGGATGACGTTCACGCCGCCGGGGAAGGCCTGCAGCCGGCCGACCGTGGCGATGCAGTCGGCCTCTCGGGCCAGTCGCTCGACCGCCAGGACGATCTCGCTGGCCCCGGCGAGCGCGTCGTGCCGACGGTGGAACGGCACGCCACCCGCATGCCCGGCGACGCCGATCAGGGTCAGCTCGAAACGTCGCGCGCCGGCGATCGACGAGACGACGGCGAGTGGCCGATCGGCTTCCTCGAGGTAGGGGCCCTGCTCGATGTGGGTCTCGAGGTAGCCGATCACGTCGGCCGGTTCGTAGGCGGCGTCGGCGACCCGGTCGGGGTCGAGCCCGAAGGCCAGGAACGCCTCGCGCAGCGTCGTTCCGGCGGCGTCGGCCAGGGACCACCACTCGGGCAGCCAGGTGCCGGCGACCGCACGGGAACCGAGCAGGGCGGTGCCGAAGCGGGTGCCCTCTTCGTCTCCGAAGGCGAGCACCTCGATCGCGAACGGCAGGCGGGTGCCCCGGGCCGACAGGCGTTCGACCAGGGCGATGCCGAGCAGCACGCCGAGGATGCCGTCGTAACGCCCGGCATCGGGCACCGTGTCGAGGTGCGAGCCGAGCAACAAGGCGGGCAGGCCGGGCTCGGTGCCCTCGTAGCGGCCGCGCTGGTTGCCTGCCGCGTCCTGCCACGTCGTCATGCCGGCCTGTCGCATCCATCCGGCGGCCATGGCGTTGACCCGGGCGTGCTCGGGCGAGAGGTACACACGCTCGATGCCGGTCGGGCTGCTCGAGACCGCGGCCAGGGCATCGCAGCGTTCGAGGACGAGACGGGCCTCGTCGAAGGGACCGTCTTCCCGGGCGGTGGTGGCCTCGGGACTCACGCCGCGCCTCCTGCTCGGTCGGCGTCGAGGTAGACGTCGTAGGCGGCACCGACGCCGCCGCCGCTCGTGATCGGCGCGCCCTCGCGGCGCAGCACGGCCTCGAGCGCCGCGAGGGTCGTGAGCACGGTGTCGCGACGCGCGTTGTAGCCCATCGTGCCGATGCGCCAGACCTTGCCGTGCAACGGGCCGAACGAGGTGCCGATCTCGATGCCGAAGTCGGCGAGCAGGGCGCCCCGCACCCGATCGCCGTCGACCCCGTCGGGGATCACCACGGCGACCACGTTGTTCATCTTGTGCGCGAGGTCACCGAAGGTCTCGAGGCCGAGCCCCTGCACCCCGGCGAGCATGGCGCGGCCGTGCAGCTCGTGTCTCGCCACCATGGCGTCCACTCCCTCGTCGACCACGAGGCGGGCGCACTCGCGGGCACCCCAGAGCATCGTGGTCGCCTCGGTGTGGTGGTTGAGGCGCTGAGGGCCCCAGTAGTCGAAGATCATCGCGAGGTCGAAGTAGTTCGAGGCGATCCGGTGGGTGCTCGTCGTGTCGCCTTCGGTGCGGATGCCGGCCTCGATCGACGTGCGGGCCCGGATCACCTCGACGGCCCGCTCGCTGTAGGTGACGGGGGACGACCCCGAGGGGCCCCCGAGGCACTTCTGCAGGCCGGCGCTGACGGCGTCGAGGCCGAGCTCGTCGGTGCGGAAGGCGTTGCCGGCGATGGACGCCGTGACGTCGGTGTAGAACAGCACGCCGTGGCGGGCGCAGACCTCGCCGAGCCCCTCGAGCGGCTGGGCGACGGTCGTCGAGGTGTCGCCGTGCACGACCGCGAGCAGTTTCGGCTGGACGCGCTCGATGGCCTCGACGACGGTCTCGAGGGCGAACACCTGCCCCCAGGGCACCTCGATGACGTGGACCTCGGCCCCGCAGCGCTCGGCGATCTCGCGCAGCAGGTGCCCGAAGCGGCCGAAGACGGGCACGAGCACCTTGTCACCCGGCTCGATCAGCGAGACGAGCGAGGCCTCGATGCCGGCGCGCGAGGTGCCGTCGACGAGCAGGGTCTGCTCGTTCGAGGTCTGGAACACCTCGCGGTAGAGCGCCTGGGTCTCGTCCATGTAGGCGGTCATGGCCGGGTCGTACTGCCCCACGAGCTGCGCCGACATCGCGCGGAGCACCCGGGGATCGGCGTTGATCGGGCCGGGGCCCATCAAGAGGCGGGCGGGCGGGTCGATCGGCTGGAAGACGCGTTTCACCCGACCCACCCTACGCAACCCGTGTTTCAGCCAGGTGAACTCGTCGGTCACCGACCGAGGCGGGCATCAGGTCGCCCAGGTCGCCGCGAGATCGAGCAAGAACAGGTCCGCCCCGCGGGGGCCCACGAGGCACAGCCCGACGGGCGCGCTCCGCCCGGAGGCGAGGGGCACCTCGAGGACCGGTGCCGACACCGCCGGTGCGCCCAGCACGCCGGCGACGCAGGTCAACCCGAGCGTCGCCGAGCGCACCGCGTCCACCTCGGCGGGGGTCGCGCCCAGCGGGGGCGCGGCCGAGGATGCACTCGGCAGGAGCAGCACCCGCCCGTCGAGGAGGGACTCGAGGCGGCGACGTTCGTGACCGAGGGCGACCCGCGCCTCCTCGGCCCGTCGGGGGGAGATCGTCGCGCCGAACGCGAACCGGGATGCCACGTCGGGTGCGAGTTCGCCGGGATGCGAGGTGATCCAGCCGCCGTCGGACTGCCAGGCCTCGAAGGCCTGCAGCACGCGGAACAGCTCGAACAGCTGTGCGACGTCGCCCAGCACGACCTGCTCGGGGCGCCGCATGCGCCCCGCCGCGGTCGCCTCGTCGACGGCCCGCCCGAACTCGGCCCGCACCTCGGGCATGACCGGCGAGAGCAGGGCCGGATCGACGACGTACGACGACTCGACCGACACCTGGTCGGCCGGGGGCAACGACGCCTCGGCCGCGCGTCGCAGGGTGTCGACGTCTCGGGTCAACCAGCCGACCGTGTCGAAGCTCGGCGCGAGAGGGAGCAGCCCGGCGCGGTCGACGGCCCCGTGCGTCGTGCGGAGGCCCCAGAGCCCCTGGTACGACGCGGGCACCCGGAGCGATCCGCCCGTGTCGGTGCCGAGGCCGATGCTCGCCTGCCCGAGGGCCACGGCCGCCGCCGGGCCGCTGGTCGAACCACCCGAGATCGCCCCCGGCACGGCGGGGTTCGGCGGGGTGCCGTAGGCGGAGTTGCGTCCGGCGATGCTGTACGCGAACTCGTCGGTCTGGGCGATGCCCCGCAGGTCGGCTCCGGCGTCGAGCAGGTGCTGCACCGCGGCCGCGTGCCGGCTCTCGGGCGTCGCACCGGCGAGCCGCGCGGGCACCCCGGCGCCGATCGCGTGACCTGCGACCGCGAACAAGTCCTTCACGGCGACCGTCTCGCCCGAGAGGGCAGGAGGCGCGGTGCCGGTCGCGTCGCCCGCTCGGCTCCCCGGGACCAAGGGCTCGCCCACGACCCGCCAGACCCGGCGGTCGATCGCCGGGGGCGACGCCTGCACCTGCGCCGACGCGATCCGCCACGGGCGTGCACCCCGCGACCCCGCACCCGACTCGCGGCGCCAGAGCTGCGTGACGACACCGCGCCCGCCGGAGGCCGCGGCGTTGACCGACACGACCAGGGCGGTGTCGGCGTCGACGACCCGCACGTGGCACTCGACCACACGCCGGACCGGGCCCGACCCGCGCCTCCCCCGGAAGGCCGTGATGGCGTCGTGCCCGACCAGCAGGCCCCCGGCGTCGGCGCGCATCACGGTGGCGGTCGATTCGAAGGCGGCGGCGAGCGCGGCCTGGTCGTCGGCGGCGAGCGCGCGCTCGTAGGCGTCGAACGCCTCGAGCAGGCCGTCGGGCAGGTCACCCTCGACGGTCGTGGGGACGGTGCCCGAGCCGACCCGCCCCTCCTCGGGGACGAGCCGTGCGGCGGGCGTCGCGTCAGCCACCGAAGTCCGCCTTGCGGATGCGGGCGTGGACGCCCTTGACCAGGTCGACGACCTGCGAGATGTCGAAGTCCGTCGCGGCCGAGAGGTAGGCGTAGGCGAGGCTGCGGTCCATGCCGTGGCGAGCCCCGAGCAGGTCGATCGCCGCCCGGACGCAGGCGCGGACCGCCTCGTCGAGGTCTTCGTCGAGGCCGGTCGGCACGAGCAGTTCGGCGGTCTCGGCCAGCGGCCCGGCGATCTCGCCGAACAGCGCCACGGCCTCGGCACGCGGCACGAGGTCGAAGCGGACCGTGACGCGCAGGCTGGCCTCCATCGCGGTGAGCGCGACCTCGCCGTCGCCCTGGGCGAAGTGGGGGTCGCCGACGTACGCGAGGGCCCCGGGCACCTGGACGGGCAGGTGCAGGGAGGCGCCCTCGGTCAGCAGGGCGATGTCGACGTTGCCCCCGTGTGGGCCCGGTGGCACCGAGTGCGGTCGCTCGTCGCCCGCGACGGCGACCCCCATGATGCCGAGGAACGGGTGCAGGGGGAACCGCACGGTGTTCTCGGCGCCGGGCACGAGCGGCAGGGTGCCGACGAGTGAGCCGTCGGGCTCGTGGTCGACGGCGGCGAAGACGCTGACCGGGCCGGCCCCGAGCGGGAACTCGCCGGCCAGGGCGCCGCGACCGTGACGATTCGAGATGACGCCGTAGGGCACCCGTGGTGTCGCGTCGAGCAGGGTCATCGTGACGACGTCGCCGGGCTGGGCGCCGCGGATCGCGATGGGGCCCGTCACGACGTGCGGGCCGTCGGCACCCGGATCGCGACCGTGCTGGTCGTCGCTCGCGGCGGCCAGGGCGACCGCGTCGTCGAGCACGTGCTCGGGGGGCACCCCGTGGCGGGCGAAGAAGGCCCGAGGATCACGGCCCTGGTCGTCGAGCACGCCCTCGTGGCTGAGGGTGTCGATGAGGACGGCCGTACCCGGGTCGATCGTGAGCACGGGCTCGTCGGAGGCGCAGGGCAAGCGCCCCCACAGGGTCGTGGCGAGTGTCGCGGGCACGTAGGGGACGACCCCGTCACGGTCGCCCGACGACAGCGGTTGCAGGATCGGAGTCGCGGGAACGGGGCCCGACGGGGGTGCTGGGGTCGCCTCGGAGTTCGCCATGCCCAGCACAGTAGCGAGTGGACGCCTCGTCCCGATGAGCCCCCTGAAACGAGTTGTTCACAAATCGTCGATCGTGAAACAAGTCGTTCACACGGTTGTGTGATCATCGCCGCATGGCGATCATCCTCGGCGACAACCAGTACGGCAAGGCGGAGTCGCGACTCGTGCGCTTCTACCGCGACGGACCCCGACACGAGATCCGCGACGTCAACGTCACGACCGCGCTGCGCGGCCCCTTCGACGCGGCGTACCTCCGCGGCGACCAGAGCGCGGTCCTGCCGACCGACACCCAGAAGAACACCGCGTTCGCCTTCGCGAAGTCGAAAGGCGTCGAGGCCGTCGAGCGCTTCGGGCTCGAGCTCGCCCGCCACTTCGTCCACGACGTCGAGCCCGTGACGGGTGCCCGCATCGAGATCGAGCAGTACGACTGGCAGCGGGCCGTGGTCGACGGCACCGAGCACGACCACACCTGGCTGCGCTCGGGGCAAGAGGTCCGGACCGCCGCCGTCACGGTCGACGACACCGGCGAGTACGTCGTGGGCGGCCTGAAGGACTTGGTCCTGCTCAAGTCCACCGGCTCCGAGTTCGCCGGGTTCCTGACCGACGAGTTCACGACCCTGCCCGAGACGCACGACCGCGTCATGGCGACGGCCCTCGACGCGAAGTGGCGCTTCGGCACGACCGACGTCGACTGGGAGGCCACGTACGCCGAGGTCAAGCGCTTGATGGTCCGCGAGTTCGCCACCCTCCAGTCGCTCGCCCTCCAGCAGACCCTGTGGCACATGGGCACCGCCGTCCTCGAGGCGATCCCGTCGATCGTCGAGGTGCGACTCAAGGCGCCGAACAAGCACCACTTCGCCTACGACCTGTCGCCCTTCGGGCTCGAGAACCCGGGCGAGGTCTTCTGGGCCGCCGATCGCCCGTACGGTCTCATCGAGGCCACCGTGCTGCGTGACGACGCGCCGCCGGCCCACGACGCGTGGCGCGCCTCCGCGGGTCTCGCGTGAGCCTCGTCGAGTCCATCGAACCCCCACCCGCTGCATCAGCCGTCCCAGCCCCACCCCGAGGAGACACCGTGACCGACGCCGACGACGCCCGCTGGCTGGCCCGCACCATCGAACTGGCCGTCGAGAACGTCGCGAACGGGGGCGGGCCGTTCGGGGCCGTCATCGTCCGGGGCGACGAGCTCGTGGCCGAGGGACGGAACCGGGTGACGGCCGACCTCGACCCCACCGCGCACGCCGAGGTGACCGCGATCCGCGCGGCCTGCCGGGTGGTCGGCGACTTCTCCCTCGTCGGCACGACCCTCTACACCTCGTGCGAACCGTGCCCGCTGTGCCTCTCGGCGTCGCTCTGGGCGAGGGTCGACCGGGTCGTGTACGCCGCCGACCGGCACGACGCCGCACGCGGCGGTTTCGACGACCTCGAGTTCTACGAATTGTTCGCGCGCGACCGGTCCACCTGGGACCTCCCCGTCGACGAGGTGCGCCCGACGAACGCGCCGGCACCGTTCGAGGCGTGGCTGACCCACGACCACCGCACCGACTACTGAGCCGTCGTGCGAGGGGGGTCAGCTGCCGCGATAGGTCGAGTAGGCGAACGGGCTGAGCAGCACGGGCACGTGGTAGTGGCTCGACTCGTCGGCGAGGGTGAAGTCGATCGTCACACGCGGGTAGAACGTGTCACGCCCGGTCGCCGCGAAGTAGGCGGCGGTCTCGAAGACGAGTCGGTAGTCGGCGGCGGGCAGGGCGTCCGGGCCGAGCTCGGGCACGCGCCCGTCGGCGTTCGTGACGCCGGTGGCGAGTTCGGTGCCCCGTGCGTCGTGGAGCGCGACGGGGACGTCGGCGGCCGGGCGGCCCAGTGCGGCGTCGAGGACGTGCGTCGTGACGTGGCTCATGCTCGGGCCTCGTCGTGGCCGGTGGACGATGGCTCGGCGGACGCCGGCTCGGCGGGCGCCGGCTCGGCGGGCGCCGGCTCGGCGAAGGTCGACTGCAACCGCAGCAGGGCGATGTCGCGCAGCTCCGCCCCGACGATTCGCCGTTCGGTGTCGTCGTCGAGCCCGAGTCGCCGGTGCAGCTCGCCCACGATCTCGGCCCGGCTCCGACCGGCGGCACGGATCAGGAACACCCGGTCGAAGCGCTGCTCGTACGCCGCGTTGCCCTCGACCAGCAGCTGCGCGAGGGTCTCGTCGTCGGCGTCGGCCGCCGAGCCCTGCTCGCGTCGGCTGAACTCCTGGGCGGCCCCGTCGCCGACCGGCTTCTCGCCGATCCGCGGGTGGTGTGCCATCGCCTCGTCGATCTCGGCGGCGGTGAGCGCCGTCGCCGCGGCGGCGGCGACCGTGATCAGGGCGTCGGCGTCGGCGAACGGCGACTGCGCGGCGACGTCGTCGGCCCACCGCTCGACGTTCAGGGCGGCCAGCAGGTGCGAACGCAGGGTGGCGTCGTCGAGCTCGATCATGACGCACACCCTAGCGACGGTGCCCCGACGCGACGGACGTGGCTGGCCGACCCGCGCCTCCCGGACGCCGGGCCACCGGCAGCGCGCGGGCACGGGTCCTTCGACGCCGAGCGAGCCGACACATGCTCGAAACCCCGGTCGTGCAGAGTGGGGTCTCCCATGGACCTGACCACCGTTCGCGAGATCCGCACCCCCTCACGCCGCGACGAGATCGTCTTCGCGCCCGGCGAACGTCCCCTCGGCGGCGGCACGTGGCTGTTCTCCGAGCGGCAGCCCGGGCTGACCGGCCTGGTCGACCTGACCTCGCTCGGGTGGACGCCGGTCGAGCGCGGCATCGCCGCCGACGGCCGCGACGTCGTCAGCGTCGCCGCCACCTGCACCATCGCCGAGCTGCTGCGGCTGCCCGCCGACGCCGACTGGGTCGCCCACCCGCTGATCGACCGGTGCGCGAACTCGCTGCTCGCCTCGTTCAAGATCTGGAACGTCGCGACGGTCGGCGGCAACGTCGCCCTCGGGCTGCCCGCCGGGGCCATGACGTCGCTCATGGCCACGCTCGACGCCACGGCCCTCGTCTGGACCACCGACGGCGGCGAACGCCGCCAGCCCGTCTCCACCTTCGTCACCGGGGTGGTGCAGAACGCCCTCGAGCCGGGCGAGGTGTTGCGCGCCCTCGAGGTGCCGGTCGACTCGTTGCGCTCGCGCACCGGGTTCCGCCGCATCTCGCTCAGCCCTCTGGGCCGCTCGGGCACGCTCGTCACGGCCCGGCTCGGCCTCGACGGCGAGTTCGTCGTCACCGTCACGGCGGGGACGACGCGTCCGGTCCAGCTGCGCTTCGACGAGGTGCCCGGCGAGCGGGCCCTGGCGGACGCCCTCGCCCGGGTCGACTGCTGGTACTCCGACCCCCACGGCGACCCCGACTGGCGCCGCGCGATGAGCGTCCGCTTCGCCGACGAGCTGCGTGTCGAGCTCGGACGACCCGCCACCGGCGCACCGGGGCGACCCGTGCGCGAGACGACCCACGACCCGCGCAGCGCGGCCGCGCGCGCGAGGCGGACGCCACCCACCACCACGACCCCCGGAGGCGCGCGATGACCCCGAGACACGTCACGTTCGAGGTCGACGGCCTGCCCCTCGACGCCGACGTCGCTCCCGGCCAGGTGCTGCGGACGGTGCTGCGCGAGAACGGCGTCCACTCGGTCAAGAAGGGATGCGACGCGGGTGACTGCGGCGCCTGCTCGGTGCTGGTCGACGGCGAGCCCGTGCACTCGTGCATCTATCCCGCGCACCGGCTCGAGGGCCGGGCCGTGACGACGGCGGCCGGCCTCGGCACCCCCGAGCACCCCCACCCCGTACAGCAGGCGTTCGCGGACGCGGCCGGGTTCCAGTGCGGCTTCTGCACGGCCGGCATGGTGGTGACGGCCTCGACGTTCACCGAGGCCGACGCGGACGACCTGCCGCGCCTCCTGAAGGGAAACCTCTGCCGATGCACGGGGTACCGGGCGATCGGCGACGCGATCTGCGGCGTCTCGAACACGGTGTCCCCGGCCGACGGCGAGGCGGCCGGACGATCGGTGAAGGCTCCGGCGGCGATGCGCGTGGTGTCGGGCGGCGAGCCGTACACGCTCGACTTCCGCAGCACGACGAAGCTGCTGCACCTCGCGGTGCTCGGCAGCCCGCACGCCCACGCCCGCATCACGTCGATCGACACGAGCGCCGCCGAGGCGCTGCCCGGGGTGCACCTGGTGTTGACGCACCGCGACTCCCCCGCGACCCTGTTCTCGACCGGTCGCCACGAGGACCGCGAGGACGACCCCGACGACGGGCTCGTCCTCGACCCCGTGCTGCGGTTCCGCGGGCAGCGCGTGGCCGCGGTCGTCGCCGACGACGTGCGCACGGCGACGAACGCCCTGGCCGCGATCGTGGTCGAGTACGAGCCCCTGCCCGCCGTGTTCGACCCCGAGACGGCGCGCGCCGCCGGGGCCCCGCTGCTGCACGGTGAGAAGACCAGCGAGGTGTCGCGCATCGCGTTCCCCGAGCGCAACACCGTGGCCGCGATGCACGACGAGACCGGCGACGTCGAGGCCGGCCTGGCCGCGGCGGACGCGGTGGTCGAGGGCACCTGGCGCACGCAGCGCGTCTCGCACGGAGCCCTCGAGACGCATGCCTCACGCGGCTGGCTCGACGACGACGGACGCCTCGTGATCCGCACGGCGAGCCAGGTGCCGTTCCTCGTGCGGGACGAGCTGGCTCACGTCTTCGGGCTGCCGCAGGAGCAGGTCAGGGTCTTCGCCGCTCGCGTGGGCGGCGGTTTCGGGGGCAAGCAAGAGCTGATCACCGAAGACCTGGTCGCCCTCGCCGTGCTGCGCACCGGTCAGCCCGTGCAGTACGAGTTCACCCGCGAGGACGAGTTCACCATCGCCCCGACCCGCCACCCGATGCGGGTCCGCGTGCGCGTCGGGGCGACGAACGACGGGGTGCTGACCGCGCTGCACGTCGACCAACTGATGGACACGGGCGCCTACGGCAACCACGGCGTCGGCGTCATGTACCACTCCGTGCACGAGTCGACCAGCGTCTATCGCTGCCCGAACAAGCGCGTCGACGCCGAGTCGGTCTACACGAACAACCTGCCCTCGGGGGCGTTCCGCGGGTACGGGCTCGGGCAGGTCGTCTTCGCCGTCGAGTCCGCGATGGACGAACTGGCCCGCGAGCTCGGCATCGATCCGTTCGAGCTGCGCCGCCGCAACGTGATCGTCCCCGGCGACCCGATGGTGGTCACCGACCCCGACGAAGAGAGCGACCTGCTGATCGGCAGTTACGGACTCGACCAGTGCCTCGACCTGGTCGAGCAGGCGCTGGAGTCTCCTGCCCCCGAGGGCGCGCCTCCTGCCCCCGTCGGCCCGACCTGGTCGACCGGGCGAGGCATGGCCCTCGCCATGATCGCCACGATCCCGCCGCGCGGTCACTTCGCCGACACCTCGATCGAGCTGCTGCCCGGCGGTCGCTACGACATCGGCGTCGGCACGGCCGAGTTCGGCAACGGCACGACGACGGTGCACACCCAGCTCGTCGCCTCGGCGCTCGGCACCACGCCCGACCGGGTCGTCGTCCGGCAGTCCGACACCGACGTGGCCCGCTACGACACCGGGGCCTACGGTTCGGCCGGCGTCGTGGTCGCGGGCAAGGCCCTGCTCGCCGCGGCCCACAAGCTGCGTGCGGCCATGGTCGACCGCGCCCTGGCGATCGCAGGAGGCGCGGGTCACGCCGTCGACACCGGCACGGCCCCCGAGGTGGTCGCGGGCGGCGTCGTGGTGCGGGTGGGCCCCGGTGCCGACGCGACCGTCCTCGTGTCCGGCGAGCGGCTGCTGGCCGACGGTCCGCTCACGGCCGACGGTTCCCATGACGGCACCCCACGCTCGGTGGCGTTCAACGTGCACGGCTTCGAGGTCGCCGTCGACCGGGCGACCGGCGAGGTGCGCCTGCTGCGCTCGGTGCAGGCGGCGGACGCCGGGGTCGTGCTGAACCCCGAGCAGCTGCGCGGCCAGGTCGAGGGCGGTACGGCGCAGGCGATCGGCACCGCGCTCTACGAAGAGATGATGCTCGACGACGAGGGGCGCGTGCTGACGACGGCGTTCCGCAACTATCGGATGCCCAAGTTCGGCGACGTGCCCGAGACCGAGGTGCACTTCGCGACCACGCACGACGACCTCGGCCCGCTCGGCGCCAAGTCGATGAGCGAGGCGCCGTACAACCCGGTGGCCCCGGCCCTGGCGAACGCGATCCGCGATGCCCTCGGGGTGCGGCCGTACGAGCTGCCGATGTCGCGCGACCGACTCTGGCGCCTCGCCGGCGGTCGCTGAACCGAGCCGGGCCAGGTCGGGCCGAGTCGAGCCGGGCCAGGTCGGGCCAGGCCGGGCCAGGTCGGGCCGATCCGTTCTCCCTTCGAGCCTGATCCGGTCCGTACCGGATCACGAGTCGCACCACGAACCGAACGTCGCACCGCCGAGGTGCGCGGTGCGACGTTCGGTCGACGGTGCGACGCGGGAGCGGACGGCCCCGGGCCCGGGCCCCGGCTCAGACCTCGCGCTCGGTCACCCCGGCCGGTGCCGCGGGCCCGCGCACGGCGTCGTGCGCCGACACGTCGCGGTCCGCGCCCTCGTCGCGCGCCTGCACCCGCGGCGAGTTGAGCAGCAGGTTGAGCAGCACGGCGACGATCGCCCCGGCGCTGATGCCCGAGTCGAACACGATCGTGAACCAGGTCGGGAACTGCGCGTAGATCTCGGGGCTGACCGTGGGCAGCAGGCTGACGCCCAGGGCGACCGCCACGATCAGGATGTTGCTGTTGGTGAACCGCACCTTCGACAGCGTCCGGATGCCGCTCGCCGCGACCATGCCGAACAGCGCGACGCCCGCCCCTCCGAGCACCGCCACCGGCACGCCCTCGACGACGGCCCCGAGCGCGGGCACCAAGCCGAGCACCACGAGGATGCCCCCCGCCAGCGTCGCCACGTACCGCGACTTCACGCCGGTGATGCTGACCAGGCCGACGTTCTGCGCGAACGCGGTGTACGGGAACGTGTTGAAGACTCCGCCGATGACGGTCGACAGGCCGTCGGCCCGCAGCCCGTCGGCCAGTCGTCGCGGCGTCACGGGCCGGTCGACGATCTCGCCCACCGCGATGATGTCCCCGGTGGTCTCGGTCATGATCACCAGGCCGACGATGCACATCGACACGATCGCGCTCACCGGGAAGGTCGGCAGTCCGAAGTGGAACGGCAGGGCGAGGCCGAACCAGGCGCTCTCGCCCACTCCGCTCCAGTCGGTCAGCCCGAACGGCCAGGCGACGAGGGTGCCGACGACGAGCCCCAGCAGGATCGACAGACGGCGGAGCGCAGGAGGCGCGAACCGCTCGATCAGGATGATCAGCAGCAGGGTGCCCGCGGCGAAGGCGATGTCGAGGGGACGTCCGAAGTCGTCGGAACCCGCGCCTCCTCCGACCCAGCCGGCGGCGACGTCCATCAGCGAGACGCCGATGATCAGGATCACCGTGCCGGTGACGATCGGCGGGAAGAACCGGACCAGCTTCGAGAAGAACGGGGCGAGCAGCATCATGAAGACACCGCTCGCGATGACCGAGCCGTAGATCGCCGTGATGCCGTACTCGCCGCCGATCACGATCATCGGGCCGACGGCGGCGAAGGTGCAGCCCTGCATCAGCGGCAGCCGCACCCCGAAGCGCCAGAACCCCACGGACTGCACGATCGTCGCGATGCCGGCCACGAACAGGTCGGCGCTGATCAGGTACGCGATGTCGCCGGGCTCGAGCTGGCCCATGCCGACCAGCGCTCCGCCGACGATCAGCGGGACGGCGACCGCCCCGGCGTACATCGCGAGCACGTGCTGCAGGCCGAGCGGGAAGAGCCTCCGCAGCGGCGGGACGCGGTCGACGGGGTGCTTCTCGACGGTGTCGACGGACGCGCCGCCGGCGGCAGCCGGTACGGACGAGGGCTGGGACATCGGGACTCCTGATCGTAGGGATGCCGGGTGGTCGTCGTCAGCGTACGAAACGCGGGTTTCGTCGCGACGGCACGCGTGTTTCAGGCTCGTGACGTCGGCGCAGCGGGTGCCGATGCACCCGGTTCCGAACGATGCACCCACGAGGAATCGGGTGCATCGTTCGATGCCGGGTGCATCGAGGGGAGGCGCGGGCCGGCTGTCGAGGACGGCACGCGGCACCACCGCCAGCCGGCGCGACGCGGCGCGCGGCGCTGCTCGACGCGGCGC
>NZ_JXQZ01000062.1 GCF_000878135.1 Frigoribacterium sp. MEB024
GCGAACAGCGTCGTCAGCCGTCCGACCGCGGGTGCGGCGGCGGCGGCCCGTTCGGCCCGCCGTCGAGGTCGGGTCGAGTGCGTCGCGCAGCCCGTCGCCGAGCAGGTTGCTCGCCAGGGCGAACACGATGAGCGCACCGGCCGCGAAGAAGAACAGCCACGGCTTGGTGGTCGCCGCGCTCTGGTTCTGGGCGATCAACGTGCCGAGCGAGACGTCGGGCGGCTGGACGCCGAAGCCGAAGTACGACAGCCCCGACTCGGTGAGCACCGCGGCGCCGATCGCGATGGTGGCGTCGATCACGAGGAAGGACGCGACGTTCGGCAGGATGTGTCGCACGATGATCGTGAAGTGGCCGATGCCCATGTACCGGGCGGCCCGGATGAACTCCCGCTCCTTGATGCTGAGGGTGAGCGAGCGCACCACACGGGCCGTGATCATCCAGCCGAAGAGGGCGAGCAGGGCCACGAGGATCAACCAGCCGTACTGCTTGAGGCGCGGCGAGAGGATCGCGATGATCAGGAACGACGGCAGCACGAGCAGCAGGTCGACGAACACCATCACGGCCCGGTCGATCCAGCCGCCGAAGTAGCCCGCCATCGCGCCGAGCATGCCGGCGATCACCGTCGAGAACAGGGCGACCAACAGACCGATCAGCAGCGACTTCTGCAGGCCCCGGGCGGTCTGCGCGAAGACGTCCTGGCCGATGTTGTTCGTGCCGAACCAGTGCGCGCCGCTCGGTGGCGACGACAGGGCCGTGTAGTCGATGTAGTTGTAGGCGTACGGCGAGACGAGCGGGCCGACGAAGGCGAAGACGAAGAGCAGCACGATCGTCACGAGGCCGACGGTGGCACCGCGATTCGCGAAGAGCCGCCGGAAGGTCAGCACGAGGCGGTTCGGCGACGTCGCCGCGACCTCTTCTCGCGACTCGGGCACGACGGCGTCGGACGGCCCCTCGAGCAGGTCGGGTGTGAACCGGGTCATGGGGCGGCCCTACTTCTGCGCTCGGACGCGCGGGTCGAGCACCGCGTTGAGCACGTCGGACACGAAGCCGGCGAGCAGCACGACGACGGCGCTGTAGAGGGTGTACGTGACGACCACGTTGATGTCGTTGGCCTGGACGGCGTCGATGAACCAGGCGCCGAGGCCGTTCCACGCGAAGATCTTCTCGGTGAAGGTGGCTCCCGTCAGCACGCCGAGGAACGCGAAGGCGAACAGCGTCGTCATGGGGATCAACGCCGTGCGCAGCCCGTGCTTGAAGATGGCCGGGCGACGTCGCAGTCCTTTGGCGCGGGCGGTGCGGATGTAGTCGGCCTGCAGCACGTCGAGCATCGTCGCCCGCTGGTACCGGCTGTAGACGGCGATCAACCCGACGCCGATCGAGATGGTGGGCAGCAGCAGGTGGGCGATGCGGTCCCACGCGATCGTGGCGAGCCCGCCGGTCAGGTTGGGGGTCGCCTCGCCCGTGAAGGTGATCAGCTGGTACCCGAGAACGTCGTTGAGCTTCGTCGCCCCGATCTTGAGCAACACCGCCGTGAGGAACACCGGCGTCGAGATCAGGACGAACGACAGCACCGACGACACCCGGTCCGAGAACGCGTACTGCCGGATGGCGTTCCAGGTGCCGACCACGACCGCGAGCACGATGCCGAGGATCGACCCCACCAGCAGGAGGCGCAGGCTGACTCCCAGCCTCGGCCCGAATTCCGCCGCGACCGGCTTGTCCTGGATGGTCTGCCCGAGGTCGCCGGTGACCGCGCCACCGAGCCAGTGGACGTACCTCTCGCCGAGGGGGTCCTTGTCGTTGACCCCGATCGAGCTGAGCTTCGCGTCGACGATCTCGGAGGACGGACGCGGGTTGCGGTCCGCGTACACGGAGCGCGGGTTGAGGGTCGCCGAGGCGAGGAAGTAGGTGAGCGACGTCGCGATGAAGACCAGGGCGACGTAGTACACAAGCCGGCGGGCGAGGAATCGAGCCATGGCAGATCACACTAGACGTACCCCGCGACCCGACCAGCTGGCCAGGTTTCGAGCGTGTAACAAATTCACATGAAAGTTTGCGTGGATTCAAGGCGTCCGTACATTTGGGCACACGCGGTCAGCTCTCGGGAGGTGTCGCGACGCGTGCCCGCACGAGTCGATGACGATGCAGCATCCCGTCTGATCAGCACTTTTCACCACCCTTCAGTTCGGAGTGCCATGAAGATCACGAAGAAGCTCGGCCTCGCAGCCGGCCTCGTCAGCATCGCCCTCGTCGTCACGGCGTGCAGCGGTGGCGGCGGCGACGACGGCGACGGGGCCGCCAAGAACGGCCAGTTGTCCCCCGACGGCGACATCAACGCCACGGCGGCGGCCGACGTCGAGCAGGGCGGGACGCTGACCCTGCCGCTCAGCCAGCTGCCCTCGCAGTGGAACTACGGCCAGCTCGACGGCGCCCTGGCCGACGCCTCGCTGATCGAGAGCGCCGTGCTGCCCCAGCCGTTCCGCATCGACGAGAAGGGCGTCGCCCAGATCGACGAGAACCTCGTCACGAGCGCCGAGGCCACCAGCGAGGACCCGCTGGTCGTGACCTACGACATCAACCCCGACGCGGTGTGGAACGACGGCACCCCGATCACGGTCGCCGACTTCCAGGCCTGGAAGACCGCACTCGACGGCTCGAACCCCGAGTACCTGGTGGGCAGCACGCTCGGCCCCGACCGCATGGCCTCGGTCGAGGCGGGCTCGAGCGACAAGCAGGTCGTCGTGACCTACTCCGAGCCGTTCTCGGACTGGAAGAGCATGTTCGCCCCGCTCTACCCGGCGAGCCTCTACAACGACCCGAACGCCTTCAACACGGCCTACGTCGACACCCTGCCCGTCTCGGGCGGCCCGTACGAGGTCGAGAAGATCGACACGACCGCGCAGACCGTCACGATCGTGCCGAACGACAAGTGGTGGGGCGACGCCCCCAAGCTCGACTCGGTGGTCTTCCGTGCCCTCGACAGCGACGCCGACGTCGACGCGTACCTGAACGGTGAGATCGACTTCGTCACGGGCAACTCGTCGGAGCGCTACGACCGTCTGAAGGACGCGAAGGACACCGACATCCGGGCGGCACCGTCGGCTCGCTACACGCACGTCGACTTCAGCACCAAGGGCGTGCTCGCCGACGAGAAGATCCGTCAGGCGATCCAGCACGCGGTCGACCGCGAGGCACTCGGCAAGGTCATCACGGGCACCCTGCCCTACGAGCTGACCACGCTGAACAACCACCTCTTCCTCAGCACCGACGGCGCCTACCAGGACAACGCGAAGGAGACCGGGAACTACGACGTCGACGAGGCGAAGAAGATCCTGGCCGACGACGGGTGGGAGCTGAACGGCGACGTGCTCGAGAAGGACGGGAAGCAGCTCGAGATCGCCGTGACGATCCCGTCCGGCACCCCCATCTCGCAGCAGCTGTCCGAGGTCATGCAGAGCCAGCTCGCCGCGGTCGGCATCAAGCTGACGATCAACGCCGTCAGCGTCGACTCGTTCTTCGAGGACAACGTCACCCCGGGCAACTACGACATGACGATCTTCGTCTGGGCCGGCACCGGCTACCAGGCGTCCGGCGTGAGCATCTACAACTCGGACGAGCAGGGCCAGAACTATGGTCGTGTCTCGAGCCCCGAGATCGATGACCTGCTCAGCCAGGCCGTCGCCGAGGGCGACCCCGAGAAGGCTGCCGACCTGTACAACCAGGCCGACGAGAAGATCTGGGAGATCGGGCACTCGATGCCGATCATCCAGGCGCCGTACATCTCGTTCCAGAGCCCCAAGCTCGCGAACTTCGGCGCCCGCGCCGGGGCCAGCGACGTGGACTGGACGGTCGTCGGCTTCACGAAGTAGACGCCTCCCCCGGGCCCGTCCGGCCCCTCGCTCAGCGCGGGGCCGGACGGGTCTTCCGCGTCCGCGCCCGCCGACGCTGTGCCTCGACCAGGCCGGTGGCCAGGGAGTAGCCCGCGTAGCCCAGCAGGGCGATCGCCAGCAGCGGCACGATCCACGACCGGGCGTCGCCGTTCACGACCTGGTTGACGAAGCCGAGCCAGGGCAGCGAGTACCACAGCGTCCCGCGGATCTGCTCGGGCAGCACGAGGGCGGCGTCGGGCTCGGAGTTGTTGTCGCCCTTCGTGACGAAGGCCGTGCCGCCGTCCGACGACGACACGATCTCGATCACCCGGTGGCTGATCACCTCGGGTCGTCCGCTCTCGATCTGGTACGTCACGACGTCGCCGATCCGGATCTCGTCGACCGGCGTCGGCTTCACCACGATCAGGGTGCCCGGGGGCAGTCGCGGCTCCATCGAGCTGGTCAGCACGGTCAGCGGCGTGGCCCCCGCGACCTTCGGCACGACGATCAGCACCGCCGCGAGCCCGAGCACGAGGACGAACAGCCCCGCGCTGAGGCCGAGGCCGAGCGCGTGCAGCAGGCCCTTGTCCCGCACGGCGGCACGGCGGCCGCTCACGGCTGCTCCCCCGCGGTGTCCTCGTCGCCCGGGCGGCGCCGGCCGACCGCCACGAACGCGCCCGCCAGCACGGCGATCGCCGCGATCAGCAGCGGCAGCCAGCTGCCGCGCAGCGGCACGGGCACGAAGTCGTCGAGCACGTCGAGGGCGTGGACGGGCAGCTCGGTGTCCGTGCCGGACGCGTCGGTGGTCCCGTCCGAGGCGTCGTCGCCCGCCGAGGACGCTGCCCCGCCGGCCTCACCAGCCGAGGAGGCGCGGGTCGACACCGCCTCGATCGTCGCGCTCGAGACGCGGTCGCCCCCCGCGCCTCCTGCGCTCGTGTCCGCGGCGCCCGTCGCGGGGGCGTCCGCCGCACCGGCGGACCCGGCCGACGCGCAGCCCGCCGG
>NZ_JXQZ01000063.1 GCF_000878135.1 Frigoribacterium sp. MEB024
GCGACCCCGTGGAGGTCGGCGCCACGACCGGCTCGGGCGCGACCCCGACCGTCGCGCCCACGGAGGCCGCGGTGACGCCGGCCACGACGGATGCCTCCGTCCCGTCGACCGGCACCGACGCGAGCGTCCCCTCCGACCAGGACGCGACCAGCGCCTCCGGGTCCGAGACGGCCCCCGTCGACACCGACGCACCCGTCGACGACCCGGCGCCGGCCGACGCCGCGCCGGTGGAGACCGCCGCTCCGGCCGAGGTGGCTCCTGCGGACGAGGCCCCGATCGCTTCGGAGCCGGTCGTCTTCGGCGACGACTTCGAGGCACACCCCGGTACCGTCCTCACGGTCCGCGCCGTGGGCTTCACCCCGGCGGACCCGGTCACCGTCACCGTCACCGGTGACGGCGTGCCGAGCGACGCCGACTGGGCCTCCGTCCCCCGGTTCCTGGTCTACGGCCTCGACGACGGCAGCGCGAGCACCTTCGTGAGCATCCCCGCGGACTTCCCCGTCGGGGGTGTCGTCACGGTCACCTTCTCGGACGCCCATGAGCTGACGGCCTCGGCCGACTTCGACGTGACGCCGTTCGCCGCGGCCCCCCACCTCGAGCCCCCGGTCGACGCGACCGCGGGCGTCGTGACGGTGAGCGGCGAGAACGCCGTCCCCGGTGGCTACGCCCTCGTCGAGCTCTACGACGCCGAGGACGCTCCGATCGACGACGAACCGACGCAGTTCGCCGCCGCGGCCGACGAGGTCGAGCCCGTCCTCGTCGACGTCGACCCCGTGCCCTACGAGACGACCGGCGGAGCCGTGACCGTCGTCCCCGTCGACGCGACGGGCCGGTTCTCGGCGCGGTTCGTCCTGCCCGCGGGCGACTTCGCGGCCGATGCCCTCACCTTCGATGCCGACCAGACGACGTTCAGCGACTTCTCGAACACGGTCGTGTTCTCGGTCGCCCCGGCCGTCACCGTCCCCGCCGCGACGAACCCGGGCACGGTCGCCCCGGCCGCACTGCCGGTGCGTCCCGTCGCCGCCGCGACGCCCGCCCGCGCGACGTCGCTCGCCTACACCGGGTCGGAGCCCGCGGGCGCGCTGACCTGGGCCCTCGGTGCGGTCCTCGCCGGTGCGGGTGCCCTCGTCGCCGGGCGCTTGCGCCTGCGCCGCCGCTGAGCCCGACCCGACTGATCCGCGGCCGTCACGCGGCCACGAAGTACACAGCCCGCCACGACATCTCGTGGCGGGCTGTTCACTTCTTGGCGGGTAGGTCGTGCGGACGTGCGCACGTGCAGACGTGCGCCAGGGCGCCGGAGCCTCAGGGCGCGGGCTCGCCCGCTGCGGGCGGGTCGCGGACGACCTGCTCGGCCCCGGCCTTGTCCAGCGTCCCCGGGAAGTTGAACCGCCCGAACGTCCCGGTGGGGTCGTGCGGGCTCACCGGGCGGGCGATCGAGGAGGCGCGGATCACCTCGATCAGCAGGTCACGTCGGGCGTCGTCGAGCGCGGGCGTCGACCGCTCCCTGAGCAGCACGGACGCCGTCGGCCCACGACGTCGGCCGATCTTGAGCAACAGGCCGGCCCGGTCGCCGTCGCTCAGCCCCACGAGTTCGGCCCGCTCGACCTCGTCGAACGGCACGACGCGATGGCGGATGCGCAGTCGACGCCCCTCGAGGTCGATGGCGAAGGGGGCATTCAGCCACAGCACGACGTTCCACCCGATCGCGGCGGCGGTCGCCCAGAACACGAACGAGATCGGCACGGCGATCGGGCCGAACAGATCGACCAGCGACTCGCCGCCTCGAGAGAAGAAGGCTCCGGCCGTCCCGAAGATCACGATCGCCGGCAGGAAGACCCGCATCGCCCGCACCAGCACCCGCTGCTTCGGCTCGTCGTCGAACACGACCCAGGTCTCGTCGGACATGCGGTCACGGTACCGGGCGGCGGCTCCGGAGGCACCGAGGTGGGCCCGCCACTCCCCCTGGTGTAGACAATCCCTCATGGACAAGGCCGTTCCCGACCCGCCCCGGAGCCGCTCGGAGCAGAAGCTGCGGGGCGGCCAGTGGTGGACGCTCGGCTGGGGCGCGCTGCTGACCGTGCTCTTCGTCGCCCAGTCGTCCTGGCGCTTCACGACCGACGGCCCCGACGGCCTCTGGTACGTCATGGTGGCCCTCATCGTCGTGTACGTCGTCGCCCTGGTCGGCCAGGTCCGGCGCGTCTTCGCGATCACGTCCTGGCGACGACTCCCCGTGGAACTCGGCGAGCGCCTCCTCTGGGGCACCTTCGCCGACCGGGTCCTGCCGACAGGAGGCGCGGCCCACCCCGGTCGCTTCGCCCTGTCGACGACGCGGTTGCGCTACCTGCCCGACCCCATCTCGCGCCTCCGTGGGGTGACGGGCGAGGAGTGGCCCGCCACCGCCCTGCACGACGTCCGTGTCACTCCGGTCGACGAACGTCGGCGCCGCCGCGGTGGCCGCTGGGTGATGGTCGACGTCGAGGGCGGCGCCCCGATCACGCTGATGTCGAACGAGGCGCACCTCGTCGCCGACGAGCTCTTCGAGGCGCTCCGCGTCGCCTCGCCGGCCGCCCGCGACTGACGTCCCCGACGGACTCGCGCCGCGCCCGCTCAGGCGAGCCGCGCCTCCAGACCGGAGCGCACGTCGGGCCACTCGCCGCGCACGATCGAGAAGTAGGCCGTGTCGCCCACGGTGCCGTCGGCGGCGATGCGGTGCGACCGGAGCACGCCCTCGGGCACGGCCCCCAGCCGGCGGATCGCCGCAGCGCTCCGCAGGTTGCGGGCGTCGCATCGCAGCGCGACCCGGTTGAGCCCGAGGGTGTCGAACGCGTGCGTGAGCAGCAGCAGCTTGGTGGCGGGGTTCGTCCGTCCTCCCCAGAAGGCGCGGCCGTACCAGGTGCTGCCGATCTCGACCCGCCCCTGCGCCACCGCGAGGTCGTACAACGTCGTCGTGCCCCGCACCTCGCCGTCGGCCTCGCCGCGCACCGTGAACGCGAGGGTCGTCGGGTTCGCGACCTGCGCCTCCACGTGCTCCGCGTAGGCCGCGACGCTCGCCGGACGCGACGTCACCATGCCCGCCCACAGCCCGTCGTCGGTCAGCGGCCAGAGAGCGGCCGCGTCCTCGACCCCGAGCGGTTCGAGCCGCACGCCGTGCCCCACCAGCGCGACGTCGTGGATCATCGGCCCTCACCTCGCGTGCTCATGCGCACGATCCTAGGGACCGTGGACGAGGAGGCGCGGCGCCGGTCCCCCGACACCGGTCCCGACGCCCCGCGCGCATCCGCTACGGTGATCGATCACAGCCCACGAACTGGGGGCCGCGGCACGACCCCACCGTGCCGCACCATCGTCTGACGCGTCCGACCCGACGGGCCCGCCCGAGGAGACACCCATGAGCACCCACAGCACCCCCACCCGCCTGCGCGAGGACGACGTCGACGGCGTCGTCTGGGACACCGCCCAGGAGGCGCGACTCGCGTCCGCCCCCGCCCGCACCTCGACCGCGGCCGCGACCCTGCCCGCCCAGGGCCCCGCCGCCGTCTGACCCGGCGCCCGCGCGATCCGACCGACTACGGGCGGTCGGCGTCGGCCCGCTCGTCGACCCCGTCGAGCGGTGCGACCGGAGCCCCGGTCGCCACCGCACCGGCGGTCGCGGCCTCCGACGCCGTCCCCGCACCGCGCTTCGCGGCACGCCCCGTGCCACGCCCCTGCGCGGCGCGCTCGGCCGCCTCGAGCTGCTCGGCCTCGTCGCCCGACAGCGCTTCGCCGCGGGACACCATGCCGGCCACGTCGGAGAGCTTGATCTGCGGCAGGAAGAGCGAGAGCACGAACGCCACCGCGATGAACGGGATGAGGTAGGCGAAGACCGGTGCCAGCGAGTCGGCGTAGGCCTCGACGACCAGGCGGCGGATCTGTTCGGGCAGCTGGTTCAGCGTCGCGGGGTCGAGCGTGGCCGTGGCCTGTGAGGCGTCGCCCGCCGAGGCCCCGGCACCCGTGAACACGTCCGTCAGGTTCGAGGTGAGCCGGCTCGTGAACAACGCGCCGAAGATCGCGACGCCGAGCGCGGCGCCCACCTCGCGGAAGTAGTTGTTCGTGCTGGTCGCCGTACCCACGTTCTGGGCGTCGACCGAGTTCTGCACCACGAGCACGACGACCTGCATGATCAGACCGAGGCCCGCGCCGAAGAGGAAGAGGAACACGCAGATCAGCCAGAGCGGGGTGTCGGCGGTCAGGGTCGTGAACAGGGCCATGGCGATGCCGGTCAGGATCGTGCCGACGACCGGGAAGACCTTGTACTTGCCGGTCTTCGTGATCAGGTTGCCCGACAGGATCGAGGTGCCGATCAGGCCGACCATCATGGGCAGCAGCAACAGGCCCGAGACCGCGGCCGAGGCGCCCGACGACATCTGCAGGAAGGTCGGCACGAACGCGATGGCCGAGAACATGCCGATGCCGAGCACGAAGCCGACGGCGGTGGCGAGCACGAACACCTTGTTGCGGAAGAACGACAGAGGGATGATCGGGTCGTCCGCGCGCGACTCGACGAGCACGAACAGCGACGCCGCGATCACGACGCCGGCGCCCCAGAGCCAGGTCTCGGGCGCACCCCAGCCGTGGTCGTCCTGACCGCCGAACTCGGTGAAGAAGATCAGGCAGGTGGTCGCCGCCGACAGCAGCACCACGCCGAGCACGTCGATGCGCTTGGTGGCCTTCTTGCTCGGCAGCGTCAGGGCGGCCCAGGTGATGGCGAACGCCGCGATGCCGACGGGGATGTTGATGTAGAACGCCCACTGCCAGGTGAGGTGGTCGACGAAGAAGCCGCCGAGCAGCGGCCCCCCGATGGCCGACAGGCCGAAGACCGCGCCGAGCGGGCCGAGGTACTTGCCGCGCTCGGAGGCCGGCACGATGTCGGCGATGATCGCCTGCGACAGGATCATCAGACCGCCGCCGCCGAGGCCCTGGATCGCGCGGAACACCACGAACATCCAGAAGTCGGTGGCGAAGGCGCAGCCGATGCTCGCGAGGGTGAAGATCGCGATCGCGACGAGGAAGAGGTTGCGACGACCCAGGACGTCGCCGAACTTGCCGTAGATCGGCATGACGATGGTCGTGGCGAGCAGGTACGCCGTGGTGATCCAGGCCTGGTGCTCGACGCCGCCGAGCTCGCCGACGATCGTCGGCATGGCCGTCGACACGATCGTCTGGTCGAGGCTCGACAGCAGCATGCCCGAGATGAGGGCGCCGAAGATGATCCAGATGCGTCTCTTCGTCAAGAGGAAGGGCGCGTCGGCCTTCGCTGCGGTGGTGGTCGTCATGGCTGGGTCACAGCGCCTTTCGGTCGTGGTCGGCAGGGTGGGTCGGGGCGGGCGGGGAGACGGGGCCACGAGGCGCGGCGGCGCCGAGGAGCTCGCGGGCGATCACGAGCTGGTCGGCGAGGACGGCGTCGAAGCGCTCGTCGTCCCGCCCCTCGGCGGAGAAGAACCGTTCGAAGGCCCGCTGGACGAGCCCGGTGAGCAGGGTCACCGCGACGTCGATGCGGGGATCGCCCACGTCGAGCCCCTCGTGTGCGGCGACGGCCGAGACGACGCGTCGCCGCTGCTCGTCGCCCTGCCGCATCATGGCGCCGAACAGGCGGGGCTCGCGGTCGAGTGCGGCCTTGAAGTGCGCGGCCTGCCCGCGGGTGAGGCCGACGTTCTCGACACGCTCGACGACGAGCGCGCCCAGGTCGTCGAAGACGGTGGACAAGGGCGGGAGGCGCGGGTCGCGTCGCGAGGACGAGTACCCGTCGAGGGCCTCGTCGTCGTCGTCGAGCGCGACGCCGACGACGACGTCGTCCTTCGACGCGAAGTGGTTGAAGAACGTGCGACGCGAGATGCCGACCGAGGCGCAGAGCTCCTCGATGGTGAAGCCGGCCAGTCCGTGCTCGGCCGTCAACCGCCGGGCGGCGGCGGTCAACTCGAAGCGGGTGCGCAGTCGACGCTGGGCCGTCTTGCCGGCGGTCGTGGCCATCGCGCGCCTCCTGGTCTCGTCGCTCTCGTGATCGGCGACGTCGCCGGGGCCTCGCGGCCGAAGACGATGATTGCACTTTCACGCCGGGAGTGCAATCGCGCATCCTGTGAACCCCCCTGCCCGGCGAGCCGGCTGGGGGCTACGCGGCAGAAGCATCCGCGTCCCCTGAGAACGCCGCCGTCGGACGTCAGGTGTTGCCTACGCTGAGCGGATGAGTGCACCGAGAGCCCGCCGCGTCTGCCTGTCGGTCGCCGGTTTCGCCCTCGTGGCGATCGGCCTGGCCGTCTTGGCGTTCACCTTCGACTGGGACGCCCCCACGATGTTCGGCCTGCCCGCCGGACTCGCCGGCTTCTCGCTGATGGTCGCGGGTGCGATCGTCGCCGAGGTCGGCTTCCGCGGAGCGGTCAAGGCGCGGAGGCGCGAGGTCGCGACGCGTCGGCGCTCCCACGTCACCGACCTCGAGCGCACCTCGTAGCGGTCGCCGTCAGACGGTCAGCCACTTGATCGCCGGGTAGAGCACCCGGGCGATCTTGCGGGGGCACGGGAACGACGTCTGCGTGCCGTCTCGCTCGTTGAGCGTGATGACCGGCCGATCCGCGACCGTCGAGTAGTCGACGGTCTCGAGGGAACCGGCGGGGATCTCGTGCGTGGTGGGGCGGCCGGCGGTGTCGCGGAGGACGTAGACGAGACGGTCGTCGTGCACCTGCATGCCGTGCTGCGCACCGCCTGCCGTCCAGGTCACCGAGAGTCTCACGAGCCGACCCTAGCGGGTCGCCGGGCCGCGAGGGCCGGAGCGTCGTCCACCAGCGTCCCCCCAGGAGGCGCGGCGTCGGTCGTTCTCACGGCGTCGCGACCCCGAGGGCGTCCCCCAGGTCGCGGAAGACCGCCTCGGCGACGGGCCGACGGGACGCGGACAGCGCCTCCCGCACGACTCGCCCGTAGAGGATGCCGGCCTCGTCCACGCCGCTCGACCCCTCGGCGGTGAGCGCCAGGACGAAGCTGCGGCGGTCGGTCGGGTGCTGGAGTCGGACGACGAGACCGGCGGCCTCGAGACGGTCGGCGAGGGCCGTCATGGCACCCGACGAGAGCCCCAGGGCTTCACCGACCTTCTTGGGCGGGGTGTCGCCGTGCACCGAGAGGTGCACCAGGGCGAGGTAGTCCGTCGCCCCCACGCCCATGCCCTTGGCCATCCGGTCGTTGACGGAGGCGATCCGGGACTGCAGGTGTTGCAGCGCGACGAGCACGGGCGTCACGTCGTCGGTCCGTGGCTCGGAACGGGTGTCGGCACGGGTGTCGGCACGGGGCGCGCCGGTCGTCTGCGCATCGGGGGCGGGGGTCATCGGGTCTCCGGGAGGGATCGGATCGGGCGCGGCGCTCGTCTCTCGGACCGGGGGTTCGGGTCCCGCCCGACGACTGCACGACACATGTCGCTTATCGGGCAAGCAACTCGATCACCAAGTAGTTAGATGATCGTACCATCCGTGTACGGGCCCCGGAAGGCCCCCGCTCGCGGGTCGTTCGTCGATGCATCCGGTGCACGATCCGTCTCGTGAGGCGAGTAAACTCGCGGCGGACTCGGCGCCAGGGTCCGGCCAACCGGGGTCGACGACGATCCGACGACACGATCGACACCGCAGGAGCAACCCCATGACCGCAGACCCCCGCCCCCACGTCGTCATCGTCGGCGGCGGCTTCGCCGGCATCGCGGCGATGAGGTCCCTGCGAGACGCCGACGTCCGCATCACCCTGATCGACCGCCACGTCTACAACATGTTCCAGCCGCTCATGTACCAGGTCGCCACCGGTGGCCTCAACGCGGGCGACGTCACCTACTTCCTCCGCAGCCTGAGGTCCAAGCAGTCGAACGCCGAGTTCCGCCACGGGCTGCTCACCACGATCCGCGCCGACGAGCGCATCATCACCCTGCGCGACGGTGAGGAGATCGCCTACGACGCCCTGGTCCTCGCCAACGGCGTCAACACCAGCTACTTCGGCACCAAGGGCGCCTACGAGTACGCCTACTCGATGTACTCCCGGTCACAGGCGCTGCGCATCCGCGACGAGCTCTTCACGCAGCTCGAGAACGCCGCGGCGTCGGTGGGCAGCGGCGAGGTGCGCGTCGTCATCGTCGGTGGCGGCGCCACGGGCGTCGAGATGGCCGGCGCGCTGGCCGAACTGCGCGACCAGGCCTTGAAGGACGCCTACCCCGAGATCGACGCGTCGAGCATCACGATCACCCTCGTGCACCGCAGCGGAGAATTGCTCAAGCCCTTCTCCCCCCGTCTGCGCAAGTACGCCGCCAAGGTGCTGCGCAAGCGCGGCGTCGACCTGCGGCTCGACACGGGTGTCGAAGAGGTCCGTCCCGACGGCGTCGTCGCCGCCGACGGCGAGTTCATCCCGGCCGAGCTCGTCATCTGGGCCACCGGCGTCGCGGCCCACGCCGAGGTCGCCTCGTGGGGCGTGCCGCAGACCCACGGCGGACGCATCCAGGTCGACGACGACCTCACGGTCAAGGGCTTCGACTGCATCTTCGCCGCAGGTGACATCGCCGCCACCGACGACGCCCTCGCTCAGCTCGCCCAGCCGGCGATCCAGGGAGGCGAGCACATCGGCGAACAGATCGTCCGCCTGCTCGCCGGCAAGAAGCTCGTGCCGTTCAAGTACCACGACAAGGGCACCATGGCCACGGTGGGCACGAACGCCGCCGTGGTGCAGTTGCCCAACGGCTTCACGCTGACCGGCCCGGTCGCCTGGCTGCTGTGGGTGTTCGTCCACATCACGAGCCTGCTCGGGAACGGCAACCGGCTCTCGACCCTGACGCACTTCTTCGTGCGCTACCTCTGGGCACTCCGCAAGCGGGCCATCCCCATCGTGGGCGACGTCCGGCCGGTCCGGCCGAACGGTGACCGGGCGCCCGAGAAGTGGCAGACCGAGAAAGCCGAGTAGCGGCCG
Source organism: Frigoribacterium sp. MEB024 (assembly GCF_000878135.1). GTDB lineage: Bacteria > Actinomycetota > Actinomycetes > Actinomycetales > Microbacteriaceae > Frigoribacterium. Next base: position 8,959 of record NZ_JXQZ01000063.1, read on the forward strand.
GCCGCTGAGCGCCGACGGCGCGGTCCTGCCGGCCCGCGCCTCCGCGCCTCGTGCCTTCCGCGCCTCCCCCCGGAGCGCGAAGAACCCCGTTCCGAACCATGAACCCAGAAGAAACGGGGTGCATGGTTCGGAACGGGGTTCGAGGCTGATCCGGTCGGGACCAGCCGGGCCGGCGTTCAGCCGGTCTCGGGTGTTACTCCGTGGCGGCGGTGATCTTCGCGACGCCGACGAGCATCTCGTCCTGGACGGCGTCGGTCTTGAAGGTCTGGTTCAGCAGCGACGCGGCGTCGGGGCTGATGTGGACGGTGGTGCCCTCGAGGACGGCGTTGGAGCCTTCCATCTGGATCGGCTTGAGCGTGCCACCCCAGAGGTTGAACAGGTAGGCGTCCTCGGCGGCGACGGCACCGTTAGCGGTGACGGTGCCGTAGAGCTTGCTCTCACCCGGGTCGATGCGGAAGTCGGTGAGTTCGACGACGGTGCCGTCGGCCGAGGTCAGCGACAGGC
>NZ_JXQZ01000064.1 GCF_000878135.1 Frigoribacterium sp. MEB024
GTTCTTCGCGAGGCTGGCGACCGTCGCGACGGCGATGGTCAGCACGATGAAGCCGAGCGAGAACCAGATCGGGATCTCGGGGATCCAGGTGATCGGCTCGCCGCCGTTGATGAACGGCACCTCGTTGACGTGCAGGGCGTGGAACAACAGCTTGACGCCGATGAAGGCGAGGATGACCGCCAGGCCCTGGGCCAGGTACACGAGGCGCTCGAGCAGACCCGAGATGAGGAAGTACAGCTGACGCAGGCCGAGCAGCGAGAACGCGTTCGCCGTGAAGACGATGTAGGCCTCTTGCGTGAGGCCGAAGATGGCCGGGATCGAGTCGAGCGCGAAGAGCACGTCGGTCAGGCCGATCGCGACCATGACGAGGAAGAGCGGGGTGAAGAGGCGCTTGCCGTCGACCTTGGTGGTCAGCTTCTGGCCGTCGTAGTCCTGCGAGGTGGGGATGACACGGCGCAGGGCACGGATGAGCTTGCTGTCCGCCTCGTCCTTCTCGTCGTCGCCGTGGCCGCCCTTGACCTGGCTGTAGGCGAGCCAAAAGAGCAGGATGCCGAAGAGGTAGAAGACCCACGAGAAGTTCTCGATGATGACCACGCCGGCCGCGATGAACAGACCGCGCGAGAGCAGGGCGATGGCGATGCCGACGAGCAGCACCTTCTGCTGGTAGATGCGGGGCACCGCGAAGCTCGTCATGATGATCAGGAAGACGAACAGGTTGTCGACTGAGAGGGCCTTCTCGGTGATGTAGCCGGCGAAGTACTCGCCACCGAAGGTCCAGTTCGAGAAGACGCCCACGCCGACGCCGAACAGGACGGCGATGCCGATGTAGACGCCCGACCAGATGGCCGACTCGCGGATGGTCGGCTCGTGCGGCGTGCGGACGTGACTGAAGAAGTCGAAGAACAGCAGGCCGATGATGCCGGCGATGGTGATCGCCCAGGTCAAGAAATGGACGTCCATGTGTGTACCTCCAGTACGCAGCGGGTACCGAAGGTCTCCTCCACTCGCGTCGCGTCCTGATCAGGACGGCTGCGAACCGGTGCACCGGGTCGAGATCGGTCTCTTCCGTATTGACGACGCCACCGCGTGGGAGTACTCCCCTTCAACCTGGCGAGCTTACAGCCTCTGCACGTCCGCGGTCTCGTCCGGGGCCGAATAAGCTGGCCCGCATGGCTTCCCCCTGGTCCCTCTCCGGTGCCCTCCGTGGCATGTTCGCCAAGAAGACGATCGACGAGACCACGTGGGACGACCTCGAGGCCGCCCTGATCGGCGCCGACTTCGGCCCCGACGTGACCGAGCAGATCATCGACGACCTGCAGGCGAAGGTGCAGCGCTACTCGACCACCGACCCCGCCGACCTCAAGCGCATGCTGCGCGAGACGCTCGAAGAACGGCTCTCGAAGCTCGACTCGACCCTCAAGCTCAGCGCCCGACCCGCCGTCGTGCTCATGGTCGGCGTCAACGGCGTCGGCAAGACGACGACCATCGGCAAGTTCGCCAAGTTCCTGCGGAACTACGACCGCTCGGTCGTCGTGGGGGCGGCCGACACCTTCCGTGCGGCGGCCGTCGAGCAGGTCGCGACCTGGGCCGAGCGTGCCGGCGCCCGCATCGTCCGCCCCCAGCAGCAGGGCCAAGACCCTGCGTCGGTGGCCTTCCAGACCGTCGAGCTCGCCATGCGCGAAGGCATCGAGATCGTCCTGATCGACACGGCGGGGCGACTGCAGACGAAGTCGGGCCTGATGGACGAGCTCGGCAAGATCAAGCGCGTCGTCGAGAAGCAGACCGAGATCGCCGAGGTGCTGCTCGTGCTCGACGCGACGACCGGCCAGAACGGCCTGGCCCAGGCGCAGGCCTTCATCGAGCACGCCGGGGTGACCGGCCTCGTCCTGACGAAGCTCGACGGCTCGGCCCGCGGCGGATTCGTCCTCGCGGTGCAGGAGCAGACCGGCATCCCGATCAAGCTCGTCGGTCAGGGCGAGGGCATCGGCGACCTCACCGGCTTCACCCCCCACGTGTTCGTCCAGAACCTCATCGCGTAGGCGCCCACGCGCCCCGGCACGGACGCAGGAGGCGCGGGTCACGCGACCCGCGCCTCCTGCGTCCACCCCGGCGCGCGTCACACGGCCTGGCGCCCGGCCCCCGCCTCGAGCAGGTGGCGCAGCGCCTCGGGCACGACTCCGCCGCGTGCCTCGGTCGCCCGCGCCCACAGTCGACCCGCACGGTACGACGACCGCACGAGCGGCCCGGCGAGCACACCGCTGAAGCCCATGTCCTCCGCGATCTCGCGGAAGTCGACGAACTCGTCCGGGTGCACCCACCGGGCGACCGGCAGGTGCCGGGGGCTGGGGCGCAGGTACTGGGTCAGCGTGATGATGTCGGTGTGCGCCTCCCGGAGTCGTTCGAGGGCGTCGACGACCTCACCTCGTTCCTCACCCATGCCGAGGATCAGGTTCGACTTCGTCACGAGGCCGGCGTCGTGACCCTGTGTGATGACGTCGAGGGACCGCTCGAAGGTGAACGCGGGGCGGATGCGCTTGAAGATGCGCGGCACCGTCTCGACGTTGTGGGCGAAGACCTCGGGCCGGGCGTCGAAGACCTGCCCGAGCAGGTCGGGGCGAGCGTTGAAGTCGGGGACGAGGATCTCGACGCCCGTGCCCGGGTTCAGCTCGTGGACGCGGCGGATGGTCTCGGCGTAGAGCCACGCGCCTCCGTCGTCGAGGTCGTCGCGCGCGACGCCGGTGACGGTCGCATAACGCAGCCCCATCTCGCGCACCGACTCGGCGACCGACAGGGGCTCGCGGCGGTCGATCGGGCTCGGCTTGCCCGTGTCGATCTGACAGAAGTCACAGCGGCGCGTGCACTGCGAGCCGCCGATCAGGAACGTCGCCTCGCGGTCCTCCCAGCACTCGAAGATGTTCGGACAGCCGGCCTCCTGGCAGACGGTGTGCAGCTTCTTGTCGACCACGAGCTCGGTCAGGGCGCGGTACTCGGGGCCCTGCTTGGCGGTGGTCTTGATCCAGGTCGGCTTCTTCTCGATCGGGGTCTCGGCGTTGCGGGCCTCGACGCGCAGCAGCCGTCGGCCCTCGGGGGCGGTCGTCGTCATCGGTGGGCTCCCACAGGGTCGGGTCGGGCCGGCCGGCGTCCGGCGGTCTCGAGGCTGGTCAGGTACGTGGTCAGGGCCGTCTCGAGGGCGTCCGCGACGTCGGTGACGGCCACGTGCCTCCCGGAGGCGCGGGTCAGGCTGGTCACGCCGGCGTCGGTGATGCCGCAGGGCACGATCTGGGCGTAGGGGGACAGGTCGGCGTCGCAGGTGAGGGCGACTCCGTGCATCGTCACGCCCTCGGCGACCCGCACGCCGACCGCCGCGACCTTGTCGTCACCGAGGGGCCCCGGCACCCAGGCACCGCTGCGCCCGGCCACCCGCACGGCCGACACTCCGACGCCCGAGCACACCTCGATCAGGCACGCCTCGAGCGCGCGGACGTGCGCGACGACGTCGAGCGGCTCGGGCAGGCGCACGATCGGGTACGCCACGAGCTGGCCGGGGCCGTGCCAGGTGATGCGTCCGCCGCGGTCGACCGGGACGACGGGGGAGCCGTCGCGAGGCAGGTCGGTCGGTTGCGTGCGCGTACCTGCCGTGTAGACGGACGGGTGCTGGCAGAGGACGAGTGCCGAGTCGAGCCGGCCGGCCACCACGTCGGCGTGCAGTCGCCGCTGCAGGCGCAGCCCCTCGCGGTAGTCGAGCGGCGGACCCGTCAGGCCGACACGTCGCGTCGTGGTCATGCCCCGAGGGTAACCTCATTGATGAACCGAGTACAACAAAGCCGGGCCGAGGAGGTGCGGCCACGCAGCGCGGGACGCCGACGGTCGGTTAAGATGGGCGCACCATGGCCACTTTTGGAACCCTCTCCGACCGCCTCGCGGAAACCTTCAAGAACCTCCGCAACAAGGGCAAGCTGAGTCCCGCCGACGTCGACGGCACCGTGCGCGAGATCCGTCGCGCCCTGCTCGACGCCGACGTCGCGTTCGACGTCGTCAAGGCCTTCACGAACACGGTGCGCGACCGCGCCCTCGGCGACGAGGTCAGCAAGGCCCTGAACCCCGCGCAGCAGGTCGTCCAGATCGTCAACGAAGAACTGGTGCAGATCCTCGGCGGTCAGCAGCGTCGGCTCGAGTTCGCCAAGAACCCGCCGACCGTCATCATGCTCGCCGGCCTCCAGGGTGCCGGCAAGACGACGCTCGCGGGCAAGCTGGCCAAGTGGCTCGCGAAGGACGGCCACACGCCCATGCTCGTGGCGGCCGACCTCCAGCGTCCCAACGCGGTGACGCAGCTGCAGGTCGTCGGAGAGCAGGCCGGCGCCCACGTCTTCGCGCCCGAGCCCGGCAACGGCGTGGGTGACCCGGTGAAGGTCGCCAAGCAGGCCATCAAGTACGCCCGCGACAAGCAGTACGACACGGTCATCGTCGACACGGCCGGTCGTCTCGGCGTCGACGCCGAGCTCATGAAGCAGGCCGCGAACATCCGCAAGGCCGTGGACCCCGACGAGGTGCTGTTCGTCATCGACGCGATGATCGGTCAGGACGCCGTCGCCACCGCCAAGGCCTTCCAGGACGGCGTCGACTTCACCGGCGTCGTGCTCTCGAAGCTCGACGGCGACGCCCGCGGTGGTGCCGCCCTCAGCGTCGCGTCGGTCACCGGCCGCCCCATCATGTTCGCGTCGACGGGCGAGTCGCTCGACGACTTCGAGCCGTTCCACCCCGACCGCATGGCGAGCCGCATCCTCGACCTCGGTGACATCCTCTCGCTCATCGAGCAGGCCCAGCAGGCCTTCGACGAAGAAGAGGCGATGGCGGTCGCGCAGAAGATCGCGACCGACTCCTTCACGCTCGACGACTTCCTCACGCAGATGCAGCAGCTGCGCAAGATGGGCTCGATCAAGGGCATGCTCGGCATGCTGCCGGGCGCCAAGGGCATGCGCGAGCAGCTCGAGAACTTCGACGAGCGCGAGATCGTCCGCACCGAGGCGATCATCCAGTCGATGACGCAGCAAGAGCGTGCGATGCCCAAGCTGCTCAACGGCTCGCGTCGCCTCCGCATCGCGCGCGGTTCGGGCATGACCGTCACCGACGTCAACCAGCTCGTGCAGCGCTTCGAGCAGGCCTCGAAGATGATGAAGACCGTCGCCAAGGGCGGCGTGCCCCAGGTCCCCGGCATGGGCCCGATCCCCGGCGCCTCGTACGCCGGCAAGAAGGCGCAGCCCAAGAAGAAGGGCTCGAAGGCCGGCAACCCGGCCAAGCGCGCCGCTCAGAACGCCGCCCTCGCCACCGGTGCCAAGCCCGCTTCGTCCGCTCCCGGCGGTTCCGGCTTCGGACTGGGCGGCGGTGGTGGTGCCACGGCCGGTGGCACGGCACCCTCGCCCGAAGAGCTCGCGTCGCTGCAGAAGATGCTCGGGCGCGGCTGACCCGACCCGCGCCTCCTGACGATCGTCGACGCCCGTCCCGCCTGACGCGGGGTGGGCGTCGTCGTCCCTGCGTAACGACGTCCGTGCCTGACGTCGTCCGTGCCTGACGTCGTCCGTGCACGACGTCGGACGCGGCGCCTCACTCGGCTGCGGACAACCCCTCGTCGAACTCGCGGACCAGCGAGGCCACGACGGGCCGGAGGTCTCCGCCGTGGGCGGCGGCGACGGCGAGCTGGCGCTGGTAGCTGGCCCCGCGGTCGGTGATCACCGCGAGCGAGTGCAGTTCGTCGAGGCAGCCGAGGCGTTCGGCCGCCGGCTCGAGCGACGTCACGAGTTCGCGCAGGTCGTCCGTCACCAGTCGTTCGTCGCCGGCCGCGTTCTGGATCACGATGGCGTCCATGCCGTACCGGGCGGCGCGCCACTTGTTCTCGCGGACGAACCACGGCTGCATGCTCGTCAGGGTCTCGCCGCGGTCGAGCCGCTCGGACATGTCGTCGACGAGGCACTGCACCAGTGCCGTCACGGCGGCGAGCTCGTCGGTCGTCGCGATGCCGTCGAAGACGCGCGTCTCGAGGGTGCCCCACTTCGGCGAGGGACGGAGGTCCCAGCGCAGTTCGCTGTGGTCGTCGATCACGCCGGTGTGGGTCATGTCGGCGACCATGGCCTCGTATTCGGACCAGGTCGCGAACTGGGGCGGCAGACCCGCCGTCGGCAGCTGCTGGAACATCAGGGCCCGGTTCGAGGCGTATCCCGTCTCTTCCCCGACCCAGAACGGGCTGGACGCCGTCAGGGCCTGGAAGTGCGGCAGGTAGGTGAGCATGCCGTTGAGGATCGGCAGCACCTTGGCGCGGTCGTCGATGCCGACGTGCACGTGGACCCCCCAGATCATCATCTGGCGGCCCCACCAGCGCGTGCGGTCGATCAGCGTGGCGTAGCGCTCCTTGTCGGGGGTCACCTCCTGGTCGACGTAGCGGCTGTAGGGGTGCGTTCCGGCACACATCAGGTCGGCGCCGAGCACCGAGGCGGGGCCGCGGACCTGGTCGATCGTGCCCTTCAGGTCGTCGACGGCGTCGGCGACGCGGTGGTGGACGCCCGTGACGACCTCGACCGTGTTGGTGAGCAGTTCGTTGGTCAGTCGCTCGGGGCCGCCGTCGTTCACGTGGGCCAGGTCGGCGAGGATCGCCGGGGCGTGCGGCGCCAGCTCGCCCGACTCGTGGTCGACGAGGGCGAGCTCCCACTCGACGCCGAGGGTCGACCGCTCTGAGGTCGTGAAATCGATGCGCATCCGCGTGGCCTTCCCGTGGGCGTCAGGGCGGGTCCATCCTGCCAGTCGGGGCGCGCAGGGGGCCGTCGACGGAGCAGGTGGGCACGTCCTGAGTCGTCCGATGACGCCGGGGAGGCGCGGTGCCCAACACGACGCGAAGCAATTCGTGCAGATGGCCTTTCGTCTGCAACAATGGGAGGTCGAGTCTTCTGTCGTCCGACCCTCTAATCAGGCGACGTTCGACTCCCATCAGAGCTTTCGAGCCGAGTGTGCCCCCACGCTCACGGCTGGCTACTCGCCCACATCACATCACACAGGAGAATTGTGGCTGTCAAGATCCGTCTCAAGCGCATGGGCAAGATCCGCGCCCCCTACTACCGCATCGTCGTCGCCGACTCGCGCACCAAGCGTGACGGTCGCGTCATCGAAGAGATCGGCAAGTACCACCCCACCGAAGAGCCTTCGTTCATCGAGGTCGAGTCCGAGCGTGCGCAGTACTGGCTCTCCGTCGGCGCACAGCCGACCGAACAGGTCGCCGCGCTGCTGAAGCTCACGGGTGACTGGGGCAAGTTCAAGGGCGACGCCGACGCCGTCAGCACCGTCAAGACCAAGGCCCCGAAAGAGGCCTTCGTCGCCGACGAGAAGAAGAAGCCGGTCCTCGTGCCCAAGACCGAGAAGCCCGCCGTCAAGGCCGAGGCTCCCGCCGAGTCCAGCGACGACGCCGAGACCACCGAGGCGTAGTCGGTGCTCGCACCTGCACTCGAACACCTCGTCCGGGGGATCGTCGATCACCCGGACGAGGTGCAGGTCGTGGAGAAGAACTCCCCGCGAGGCGACGTCCTCGAGGTGCACGTCCACGCGGACGACCTCGGTCGCGTGATCGGCCGCGCCGGCCGCACCGCCAAGGCCCTCCGCACCCTGATCACGGCACTGGCCGACGGCAAGCGTGTCCGGGTCGACGTCGTCGACGGCGATCTCTAGAGCCGTGCCGTCCGACCGCAAGACCGAACTCCGGGTGGGGCGCCTCACCAAGGCCCACGGCCTCAAGGGCGCCCTCAAGCTCGAACTCTTCACCGACACCCCCGAACAGCGCTTCGTGCCGGGTGCCGTGTTCCGCCTGCAGGTGCCCGCCGACAGCGCCTGGCACGACAAGACCCTCACCCTCACCGAGTTGCGCTGGTACAACAGCCACCCGGTGGGCTTCTTCGAGGGCGTCGACGACCGCACTGCCGCCGAGTCCCTCGTCAAGGCGATCCTCTGGGTCGACCAAGACACGGACGAGCTGCCGCACGAGGACGACGCCTGGTACGACCACCAGCTGGTCGGCCTCCGCGTCGAACGTGACGGTGTCGTCGTCGGCACCGTGGCCCGGGTCGATCACCTGCCGGCCCAAGACCTCCTCGCGGTCGACACCGCGTCAGGCGAGGTTCTCGTCCCGTTCGTCTCGGCCCTCGTGCCGAAGGTCGACGTCGAGGCCGGCGTGGTCGTCGTGACCCCGCCGCAAGGGCTGTTCGAAGAGCTGGCCGACGACACGGACGACGAGCCGGCGTTCGACGGCGTCGACGAGCCGGCCTCCGAGGGCGAGTCCGCTCCCGACGACGAGCGCTGACGCGTGCGCATCGACATCGTGTCGATCTTCCCCGAGTTCTTCGGGGTGCTCGACATCTCGTTGCTGGGCAAGGCCCGGCAGCAGAAGCTGCTCGACGTCGCCGTGCACGACCTGCGTGACTTCACGCACGACCGGCACCGCACCGTCGACGACACGCCCTACGGTGGCGGGGCCGGCATGGTCATGCGTCCCGAGCCCTGGGGCGAGGCGCTCGACCACGTCTTCGGCAACACGTCCACGCCCGACGACACGATCATGATCGTCCCGTCGCCGGCGGGCACGCCGTTCACCCAGGCCATGGCGCGGGAGCTCGCGTTCGCGCCGCATCTGGTCTTCACCTGCGGCCGGTACGAGGGCATCGACCAGCGCGTCGTCGAGCACGCCGCCACCCGGGCGACGGTGCGTGAGATCAGCCTGGGCGACTACGTGCTGAACGGCGGAGAGGTCGCGGTCACGGCGATGATCGAGGCCATCGGGCGTCTCGTCCCGGGTGTCGTGGGCAACCCCGAGAGCCTCACCGAAGAGAGCCACGAAGACGGCCTGCTCGAGTACCCCAGCTACACCAAGCCGGCGTCCTGGCGCGGTCTCGACGTCCCTCCCGTGCTGCTCAGCGGCAACCACGCGGCCATCGCGACCTGGCGTCGTGAGCAGCAGCTCGAACGCACCCGTCGGGTGCGGCCCGACCTGCTCGACTGACGGGGTCCGCGGGTCGAGGTGCGGGCCAGGGGCCGCGGCCCCGGCTCGTCCAGGTCAGCCGCGTGCGGTGAGCACGAGCGGTCCGTCCTCGGTGACGGCCACGGTGTGCTCGACGTGCGCCGCCCTCGAACCGTCGACGCTGCGCAGCGTCCAGCCGTCGGCGTCGGTGACGATCTCGTCGGTTCCGCGCATCAGCCAGGGTTCGATCGCGACGACGAGCCCGGGCCGCACCGGCCAGCCCCGGCCCGCGCGTCCGTCGTTCGGGACGTGGGGATCGCCGTGCATCGTCCGTCCGACCCCGTGGCCGCCGAACTGCAGGTTGACGCCGTAGCCCGCGCTGCGGGCGACCCGGCCGATGGCCGCCGAGACGTCGCCCAGCTTGGCGCCCGGCCTCAGGGCGGCGATGCCGGCGTCCAGAGCGACCTCGCACGTCTCGATCAGGCGGAGGTCCTCGGGCGACGCCTGCTCGCCGACGACGAACGACAAGGCCGAGTCGGCGACCCAGCCGTCCACCGAGGCGGCGAAGTCGAGGCTGAGCAGATCGCCGTCGCGCAGCCGGTGGCGGTGCGGCAGGCCGTGCAGGGCCGCGTCGTTGACCGACGTGCAGATCACCTTGCCGAACGGACTCGCACCGAACGACGGGTGGTAGTCGACGTAGCAGCTCTCGGCGCCCGCCTCGCGGATCATGCCGTGCGCGAGCTCGTCGATCTCGAGCAGGTCGATCCCCGGTCGTGCAGCAGCTCTGGTCGCCTCGAGCACGCGGGCGACGAAGGCTCCGGCGGGCCGCATGCGCTCGATCTCGTCGGGCGTGCGCAGTTCGATCATGCAGCCATTCTTCACGATCGTTTCGTAGCCTCGACCGCATGACGATGCGCCGGGTCTTCTACCGCCTCCTCTGGGTGGCCGTGTTCGTGCTTCCGCTCTGGGTGCTGCTGGGCCGGGCGTTCTTCGGCGTCCCGTTGGGACTCCAGTTCGTGGGCCAGCTGCTGCTCGTGCCCCTGCTCTTCGTGGGGCAGGCGGTGGCCACCGGTGTGGTGGTGGGTCGCCGCAGCGTCCGACAGGCGAAGGCCGTGTCGTGGGCCGACGTCGGTCTGCTCACGCTGTCGTGGCTCGGGCAGCTCGGTCTCGGGTTCTTCATCGTCGACAGTTCCGCCGAGTCGGCGTCCGCGTCGGCCTTCACGCAGGTCGCCGGCGGGGCCTCGTCCCTCGACCTCTCGACCGCCCTGTTCGCGCTCTGTGCCGTCGTGACGATCGCGGCGGGCGTCGGCCTGTTCGCCTCGGCCCTGTGGCAGTTCGTCAAGGAGGCGCGGGCCCGCATGGCCACGTCGCTCGCCGATCTCGAGAGGGTCGCGTCGGGCACCGGGGCCGCCGCGGGGCGTCGGCCCGGCTACGGCGACGACGGCCCCGTCATCACCATCACGCCGCGCGGCTGACACGGGCGCCCGCGCTGTGGCACAATAGGCGCTTGTGCCTGCGCACGACTCTGCCACAGGGGAGTCTGCCGATCCAGAGCACACCTTCTTCATCATGACGGGCGCGTGACGTGCCCCAGACACGCAGTCGACCTGTGGCGGTTGCAGAGAGCGAACGACAATGCACATCCTCGACGCGGTTGACTCCGCCAACCTCCGCTCGGACGTCCCCGACTTCCGCGCCGGCGACACCGTCAAGGTGCACGTCAACATCATCGAAGGCACGCGCTCGCGCGTCCAGGTCTTCCAGGGTGTCGTCATCGGCAAGCAGAACGAGGGCATCCGCGAGACCTTCACGGTCCGCAAGGTGAGCTTCCAGGTCGGCGTCGAGCGCACCTTCCCGGTGCACTCCCCGGTCATCGACCACATCGAGGTCGTCAGCCGTGGTGCCGTCCGTCGCGCCAAGCTCTACTACCTGCGCGAGCTGCGCGGCAAGAAGGCCAAGATCAAGGAGAAGCGCGACAACTAGTCACGCGTCCCCGCGACATCCACCGAGCTCCCCGCCATCTAAGATGGCGGGGAGCTCGGGTGGTTAAATGACGAATGACACAGTGAGGCGCGCCCTGCGTCCTCGACGCGACGACGGCGGGAAGCGCGGCATCGGCACGTTCGTGCGCGACGTCCTCGTCATCTTCCTGGCGGCGCTCCTCATCTCGTTCCTGATCAAGACGTTCTTGATCCGGTCGTTCTACATTCCTTCCGGGTCGATGGAACAGACGCTCCAGATCAACGACCGCATCATCGTCAACGAGCTCGTGCCCGACCTCGTCGACGTCAAGCGTGGCGACGTGGTGGTGTTCACCGACCCGGGTGGGTGGCTCGACGGCACGGCGCCGATCAGCACCACCACGGGCAACCCGGTGTCCGACGGCATCTCGTGGTTCCTGACGCTGGTCGGGCTCGGTGCACAAGACAGCAACGACCACCTGATCAAGCGGGTCATCGGCCTGCCGGGTGACACGGTCGAGTGCTGCAACGACTTCGGCCAGATGTCGGTCAACGGCGTCCCCCTCGACGAGCCCTACGTCAACCTGCCTCCGGGCGAGACCCGCGTCTCGGCCGACGACTTCTCGGTCACGGTCCCCGCCGACTCCCTGTGGGTCATGGGCGACAACCGCTACAACTCGAAGGACAGCCGCTACAACGGCGCCACCCCGAGCAAGGGGTTCGTCCCGATGAGCGACGTCGTCGGGCGCGCCTTCGTCATCAGCTGGCCCACCGACCGCTGGACGTGGCTCGGCGACTACCCCGACGTCTTCCGCGGCACCGAACGAGAGGGCGAATGAGCCCCGTCGTCGACCCCACGCTCGAATTCGAGCGCGAGCTGCACGCCACCGGAGCGACCTGGGTGATCGGCTGTGACGAGGTGGGTCGGGGTGCCATCGCCGGGCCGGTCGCCGTCGGGCTCGGAGCGGTCCACGTCGAGTGCCTCGACGTCCCCGCGGGTCTGCGCGACTCGAAGCTCTTGTCCGAGAAGCGACGCGAGGCCCTCTACCCGCTGGCGACGTCGTGGGTGTCCCATCACGCGGTGGGCTTCGCCGAGGCGCACGAGGTCGATCGGCTGGGCATCGTCGTCGCCCTCGGCCTGGCCGGCAAGCGCGCCCTGACCGCGCTGCACCACGCCGGCGTCGGCATCATGCAGTCCGTCGTGGTGCTCGACGGCAACCACGACTACCTGTCGCCCCAGCTCGCCACCCCTCCCCGCATCACGACCCGGGTCAAGGCCGACCGCGACTGTGCGTCGGTGGCGGCGGCGTCGGTCATCGCCAAGGTCGAGCGCGACCGGCTGATGATCGAGGCCGACGGCGCCCACCCGGGCTACGGCTGGGCCGGCAACAAGGGATACGGCTCGTCGGCGCACTACGGTGCACTGTCCGAGTTGGGGCCGTCGCCACTCCACCGTCTCACCTGGTTGCACTGACTCCCGGGGCAGAGGTCCGAACCGGCAGGCCTTCGGCGTCCGCCGCCCCGAGGGCCGCGTAGGATGATCCTCCGATGGACGAGGACGATTTCGAAGACTACGACCGCGAGGTCGAGCTCGCGCTGTACCGCGAGTACCGCGACGTGGTGTCGCAGTTCCGCTACGTGGTCGAGACCGAGCGGCGCTTCTACCTGGCCAACGAGGTCGACCTCGTCCGGCGCGACACCGAGCACGACTTCTACTTCGAACTCTCGATGACGGACGTCTGGGTGTGGGACGTCTACCGTTCCGACCGTTTCGTCAAGTCGGTCCGGGTGCTCACCTTCAAGGACGTGAACGTCGAAGAGCTCACGACCCGCGATCTCGAGCTGCCGAAAGAACTCGCGCTCGACGAGTAATCCCGGCCGCGACGTGACCCGTTGCCGCGGGATGCGACCCGTCTGACACGGCTCGTCCCCAGCCGTCACCGGATCGGTGGCGTCCCCAGACGATGTCCCGCCCGCCCCCCGAGGGACAGGCCTCCGCCAGCCTGCTGGCAGGAGGTCAGACATGGCGAAGAAGGACGAATTGGGTCGGCGCGGCGAAGACGTCGCGGCCGAGTACGTCGAGGCGCAGGGCATGCGGGTCGTCGAGCGCAACTGGCGGTGTCGCGAGGGCGAGATCGACCTGGTCGCCCTGGACGGAGACGTGCTGGTCGTCGTCGAGGTCAAGACGCGGTCGGGCACCGGCTACGGCCACGCCCTCGAGGCCGTGACGCCGGCCAAGTTGGCGCGTCTGCGACGGCTGGCGGGCGCCTGGTGCCAGGCGCATCCCTCCACGACGCCCCGGGGGTTGCGCATCGACGTCGTGGGCATCACGGTCGAGCGGTGCGCGGGGCACGAGCGCATCGACCACGTCCGCGGGGCCGGAGCATGAGCGTGGCGCGGACGAGGGCGGTCGCCCTGCTGGGGGTCGACGGTGCCCTGGTCGAGATCGAGGCCGACATGGGTGCCGGGCTGCCGGCGTTCGTGATCATCGGTCTGCCCGACACGTCGCTGGGCGAGGCCCGCGACCGGGTCCGGTCCGCCGCGACGAACTCCGGGTGCGCCTTGCCGGCGCGCAAGCTGACCGTCAACCTGTCACCGGCCTCGCTGCCCAAGCAGGGGTCGTCCTTCGACCTCGGCATCGCCATCGCGGCCTTGGCCGCAGCCGAAGTCGTTCCCGCCGAGTCCGTCGAGCGCGTCGTCCACCTGGGCGAGCTCGGTCTCGACGGCCGACTCCGCCCCGTCGACGGCGTCCTGCCCGCCGTGCTGGGTGCGCGTCGGGCGGGGGCCACCACCGTCATGGTGCCGACCGACAACGCCGACGAGGCGGCCCTCGTGCCCGGCATCCGCGTGGTGCCCGTGCCGAGCCTCCGCGAGGCCGCCATCTGGCACGGCGCAGGTCTCGAACCCGAACCGGTCGAGGCCATCACGAGATCGCGCTCCGAACCGACGGTGCCGGCCGAACTCGACCTCGCGGACGTCATCGGCAACGTCGACGCCGTCGAGGCGCTCGTCGTCGCCGCGGCCGGCGGTCACCACCTTCTCATGGTCGGCCCTCCCGGTGCGGGCAAGAGCATGCTGGCGGCCCGCCTGCCGGGACTGCTGCCCGACCTCGACGCCGACTCGGCCCTCGAGGTCGCGTCGATCCGCTCCTTGGCCGGGGTCGCCGTCACGGGCGATCTCGACCGGCGTCCGCCGTTCGAGGCGCCTCACCACACGTGCAGCGCGGCGGCCTTGGTCGGCGGCGGCAGCGGGGTCATCCGGCCCGGTGCCGCGTCGAGGGCTACCCGCGGCGTGTTGTTCCTCGACGAGGCGCCCGAGTTCCAGCAGACGGTCCTCGACTGCCTTCGCCAGCCTCTCGAATCGGGTGAGACCGTCGTCCACCGGTCGAGGTCGGTGGCTCGCTTCCCGGCGAGGTTCCAGCTGGTCGCCGCGGCCAATCCTTGCCCCTGCGGGCAGTACGGTTCCCGCGACTCCGACTGCAGCTGTTCCCCGCATCAGCGGCGTCGGTACCTCGGCAAGCTCTCCGGGCCGCTCGTGGACCGCATCGACCTGCAGTTGCGGGTGGCCCGCATCAGTTCGTCCCAGTTCCGAGCCTCGGCCGACGTCGTCCCGACGACGACGCGCCAGGCTCGCGACCGCGTCGACCGGGCCCGTGACCGTGCCGCCCGTCGGCTCGACGGCACCCCCTGGCGGTTGTCCGGCGAGGTCCCCGGTACCTGGCTGCGCGACCCGGCGAACCGCCTGGCCGTGGCGGACTCGCAGCCCGTCGACCGGGCTCTCGAGACCGGTGCCCTGACGATGAGGGGCTACGACCGCGTGCTGCGCGTCGCCTGGACCCTCGCCGACCTCGACGACGACCCTGCCCCCGTCCGCCGTCACGTCATGCGGGCCCTGAGCATGCGGCAGTCGCTGTGAGCGACCTGCTCAGGGCGACCTCCACCGAGCTGGCCGATCTCGTGCGGCCCGTCCTGCCGGACGTCGACGATCTCAGCGAGGCGCAGACCGTCCGGGCCTTCGCCCTGGGCGCCTGGACGGGCGTGGTCGAACCGGGGGACGCGGTGGGCGGGGTCGTCCGGGCGTTGCTCGGGCCGACCGTCGGTCTCCGCGTCGTGCTCGAGGCTGCGGTCGGTCGGGACGAACCCCGCCCGGGTCTCCTGTCCGGGGCGCTGGTCGAGGCCGGGGCGACCCTCGACGACGTCGAGCGGCTCGACCTCGTGCGGGCGCTGAAGAGGTGGCGGCCACGACTCGAGACCGGGGTGATCCTCCGGTCGTTCCACACGGCGACCGTCGTGGGATCGAGGCTGCTCGTGCCGGGTACGCCGTTCTGGCCCACGGTCCTCGACGAGCTCGGAGACCATGCCCCCGTGGCCCTCTGGGCGCGAGGTCCGGCGTGCGTCCCGGTACCGGCGTCGAGCATCGCCATCGTCGGTTCGAGAGCGGCGACGGCCTACGGCGAGCAGGTGTCGGCCGAGCTCGCCGACGGCGTGGCCGACCGCGGCCTCGCGGTCGTCTCGGGTGCCGCCTACGGCATCGACGGTGCGGCCCACTGGGCGGCCCTCGCCGCGTCGGCGACGACGATGGCGGTCATGGCCGGGGGAGTCGACCACCTCTACCCGGCCGGGCACGACGGCCTGCTGCGACGCATCCTCGAGACGGGCCTGATGATCTCCGAGGCCCCCTGCGGGGGCAAGCCGTCACGGTGGCGTTTCCTGCAACGCAACAGGCTCATCGCGGCCCTGACGGCCGCGACCGTCGTCGTCGAGGCCGGCGGCCGCTCGGGGTCGCTGAACACGGCCGCCCACGCCCAGTCGCTCGGTCGTCCGGTCGGGGCCGTGCCCGGTCCGGTGACCTCGCCGTCGTCCGTGGGCTGCCATGCCCTGATCCGATCCGGTCTGGCCGAGTGCGTGACGAGTGCCGACGAGGTCCTCGCACTCGCCGGGGTGCCGACCGACCTCGTCGTGGCGTCGTACCAGGGGCGGCGGCTCGACCCCGAGACGATGCGGGTGCTGGACGCCCTCAGCACGACGGCGACCCGCGAGACCGACGAACTGGCCGTCGCGAGCGGTCTGTCGCTCGAGACGGTCCGCGACGTACTGGCCGAACTCGACCTCTCGGGCGCGGCCCGACGGCACGGATCGGGGTGGCGACGGGTGCGGGGGCGTCGTGATGGTTAGCCTGTCGGCATGCGAGGGCCGGGGTCGAGACGCGAGGGGCGGACCTTGCCGTGACGCGCCTCCTGGGCGAGGTCGAACGGTTCGCGGACCACCTGCACGACGGTCGGGGGCTCAGCGACCACACGGTGCGGTCGTACGGTGCCGACCTCGACTCGCTCGTCGTCTTCGCCGAGAAGCGGCTCGGCCGCCCGGGCGAGGTCGGCGACCTCGACCTCGACCTGCTGCGCGACTGGCTCTGGCAGGGCACGCAGGCCGGGCTCGCCCGGGCCACCCTCGCCAGGCGGTCGGCGAGCGTCCGGGCCTTCACCCGATGGCTCGACGAGACCGACCGGACGCCGGTCGACATCGGCGCGCGGCTGCGCGCGCCGAAGCCCGAGAGCCGTCTGCCCCGCGTCCTCACCCGCGAGCAGGTCGACGGCCTGCTGGCCTCCCTCGCCGTCCGTGCCGACACGGGCGACCCCGGTGCGCGTCGGGACCTCGCCGTCGTCGAGCTCCTCTACGGGGCGGGCCTGCGCGTGTCCGAGCTCGTCGGTGCCGACCTCGGCGACGTCGACCTCGAGAGACTGACCGTGCGGGTGACCGGCAAAGGGGCGAAACAACGCGTCGTGCCGTTCGGCGTCCCGGCGGCCGAGGCCCTGGGACGCTACCTCCAACGCGCGCGCCCGACGCTCGTCACCCCGGCCACGGACCCTGCGTTCTTCGTGGGGTCCACCGGAGGGCGGCTCGGTACGAGGGCCGTCTACCGCTTGGTCGCCGGGCTGCTCGCCGACCTCCCGGGCGGGGGGCCGGCGGGGCCGCACGCCCTGAGGCACACGGCGGCCACGCACCTGCTCGACGGGGGCGCCGACCTCCGGGCCGTCCAGGAGTTGCTCGGCCACGCGAGCCTCGGCACCACGCAGATCTACACGCACGTCTCGACCGACCGGTTGCGGGACAGCTACCGTTCGGCACACCCGCGCGCCTGACGGCGCAGAGGACACCGGCACGGCCCGAGGCGCCTGACGCACGCGCCCGAGCGACGCGTCCCGAGTGGCACCGGTGCTCAGCGGGGCCGTGTCGGCAGCAGCACCGACGGTTCGATCCCGCCCAGGAACAGCAGGGGCGAGACGTACTCGCCGTCGATGCGCGCCCCCACGTGCAAGCACGGCCGGTCCGAACAGTGCCCCGGCACGAGCACACCGACGGTCTGCCCCCGCGTGACGACGTCGCCCTTCGAGACATCGGCCGCCACCGGCTCGAAGCTGCTCAGCACTCCACCCGAGTGGGCGATCGACAGCACAGGGCGGTCCACCACGACCCCGGCGAAGTGCACCACCCCGTCGTCCGGCGCGGTCACGACCGAGCCCTCGGTCGTCCCGACGTCGATGCCGCGGTGCCCCGGCGACCACGGGTTCGGCGGCCCGACGAAGGGCCGGACCACCGGGTGGGGCGAGGCGACGGGCCAGGCCCACACCGCGCCTCCTGCGTTCTCCGCCGGAGGTGATGCGAACGCCGGCGAGGACGTGGACGACCCGGCGACGAGGACCGCCAGGACCGTCGTCGAGGCCCCGACGAGGCGGCGGAGCGACCGCGGAGGACCAGAACGCATACCGGTACCTTGCCGGTTGCGCAACCTTTCTCGGCGAGGCGTAAGGTTCACCCGTGCACGAACACCCCGTGCACACCGTTTGTGGGGGAGTCGTGGCCACGAGCCCTGCTCCTCGAGCCGTGAAGGAGTACAGGTGTCGAACACCACTGCAACGACGAAGAGCTTGAACAGGCGGGTGACCGCGCTCGCCGTGGCGGCGGCCATCGGCGGGTTCCTGTTCGGCTTCGACTCGTCCGTCATCAACGGCGCCGTCCAGTCCATCACCGACGAGTTCGGCCTCACCGAGTTCGCCTCGGGCTTCGCGGTCGCCTCGGCCCTGATCGGTTGTGCCATCGGTGCCTACGTCGCCGGCCGTCTCGCCGACAAGATGGGCCGCATCAAGGTCATGCTGATCGGTGCCGGTCTGTTCCTGATCAGCTCGATCGGTGCCGCCGCGGCCTTCGCCGTCTGGGACCTCGTCCTCTGGCGCGTCATCGGCGGCCTCGGCATCGGCATCGCCTCGGTCATCGCCCCCGCCTACATCAGCGAGGTGTCGCCCAAGGCCATCCGTGGTCGTCTGGCGTCGTTCCAGCAGCTCGCCATCACCCTCGGCATCTTCGCCGCCCTGCTCTCGGACCAGCTCTTCGCGGTCACGGCGGGCGGTGCCTCCGAGCCGTCGCTCTTCGGCCTCGCGGCCTGGCGCTGGATGTTCCTGGTGGGCATCGTGCCGTCGGTCGTCTACGGAATCCTCGCCTGGCGTCTGCCCGAGTCGCCGCGGTACCTCGCCGGTGACGGGCGTGAGGCCGAGGCCAAGAAGGTCCTGCAGTCGATCGTCCCCGCCGAGACGGTCGAGACGAGCCTGAAAGAGATCACCGACTCGATCCGCACCGAGGCCGAACTCGAGAAGAAATCGTCCATCCGCGGCAGCCGCTTCGGCCTTCAGCCCATCGTCTGGGTCGGCATCATCCTCGCCGTGCTGCAGCAGTTCGTCGGCATCAACGTGATCTTCTACTACTCGACCACCCTCTGGCAGGCCGTCGGCTTCCAGGAAGAGGACTCGTTCCTCATCTCGACCATCACCGCCGTCGTCAACGTCGCGGTGACCTTCATCGCGATCGGGCTCGTCGACAAGGTCGGTCGCCGGCCGATGCTGCTGACCGGCTCGATCGGCATGTTCGTCAGCCTCGCCGTCACCGCCCTGGCGTTCAGCCAGGCCACCACCTCGGCGAGCGGCGACCCCTCGCTGCCCGGCGCCTGGGGCCCGGTGGCGCTCGTGGCCGCGAACCTCTTCGTCGTGTCGTTCGGTGCCACGTGGGGCCCGCTCATGTGGGTGCTGCTCGGCGAGATGTTCCCGAACAGCATCCGTGCCACGGCGCTCGGCGTGGGCAGCATGGCGAACTGGATCGCCAACTTCATCGTGACGGTGTCGTTCCCGACCCTCGCCGCCCTCAGTCTCACGCTGTCGTACGGCATCTTCGCGTTCTTCGCGCTCGTCTCGTTCTTCTTCGTCCTGGCGAAGATCCCCGAGACCAAGGGCCGCTCGCTCGAAGAGATGGGCATCTCGGCCGTCCAGGCCGACACGGGTCGGTCCACGAAGGCCTGAGCCCGGCAGAAGCACTCTCGGCAAGCGAACGTCCCGTCCAGATCCTGGGCGGGACGTTCGCTTTCCGAGACTGCTCTCGGTCACCGACGCGTCGTCCGAGCGCAGCGCACTCGGGTGTCGACCACCGCCTCTCCTCGCCCGAGGTGGTGCTAACATGAGCGATGCAGCCTGCTCAGCAGGCTGACTTCGCGTGCCCTGTGCGTCCTCGGACGCACCGACGTCGAGGCGACCTGGTCGCCTCGCGCCGCTCCCGGCCTCCACGTCCACTCGGTCCGAACGCGCCTCACGGTGTGCTCGGCGGACGTGTGCCCGGGCACCAGGCAGTGGCGACCGACCGGTCGCCCGACAACCGACAAGCAGGCGCACCCGCGGGTGCGCCCAGAAACAAGGAGAACGACCATGGCCGTCGTCACCATCCGCCAGCTGCTCGACAGCGGCGTCCACTTCGGACACCAGACCCGTCGCTGGAACCCGAAGGTGAAGCGCTTCATCCTCGCCGAGCGCTCGGGCATCCACATCATCGACCTGCAGCAGTCGCTCGGCTACATCGACAGCGCGTACGACTTCGTCAAAGAGACCGTCGCCCACGGTGGCACGATCCTCTTCGTCGGCACCAAGAAGCAGGCCCAGGGCTCCATCGCCGAGCAGGCCAACCGCGTCGGCCAGCCCTTCGTCAACCAGCGCTGGCTCGGTGGCCTCCTGACCAACTTCCAGACGGTCTCGAAGCGCCTCGCCCGCATGAAAGAGCTCGAGGACATCGACTTCGACGACACGACGCAGGGCTTCACCAAGAAAGAACTGCTGATCAAGAAGCGCGAGCTCGACAAGCTGCACAAGACGCTCGGTGGAATCCGCAACCTGACCAAGACGCCGTCCGCCCTCTGGGTCGTGGACACCAAGAAAGAGCACCTCGCGATCGACGAGGCCAAGAAGCTGGGCATCCCGGTCATCGGCATCCTCGACACGAACTGCGACCCCGACGAGATCAACTTCCCGATCCCGGGCAACGACGACGCGATCCGTTCCGTCGGCCTGCTGACGCGCATCGTCGCTGACGCCGCTGCCGAGGGCCTCGTGCAGCGTCACCAGAAGCCCGAGGACGCCGACCAGCCCGTCGAGCCCATGGCCGAATGGGAGGCCGAGCTGCTCGCGCAGGGCGAGGCCAAGGCCGCTGACGCTGCTGCCGAGGCACCTGCTGCCGAGGCGCCCGTCGCCGAGGCCCCCGTCGAGGAGAACGACGCCGACGCACAGGTCGCCGCGAAGCCCCTGGGCGAGCCGGTCGTCGAGCCCGTCGCCGAGGCGACCGAGGCCACGGCCGCCGAGCCGGCCGACGCCGACTCGAAGTAGTCCTCCTCCACCTCTCCGACTCCACGAAAGGAAGTCAGACACATGGCCAACTACACCATCGCTGACGTCAAGATCCTCCGTGACCGCCTCGGCGCGGGCATGGTCGACAGCAAGAACGCCCTCGAAGAAGCCGACGGCGACATCGAGAAGGCCGTCGAGATCCTCCGCGTCAAGGGGCTGAAGGGCGTCGCCAAGCGCGAGGGCCGTCAGACCACCGCCGGTCTCGTCGCCGCCAAGCCCGGTTCGGGCTACGCCACGTTGATCGAGCTCGCCAGCGAGACCGACTTCGTCGCGAAGAACGAGAAGTTCGTCGCCCTGGCCGACCAGGTCCTCGAGGCCGTGCACGCGGCCGGTGCCTCCAGCGCCGCCGAGGGCAACGCGGCCGCGATCGGCGGCCAGACCGTCGAGGCCTTCGTCAACGACGAGGCCGCCCTCATGGGCGAGAAGGTCGAACTGCGCACCGTCAACCGCATCGAGGGCGAGCAGTTCGCCATCTACCTGCACAAGACCTCGAAGGACCTGCCCCCGCAGGTCGGCGTGGTCGTCGGTTACACCGGTGACGACGCCGAGACCGCTCGCTCGATCGCTCAGCACATCGCCTTCGCCGCGCCGACGTACCTGTCGCGCGACGAGGTGCCGGCCGAGCAGGTCGACAAGGAGCGTGCCATCGTCGAGGAGACCGCGAAGAACGAGGGCAAGCCCGAAGCGGCCCTGCCCAAGATCATCGAGGGTCGCCTCACCGGCTTCTTCAAGGAGATCGCCCTGCTCGACCAGGCCTACGCGAAGGACAACAAGTTGTCGGTCGCCAAGGTCGTCGACGAGGCCGGACTGTCGATCACGGGCTTCGCCCGCATCAAGGTCGGCGCCTAAGCAGCACCGTGACGGGGCCCGAGACGAACGTGTCTCGGGCCCCGTTCCCGTGCCCGGCCGAGGTGACGACGCCGGGCGCATCATCGGCGACGGACGGCGACCAGCCCGAACTCGCTAACCTGGCTACGGCCACGACGAGACGGAGACTCGCATGACATCGGAAACCACCGGACGACGACGCGTTCTGCTGAAGCTCTCGGGCGAGGCCTTCGGCGGCGGCCAGCTCGGCGTGAACCCCGACGTGGTCGGTGCCATCGCCCGTGAGATCGCCGACGCGGCGACCGACGTCGAGATCGCGATCGTGGTCGGCGGCGGCAACTTCTTCCGTGGCGCCGAGCTCAGTCAGCGCGGCATGGACCGAGGCCGAGCCGATTACATGGGCATGCTGGGCACGGTCATGAACGCCCTCGCCCTCCAGGACTTCCTCGAGCAGGCCGGTGCCGCCACGCGTGTGCAGTCCGCCATCGCGATGACCCAGGTCGCCGAGCCCTACATCCCTCGTCGTGCCGAGCGGCACCTCGAGAAGGGACGCGTCGTCATCTTCGGTGCCGGCGCCGGTCTGCCGTACTTCTCGACCGACACCGTCTCGGCCCAGCGGGCTCTCGAGATCGGGGCCTCCGAGGTCCTCGTCGCCAAGAACGGCGTCGACGGCGTCTACTCGGCGGACCCCCGCCACGACCCGTCGGCGGTCAAGCTCGACCGGCTCACGTACCAAGAGGCACTGATGCAGGGGCTCAAGGTCGTGGACTCGACCGCCTTCAGCCTCTGCATGGACAACGGCATGCCCATGCACGTGTTCGGCATGGAAGGCGAGGGCAACATCGCCCGCGCCATCCGTGGCGAACGCATCGGAACCATCGTCAGCAACTAGACGACTAAACTCGACCGCGAACCGAACAAGGAGCACCAGTGGCGATCAACGACGTACTCACCGAGACGCGCGAGAAGATGGACAAGGCGCTCGACGCGGCCAAGAACGACTTCGGCACGGTGCGAACCGGCCGCATCAACCCGGCTCTGTTCCAGAAGATCCCGATCGACTACTACGGCAGCCCCACCCCGCTGGCCCAGCTCGCCTCGCTCCAGGTGCCCGAGGCGCGCACGATGATCGTCACGCCGTACGACAAGACGGCCCTCAAAGAGATCGAGAAGGCCATCGCGACCTTCCCGAACCTCGGGGCCAACCCGACGAACGACGGCACCATCGTCCGCGTCACGATCCCCGAACTGACGCAGGAGCGTCGCAAAGAGTTCGTCAAGCTCGTCCGCAGCAAGGGCGAGGACGCCAAGGTGCAGGTGCGCAACGTCCGTCGCAAGTCGAAAGAGGCGCTCGACGCCCAGAAGACCGAGGTCGGCGACGACGAGGTCGCTCGCGCCGAGAAAGAGCTCGAGTCGATCACCAAGGGCTACATCGACTCCATCGACGACGCGCTGAAGAAGAAAGAAGCGGAGCTGCTCGAGGTCTGATGAGACAGCGACCCGACGGCGCCGGCCCCGACGACTCGTCACCGGCTCAGAAGAGCACCCTCGGCAGTCGCCGGGCCGACTTCGACGCCCGTGCGCAGGCGGCCCGGCACGACATCGAGAACCAATTGCGAGCCGGCAAGGCGCGCCTCGACTCGCGCAACGAGAAGTTGACGGCGCGCACCGGACGCAACCTGCCGGCCGCCATCGCCGTGGGTGTGCTGCTCGGGGCTGCGGTCCTGCTGAGCCTGATCTTCGTCAAGGCGTTCTTCATGATCGTGGCGGCGGCCCTGATCGGCTCGCTGTGCTTCGAACTCGCCAGCGCCCTCCGCTTCGCCGGGCGGGACGTGCCCCGCCTGCCGAGCGTCCTCGCGGGCGTGGCCGTCGTCCCCGCGGCCTTCTACGGGGGAGCCGGGGGCCACTGGGCCGCACTCGTCGGTGGCATCGTCGTCGTGTCGCTGTGGCGTCTCGTCGAGTTGGCCCGTCCTTCGCACCGTGGTGGCGCCTCCTCGCTCGGTCGCGACCTGGGGGCCGGAGCGTTCGTCCAGATCTACTGCTCGTTCCTCGGCAGCTTCATGGTGCTGATGGCCGCCCGGCCCGACGGCCAGTGGTGGACACTGTCGGCACTCATCGTGGTGATCGCCGTCGACACCGGCGCCTACGCGACCGGGCTCAACTTCGGCAAGCACCCGATGGCTCCCCGCATCAGCCCGAAGAAGACCTGGGAAGGTTTCGCCGGCTCGGTGGCCGCCAGCCTCGTCGCGGCCGTGCTGCTGTCGATCTTCCTGCTCGACGAGCCGTGGTGGTTCGGCCTCGTCTTCGGCGGCGTCATCATCGTGACGGCCACCATCGGCGACCTGTCCGAGTCGCTCATCAAGCGTGACCTCGGCATCAAGGACATCAGCACCTGGCTGCCCGGTCACGGCGGTTTCCTCGACCGGCTGGACAGCACGTTGCCGTCGGCCGCTGCGGCCTACGGTCTCTACCTGCTCTTCGCTTAGGGGCGTCCCGACGAGGGTGACGGGCCGCGCGTCCAGCCGCTTGCCATCGGGCCATGCGGCATGATGGTGGCCGTGAGCAGCACATTCCCGATCGTTCCCAAGGGCAAGCGGGGTTACGACGTCGACGAGGTCGACGCGTTCCTGGACGAGGCCCGCAAGGCCTATGCCGGCGATGCCAGCCTCGGCATCGACTCCGCCCGCATCCGACGCACGGCCTTCGGGTTGATCAAGAACGGTTACTCGACGGCACACGTCGACGCCGCGCTCGAACGTCTCGAGGACGCCTTCGCCAGTCGCGAGCGTGAACGAGCGGTCTCGTCGGGGGCCGAGTCCACGTGGTTCTCGACCGCACGGTCCGGCGCCGAGGACATCGTGGCCCGACTCGAGCGACCGCAGGGACATCGGTTCGACCGGGTCGGCATCCTCACGACGGGGTACCACCCGCGCGACGTCGACCGCCTCACGCGGCGCCTGCACGGGTACTTCACCGACGGCCGTCCGCTCAGCATCGACGACGTCCGGGGATCGGTCTTCCGGGCCAAGCGTGGTGGCTACCGGGAGAGCCAGGTCGACCTCCTGCTCGACACGGTGGTCGACGTCATGCTCGCCGTGCGCTGACGGCCACGACCACGACCACTGCTGCCGCTCCGCCCGGCGGCGGGTGCATCCCGACACGCTGAGGCGTCGACCCTGGCCCTCCGGCGTCCCATCGGTTACCCTGGATGGACTCATGGGCAGGCACGCAGCGAATCCGACCCCCGGTCCCTCTCGACGAGAGCACCCGGCCGCGGTCGAACGACCCTCGACCCGTCGGCGCGTCCGCGTGCCGGCTTCGCAGAGCGTCGTCCGACGGTCGGCGGCCGGGTCCCTCGCGACCACCGGGCCCGCCCGCGACACGGCCCCCGCTGCTCGTCGACCGGGTGTCCCTCGTCGAGTCGTCCTGCCTCTCGTCGGTTTCTGTGCGTCGTTCGCGTTCGTGTCGGCATCCCTCGTCAACCCGCTGGCCGGTGCCGAGGCCGCGACGACCGTTCCTGGTGCCGCGTCGGTGCTGACCGCCCCCGGCCAGACCCTCACCGTCGCCGGTGCTGCCGTGACGGTGGCCGATCGGGACGCCTACGGAGTCACCGAGTACGTGCCGCCGCCGCCGCCGCCCGTCGTGGTGGCCGAGACCGAGAAGCCCGAGGCCTCCTCGGGTGCGACCTCCGGCACCGCCAAGAAGTCCTCGGCCGCTCCCGTGGCGGGAACTCCCGATCCGGGCAGTGCCAAGGCCGTCGCTGCAGAACTCGTCGCAGCTCGTGGCTGGGGTTCCGACCAGTACGACTGCCTCGTGTCCCTGTGGCAGAAAGAGTCCGGCTGGAACGTCTACGCGTCCAACCGTTCGAGCGGTGCCTACGGCATCCCCCAAGCGCTGCCCGGCAGCAAGATGGGTTCCGTCGGTGCCGACTGGCAGACCAACCCCGCGACGCAGATCACATGGGGCCTCAACTACATCGGTGGCCGGTACAGCACACCTTGTGGTGCCTGGGGTCATTCGGTCGCCAACAACTGGTACTGACCTCCCGCGCGGCCCTCGACCCCGAGGGCCGTTGCTACGCTGGTCGTCATGCCCCGCAGCAACCGCTCCCGTCGCTCGCGCGACCGGCGTGAGGCCGACGAGGCGTACGACATCAGCCGGGCGTCCTTCGGCGGCCTGACGGTCGAGACCAAGCACGGGCGTTCGTTCAACGTGCAGTCGGTCTCGGCGTCGTCGGCCGTCAAAGAGTACGTCTGCCCCGGCTGCTCGCTGGGCATCGCTCCCTCGACACCGCACGTCGTGGCCTGGCGCGCTGACGGGCTCTTCGGCGCCGAGGACGACCTGGCGGCGCGCCGTCATTGGCACACCCACTGCTGGAGGATCTCGTGACGACCCCCGACACCCACGCCCTCGAGATCCGCGGGGGAGTCCTGCTGCCCGCGCGCCGCGAAGACGTCAAACTGCACACCGGCGACGGTCTCACGCTGGTGGGCGAATTGAGCCTCCCGGCGGACCGCGAGCCCGTCGGCACGATCGTCGCGCTGCACCCCCTGCCCACCGCCGGCGGGTTCATGGACTCCCACGTCATCCGCAAGGCCGCGGCCCGCCTGCCGGCTCTGGCCGACCTCGCCGTGCTCCGCTTCAACTTCCGGGGGGTGTCGTCCCCTCGCGGCCGGTCCGAGGGCGAGTTCGGCGAGGGAGTGGCCGAAGCGGCCGACCTCGCCGCTGCCGTGGCCTTCGTGCGCGAGCGGGGCCTGCCCGTCCCGTGGTTGGTGGGTTGGTCGTTCGGCACCGAGGTCGCCCTGAAGCACGGCCTCGACGTCGAGGTGGCGGGGGCCGTCCTGTTGTCCCCGCCCCTGCACCGCACGTCCGACGCCGAGCTCGAGGCCTGGCACGGTTCCGGACGGCCCGTGGTCGCCGTCGTCCCCGAGTTCGACGACTACCTGCGGCCCGACGAAGCGCGACGACGGTTCGCTCTCCTGCCCGAGGCCGAGGTCGTCGCCGTCGAGGGTGGCAAGCACCTCTGGGTCGGTGAGAAGCAGACCAGCCGCGTGCTGGCCGAGATCGTCGGTCGGGTCGCCCCCGGTGCCCTGCCGCTGCCGTCCACCTGGCCACCCCGCGCCTCCTGACGGCATGGCCGCCGGGTGGCGGCCCGCGTCGCCCACCGTGGGCGCGGCCGGCGGTGCCGATCGCCTCAGAGCTGGTTCTGGCGCGGGACGTAGACCTCGCGGATGATCAGCAGGATCGACGCGGCGACCGGGATGGCGATGAGGGCGCCGAGCACGCCCAGCAGCGTGCCACCGACGAGGGCCGCGATGACGACGATCACGCCCGGGACGCGGACCGCCCGACGCATGATGCGAGGACTCAGCAGGTAGGCCTCGACCTGCATGTAGACGAGGTAGTAGACGGCTGCGGTGACCCAGGTGGCCGGTGACTGGGGCAACAGCGCGATCTGCGCCAGGACGATGATCGCCGAACCGCTGATGGTGCCGACGAGGGGGATGATCGAGCCGAGGAACGCGATGAACGCGAAGACTGCCGGTTGTTGGGCGCCGATGATGGTGAGGAACACGAAGCTGAGGATGCCGTTGAGTGCCGCCAGCGTGAACTGACCGATGACGTACCGACCCACCGACTGGCTGATCTGTTCGGAGATGTCGATGAACGTGGCCCGTTTCGAGGCCGGGACGAGCTGGTACAGGGCGCGCTTGACGCTGTTGATCGACGACGTGAAGTAGATCGTCAGGATGACCACGACGACCGTGCCGAACAGGCCGTTGCCGATCGCGACGCCGACGGCGAGGACTCCGCCACCGATCGTGACGACGTTGTCGGGGTTGGTCAGGAAGTCGACGATGGAGTCGAGGGCGTTCTGCACGTCGAAGACGTTCTGCGGGACGAGTTCTTGCAGGTTGTCGACGAACTGCTGGGTGGTGACGCTCTGCAGGTACGAGGTCAGCGCCTGGATCAAGCTCGTGGTCTGCTGCACGATGACGGGCACGATCGCGAACACGACGCCCACGAAGGCTCCGACCACCGCCACGAGGACGATCACGATGGCGATGCCCCGGGGCACCCGGCGCTTCTCGAGCCACGAGACGATCGGGTCGAGGCCCAGCGAGATGAACAGGGCCGCGCCCACGTAGGTCAGGATCGTCGAGAGTTGGCCGACGGCGCCGCCGATCACGAGGGCGACGAGCACACCCAGGCCCGCGAGCAGGCCGATGCGGAACGGATTGTGGATCTTCACGGGCGGGCTCCTGTCGACGGCGCGGGCCGGTCGAGGCCACGGCGGCACCGACTGCCCGACACGGCCTGTCGCCCTACTCTGGCGTACCGCCGCCGACTTGTCCGATCATGCCACGCAGGTTCTCGAAGTAGTCGGCGACGGCGTCGCGTTCGCGCGTGATCTCGGCCAGGCGCTCTTCGGCGTCGCCGATGAGGTCGTCGGCCCGCTGCTGAGCATCGGCCAGGATCGACTGCGAGCGTTCGTCGGCGTTGGTGAGTACCTCGTGAGCCGTCTCGTCGGCATCCGTCCGCGTCGTGCGTGCGTACTCGTTCGCGCTGCGCTCGAGCTCGTCGGCCTCGCGTCGCACCTCGGAGGCACGACGGGTGGCCCCGGCGAGCTGCTCGGCCGCCGAGTCGAGCAGTTCTTGGGTCTCGGCGACGGCTTGCTGGTGTCGCTGCGTGAGCTCGACCTCGGCCTCGTCGCGACGGGCGAGCAGCTCGACCTCGAGGTCGGCTCGTCCCTGGTCGACGTCGCGACGCAGGTCGGCCGTGGCCCGCTCGCGGTCGGCCTCGAGCCCGGCACGGACCCGGATGTCGTCCGCGGCCAGTCGGGCGCGCTGCGCCTCGGTCTCGTCCGCCAGGGCGGCGCGGGCCTCGGCGGTCTCGGCGGCGAGCTCGGCGCGGGCCTGCTCGATCTCGGACGCGAGGCCGGCCCGACGGTCGGCGTCCTCGCGGGCGAGTCGGTCGGCCTGCGCCTCGCTCTCGCGGGTGAGGCGCTCGTCGGTCTCGACCGTGACGCGCTCGATGCGCTCCCGTGACGTGGTCTCGGCGAGGTCGAGCTCGTCACGGCGACGCCGGGTCTCTCGGTCGAGCTCGGTGCGGGCGTCGGCCACCTCTTTCTCGAGTTCGGCTCGGGCCTGTCCGATCTCGGCCGCGAGGCGGTCGCGACCGGTGGCGATCTCGCGTTCGAGTTCGACCCGGGTGGACTCGACCTCGTCGGTGAGGTCGGCACGGGTGGCATCGACGTCGCGGGCGAGGAGCGCCCTGGTCTCGGCGACCTCGTGGGCGAGCTCGGCTCGGGCCGCGGCGACGTCGCGCTCGAGTTCGGCGCGCTGGGCCGCGACGTCGTCGGCCAGATCGGCGCGGGCGGCTGTGATCTCGCGCTCGAGTTCGGCGCGGCGGGCGCCGACCTCGGCGTCGAGGTCGGAACGGGTGGTCTCGTCGAGCCGGGCCAGTTCGGCGCGGACCGTGACGCCCTCGCGGTCGAGGTCGGCGCGCTGGCGCTCGGAATCGCTCTCGAAGACGGCTCGGGCCTCGCGTGTGTCGGCGGCGAGCGTCTCGGCTTCGTCGCGGGCCTCGGCGAGGTCGCGGGCGACGGCGGCCCGCTGCTCGGCGACCTCGTGCTCGACCTCGGCCCGAAGCGCTGCGGCCTCGCGTCGCGCCGTCGAGACGTTCTGGGCGGCCTCGGTGGCCGCCGAACCGCGGATCGAGATGGCGTCGCGCTGAGCCTCTTGCAGCAGATCGCGCGCCTCGGCCTTAGCACGCGCGACCAGGCGGTCGGCGTCGGCGGTCGACTCGGCGACCTGCGCCGCGGCACGGCCCCGGGCGTCGTCGAGCACGGCCGCGGCCCGTTCGGTGGCGTCGTCGACCAGGCGCTTCGCCTCGGCCGTGGAGGACGAGCGCAGGGCCTCGGCGTCGATGTCGGCCTGGCTGATCAAGAGGGTGGACTGCTGTTCGGCCAGACGCAGGGTCTGCTCGAGCTTGCTGCCGAGGCCCGAGTACGTCGGGGTGCCGGCCTCTTCGAGCTCGGCACGGATCTCGTCCACCCGTTGCTGGAGGAACGCGACCTCGCTCGCCCGGTCGGCCCGGTCGGCGTTGGCCTTGATGAGCTCGCGCCGCAGGTCGCCGAGCACGCGGTCGACCTCGTCCTTGCGATAGCCCCGGAGTTCGATGCCGAAATCGGCTTCGTCAGCGGCCACGGTGTCTCCTTCGGTGCAGGGTTCGGGCCAGGGGAGCGCGGCCCGCGACACGATGCTAGTGGGATGCCCTCGACGGACGCCGACCGACGGGTTAGGCGCCTCTCAGCCTCGTCGGATACGCTGAGCCGTCTTAAATTCTGCTGCCGCGCCCGGCCTCCTGGCCAGGCTCGTGCGAGGCCCGTCGTCGACCACGACGGTTCCTGGCGCCCCGACCGGGATGGTGGCTCGGAGGGAGAGAAACGTGCGTTTCATCGTCGCAGTCGTCGTCGTCGTCCTGGCGGCGGTGATGGTGGCGTTGGGCTTCGCCCAACGCACCGTCTTCGCGCCCCCGCCGAGCGTGTCGTCCCAGGTCGACACCAGCGACTCCGACGCGACCGTGACGGTCGTCCCGGCCTCGGCACTGCACGGCCACGACGGGCGTCAGACGGTGTCGGTCTCGGGTGGCGACACCGCCTTCGCCGCCTACGGCCGCACGTCCGACGTGCTCGGCTGGGTGGGTGACGCGAGCTACAACGAGGTCGAGTACGACCAGACCACCGGCGAGCTCGCCAGCCGCACGGTCGCCGGCGACACCACCGAGGTCCCCGACCCGACCGACTCCGACCTCTGGTTCGACCAGTTCACCGGCAGCGACCTCACCTTCTCGCTCGACGCGCCCGACGACGTCTCGCTCGTCATCGTCTCGGACGGCACGCAGCCGGCCCCGGCCGACGTCCGCATCACCTGGCCGCTCTCGACCGCGACGCCGCTGGCCGGCCCGCTGATCGTCGGCGGCCTCGTGGTCCTGTTGATCGGCATCGGCCTGTACGTCTGGGCGATCCTGCACCACCGACGCACGCGCGGCCCGCGCCGGCGCTCGGGCGACGGCAAGCGACCCCGTCTGTCGCGTCGGGCCGGCCGCAAGGCGGTCAAGGCGCTCGACGCCGCCGGCACCGAGACGCTCGCCCCCGGACGTGGTCGTGCCCGCGGCATCCGTCGTCTCGTCGCCGTGGCACCGATCGTGCTCGTCTCGTCGCTCGCCCTGTCGGCCTGCACCGCCGACTACTGGCCCCAGCAGGCGCCGGCGGCCGGTTCCGACTCGGCCACCCCGACGCCGACGCCCACCTCGACCGACGGCACGGAGTCCGGTGACCAGGGCACGGCGCTGCAGCCCCCCGTGATCAGCGTCGCCCAGGCGAAGAGGATCGTCGAACGCATCTCGGCCACCGCGACCGAGGCGGACGCCTCGCTGAACGCCGATCTCGCGGCCACCCGCTTCACGGGTCCGGCGCTCGAACAGCGCCAGGCCAACTACACGATCCGTTCCAAGGACGCCGCGGCCGCCGCCCCCCTGGCCATCCCGACCGGCACCGTCACGCTCACGTTGCCCCAGCAGGCCGATTCGTGGCCACGGTCGGCGTTCGTCGTCGTGCAGGACGCCGACACGAGCGTCGCACCCGTCGCCCTCACGCTCGAACAAGAGACCGCCCGAGACCCGTACAAGGTCGAGTACGCCGTCAGCCTGCAGACGCAGACCCCGCTGACGGTCGCCCCCGCGTCGATCGGCGCCGCCCGGCTCTCGCCCGACGTCAAGCTGCTCAAGCTGCAGCCCGACCAGCTGGCCGAGGCCTACGGCGACATCCTGCGCAACGGCGACGAGAGCCAGTACGCCGCCCAGTTCCAGACCGACGGCGACAGCCTTCGTGAGAAGATCGGCAAGGCCTACAAGGACGCCAAGCGGGCGGCCCTGCCGACCACTGCGTCGATCGACTACACGTCGCAGGCCGACGACGAGACCCCGGTCGCGTTCGCCACCAACGACGCCGGCGCCATCGTCTCGGTCGCGTTGAACGAGATCGAGACCGTCAAGCCGACGGCCACCGGCGCCAAGGTCAACCCCGAGGGCACCGTCAAGACCCTGCTGGGCCTCGA
Organism: Frigoribacterium sp. MEB024; assembly: GCF_000878135.1. Lineage (GTDB taxonomy): Bacteria > Actinomycetota > Actinomycetes > Actinomycetales > Microbacteriaceae > Frigoribacterium. The sequence goes on from NZ_JXQZ01000064.1 coordinate 31,612, forward strand.
CGAGTCGTCGAAGGGCATCGAGGCGACCTACGGTGTCGAACTCTTGTTCTCCGTCCCGCCCGTCGGCAGCGACGACCCGATCGTCCTGCTCGGTTTCAGCCAGGCCCTCACCTCTGCCAAGGAGCTGCCATGACCAACCTTCCCCCCGTTCCCGCAGGTCTCCGCGGCGCCGTCGACCTCTCGTCGCTCGTCAACCGCCCGCCGGCCCCGGCCTCGGCCGGCCCGTCGGACGGCTCGCCCGTCGACGGCGCGACCGCAGGAGGCGCGGGTGGCGCCCCGGCCTCGGCCGCCGGTCAGGTCGCGGTGCCGGGCCTCGTGCTCGACGCGACCGACGCCACCTTCACGCAGGTCCTCGAGATCAGCAACACCGTCCCGGTGATCGTCGACCTCTGGGCGGAGTGGTGCGGCCCGTGCAAGCAGCTCTCGCCGGTCCTCGACAAGCTGGTCGGCGAGTACGCGGGCCGCCTGCTGCTCGTCAAGGTCGACGTCGACGCGAACCCCCAGCTGACGCAGGCCTTTCAGGCCCAGTCGATCCCCGCGGTCGCCGCGGTGATCGGCGGCCGACCCGTGCAGCTCTTCGTCGGAGCCCTGCCCGAGGCCCAGGTGCGCGACGTCTTCGAGCAGGTGCTCGAGCTCGCCGCGCAGAACGGCGTGACGGGCACCGCGGTCGTCGACGGCGCCCCGGTGGGTGAGGCCGACGAGGTCGAGCCCGCGCCCGAGCCCTTGCCCCCGCACCACCAGGACGCCTACGACGCGATCGATCGGGGCGACTACGCCGCGGCGATCACGGCCTACAAGACCGCCATCGCCCAAGACCCTCGTGACCAGCTGGCCGTGGCCGGTCTCGCCCAGGTCTCGCTGCTCGAGCGGCTGCAGGGCGCGTCGCTGGCCGACGTCCGTGCGGCGGCCGCCGCCGCCCCCACCGATCTCGACGCCCAGCTCGACGTGGCCGACCTCGACCTCAGCGGCGGCCACATCGACGACGCCTTCGACCGCGTGCTGACCGTCTTCCCGTCGCTCGACCCCGAGGGTCGTGACGCGGCCCGGGCTCGCCTGCTCGAGTACTTCGAGATCGTCGGGGTAGACGACCCCCGGGTGGCGACCGCCCGCCGTCGTCTGGCGATGCTGCTGTACTGAGCCGCGCCTCCTGCGTGGACGACGGAACCCCCGCGACCCGGAAGGGTGGCGGGGGTTCCGTCGTGGAGGGGCCGTGGCTCAGCGGCGCAGCTTGAGCCAGACGACGCCGAGCGGCGGCAACTGCACGTCGGCCGCGGCGGGGCGTCCGGCCCAGGGGTCGTCGGTCGCGGTGACGCCGCCGAAGTTGCCGACACCCGAACCGCCGTAGACCTCGGCGTCGGTGTTGAGGATCTCGTCCCAGCGACCGGCCTCGGGCAGACCGAAGCGCATGCGCACCGGCTCACCGGAGAAGTTCGCCAGGACGGCGATCGACTCGCCCGAGCCGGACTTGCGCATGAAGGCCAGGACGCTGTGCTGCGCGGCACCGCCGTCGATCCACTCGAAGCCGTCGGTGTCGAAGTCGTGCGCCCAGAGAGCGGGCTCGTCGCGGTAGACCTCGTTGAGGCGGGCCACCAGGCCGTGGAGCCCCTGGTGGGCGGGCTGGTCGAGGATCCACCAGTCGAGCCCTCGTTCTTCGCTCCACTCGCCGGGCTGCCCGAACTCGCTGCCCATGAAGAGCAGCTGCTTGCCGGGGTGGCCCCACATGTACGCGAGGTAGGCCCGCACGTTGGCGAGCTTCTGCCACTCGTCGCCAGGCATCTTGTTGAGCAGGGACCCCTTGCCGTGCACGACCTCGTCGTGGCTGATCGGCAGCATGAAGTTCTCGCTGAACGCGTACACGAACGAGAAGGTGATCTCGCCGTGGTGGTGCGAGCGGTAGAGCGGGTCCTCCGCGACGTAGCCGAGGGTGTCGTGCATCCAGCCCATGTTCCACTTGAGGCCGAATCCGAGGCCGCCCTCGCTGGTCGGGCGGGTGACGCCGGGCCAGCTGGTGCTCTCTTCGGCGATCATGACGATGCCCGGGTGGCGCTTGTAGGCCGTGGCGTTCGCCTCTTGCAAGAAGCTGATGGCCTCGAGGTTCTCGCGTCCGCCGAACTCGTTCGGCAGCCATTCGCCCTCGTTGCGGCTGTAGTCCAGGTAGAGCATCGAGGCCACGGCGTCGACGCGCAGCCCGTCGATGTGGAACTCCTCGAGCCAGTAGAGCGCGTTCGAGACAAGGAAGTTGCGCACCTGCGAGTCGCCGAAGTTGAAGACCAGCGTGCCCCAGTCGGGTTGTTCGCCGCGGCGCGGGTCGGAGTGCTCGTAGACGGCGCGGCCGTCGAACTTCGCGAGGGCCCACTCGTCCTTCGGGAAGTGCCCCGGCACCCAGTCCATGATCACGCCGATGCCGGCCTGGTGCAGCCGGTCGATCAGGTACCGCAGGTCGTCGGGGCTGCCGAAACGGCTGGTCACGGCGTAGTAGCCGGTCACCTGGTAGCCCCACGAGCCACCGAAGGGGTGCTCGGCGAGCGGCATGAACTCGACGTGGGTGAAGCCGAGCTCGCCGACGTACTCGATCAGCTGGTCGGCCAGTTCGCGGTAGTTCAGCCCGGGTCGCCACGAGCCGACGTGCAGTTCGTAGACACTCATCGGGCCGGCGTGGACGTCGTTCTCGGCGCGGGAGGCCATCCAGGCGTCGTCGGACCAGGCGTGGGCGGCCCTGGTGATCACCGAGCCGGTGAGCGGCGGCACCTCGGAGGTGCGCGCCATGGGGTCGGCGCGCTCGACCCAGACGTCGTCGGGGGTGAGCACCTCGTACTTGTAGATGCCGTCCGTCACTCCGGGCACGAAGAGCTCCCAGACGCCGTTGCCGTCGAGGCGGCGCATGGCGTGCCGCTCGCCGTCCCAGCCGTTGAGGTCGCCCTTCACGCGGACGGCACGGGCGTGCGGCGCCCAGACGGCGAACGAGGTGCCGGTCACGCCCTCGTGCTCGCGCACGTGGCTGCCGAGCATCTTCCAGAGTTGCTCGTGGCGGCCCTCGCCGAAGAGGTACAGGTCGAACTCGGTGACGGTGGGGGCGAAACGGTAGGGGTCGTCGGAGACCCACGCCGCGCCTCCTTCGTAGGTCGCCTCGATCGTGTACGCGCCGACGGGCTCGCTCGTGACGCCCTGCCAGAGGCCGTGGGCCACGTGCTCGAGCGCGAACGACGACCCGGAGGCGCCGGTCACGGTGACCGTATCGGCCAGCGGTCGGACGACGCGGACGGCGGTGCGGCCGCCGCGGGGGTGGGCGCCGAGGACGGCGTGCGGGTGGCCGTGGGTGCCGGCGGCGGCGGAGAAGACCTCGTCGTCGCCCAGGGAGAACAGGCCGTCGGTGTCGCTCGTCTCGGCGGGGTCGACCCGGGTGTCGGTGCCCTGGTCGAGGCCGGCGTCGGGGCCGGTCGGGGGAGTGGTGGTCATCGGGGTGCTCCTACGGGGCTCGGTTGAGGTCGACGGAGAGCACGTGCACCGGTTCGACGAAGGCGTCCAGTCGGACGTAGTTGTCGTCGCCCCAGGTCCACGACTGACCGGTGATGAGGTCGCGCACGGTGTAGGTGCCACCGGGCTGCAACCCGAACTTCGTGACGTCGAGGTGGACGGTCGTCTCGCGCGCGGAGTGCGGGTCGACGTTCGCGACCACGATGATGCCGTCGGCGCGTCCACTGCGGGTGTGCGCACGCGACAGGTACTTCGAGAAGACGAGGATCGACTCGTCGTCGCTCGAGTGGATCTCGAGGTTGCGCAGCTGACGCAGGGCCGGGTGGGAGGCGCGGATGCGGTTGAGCTGCGTCAGGTACGGCGCGAGCGAGGCCCCGGCCTCTTCGGCGGCGGCCCAGTCGCGGGGCTTGTACTCGTACTTCTCGTTGTCGATGTTCTCTTCGCTGCCCGGTCGCGCCACGTCCTCGAAGAGCTCGTAACCCGAGTACACGCCCCAGGTCGGAGAAGCGGTCGCGGCGATCGCGGCCCGGATCTTGTAGGCCGCGGGTCCGCCGAACTGCAGGTAGGGCGTGAGGATGTCGTGCGTGTTGACGAAGAGGTTCGGGCGCAGCCAGGCGCTCGTCTCCTTGGACAGCTCGTCGAGGTACTCCTCGAGTTCCCACTTCTCGTTGCGCCAGGTGAAGTACGTGTACGACTGGTGGAACCCCACCTGCGCCAGTGCCTGCATCATGGCCGGCTTGGTGAACGCCTCCGAGAGGAAGACCACCTCGGGGTTCGTCTGCCGGATCTCGTGCAGCAGCCACTCCCAGAAGCGCACCGGCTTCGTGTGCGGGTTGTCGACGCGGAAGATCGTGACGCCGAGCTCGATCCAGTGCCGCACGATGCGCAGCACCTCGCGGCTCACGCCCTCGTAGTCGTTGTCGAAGTTGAGGGGGTAGATGTCCTGGTACTTCTTGGGCGGGTTCTCGGCGTAGGCGATCGTGCCGTCGGGCAGGGTCGTGAACCACTCGGGGTGCTCGGAGACCCAGGGGTGGTCGGGCGAGCACTGCAGCGCCAGGTCGAGGGCGAGCTCGAGGCCGGCGTTCTTCGCGGCGTCGACGAACCAGCGGAAGTCCGCGACGGTGCCGAGGTCGGGGTGCACCGCGTCGTGCCCGCCGTCGGCCGAGCCGATGGCGTACGGCGAGCCCGGGTCGGCCGGACCGGCGGTCAGCGAGTTGTTCGGGCCCTTGCGGAACGTCGTGCCGATCGGGTGGACGGGCGGGATGTACACGACGTCGAAGCCCATGCGGGCGATCGACGGGAGCCGGCGGGCCGCGGTGCGGAACGTCCCGCTCTTCCACGTGCCGTCGGCCTGCTTGCGAGCGCCCTCGCTGCGGGGGAAGAACTCGTACCAGCTGCCGAGGCCGGCACGGCTCCGCTCGACGCGGAGTGCCTCGGGCGCGCTGCGCGTGACGAGGCTCGCGAGCGGCTTCACCAGGAGGACCGCGGCGAGGCGCGGGTCGGTGGCGACGCGGAGGCGCGCGGCAGGGGAGAGGGCGGGATTCGCGAGTGCCTTGGCCGCGTCGCGGATGAGGGTCGTGTCGGGGTACTCGTCGACGGCGTCGGTCAGCAGTCGACTGCCGAGGGCGAAGGTGACCTCGACGTCGAGTCCGGCCGGCACCTTGATCTCGGCCGCGTGCAGCCATGTGGCCCAGTCGTCGGTGTAGGCCTCGACCTGCCAGGCCCAGTCGCCTTCGGTCTCGAGCTGCACCTGGGCCGTCCACCGATCGGTGCCGGGGATGCCGGCGACCATGCGGTGCCGGGTCTCGGCGCCCTCGGGGTCGATCGTGACGAGGTCGGCCCCGATCAGGTCGTGGCCCTCGCGGAAGACGGTCGCCCCGAAGGTGACCACCTCGCCGGAGAAGGCCTTCGTCGGGAACACTCGGTCGGGTGTCGTCGGGGTGAGGCCCGTGATGGGGATCCGCCCGACTCTGGGTTCGTATGCTGTCGCCACGCTGTCGACCGTACCCGGTCTGGCCCGCCCGGTCCCGACCCTGACGCGACCCGGGCCCCGGACGGGGTGCCGGGTGCGGATCGGGGTGCGGTTCGCGCATTTCGGGGTACAAACGCGTGTCCGCCCTGTCGCCGACAGACGTCACGGTCCGTTTTGTCCCCCCAACTGGGTGCATGCATCGGCATGGATGGCCTGTCGGCACTTTGGGGGACCGCGTAATGTCGGATCTGTCGTCGCGGCCTGCCCGCCCGAAGAACCCGAACTCCTCGAGAGCCCGGCGCCCGACGACACCGATCGGCCGCCCGACCCGGAGCCGACAGCCCCTGCAGCGCCGTGTGCCACCCCGACGTCGACCCGACCGACGGTGCACGGCGGTGCTCGAGCGCGCCTCGGCGCGCGGAACAGGACCCACATGAACAAGCTCGTCAAGGGTGCCGTCGCCGGTGCCGCCGGCATCGCCCTCCTCCTCGGCGGCGCCGGGACCTTCGCCCTCTGGAACGCCAGCACCGAGGTCAACGCCGCCAGCGTCGCCTCGGGCACCCTCTCGCTCACCCAGTCGTCGGCGGGCAGCTGGACCGACGTCACGAACGGCCGGAGCACGGCCCTGACGACCGCCCAGGTCGCCGCCTACAAGATCGTCCCCGGCAGCAAGCTGCAGTTCACGCAGCCGATCACCATCGCCGCCTCGGGCAACGACCTGCGGGCCGACCTCACCTACGACGCGGCCTCGGTCACCGGCAGCCTCAAGCCGTACGTGACGAACACGCTGACCCTCTCGACGGCCGCCGGCTCCACGACCCTGCCGTCCGGCGTCACCGCGGGCAGCACGGCCGGTAGCTACGTCGTCGCCCCCGTCTCCGCCGGCAGCACGTCGGCCGTCGCGACCTTCGTCGTCGAGTTGCCCTCGACGGTGTCCGACGCCGCGAGCCAGGGCGGCACCCTCGACCTGAGCAAGCTGACCTTCACCCTGAAGCAGCGCGCCATCGCGTAGCCGGTGCCGGTGGCCCGACGGCCGCTGCACCCCGCCTCTCCGACCGGCGACCGGACCGCACCCGACGCGGTCCGGTCGCCCCCTCCCGTCCGACCCGCCCGACCAGGGGCTCACGGGCCACCGCATCGCACGACCGACCACCAGGGGGTGAGACGTTGACCGGACAGCCCGGCGGACGCGCGCGTCACCGCTCGCCCGAGCGCGCCTCCTCGTCCCGTCGTCCGCTGCGCTCGCTGTGGGCGGGGACGGCGATCGTGGCCGGGGCGGTCACCGTCGCGCTCGTGGCGACCGGCGGGACGTACGCGCTGTGGAACTCCGCGGTCGCCCCCACGGCCGTCACGGTCGCGTCGGGCACGGCGGGACTCTCGGTCGGCGGCGTCAAGGCCCTCGACACCTCCGCCCTCGGCCCCGGCGGCGCCACCGCGGGCACGTTCAGCGCGACGAACACGGGCTCGGTCGCCCTGGCCATGCGGGTGTCGGCCGGGACCACCACGGCGTCGGCATCCGCCCTGCCGGGCGAGCTCACCGTGAAGCTCGCGGCCGTCGCGAAGTCCGCGGACTGCGTCGCGGGCGTCGGTGGGTACTCGGCGCGGCCCTCGGCCTTCGACACCGGCAGCGGCTACTTCACCCTGCCCGCCGGCGCCACCGCGACCGGGTGCATCGTCGTCACCCTCGACTCGGACGTCCCGGCGACCCTGCAGAACCAGACCTCGTCGATCGGGCTCGTCCTGACCGGGACGCAGGTGGCCCCGTGACCGGGCGCCGCGTCGTGAGCGGACGGCGGCACGCGATGGGCCCACGGCCCCGGTCTGGCGTGCGATCGGTCCTGGCCGCCGTCGTCGTCGGCGTGATCGTCGGCGTCGCCCTGGCCTCCGGAGGGGCGGCCTCGGCGCTCTGGACGGCGTCCGCCACCCTCACCGAGCAGGTCAAGGCCGGCGCCGTCGGGCTCACGGCCGGCACGGTCGACGGTCTGCAGGCCGACTACTCCGGATCGACCCGGTCGCTCACGGCGCCCTGGACCTTCACGAACTCGGGCACGGTCGCGGCCACGTACTCGACGCGCGGCAGCCTGAGTTCGGGCAGCTCCGCCGACCTCGCCGCGTCGATCGCCGTCGTCGGCTGGCCCGTGTCCGCGGCGTCCGCCTGCACCTCGACGGCGGCCGTCGGCTCGGGGAGCGTCAGCGGCACCTGGTCGGCCGCGCCGAACCTGTCGGGCAGCCTCGCCGCCAAGGCCAGCGCGACCTGGTGTCTCCGCACCTCGATCGCGACCTCGTCGCCCACCGGACGCGTCAACCCCGTCCTCACCGTGTCGCTGGCCGCAGGGTCGTGGACCGCCACCCCGCAGGACCGCCGCATCGTGCAGAACAACACGATCGTCCCCGCGCAGACCGCGGTCTGCCGCACCGACGGCGAGGCCTACGCCTGGCTCGACTTCGACCCGTCGACCCGCGCGACCGCGACCCGCTACGCGACCTACGTCGGCAGCACCCGGGTCTCGAACAACGAGCAGACCGGCGACTACCCGCATTTCGCCTTCACCCGCGACAACGTGCCGAAGGACCCCTTCGGCGACGGCCTGATCAGCGTCGATATCCGCGTGATGGTCGACGGCCAGCCGACCGACCTCATGGCCGTCGGCACGCTCAAGGTGGTCTACGACCAGTACGGGACGAGGAACATCCAGTGCGGGTGACCGGCGGCCGGGCGATCGCGGTCGTCGTCGCGGTGCTCGTCGCCACCGGCGGCGTCCTGTCGGCCGCGGCTTCCGCCACGGCCGCCGCCGCGCCCCGCCTGATGGTCAGCGGTGACGGCGAGCACTGGCAGGGCCGCCTCGACTCGGCGCTGTTCGGCGACGACCTGCGGCTCGTCCCCGGGGCGAGCACGACGGGCACCTTCTGGGTGAAGAACCTCTCGAGCGAGCCGGCCGCGCTCAGCGCCCGCCTCGTCGACGTCACGACCTCGTCGCCCGCCTTCGCCGAGGCGGTCACGGTCAGCTCGCACTCCGACCTCGACGTCGGCGACCTGCCGCCCGTCACCCTGGCCGGTGACGGCTGCACCCCCGTGCTCGCGCCCGTCCGGCTCGCCGCGGGGCAGGAGGTGCCGGTCACCGTCTCGGTCGCCCTGGACGGTTCCGCCGCCGACGGCACCGGCGACCAGACCCTCGACTTCGGCGTGCTCGTCACGCTCACCGGCCTGGCCGGGGCGGCCGTGCCGGCGGGCTGCGCGTCGGCCGGGTCCGCCGGTGCGGCGGAC